>JBBSBP010000038.1:0-41425 GCA_038251165.1 Bacteroidales bacterium | reverse complement strand
GTTGGGAACCAGAAATGACAACGGAGGGGTAATAAAACACCTTAAAGTTGATAGCCGATCCGAAGGATTAGGTGAAGGATTGTTGGTTACCACCGAAAGCTGGGTCGATAACTCCGGGAAAGAACTGTTGAAAGAACATTCGGAATATCACTTTATTGCTGAGGACGAAATCCGTATTATTGACCGGATTACTACATTGACGGCCGGCGATAAAGATGTCCCGATGCCCGATACCAAGGAAGGCATGTTTGGCATCCGCGTTGCACGTCAGCTCGAATTACCTTCTCGAGGCGAAACTATTCTGTACAGTGCCGATGGGCAGCCTGAAAAAGTAAAGGCGGTGTCGAACGAAGGGATATCCGGGAATTACCTGAGCAGTGAAGGAATTGCAGGCGAAGCAGTTTGGGGGACCCGAGCCAGGTGGATGGATTTATACGGTAACATTGGCAAGGAGAAAATTTCAATTGTTATTTGTGACCATCCTGACAATCAGGGTTATCCGTCATATTGGCATGCTCGCGGATACGGGCTTTTTTCAATTAATCCGCTGGGGGTAAAGGATTTCACCAGGGGAAAGGAAGAATTGGGTTTTTCTGTTTCTGCGGGAAAGTCAACCACTTTCAGGTATCGCGTAATTATTAGTTCTGGTTCACATTTAACTGAAACCGAAATTAATGCGTATGCTGATGATTTTGCCAAAAACTATTGAGTTTACCTGTATAATCCCCGCTGATTGATATATTTTCAGATATGAGTTGTAATACTACTGTATGAAAATATATATTTAGGGTTTTATTCCGGAATAATGCTCAAAACAATATTTTCAATAAGTTTTACCGCCATTTTTTTATTGTCATCCGGGCTAAAGGCCCAACCTGCAGATGATACAATTCGAAAAAGCTCCTTAGATTTAAAAAGAGACAGTATTGCGGTCGATAACATGATTAACAAAAATTTCATAATTCATGTAAAGAAACGGATAGGCAAAATATCAGTTGATGGCATTATCGATGAGGCTGATTGGCTGAAAGCTGAAAAGGCGACTGATTTTTATATGGTATTGCCTTATGATACCGGTCAAAGTGTGTCACATTCAGATGTGATGATGACCTATGATGATAAAGCATTTTACATTGCATTAATTGCTTATGACACGCTTCCCGGAAAACGTGTAATTGAATCGTTGAGGCGTGATTTTTCGTTTTCGATTAACGACAATATCAGTGTCTATATGGATCCTTTTTTTAATCAGATTAACGGATATTGTTTTGGGGTGAATGCTGCCGGCGCGGTACGTGATGGCACCCTTAGCGACGGGAAAGTAGTCAACCAGATGTGGGATGGCAAATGGGAATCGAAGACGAAAAATTACAACGATCGTTGGACAACTGAAATGCGTATCCCTTTCAATTCAGTCAGATATAAAAGCAATGCCGACCATTGGAATATCCAGTTTTCACGAAATGACCTGAAATTGAATGAAAAATCGGCATGGACTCCTGTTCCCCGGCAGTTCCCGACAGCATCCATGGCCTATGCCGGACAATTGATATGGGAACACCCACTTCCAAAATCAGGATTAAAATTATCGCTCATCCCTTATCTGTTTGGGAGCGCTTCACGAAATATTGAAATGGGGGAAGGAACAAAATATCGAAAGGAATTTGGGTTCGATGCAAAAGTGGGTCTTTCTTCATCACTCAACCTTGATTTAACTTACAATCCTGATTTTTCGCAAGCTGAGGTGGATGAACAGGTCACCAACCTTGAACGATATGAACTCTATTTTCCGGAAAAAAGACAATTTTTTTTAGAGAACAGCGACCTTTTTGCAAACTACGGATCAACGAATATCCGGCCATTCTTTTCCCGGCGCATCGGGATCGACGCACCGGTTAATGCGGGTTTCAGGTTAAGCGGAAAGACGGCAAATAACTGGCGTTTTGGTTTGATGGACATGCAAACCGGTACTGACGGGGACTTTTTGTCCAGAAATTTCTTTGTTTCCTCGCTTGAAAAAAAAATATTCGCCAGATCCAATATCGGCGTCATATTCGTTAATAAACAGCAGATGGACGTTCCTGTTGAATGGAAGGGCAACCACTATAACCGCCTGGCAGGTCTGGAGTATAATATGGCCAGTCCCAACGACTTTCTGACCGGTAAAATTTTCGGGTTAAAATCTTTTACACCTGCATTTAATTCTTCGGAAGAATTCTCCCAGGGGATTGATTTAACTTATTCACGAAAAACATTTCTCATCAAACTGAACGAATATTATGTAGGTAAGGATTTTAATGCCGAAGCCGGATATGTTCCCCGCATCGATTTTCTTCAACTGAATCCAAGTGTATCGGTTAAATTGTATCCTAAAAACAGCGCACTGGAATATCATGGATTTCTGCTTGAAATGGACAATTTTCTCCAGCCAGGCGAATTGGCATTAACCGACCGTAAAATCAGTGGCAATTATTTCTTTCAATTTAAAAACAGGGCACATATCGAAATGAAAACGAGGTACTCTTATGTCAGGTTAAGGAACGATTATGATCCTACAAACAAGGGCATCCATTATCTTTTAAAGGGGAGTGAATACAACTGGAGGGAGGCCTCCATGCAGTTTACTTCGAATAACCGCAACCTTTTCAAATACAGCTTCCAATCCGGATATGGAGGATTTTTCAATGGCGACAGATGGTATGTGTCAGGGGATTTTAACTATCGTTTTCAGCCTTACGGATATGTTTCACTGATATATTCCTTCAACGATTTAATGTTGCCACAACCATGGGGCCGTACAGGATTCTGGCTGATTGGAACTAAAATGGATTTAACATTAACCGATAAAGTATTCTTCACAACCTATATTCAGTATAATGAACAGGCTGACAATCTGAATATTAATGCCAGGTTTCAGTGG
This sequence comes from Bacteroidales bacterium, assembly GCA_038251165.1. GTDB lineage: Bacteria > Bacteroidota > Bacteroidia > Bacteroidales > Prolixibacteraceae > Aquipluma. Next base: position 38,505 of record JBBSBP010000038.1, on the reverse strand, counting down.
CGTTACAAGCCGGTTTCCGACTTTTTTCTTGTTTACTCAGAAAACTATTTCCCTGAAAGCATGAATTCAAAAAGACGGGCTTTAGTGCTTAAAATATCCTATTGGTTTAATTAATCAATGTTTCTTTTTTGATCAAGCAGGATACCTTCATTCAGTGAGATTCCGAAAAAAGACTTTTTAAAACGACCGGAATTGCCGGGTTTCGCTTTGTTGCTGGGGCCACAGATCTGTTTAAACCAGCCTGCGACCCGATAAACCCAGGATTTTTGAGCTGAAATTTCAGCTAATTTTCTGGCTGTCAGAACCTGTAATTGAATGAAGTTCCCAGCATTATTTTATCTGTCCATGTATCAGGCAGGTCTTTATTGAATTGGTGTCCAAGAAAAAGGTTAAGGGTTACACTTTTTATCGGAATATTTGCCCCGATAATGGTTCGTTGCCTTGTGTAATCCAGTTTATTGAAATAAAATGAAAACTCGGTAGAAAAATAAGGAGCAAATGATTTAAACTTATTGTAAGTGAACAGAACCTGATTTCTGTACCGGTTAATCAATTCGCCATCCATGAACCTGAATTCCCAGCGGTTACGGTCCTTGAATTGAAAGTACCCCCAATTCCTGGTATAAAAAAGATTAATCATTGGCCGGTATTCTGCCCGTATTCTCTCCGGAAATTTTACATATTCCTGCTTGTACGCTAAACCTAAACTGAAATTATTTTTTGAAGGAAAAATTAATGAAAATTCAGTGTGGTTAAGAAACCAGTTGCCATCCTGCAAAAAGAAATTTGCACTGCGAAGTGATATTCCCATATTCCTCCACTGGGTTTCGGCACCTGCAAAAGTCCATATTTCAAACTCTTCTGCTTTTAAGGTATTGATACTGAAAAAAGAAAAAACTGTTGAAAAAAATAATATAGATCTTATTATTTTAAAATGGGTAACCTGAAAGATGCGCATAAAAAAGTCAAGTTTGGTTGCTGGTTTTGGCTGTCGAAATTTTCGATTACATCGTAATCCTGCAAATTTACTTTTTTCATTAAATTATGCAAGTGCTGATATTTATTATAATCATTGCCAACTCTTCCCCTGATCGAATCCATGTTGGCCGGCTCTGCGGCATCCTGATCCTTTTGTAAAACCGGATAATTTTTATTTCCCTGGTAGTCTTGTTGCTGATCCGGGAAATTGTCATATTTGTAATTAACTAACCAAGCTAGCTAAATGGAATCAGCTCCCCTTGAATATGACGCATATTGTTTTTTTCGTTTTAAGGAAGGCGATGAATTTGCTTTTGAAAAGATTTTTAAAGCTGATTACAATCGTATGGTAGGATTTTGTCAGCAATAAAAAAAATAAAATTCCAAAGCACAATAAGTTATGTTATTTTTGAGTCAACTATTTTTCTGTAACCTAAACCAATAATTCATATGAAAAAACCAGTATTCCTTCTGACGCTGTTTTTACTCTTCATGTTGAACTCCTGTCAGCAAAAACAAACAAAACCGAATATCATAATTATCAGCGCCGATGATATGGGCTGGTCTGATATTGGGTGTTACGGCAGCGAAGTACAAACCCCTAACATCGATAAACTGGGAGAAAGTGGAATGCGTTTCACCAGATTTCACAATACTTCAAAATGTTTTCCGTCGAGGGCATGCCTTTTAACCGGCGTATACGCGCAGCAAAATGGTTATGCAAAAACCTATAAGGATCCGATTGCAAATGCAGTAACCTTAGGGGAAGTAATTCGAACAGCAGGCTACCGCACACTTTGGTCAGGGAAACATCATGGTTTGGAAAATCCTGTGACAAGAGGGTTCGACCGTTATTATGGTTTGAAAGACGGCGCCTGTAATTATTTCAATCCCGGCAACCAGCGACCGGGAGAAGGCGCGCCGGCACGAAAAGGAAAACCTGGCGATAAAACCCAACGTTGGTGGTGCATCGATTCGACTATGTATCATCCTTATACACCGGAAGCCAAAGACTTTTATACCACCGATTATTTCACCAATTATGCTTTAGGGTGGCTGGACGAATACAAAAACGAGGGAAAGCCGTTTTTTCTATACCTGGCATACAATGCGCCTCACGATCCGTTAATGGCGTGGCCCGAAGACATTGCCAAATACGAAGGTAAATACACCGACGGATACAGTAAGGTTAGGCAGCAGCGCTATGAGAAACAATTGAAAATGGGATTGATTGATGAAACATACAAGTTATCAGCTCCTACATACGACAGCTGGGATGAACTGAGTGATTCCGTACGCAGGGATGAAATCCGAAAAATGGAAGTTTATGCAGCTATGATTGATCGGCTGGATCAAAATATCGGGCGTGTGTTGGCTAAACTAAAGGAAATCGGTAAAGATGAAAATACACTGATATTATTTGTTTCAGATAACGGCGCCTCCGCCGAAATGGTGAATGTTTCGGATGATTATGGTGAAATTGGAACGATGACGCGATGGTCGTCGCTCGGCCATAGTTGGGCAAATGTGGGAAATACCCCCTACCGGTTCTACAAAAACTTCAGTTATGAAGGGGGAATAAATACTCCATTAATTGCATATTGGCCCAATAAAATTGAACCTAAAACCTTTTCACAATTTCCCGGACATTTTATCGATTTTATGGCTACACTGGTCGATATTACCGGTGCAAAATACCCTGAAGAATTCAACAATCAAAAAATAACTCCCATGCAGGGAGTTAGCCTGTTGCCGGTGTTCAAAGGAAAAAAAACAGCGAGAGAAAAACCCATTTTCTGGGAATGGCAGGATGGAGAGGCGGCTTATTTCGATTCGTGGAAAATTGTTAAAGAAGGATTCGACCAACCATGGGAATTGTATAATCTTGAAAGTGATCCTACTGAAACGAACAACCAGGCATCCATTAATCCGGCTAAGGTGATAGAAATGGAACAACTTTTTAAGAACTGGAAATCCAGTCTTCCTGAAAAATCAAAATAATAATTTTAAAAAGGGGAAAAAATGAAATCGATTTTAAAACATTTGATTGCCGTCGCAGCAATTTTCGCACTTCTCGTTTCTTCATGTAACGTAAAAAAAGAAACCAACGGCCCGTATTTTGGAAATGGCTTTCACAACGGCTGGGCCGACCAAACTTCGATTGTCCTCTGGACGCGCCTAACCCGAAATCCGGAAGGAAATGTAAAGGGTGAAAATTTTATAAGTATTTCTGCAAAAGTGGAAAAGGATCTTGACCAGGAAGCCAATGGGGAGAAAATCCTTGCCGCTCAAATTCCGGAAGGATTAACTTTGGATGATATGATTGGTGCCTGTCCGGGAGCTACAGGAGAAGTTAAACTGATATACTATCCATTAACCAACTCAGAAAATAAAACGGTAACGGAATGGATTACCGTAGACAATGATAAAAATTTCACACATCAATGGAAACTGGAAAATCTAACTCCTGACACAAAATATGTAGTTGAAATGGAAGCACGGATGGATGAAAAATCTGCAGTTTCAGATAAAATTGCAGGAGCTTTTAGAACACCTCCAACTGCTGAAACTGTTGAAGATATTGAATTTTGTGTGGTAACCTGTCACGATTATATTAGAAAAGACACCACCGACGGGCATAAAATTTATGATGCCATGATGAAGATTTTTCCTGACTTTTATGTTCACACCGGCGATGTCGAATATTACGACAAACCGAACCCATGGGCGATGACTGAAGAATTGATGCGCTTTAAATGGGATCGGTTATTTGCATTACCATTGCAGCGAAATTTCTGGACTCAGGTCACCACTTATTTTATGAAAGATGACCATGATGCACTTAAAAATGATGCCTGGCCTGGACAGACCTACGGAACAGTTAGTTGGGACAGGGGCATTGAAATTTTTGAAGAGGAACAATTTCCAACTCACGACAAATTTTACAAAACCATACGTTGGGGAAAAGATGTTCAAATTTGGATAACCGAAGGACGGGATTACCGTAGTGAAAATGATATACCCGACGGCCCGGGAAAATCCATTTTTGGAGAAGAACAAAAAAAATGGTTGTTCGAAACGTTAGAGAAATCGGATGCCACATTTAAAGTAATTATCAATGCAAATCCAATCTTAGGTCCTGATCGCAATAATAAAAACGACAATTATGCAAATGAAGGGTTCCAAACAGAAGGGGATGAATTGCGTGAACGATTGAACCAGTTTGATAATGTTTATTTATGTAACGGTGATCGGCACTGGCAATATGTAACTCATCCTGCAGGTACAAATCTTTGGGAATTTAGCTGCGGAGCGGGATCAGATGAACATGCCGGTGGATGGCCACAGAGTGATTTAAGGCCTGAACATCGCTTTTTAAGAGTAAAAGGAGGATTTTTAAAAGGAACAGTTTCCCGGAAAAACGGTACTCCAACCCTTACCTTTCAACATTATGATGTGGATGGGAATGTGGTGCATGAAGAAATTTTCAAAAAGTAAGATCTGACGGGTAAATATTTTTAGAACTGAAATGTAAACTCCCGGGCCGGGAGTTTACATCCTGCATCGGCGAATTTAGGTATGCGATTCCGGAAGTTGCTGGAAATTAATGGATTAATCGATATTCAGAAAACAATCCAGCAGCGCTGAATATGCTGAAGGACCCTCATTAAACAGCAGATCCAAAATGCTTAGATCGGGAATGAACCCGAATTTTTCGGAAAAAACCTGGGTGTAAGGTTGTGCAATAAAATGTGGATCTTCAGTATTCCGGTGGATTTTTGGACTAATTTGTTCCCTGAAATTCAGGCAGTTTTCGGGTATCTGTTCAAAATCGCCGGTTAATTTTACACCGGCAGGAATTTCCAGAATTTCCATTAAGGCTTCAGTAATCTGTTGGTTATAATCGAACAGAAACTTTGATTTATTCAGGAAAAAGGGTTCGATTTCGTCGGCATAATATTCGAAAAACGGGGAAGAGTTATAGGCCGAAAAAATGGTGCGCCAATGGTTTCGCTGCCATTCTTCGTCGTAGGCAATGCGCAGATCTTTGATTTTTATTTTCTGTTCGCGCCCTTTTTCAACCGGTACAACCAGCGAAATCGTGCCATTTGCGCCCAGAATAACCGTCCTGTTCCGGTAAGTTTGTTTGATGAAATTCTCGTGTTGTTCGATGTAAATTTCAGGATAAACGGCCAGTTTTGAAAAATATCGGATGGGTGCAAAATAGGCTGTACTCAGTAAAATTCCGGTTGGTTGTTCCATTCTTATTCGCTAAAAAGTCCTCCCTTGTAATCACTTCCCATGCTTACTCCTTCCGAATTGACATCTTCATCCTTATCGGCCTGAATTTCATTACTTTTATCGAGTTCCTGAACCACTCTTTTTAACTCTTTTTTCAGCTTCATGATTCTTGGAAGTTGCATGACGTAGGCCAGTAAAAAACCAAAAATAAGTCCAACCAGTAAAACAATGACGATCGAAACATCTGCAATTTCCCAATGAAAGAATTTGATGTCGATCAGGATAGGATTCTGGTAGGTAAATACAATGAGCAGAACAGCAAGTATTAAAAATGCAATTGTTTTCCAGGACATATGCTTGGTTATTAATCATACGAAAGTAACCAAAAGCCTCTGAATGAGCAAATGGATTTCGGCCTTCAATATTTTCGGGCAGCTTGCAGGATGTTGCCGCCATTTGATTTCATGCCGGATCGACACCGTTATGTGTTGCCATTGGTTGTTTTGAAGTTTGTGCGGATTTAACGGCAGCTGCCAAAACGCAGGAAGCAGGCTCTTTGCTTAGCCTGCTTCCTGGTAAATAGTTTGTATGATGTTGATTAACGAACAAATGTGAACAAACGTTTCCAACGGATTTTGTTGTAGAATGGCTGGTCTTTATCGAGTGAAAGCCAGATGAATACTGCTTTTCCCACAACGTGGTCTTCCGGTACAAAACCCCAGTATCGTGAGTCGGCCGAGTTATGCCGGTTATCGCCCATCATCCAGTAATAATCCATTTTAAAGGTATAGCTGTCGGCAGGTGAACCGTTGATGTAAATGGTACTGTCTTTTACGTTCAGGTCATTTTCTTCGTAAAGATCAATGATCCGTTCGTAAACCGGCAGGTTATCCATGGTTAGCTTAACTGTCTGTCCCTTTTTGGGGATTTCAAGCGGGCCAAAATTGTCGACATTCCAGGGATATTTTGAGCTGAAAGGGAATATGTTTTTATCCCAGTTTCCGGGTTGCAATAATGTTCTCTGTACCGATTTTACATTTCTCATTTCTTTAAGTTTCACTTCATCAGCCTGCGTTAAGGGGAAAAAATATTGGGTGTTTGAAACCACATGACGGTCATCTTCAGCAATATGCAGCTGATCAAGTACACGTTTGTTGATTCCGGTTCCGTCGGTCGTTACGATATTGTCGTACTGCATTCCGGGTAAATGTTCCTGTTCTTTGCCGTTTACGTAAAGTTGTCCTTCTTTTATTTCGATCACATCGCCTGCAATACCCACACAACGTTTAATGTAATTTTCGCGTTTATCGACCGGCCGTGAAATAATTTCTCCAAATGTTTCCTTTTCCTGCCAAACCCTGGCACGGCCATAGTTGCGAACCAGCGAATAATAACTTTGATTTTGCACTTTCACTGCAACGGTATCACCTTCAGGAAAATTAAAAACCACCACGTCGTTGTTTTTTACTTTGCCGAAACCTGCAATGCGTTTGTAAGGATTCCGGATCCATTCAACATACGATTTCCGGGTTGTAGACAAAGGCATGGTATGATGTACAAACGGGAACGAAAGGGGAGTGTTCGGAAGTTTGGGGCCGTAAGAAGTTTTGCTTACAAAGAGGTAATCGCCAACAAGCATCGATTTTTCCATCGAAGAAGTTGGAATGGTGTAAGCTTCGATGAAAAACATACGGATAAATGTGGCCGCAATCACGGCAAATATTATGGCATCGACCCATTCCACCACTTTGGTCTGTCTCCCGTCCGGCGTATTTTTCTTTTTCCAGAAGGCCCAATGTACTTTTTTTGTCACATACATGTCGAAAATGACTGCAAGTCCGATGAGCCACAAATAGCTTTCAAGCCAAATGACCCATAGTAAATAAATCAGTCCAACCAGAATAAATTTGAACCATTTATTGGAGAATAATTCTTTCATTTTATTGTATTATTAAATGTTTAGCAAATCGTTCATGGATAATATTCCTTTTTTGCCGTAGCTGTATTCAGCGGCCAAAACTGCTCCAAAGGCAAAGCCCTTGCGGCTCTTGGCACAATGTGTAATTTCAATGGAATCAACTTCCGAGTCGTAGGTAATCAGGTGTGTTCCGGGAACCTGTCCTTCACGCTCCGAAATAATCCCCAATTCATCGGGCAAAACAGTAGAATGATTAACCCATTTTTTCCTTTCCGGAAAATTTTTCAGGATTCCTTCAGCCAGCGTAATGGCCGTTCCGCTTGGAGCATCCAGTTTTTGGGTATGATGGATTTCTTTCAATTCAATGGTATACTCGCTTCGATTGGCCATCAGTTCAGCCATTTTCTGATTCAGGGCAAAGAAAATATTTACACCTAAACTGTAATTGGAAGCGTAGAAAAATGTTCCATTCAGGTTTTCACACAGCTGATAAACTTCATCCCGCCGGCCAAGCCATCCGGTTGTTCCGCTTACAACGGGTATTCCGGCTTCAAAACAAAGCTTGTAGTTGGATACTGCCGAAGCAGGTATTGTAAATTCGATGGCAACATCTGCTTTTTTAAGGTTTTCAGTGGTGAGATCTTCCGGATTGGTAATGTCGATTTTTAAAACTATTTCGTGTCCGCGGTCAAGAGCGATTTTCTCAATCTCTTTTCCCATCTTTCCGTAACCAATTAATGCAATCTTCATGCTTTATTATTCTAAATTTTGGGTCAACAAAGATATAAAATCAAGGCTAATATAGCGATGACTAAGGAAGTAATCTCCTTTTTTCGGTAAACAAGTCCGATATTACGACCAACAGGCTGGTTTGAGCCGGTCATATTTTCCTGGTTTCATCCTCTGTCTTTCCCTTTTCCCCATTTATCCTTACCTTCGTTGTTCAAAAAAATGTCCGGATCATGTATAAAAATATAGTACCACGGGTTGCTGCCATTCACGATTTAAGCGGTTTTGGCCGTTCCTCACTTACAGTGATTATGCCGGTTTTGTCGACCATGGGTATACAGGTTTGTCCGCTGCCAACTGCAGTTCTTTCAACCCACAGCGCTTTTCCTGATTTTCATTTCCGCGATTTAACCGACGACATGAATCCGATAATCGATCACTGGAAGCGGCTTTCATTAAGGTTCGATGCAATTTATTCAGGATATATGGGTTCGGCTAAACAAATTGATATCGTCCGTGGTTTTATTCGTGACTTTCATCACAGCGAACAACTTATTCTTGTTGACCCGGTTTTAGGTGATAATGGGAAGTTGTACCATTCATTTTCTTCGGAAATGGTGGATAAAATGAAAGAGCTGGTTTGTGATGCCAATGTGATTACACCCAACCTGACAGAAGCAGCCATGTTGCTGGATGAACCCTATAATGAGAACCTGACTGAAGACGAATTGAAAGACTGGGTTAAAAGATTGTCAGCTTTTGGACCGCAAACCGTAATTATTACCAGTGCACCGGTTACTGATAAACGTGGAAAAACGTCGGTGGTTGCCTGGAACAGCCTCGATAACCGTTATTGGAAAGTGGTTTGTGATTATATGCCGGCAAATTATCCGGGTACAGGAGATGCGTTCGCCAGTGTAATTACCGGATCGCTGCTCCAGGGTGATAGTTTACCGATTGCCATCGACCGTGCTGTGCAGTTTATTTCGATTGCTGTACGGGCAACATTTGGCTACAACTATCAGCCTTCGGAAGGTATTTTACTTGAAAAGGTATTGTCGTCACTCAATGCCCCGGTTCAGTTGAGCAGTTATCAGCTAATCGATTAATCAGGATTTTTTCATGAAGCTGTTGGAATTTAACCAGGGGTACAAGACATGGTGTATTGGCAGAATTAAATATTTGAAAAAGAAAAGCAGATGATTAACAATAATAAGCTAAAACTTGTTGCAACCGACCTTGATGGCACGTTTTTAAAGAATGACAAGACCATCTCCAAAGAAAACATGGATATGCTGCATTCACTCGGAGAGAAAGGCATTTTCAGAGTGGTCGCCACCGGAAGGAACCTGAAAAAAACAAAAGAAGTAATTTCAGCAGATGTTCCGTTCGATTACATTGTTTTTTCATCCGGAGCCGGGGTTTACGACTGGAGGCACGGTAAACTACTTTATCATCAGAATTTAAAAAAGGAAGATGTACAGGAACTGGCCGGTTTTCTGGTTGGCCGTGATCTTAATTTTCACCTTTTTAAACCTGTTCCGGAGAATTACAAATGCTGGTATCATCGGGGCAGTGTTCACTGTTCCGAATTCGAAAGTTATTTTGATTTTCATCAGTCGTATTCTGAACCACTGTTGTTAGACCGGCCAATCGATTCGGAAGCCTGCCAGTTTCTGGTTGTTTTTCCGGATAATCCGGAAAATTTTTTAGCCTTTAAAGCTGAAGTTGAACGTCGTTTCCCTGAAGTTAAAGTTGTAAGAACAAGTTCGCCGCTCGAAACCGGTTTTATCTGGATGGAAATTTTTCATCAGTCGGTTTCGAAAGGTAACGGGGTGAAATTTATTTGTGATTGGCTGAAAATTGAACATGAGTATACGCTGGGTATCGGCAATGATTTTAACGATCTCGATTTACTGGAGTATACCAACTACTCCTACCTGGTTGAAAACGGGCCACCGGAAATGAAAAACCGGTTTTTGCCTGTGGCATCAAACGAGGAAGGTGCTTTTGCCCGGGCAGTTGAAAAACATTTAAACATTTAACTATTACAAGGCTTTTATTCCTGAAATCAGGCTGGAAGAGGTCAATGGCCTGGCTCAGCAATGGATCACCCAGGAGAACCGTGTTGTTGTTTTAACTGCTCCGGAGCTGGAAAGTTTCCCTGTTCCGTCTGAAGCTGATATCAGGAAATGGTTGGTAGAAGTGGAGCAAACTCCTGTTGTGGCCTATGATGACCATGTGGTGGATAAACTAATGACCGGTATCCCAAAGCGGAATACAGCATAGCCATTTATTATGGAGCTGATCCAGAAAAACTATTCATTCATTTTGAATAGTTTTTCTGCAGCCTGCAACTGTTCCGGTTTACCCAGATCCATCCAGAGTTCCGACTCATCGATGAATGCCCTGATGGAATGATCTTTTGCCAGTCGCAGGTAGAGGTCCACAATCGGGAATTTTCCTTCTTCGGTGATCAGTTTCAGCAGTTCGGGTTGAATAATATGAATTCCGCTGAAAGCCAGCGGGCGGGAGTCGGCAAATGACTCTGGCCTGCTGGTTTTTGATTCTCCGCTGGTGAAGTTTTTCCAGCCTGTCAGTTGCAGGTTCTGGTCAAACATGAGGTAACGGCTTGTCTGACGCGACCGGACAACCAAGGTAGCAAGCGATTTATTCTGCTGATGGTTTTTGAGCAGTACATTTAAATCGAGTTTACTGATTACATCCACATTGTAAATCAGGATAGGTTCCGAACCGTCGAGAAAAGCAGCAGCTTTTTTGAGTCCGCCGCCGGTATCCAGCAGTTGATCCCGTTCATCGGAAATATGAATGTTAATTCCAAACGAATTATTTTCTTCGACAAAAGCTATGATCTGTTCAGCAAAATGACAGACATTGATGGTGATATCAGTGATTCCGGATTGCTTCAGGTACCCGATGGCATGTTGTAAAAGTGGTTTCCCGGCCAGGAGGACCAACGCTTTGGGTTTATTCCGGGTGTATTGCTGCAGACGGGTTCCCAGTCCGGCTGCAAATAAAAGTGCTTTCACTGTTTTTTGATTTGAATTTCTTCAAAAGTAGGCATATTTTAAAAAGTTCAGGAGTTTTCTGTTGTTTCTGTGATCAAAAGATTCATAAAAGGGATGACAACCAGATTCCTGCCGACTGGTTTACTGAGTTAATTTTTGTAAAATATGTAATCCGGGTTAAACTTTTTAATCCGGGAGCAGTCAATGCATGAGTAACAGATTTTATTTATTCTTAAAAAACAAATACATGAAAAAATTAGGCGTATTGGTGTTAGCAATCCTGTTTGTTTCAGGATTCTCTTTTGCACAGGAACGTGGAGGTGGCAGTCGTCCGTCTCAAACTCAACAAGGTCAGCAGGGAAGGGGCAACCGCACACAGATGACTCCCGAACAAAGACTTCAGCGTCAGACTCAGCAATTGGTTGAACAGTTGAAATTAACCAAGGATCAGGAAACAAAGGTTAATGCAATCAATAAGAAATATGCGGAAAAACAAACTTTTGATTTTTCGAAAATGCGTGATGCCACTGATGCTGAACGCACGAAAATGCGTGAAGAAATGCAAAAGGTTCAGACTGCAAAAGACAAGGAAATCAAAGCTGTTTTAACTGCCGCTCAAATCAAACTTTACGATGAAATGCTGAAAAAACGTGAAGAAATGAGACAAAGTGGACAGGGTCGTTCGCGTGGCCAGGGTACTCCGGGTCAGTAATTGGATATATGGGTTAAAAGAGAAAAGGGGCTGAGAGGCCCCTTTTTCTATTTTAACAAATCATTCTTAAGTGCAAGCATTTTAATGGCAGTAACAGCAGCTTCATCACCTTTATTGCCAAGTTTTCCGCCGGCACGGTCGAGTGCCTGTTGCTGATTTTCGGTAGTAAGCAAACCAAAAATAAATGGTTTATTGTATTTCATGTTCAGGTTGGTGATTCCCTGTGTTACACCCGCGCAGATAAAGTCGAAATGGCGGGTTTCACCCTGAATGACGCATCCAAGAATGATTACGGCATCAACAGGAGCATATTCAGCCAGATACTGTGCACCAAGGGTCAATTCAAAGCTGCCTGGTACATGTTTCAACAGGATGTTTTCTTCTTTTGCCCCGTGCATTTTTAAGGTGTCAACTGCACCACGGGCCAGGGCTCCGGTAACCTCGTAATTCCATTCGGCAACCACAATTCCAAACTTCATTTCAGCAGCCGAAGGAACGGAGGTTAAATCGTATTCTGATAAATTCTTTGTAGCCATGGCTTAAATTTTAAAATTGTTCAAAAATAAAAAATCCCCTTCAGGAAGGGGACTTTTTTTATTGTTTTAATCGGTTAAAGTCTGATTTAACGGAACGTTAAACTATTAATCCGATATTAGTTGTTCATTTTTGCCTTTGCGCGGGCAATGTATTTTTCAATACTTCTTCCTTCGTTGCTTTCCGGATATTTTTGTTTGATCGTTTCGTAAAGTTTCAACGCGTCAGCATGTTTGTTGGCAGCTTCGAGCAATTCACCGGCTTTCAACATGTAAAGAGGAGTTGTAAGCTCATTTTCATTCATTTTATAGGCTTCGGTGTATAAATCGATTGCCTTTTCGGTTTTACCCAGTTCAAGCTGTGCATCACCCTGAGCTCCAACCGAAATCGGGCCTAAAAGCAGATCGTCAGTGTCAAACTTTTTCAGGTATTCAAGCGCGTTTTCATACTGTCCCATCTGCAAATAGGATACTCCGGCATAATAGTTAGCCAGGTTACCTGCATCGGTTGATCCGAAATCGTCGATAATATCCAGAAAACCTAAATTGTTACCGTCGCCGTTAAGAGCAAGGTTAAACGAATCTTTTTCAAAATAATTCTGAGCCATGTACATCTGTTCCTTTGCTTCGGTTGACCGGGGTTCAAGGTAAAACTTGCTTAAACCCAGATATCCGACTACAACCACCACAATTGCCCCGATTACAATACCAATCATTTTTTGATTGGCTTCGAGAAATTGTTCCGATTTGGTTAATGCACTTTCTACTTCAGTAAGGTTATCTGCCTGTGAGTTTTTTTTGTCTTTTGCCATTTTATAAAATCTAGTTCGAAAATCGAGAGGCAAAAATATACTAATTTCAAAAATAAACGGCAGATTTCGGAGATAAAAATGAATATTAATCAACACATTGATGTTATTATCCCGAACGATGACCATTTTATGCCATTTCGGAGGCGGAAAATAGTAGTTTTGTTCTTATTAACGGTTTCACCCATGTATATCCAGGAATTATCTCTGATTAATTTTAAAAATTTTGAACACGCCGAATTTAAGTTTTCTGAAAGCTTAAATTGTTTCATCGGAAATAATGGTGCAGGGAAAACCAACCTGATGGATGCGGTCTATTACCTTTCGTTTTGTAAAAGTTTTCTGAATTCGGTTGATGCCCAGAATATTCGGTTTGACCAGGAATTTTTCATGATCCAGGGTAGGTATTCCCGTCTTGATTCAGACGAAACCATATATTGCGGACTGAAAAGAAGTCAGAAAAAAATATTCAGAAGGAACCAGAAGGAATACCGGAAATTGTCGGAACACATTGGTTTGCTTCCGCTGATTATTGTCACACCCTCGGATACCAACCTGATTTCAGGCGGAAGTGAAGACCGGCGCAGGTTTGTTGATAGTGTAATCTCGCAGTACGACGCCGTTTATCTTGAAAATCTGATTCGCTATAACCGGGCCCTGCAACAACGTAATAACCTGCTGAAACAGTTTGCCAGCCTGAATTCATTCCAGTTGGAATCACTGGAGGTCTGGGATGATCAGCTGGTCAAATACGGACTTCAGATTCATGCCGGCAGAATGATGTTCATTGATAAGCTTCAGCCCGTCTTTCAGAAATATTACGAGCTGATTTCCGGAGGAAAGGAAGCTGTTGGCCTGAGACTTCAGTCGGAACTGACCGGAAATAATTTTGAACAATTGTTGAAACAGACAGTCGGTAAAGACAGGATGGTACAATATACCACAACAGGTATTCATAAAGATGATTTTGAATTTGAACTGGCCGGTTACCCCATCAAAAAATTTGGTTCCCAGGGTCAGAAAAAAACTTATCTGGTGTCACTGAAACTGGCTCAGTTTGATTTTATGAAAGAGATTTCAGGTTTGACACCGATTTTACTTCTCGACGATATTTTCGACAAACTCGACAAAAACCGGGTGGAACAAATTGTTAAACTGGTTGCAGAGGATCATTTCGGACAGATTTTTATCACCGACACCAACCGCGAACACCTGGATCAGATGATTGCAGGGCTGGAAACCGAAGCCCGGATTTTCACCATCAGCGATGGAGCAGTTACCTGAAAAAAATGTCGGATAATTTAGGGTGCAGGGTCTGGATATATTCTGACCGCTGTTAAGAAAATTAATAAGTCCTGGAAAAAAATGAAGATATGAGAAAAAGTAATACCCAAAGTATAAGCGATGTGCTGAAAAGCTATGTTCAGGAAAACAAACTTGAACGTAAACTCAGTGAACTTGATCTGATTAAATCCTGGGAGTCGGTGATGGGCAAAACTGTCGCCCGGTATACTGGTAATGTATACATACAAAACAATACCCTGTTTGTTGAAACAACCTCACCCATTGTACGCAATGAATTACTGATGATGAAGGAGGAAATTCGCGTGCGCCTCAACGAGATCGCTGGCGAAGAACTGATTAAAACCATCATATTCAGATAGAAACGGCAGCGATGAGTCAATGGTTTTCTGTCAATACCTTTCCAGCTTTGAAAAGAAAAAATCGCTTTCAGTAATGGCATTTTCGTCGCTGTCTGAGCCATGCACGGCATTGTGTGACATCGATTCGGCATAAAGTTTACGGATGGTTCCTTCCTCAGCCTTTGCCGGATCGGTAGCGCCAATCAGTTTTCTGTAATCATCAACCGCATTTTCTTTTTCAAGGATAGCGGCTACAATCGGGCCTGAACTCATAAAAGATGTTAAATCTTCAAAAAAGAATTTATCAGCGTGAATCGCGTAAAATTCAGAGGCCTGTTCCCTGGTTAACTGTATGAGCTTCATCGCTTTTATCCTGAATCCTGCATCGGTGATAATTTTCAGAATGGGTCCGGTGAAGTTGTTCCTGGCCGCTACAGGTTTGATCATTGTAAATGTTTGGTTACCTGACATATAGTATGTTATTTGGTGTGCTTTTCATGGGAAGACAAGTTATGAATATTTAGGATTGACTACTCATCTCCGTCATCATTATTTTTATCTTTGTACTTTATTTTAAAATAATATAATTGGAACGACTTGATATCGAATTGATTAAAGGTTTTGAACAGCTGATTAAAAACAGCGCCAAATCCATTGTTTTAGTACCTCATACACATCCTGATGGTGATGCAATGGGTTCGGTTCTTGGATTATGGCGGGTTTTGATAAACGCCGGATTAAACGTGAAAATTGTCAGTCCGACCAAATATCCCGAGTTTTACCACTGGATGGATGGACATGACCAGGTGATCAATTTCAGTCATCATCCCAAACAGTCAGCAAGAGCTCTTGAAGAATCTGATCTGTTGATTTGTATGGATTTTAACCAGCTTTCGAGGCTTGGTGATATGAAACCGCTGGTTGAAAGTTATGCGGGTAAAATGGTTTTGATTGATCATCATCCCTATCCCGGAAATTTCACCGATCTGGTTATCTCCGATACCACCTTCAGTTCGACGGCTGAATTAATCTTTGCAGTTCTTCAGTCCACCGAATATGCTGGTTATATCGACCGGAATGCCGCAACCTCTTTTTTTACCGGGATTATGACTGATACCGGCTCTTTCGATTTTAGTGTTTCAAATCCGAATACGTTCGAAACAGTTGCTCAACTGACCCGCATGGGAATCGATCAGCTGGACATACATTCGAAAGTGTATGATAATTATTCGGCTGACCGGATGAAGCTTATGGGATTTTGCCTGAGCAACCGGATGACGGTTTATCCGGAGTATCATGCAGCTTCCATGTACATTACCCTTGAAGATCAGAAAGCTTTCAACTTTAAAACCGGAGATAACGAGGGATTTGTAAATATGCCCTTGTCAATTAAAGGAATTGTGTTTAGTGCACTCTTCACTGAAAAAGAAAAATACATTAAAGTTTCCTTTCGGTCGAAAGGCGAATTTGCTGTCAATGAGGTATCTGAAAAATATTTCAACGGGGGAGGTCATCGTAACGCAGCCGGTGGAGAGCTTTATGCATCTTTAACAGAAACTATGGCTCAGTTTGAAAAGTTGTTGCCCGAATTTGAAGATCGAATTAAACAATCAATAAAATAGAAAAAAAATGAAAAATATTAAAATGCTCTTAAAAGTTTGTGCTTTTATGTTGTTTACCGCAGTAATTGTTACCTCATGTAATAAAACCAAAGATCCTTATGCTTCCTATACTCCGGAAAGAGAAGCCGGCTTAATATCCGACTGGCTTGCCGCGATGGTTACTAAAGATAAGAATATTGATACGACCTCAACAGGTCTTTATTATATTGTGGAGAAAGAAGGTACCGGCGAAACTGTAAAAACAGGAGATACACTGACTGTAAAGTACACCGGAATGTACCTGGATGGAACTGTTTTTGATGCTTCGGCATATCATGGTGACGGTACAATGACTTATATTCAGAAAGGTGCCGAAAGCAGGTTGGTTCCGGGTTGGGAAGAAGGCATTGAAGTGATGAAAAAGGGTGGAAAGGCTGCTTTCCTGATTCCATCGGCCAAAGCATATGGCGCACTGGTTACGGTTCAATACCTCCCTATACTCCGTTAATTTTTGTTATCGAAGTAGTTGATATTAAATAGAAGCTGATTTAAATTCGTACTTTCGCAAAAAAAAAGTTTTATGAAACAAATATTGTACATTCTTGGTCTGACAGTTTTACTTTCCGGAATTTATACCTCTTGCAAGACTGATACACTTGACGCATTGCGTGAAGCCGAGATTGTGAAGCTCGATAAATATATTAAAGACAACGACATTGCTGATACAAAGGATGTTTCCGGCATATACTTCAAGATCACTGAAAGAGGGACTGATACAACCATGATTCGTTCCGGTTTCAAAGTCCTGATGAATTATAAAATTTCACTGCTTGACGGAACTGTTGTTTTTACAAACGAAGACGAGTTTGGGCACCATTACGAAGAATATGCATTTTATGTGGATGTAAGTAATGATATTGTAAATCAGAGCTACGTTCAGCAAATTGCAGGATTACACAAAGGCTTAAAGAAAATGCATATCGGCGACACTGCGTTTATGGTTATTCCATCGGAACTTGCCTTTAAAGCGGTTGATAATTATGCCTCTTTTGGAGTTCCGCGATTTTCGACTTTACTGGCTACCGTTTATGCTAAAAAAGGATATTCGCCCGAACAACAACAACAATAATAAGATCATTCATTATCCTATTCTAAATCCCGCGATGACCAACTGGCTATTCGCGGGTTTATTTTATTATGAGCAAATCTGAATTACTGAAAAAACTTCTGCCTGGTTTTATCCCGCTGTTTGTATTTATTGCAATTGATGAGATCTGGGGGACGCGTGTCGGTTTGGTGGCTGCTCTTACTATTGGCGTAGCCGAAATGGCCTTTATCTGGATCCGGGAAAAACGTTTCGACCGTTTCGTACTGTTTGATACCGGATTACTGCTTGTTCTTGGATCTGTTTCAATTGCTCTCGATAATGACATTTTTTTTAAATTGAAACCAGGCCTGGTTGAATTGATTTTATGCGCGGTACTGGCAGTTTCTTCCTTTTCGAAGCTGAATATCGTCGGACTAATGACCCAGCGATACATGAAAGAAGTTGAACTGAATGAACAGCAGACGGTACAATTCAGGAAAACATTGCAGCTGATGTTTTTTGTATTTCTTGCTCATACCTTGCTGGTTTTTTATTCAGCTTTTTATTGGTCGAACGAAGCCTGGGCATTTGTCAGTGGAGGCTTGTTTTATATTTTATTTGCATTGGTTTTTGGTTTTGAATTTATCAAACAAAAAATCAAAATGCGCAAACAGGTAATAATTCCCGAAGAAGAATGGTTACCCCTGGTGAATGAACAGGGCGGAATAATCGGGAAAGCTCCGCGTTCAGCTTGTCACCTGGGCGAAAAACTATTGCATCCCGTTGTTCATTTGCATGTTTTTAACAATCAAAAGCATGTTTATATGCAGAAAAGACCCCTGAACAAACTGGTTCAGCCGGGGAAATGGGATACAGCAGTTGGAGGCCATATCTCGGTAGGTGAAACCCTGGAGACAGCCCTGAAACGTGAAGCCTGGGAAGAAATAGGACTGAAGGAGTTTTCGGCCCGGCTGGTGAAAACTTACCGGTGGAACAGTGATTTGGAGTCGGAACTGGTTTATGTATTTGTCAGTTACGATTTTAAGTCTATTCATCTCCATTCCGATGAGGTGGAAGAGGGTAAGTTCTGGACGCTGAAACAAATTGAGATCAATCTGGGCAATAATATTTTTACCCCGAATTTCGAATTTGAATACCAGTTGCTGAAGAAGGAAATCTTCCACAGCTGATATAAAAAAAGGATTCAATCTTTTCCTGATCGAATCCTTGCTGAGAAAATATACGGAATAAGCTCCTGCAGGCTGATTGTTTTATTATAGTTCTTTATGTGTTCCGTCACAGAACGGTGGATTATTGGTATGCTTGCACTGGCAAAGAAAAACATCCCGCTTTTCTGCCATTTTAAAAAGAACCGGTACAAATTCACTTCCCCGGTGCGACCCGTCGCAAAACGGTTGGTTAGAACTTTTCCCGCATGCGCACCAGAAATACTGTCCCGGGTCCAGATTTAAAACTGCCGGTTTTTTTGCTGCAATAAATGGTTTCCCCATGGTTGTTTTTTTATCGTTTTAACGTATAAGCTTCAACGCTGTTGGCAAAAAAAGTGGGGACCAAAACCATGTTTTTGCCCGGTACAAAATCAATGTCAGCAGTATTCTGTTTGTCAACTGTATCCAGTAACTTTATTGATTCTGCTCCTTTGGTGATAAAAATCCGTCCCTGCCAGTTCGAATAAATGAAATTTCCATCGTTCAGTTTTTCCAGTCCGTCGATTCCACCGCATTGTTCCGCGATGACTGTAATCTTTTTGGTTTTTATATCGGCCTGAAGAATCTGACCGGTACCGATGTACAACTGTCCTTTTTCAGCCCATAAACCATTCGGATTATTCAGGAGTTTGTCGTCGAGCCAAAGTGAAAGCCGGTTGTTGGAAAGGGCATAGATTTTATTGTCCTGCGAATCTGAAACAAAAATGGTTCCGTCTTCACTGACGGTTACATCATTCAGAAATTTTGCATTTTCAATTTTGTAGCGCTGGATGATTTTCGCATCATTCATGCTGATGACAATCAATTCATCAATGTCAGCCACATAGAGGAGTCCGTTATAGATGGCTTGTCCTTTTGGAGCATTCAGACCGGTAACCCAATGAAGATTTTTTATTTTACCCTCCACGTTTAAGATAGACATAAATCCATTGCCATCTTTTTCTGAGGGATTTCCATTGATATTACTGACATAAATGTTGCCGGTTGCCTGATCAAATAAAACTGATTCAGGGGTTTTTAAGCCCTCGCCGGTGGTCCATATCTTCGTTAAGTTTTGAGAATAGGTATCCAGACCGAAAATTACCAGCATGCTTAGGTAAAAGAGTTGTAGTTTCATGGTAATATTTTATAAATTTGACTTCGGTATTAATAAACAAAAAAGTTTGAAATAAGTTAAAAGTTACCTGTAAAATTATCGCGATGAAGTTATATCTGGTGTGTTTATTAAGTATTTTGCTTACAAGTCTGAATGTTGAAGCCAAAAAGCATCTCCTATATGTTGGGACCTATACACAGGGGATTTCCGACGGTATTTTTGTGTATTCATTTAATGATCGCAATGGGAAGCTGGTTGATCTGAAAATACCTGCAGTCAGTAATAATCCTTCGTTTTTAACGATTTCTGCCGATAAAAAATTCCTTTATGCAGTGGGCGAAGTCGATAATCTGAATCAGAATCAAAGTGGAGGGATTTCTGCCTTTCGGATTGAAATGGATGGCAAGCTGACTTTAATCAACCAAGTGCTGAGCAACGGAGCAAATCCTTGTCATGTAAGCCTTTCTCCTGATGGAAAGAAACTGGTAGCCTCCAATTATACAGGAGGAAATTTATCTCTTTTCAGAATTCTTCCTGATGGCAGTCTTTCGGAACTGGTACAGCGGATTCAGCATACAGGCAGCGGACCGTTTCCGGAACGGCAAAAGGAACCTCATGCACATTCAGCCCGGTTTGATGCCTCAGGAAAACTTTTATTTGCAGCCGATCTGGGTATTGACGAACTTAAAATATACAGTGTTGGAACAGGCGAAACTCCGCTTTCGGTCAATTCACAACCTTTTATAAAACTTCCTCCGGGTTCGGGACCACGTCATTTCGATTTTTCGCCCGATGGCCGTTATATTTATGTAATCAATGAGTTAAGCTCAACCATTACAGTTTTGATGAAATACGGAAACGATTGGAAGGATATTCAGAACATCAAAACATTGCCGAAAGATTTTACCGGAGTAAGCTGGTGTGCTGATATTCATTTGTCGGCTGATGGCCGGTTCGTTTACGGCTCGAACCGTGGACACAATAGTATTGCTGTTTTCGAACGTGATCAAACCAACGGTAAGCTAAGCCTGATCGAAAATGTTTCGGTAGAGGGAAACTGGCCGCGTAATTTCACCATTGATCCAACCGGACAGTTTTTATTGGTTGCCAACCAGAAAAGTGAAGACATTACTGTTTTCAAAATCGATAAACCTTCAGGAAAACTAAGTTTTACAGGCGTAAAAGTTAAAAACCAATCGCCTGTTTGCCTTCAGTTTCTCAAATAGAAGAACTTATCCCTTAATGAGCCGGATAAATTCTTCGCGGGTAGCAACCCGTTCGAAGGCGCCGGTAAAATCAGAGGTGGTGGTTGTTGAGTTTTGTTTCTGCACCCCTCTCATTTGCATGCACAGGTGTTGTGCTTCAATAACTACTGCAACACCAAGCGGATTCAGCGTATTCTGGATACATTCCTTAATTTGGGTTGTCAGGCGTTCCTGAACCTGTAGACGGCGGGCATAGGCATCAACAACCCGGGCAATTTTACTCAGTCCGGTAATGTATCCGTTCGGAATATAACCAATATGAGCTTTGCCAATAAACGGGAGCATATGATGCTCGCACATGGAATATATTTCAATATCCTTGACGATAACCATCTGGCGGTAATCTTGTTTAAAAGATGCCGAACGAAGAATCTCTTCCGGATCCTGTTCGTATCCCTGCAGCAGGAATTGCATCGATTTGGCCACCCGCATGGGAGTCTGTTTCAATCCTTCACGTTCTGAATTTTCACCGAGCAAATCGATGATTTTTTGATAATATTCGCTTAGTTTTGCAGTTGTTTCCGGATCATACCGTTCTACTTTCCGGTAGTTCCCGTCTTCCCCGTTCAGTGAAAATTCCATTGTGAATATATTTTTGTAATAATTTGTATCTAAAACGCAACCATAAAGGTAGTAAGTTCAGTCTTATGAGCAGTCCGGATCAGGTGCTTTGTCCGAAAAGTAATAATAAATGATTAATTATTACCACAAATAAATACCTGCAGTGAATTTAAGAGATCCGGTCGTCAGAATTTTTTACATTTGCACCCTTTAAATGAGTTGAAATCAAACAAGAGAAAACACTACAGATACCGTGAAAAAGGATTTTATGCAGGTTTCGGAAAATCTTGTTTGGAAATGAAAATAAAAGTTAATTTTTTTGATCTTGCTACGCAATAATAATTTTGAATCGAAGTTTATAGTGATGAAAACAATGTCTCAGAAATTAACTAACGTTAATGAACTGTACTTATGATTGTAGTTACCGGAGCAGCTGGTTTTATTGGAAGTTATATAGTCGGGAAGCTAAACAGGGAAGGTTTTAAAGACATTGTTCTGGTCGATAAATACGACGATCCCCTCAAGTTTGAAAATTACCAGACAAAAACATACAGCGAAAAGATCGATCGTGATCATTTTTTTGACTGGTTAGCCAGAAACGAAAAATTTGTTCAGCTGATTATTCATTTGGGTGCGCGTACTGACACAGTCGGTCAGGAACCCGAAATCTACCAGCAACTTAACCTCGAATATTCGCAGAAAATCTGGAAAGCCTGTATTCAGTATGGTCTGCCACTGGTGTATGCTTCTTCGGCATCAACCTATGGCGACGGACAATTGGGTTTTGACGATGACCAGTCACTGATTCCACAATTACGGCCATTAAACTTGTATGCGCAGTCGAAACACGATTTCGATTGCTGGGTGCTTGAACAAAAGGAACAGCCTTATTTTTGGGCCGGATTAAAATTTTTCAATGTTTTTGGCCCCAACGAATACCACAAAGAACGCATGGCTTCCGTTATTTTCCAGGCATTCAATACCATATCAGAAACTGGCCTGATGAATCTTTTCCGTTCGCATCATCCGGTCATCAAAGACGGAGAACAGGCCCGCGATTTTATTTACGTGGAAGATATTGCCAAAGTGATTTTGTTTTTCATGAATCACCGGAAAAATTCAGGTATTTTCAATGTTGGAACCGGTGAAGCCCGTTCCTACCTTAGCCTGACCAAAGCAGTATTTAGTTCGATGAACCTGGATGAAAATATTGGTTTTATTGATACTCCGGAAGATTTACTCGGGAAATACCAGTACTTTACCTGTGCCAACATTCAAAAACTTCGTGCAATTGGTTATACCGAATCATTCTTTAGCCTGGAAGAAGGTATTGATGATTACATCCGCAATTATCTGACTCCGGGAACACGTTATTAACCGAAAGGATTTTAGTCGTTTGTTTCAGCTTCTTTATTGCTGTGACATACCATTGAATGACCAGTAATAACTGTTAAATGTCCGTTGAATTATTCTCAGAACAATGCGCAGTAACCGATTCCGAATAGCCGGTCCGGACTCCTCCTATCGTGTAAACACCCAATTATCGGCTTTTGAAAGATGATTGTTGAAGTAATATCCATCCAGGTCAAATGCTTTTATTTCTTCGGAATCTGAGATCTGATGCTGAATAATAAACCTGCTCATTAATCCGCGTGCTTTTTTTGCAAAAAAAGATACCATCTGATAGTTGCCGTCCCTGTATTCTTTAAAGGCCGGCGTAATAACCCTTGCTTTTAGCTTTTTGGTGTCAATGGCACTGAAGTATTCGTTCGAAGCCAGGTTAATCAAGGTATCCTGATTTGTTTCTGACAGTTCCCGGTTCAATTTTGCCGTTATTTTTGTTTTCCAGAATTCATACAGGTTTTTCTTTCGGGCTATACCAATGTTTGTACCCATCTCCAGCCGGTATGGCTGAATCAGGTCAAGTGGTTTTAGCAAGCCGTAAACTCCCGAGAGAATACGAAGGTTTTGCTGTGCCGTCTCAAATTCGCCGGCCGAAAATGTTTCTGCATGGAGTCCCTGGTATACATCGCCGTTGAACATTAAAACGGCCTGCCATGAATTATCAGTTGAGAAGGGGAGCACCCATTCCTGAAACCGGTAAAAATTCAATTCGGCCAGTTTGGGTGAAATACCCATCAGTTTGGCCAGTTGAGCAGGTTTTTTCTTTTTGAGAACCGAAACTATTTTTTCAGCTTCCGGAAGAAATTCTGGTTGTGAATAGTATTCGAAATGAATCGGAGCCCGATTGTAAAGTGTTTTTGCCGGAGATATAACGATGATCATAGAATTTAGTGATTTGATTTTATAAATGAAAACAAAGATATTGAACCAAAGTTGAATTTGCAGTTAAAAGTTAAATCCGGAAATTACCACACATACGTTCCAACAGCTCTCTTATCAGCTCGTTTCTGAACAGTTCTGAAAGGCATTTGAATTTCATTAGGTGGTTTCTAAGCGACGTAGAAAGTCAGTGAACTTAGACGTGAAAGTTGATAAAAACTTAAAAGGCTCTTGTGGAAGAGAATCATTACAATAGCGCGGGATGGAACATTTGAAAGAAAATAAAACCAAGACAGGAACAAATAAAATCAGATATCGATGGCAAATACTTACACATAAATTTACATTCATTCGATTTTTACCGTGAATTATCAAGATCGGGTAATTGCAAAAACGTGGAAAGATGAATTGTTCAAAACAACGGGCATAAACTGCTTGTAGTAAATGGGATGTGCGGCGGTATGTGTAAATAGGCATAATCCTGTCAGGTTTTCGAAGCCTGACAGGATTTTTGCTGGTTTAATGGCAGTTGGTTAAGCCTATCCCGAAAAAATGTATATTTGAATAGTTTTTAAAACCATGGAAAACAAAGACAAAAATATCAATGTCGATAAAATTATTGGTTTCCGGGTGGAAACTTCTGACGATGATAATAAAACGATGGATAAACATACTATTTATATACAGCTACTTAAAGAAAAATTGAAAGAGTTAAACCCATATTTGGTTTTGCTTTTTGGCTCGTGTGCTTATGGTACTCCACACGATGATAGCGATATTGATTTGATAGTTGTTATCGACGATGAGTTTATACCTCAAACTTTCAAAGAAAAGACAGATTTATATATTTCAGTAAGCGAACACATTCTAAATATTTCAAAACAAGTACCTGTTGATTTAATCGTTTATACCATACCCATGTATAAACAGTTTATAAAAACGGGCAGCTCGTTTTCAAAAGAGATTCTAAGCAAAGGGAAAGTAATCTATGAAAGCAAGCACTCAGCAATGGCTTGAATATGCAAAGGCCGATTTGGTAAATTGTGAAAGAATACTCGACGATGAGTTTCTAACTAACATTGTTGCATTCCATTCTCAACAAGCTGTTGAAAAACGCTTTAAAGCCTTATTCGAAGAAAACGACCTGACGATTCCGCGCATTCATAGTTTAATCAGGTTGTGTCAGCTGATTGAAGGTTTTTGCCGGGAAACGCATGGTGGACTTTGCACAAATCTTCAATTGATCCGTCCTATGAATATTAACGAACTGGAACACCGGGGGCTTGACCGTTGTCCCGACCGGGGATTCCGTCACTTTGAAAGGTATATCTGGGGGTATGTTCCTGCAACTTCAAAAAAATCGGGAAGCAAATCCTAAAATTGGAACGGGAGGCTCTTGAAGCAGCTACAGCCTCACAACGGATCAGGCGAGCGGCTTAAAACACCTTTTTATTAGTAAGACGATCAAGAATGATGAACATAATAGGGGTAGCTATGCCCAAAAACTTGAAAATTGATTAAAAAATGCAAATTTGACCTTCCATTTTTGAAGACAGCCTTAAGAATCAAAAAAAATGAGCGAACGACAATCAGAAAAAATCGTAACTTTTCCCAGTTTTGCTAATTGGTGTTGTTTTCTTAGCGACACTATTTAGGTGACGGATTCCAATTTATCATGAGAATCGGTCTGATTTCAATTCATCAAGATCGTTATTTGCATTTGATGGTGAAAATAGGGTAAGGGATTCAGGTCTTTTAAAAACCTGAAACCCTTACATTTTAACATCATCGAACAGAAAGGTGGAATTAGCGCTGCCGTTACCTACGGCACCAAAATCAAACATAAACACCAAGGTGTTGAATTTATTCGATGGCTGTCCGGTAAAATTCCAGGTCATTGTTTCCCATTCGTTGGCAACAGTTGTCTTTACCGACAATTCAGTTGCTGCACCGCCATCGCCTTCGAGTTTAAAAAGTACCGGCACTCCGGCTCTTGTGGAATAAACCTTCATTGAAAAAGTAGCGGCAGCTGAGAAATCGATTTTACTGTTTAAAACGAGTTTGCTTCCGGCCCAGGTTGCCCCGCCATTTCTGACTATTTGTGCAACTTTTGCACTGGTATTAATTCCTGCTGATTTAGGATTATTAATAACCGTAGCCACTCCACCATCAAAATCAGAAAAAGTGTATGTTCCGGTTTCAAAATTAATCGGGAAGTCTGCTGCATAAGAAAACCCTACAGATGTAATTAGCATCAATATTTGAAAAGTAAATTTTTTCATGACTGTTTTTTTTTCATTAGTAAAAAGAAAATAATTCAACTTACGTTATTGATTTGTTTCATTAGACCAGCCATAACCAAACAATAATAGAATATGCCAGTTGAGATCGATGTATTATAAATCAATGACTTATAATGTAAAATTACAGATGCATTTTCTCAAGCGGGAAATGGTTATTCAGATTCTTCATTTTTTCTTCTGGCATCTAAATCTTTCTTCATTAATGTGGTGGTTTCAGAATCAATCTTATAGAAGATCATAAATATGGCACACGACATATACAATATCCCGGGAATAACCGAAACCAACAGTTTTATTCCGGTGATAGCTGTTTCCGTCTGTGCTACATTAGGTACAAAATGCGAAATGGAAAGGATCCAGCCGGCAACGGCAGCACCTATTCCCCAGCCAGCTTTTTGTGCAAACACAGCTGCCGATAAATACATTTTTATTTCCGAGCCTTTTAGCCAGAGGTTTCGATAGAGGTAAGGCAACAATCAACGCAACTGTACCGATGACATTGAAAAGTTGCACATTGTTTTCGCGTCCGAGGTAGTATTTGAAATAATAGGCGATAGCCGCATTTTGCATCGCAAACATGACAAATGAAACAATTCCGACAATGGCCAGAATAATCCAGGCCTGATTGTTAAATAAGTTTTTGACATCTTCTTTCAGTGAATCTTTTTGGGCTTTTGGTGGCTGTACACGTTCTTTGGTTGTTTTAAACGTGATAAAGAAGAAAATGAGGCTTATTCCGGCAAAGAGGAATAAGGTGTATTGAAATCCCTGTGCTTTGTCGCCTCCTCCAAAAAATTCTGCCAGAGTTAGAGCTAAGCCAGTTACAATAAACTGTCCGCCAAAACCTGCAATGAAGCGGTAGGTATTCAGTCCGGCGCGTTCATAAGTATCATCAGTCATTACGGCACCTAAGGCTGAATAAGGTAAATTAATGGCAGCATAGGCGGTCATTAAAAGAACATAAGTTGCCCCGGCATAAATTATCTTTCCTACTTCACCGTAATTTGGAGTCGTAAAGGTCAGAATTGCCAAAATTGCATACGGAATGGCTCCAAACAAAATATAGGGGCGGAATTTTCCCCACCGAGTGTTGGTCCTGTCAGAAACAACTCCAATGACCGGATCGATAGCCATATCCCAGAAACGGGCTACCAACATGATCGTTCCGGCTGCCGCTGCCGAAATTCCATAGATATCGGTGTAAAAAAACAGCAGCCAAAAGCCTACCATGTCCCAAACAAAATGCGACGCGGTATCTCCCAAACTATATCCGATTTTTTCTTTGATTGAAAGTTTTGTTACCATGTTGTTCATAATTTCAGGATGTAAGATTTTTTTTAATTGAACATTTTTTCTACCACATCAAAGGATAATTTTTTATACCGGTCAATTTTTACAATTCCCCAATACTCTTCATTGGCAGTACCATCGTACGGAACTCCACTGCTTTTCGGGGCCCATCCGCCCGGATCGAGCGTTTCGTTATTTCCGGCTTTCCACCATTCATCAACAAATTCAAAAAGTGTTACTCCGGAACAAATTTCTGTATTCCTGAAAATGTCGTCCAGAATATTCCTGGTGGCATCAGCCTGAGCGACTTCATTTTCACCTTGAATGTACTTATCTCTTGCAGCTGTCATATAACTGTCGGCTCCGGCTTCTGACAAATACATCGGCTTTGAACCAAGCGTTTTCCACTCATTAAATATGCTTTCAGGACTGTCCCAACGGTAAACATTCATTCCCCAGATATCAATATTGGAACAGGAGGACAAGGTGTTTTTATCGGGTAATTCACCATGAGCAGTTGCAACCGGATGAGAAGGATCTTTTTGATGTATTGATTCCGGCCTCTTTCATCAAGGCAAGGTCTCCAGCAATATTTTGAAAGCTTACTTTATTGCTGCTTTTTGGTACCGGATGGTAACATATACCTTTAATCGTGTAAACAGAATCATTTACAAGTATTTGTCGGCCCGAAACAGTAACGACATCAGCCTTTAAACAGCTTTTGCTGAATAGTATAAGACCGAAAAAAAGAATTAAAGTATTGTGCTTCATTTTGTTGTATTGCTGCCAGTGAATATTATTGTTCTAGGAAATTACTTCAACTTCGGATTCACCCTGATTATGAACTTTTCCCCTTCGTGCAATCAGTGCCTGCCTGATTTCATGCGATTTTTCCTCAGTGATGTCGTACTTCCACATGACCAGAATCGCCAGAATGCCTGTAAAAATTGGGATTAAAATATCAGCGAGCCTCAGATTGGTAATGGTTTCGGCGGCCTGAACCTGTATTTTCTCGTTGAACCCAATATAATGCAGAACTACTCCACTGGTTAGCATGGCGGCAGCAGTTCCTAATTTTACCATCCACCAGTAAACTGCTCCAAACATTCCTTCCCGACGTTCGTTGTTGTTGAGTTCATCCAGGTCGCACACATCGGCAGTCATCGACATCATTAAGGTAAATAGTCCACCAATTCCAAAAGAAAGGAATGGAATAGGCATAAACATCATCCAGGGGTTGGCCGGATTAAATCCCCACCATTTTAAAGCATAACCAATCATTGAAATCAGTGTTGCTATGATAAAGGCATTTTTCTTACCTACTTTTTCTGAAATAACAGTTATAACCGGAATGACCAGAAATGCTGTTGCAATTGCACTGACAGTACCGAACCACGCAGGCCACTGACCGGCAGCAACGGTATCGCCTCTGAAAAGAAAATAGACAATGATGAAAAATGCAAACTGGGCAATGGTTTGGAATCCGTTAAAAACCAGAAATGTTGCTCCGCACAGTTTCACAAAAGGCTTATTCCGAAGTGTGAGTTTTATCCCGTTGAGAAATTCTTTGGTATTGGCTGCTAATTCTTTCCACGACAAATTTGCCATTTTATCCTGATTGGGCACCACCTTTTCTTTATTGAATAATCCGGGCATGATTCCCAAAACCATACACAGGGCGCCTACCCAGATGGCCAGATTTCGGGCTCCTTCGGGTGCAGAATCGTAGATCGACTGATCGTAGATGATGACCCAAAACCAGGGAGCAATCATCCATGCAATCTGACCCATAAATTGAGAAACAGCCATTAATCGCGTCCGTTCGTTGTAA
Organism: Bacteroidales bacterium; assembly: GCA_038251165.1. GTDB lineage: Bacteria > Bacteroidota > Bacteroidia > Bacteroidales > Prolixibacteraceae > Aquipluma. The sequence goes on along the minus strand of JBBSBP010000038.1, from coordinate 9,366 downwards.
TCGGGACTCATTTCATAGCCCAGCCCAATCAACGGTGTTGCAAAAATGGTATAGCCAATGTAAAAGAAAATGGACACCACCAAAAAATAGAAGAAATTATAGGTTTCGGAAGCCTCCGGATTGAGCTGCCACATGATCATATAAGCCAGCCCTGAAATTACTGACCCCACAATAATGTAGGGTTTCCGGCGTCCCCATTTTGATTTGGTATTATCTGAAATAAATCCCATAATCGGATCGGTCAGCGCATCAATCAAGCGTGGAAATGCACCCAGTAAGCCGGCAAGAATTGGATTCATATTCATCGACATGACCAAAACGACCATAAATACGCCCAAGGCTGCCGGAAATAACTGGTTGGCCAGGTGTCCCGATCCAAATGCAATTTTCTGTCCAAAAGGGACAATATCTTCCGGAGCTGTTTTGAAATGTGCCATTTGTATAGTTTTTAGTTAGTTATTTCATACTTACATTAACTCCGGATAAATTTTCTGCATCACTTTTTTGGGTTTCCGGTCAACGGTAAATAAACCCCAGTGTTTTTCAGGTTCCATAGCTTCGGTGGAGCCTTTCCATGGTTCATCAAAAGCTTCGAAAACAAAAGATAATATTCCTTCCTTTTTACTCCATTTTTCCAGGTCGTTGTAATAAATAGACTGAAACTCCTGACTTACATTTTCAGGATTAATGACTCTTCCGTTTGAATTGGTTGCCCAACCCGCTTCAGTAATAATTACCGGTTTATTGGGGTATTTGCTTGCCACACTGTTGTAATTCTGTTTGGTGTATTCCAGTGACTCATGAATGTGTTTATATTCCCAAACCGGGTAGGTGTGAATGGAAATGAAATCAACTTCATCAACCAGAGTCCTGAGTTTATCGTACCAGGGAACATAGTTTTCGCAAAAGGTGACTGGCTGGATGGTTTCTTTTTTGATCATCCGTACATAACCAATTACTTTATCTACCGGAACATAGTGATCGGTCCAGTCGACAGTGGCTTCATTGCCGGCTGAAAGCGAAAAAATAATATCGGGATACTGGTTGGCCAGCTTAATTAATTTTCGGATTTGATTCAGGTTGTTTGAACGGCTTTTTTTTAGTTCTTCCCCGGTGTAAATTGTACCCCATGGACAACCAAAATTGTTCAATTCGGCGCCGATGTAAGCGCCAAGCATGACTTTGAAATTCAGGTTTTCCTGATCGATTACTTTTAAAACAAGTTCAGCATGAACACTACAGTCATACAAGCGAAGGTAAGTCCATTGTTTTTGAAGGATCAGTAAATCTTCTTTTATCTGATTATAAGAAGGATAAATTCCTGAATCAGGACTTTGTCCTTCCCTGTATCCCGAATAACAAATAGCTTTTCCACTTGCAATTCCCAATGCGCTGTAAGTATTCATCCGGTAAGATTTATTTTCCGTATTTTAATTTTCCGTCTTTATCCCAAAGTCCCCAGTATGCTCCTACGTCACCTTCATCGCTCATTTTCCACATTTCATCGAATCCTGAAAAATAGAATACATCAATATTATCTTCTTTATACCATTTTTGGGTGTTGATAAAATACCGGATTGCATTATTAAATGAAGGTTCAGAATCTTCGAATGACGTTCCCTTATTTGGCCAGCCGGTTTCGCTAATAATCACTTTTTTCCCGTTGCCGGCATTTACTGCACGACGGTACATATCTTTCATATAAAGCAGTGAATAGTCGATGTGGCAGCCTTCCCAAAATGGGTAGCAATTGGCAAACAGCACATCACAAGCCTCAGTAACTGCCGGCCGGTTGCAGAATTCATAATAGGCATCAACATATCCGACCTGAATTCCCGGCAAGGCATCTTTAACCCGTTTGATGTATTTCAGCAACTCTTCTTCCGATAGATCTTCACGATAAAGTACTTCATTGCCAACGGCAACCAAATCGGCATAACCCGCTTTGGCAATCTTAATCACATTTGCAATTTCCTCTTCATTCTTTTCTTCATCTTCGCCAAGCCATGCGCCTACCATCGTTTTTAGTCCGAATTCTTTAGCTATCCGTGGAATCATTTCATTTCCATCGGTAACAGAGAATGACCTGATCCAACTGGTATATGGCCGGATGATCTCCAACTTTTTGCGAATTTGGTCTTCTGTAATTAGGGAACCTGGTTTTTGATCTTCGAGGTAGGGGCTAAAGCACATTCCGTGTAAACCCTGATTCAGCATCGCTGAAAAGATGGTTCGCAGATCAGTTTCAGATTTATTTGAAAAATCGGTGCCGATCAGGGATAGAATATTCTCACTTTTGAATGACATATTGTTGATCTCCGTTTTAAGTTTTCTTGGATAATCGATTAATGAATAAGATGGCGAAATGAAACCTCAATTTGAGTTACATCTCCATTCCGTTGGAAAATATTAGAGCTGATCTCCTTGTTTAAAGTATGACCTTCAATCAGGATTTGTCTCCCATCTAGTAGTTTAATCCTGGTTTTATCATCGCTTGAGTTGCAGTACAGAACAGGAACCTGACAGAAGGTGAATCCCAGTTGCCCTTCATGAAGCGTGATTTGCTGTTGTTCACCTTTTAAATTAAAATACTCAAATACGCTGCCCTGCTTTAATATTTCATCCGGATTGATCAAAGAGGTTTGAAATGAAATTTCTCCATTTTCGATGTGAATGCCCAGTTCCCGCATTCTTGAAAGGAAGTCTTCCTTCACCTGTCCGGTCATTCCCGGCTGTTGAGCGCCAGCGTTTCCCGGTGTATGCGAATAGGCATCAGTAGGAAACGCTCCATATAATTTGGGAGATTTGTACATTCCAATTCCAGCCTTGATCTCATAATAGTGATCTTTAATCTTGCCCAAAACAACAGCATCGGCTCCTTCGTTTATCCCATTAAAATAACTTTCCTGAGCAGCAAGTAATAGTTTTGAAACCATGTGCCAGTAGATGCTACCCAATCCTTCGTAGCCATAAAAAGTGCCAGAGCGGCCAGTAAACGACTGATGATCAAAAAGCTTTTCGTAAATCGCTAAAACCTCCTTTTTTCCTTCGGTAACAAGTGTGCCATATTTCCCGGAATCTAAAGCTTCCAGCGCTTTATCCAGAATTGCTGCATTTCTGAACGATCCATTAAAATGGAAGTTTCCCAAATCATCAGCACTTAAAATGGAAGTTTCCTGATCGGCAATTAATTTTTTCAGCAGGATGGATTGATTTACTTTATTGGCCGGGATGTTATTTTTCTGAATGAAAAGTGGCAGCTGTCGGTCAGGATAAAGCAAATAACTGTACTGATCGCGTCGGAACAAACTGCTCCATTTTAGTGAATTCAATACATCCAGACTTTCCTGAGCCGAAAGAAAACCGGAACTTAAAACGGCAACCTGTCCTTCAAGCATTTCATACAAGTGGCGTATTGAAACGCTTTGATCTGAAAATGAAATCAGGTTATAGGCATGATAAAGTCCATCCTCGCGTTTGTTGACTTTTATCGATTGATTCATGTATTCAACTGCAAGGCTCGTAAACCTGATCAGGTGTTTCACCTCGACGACACTTTTCTTTCCGGAGAATGAATTTTTGTATATGGCATGGCGGTAGTCACTTCCTGCTTCACCCAAAATATCGGCAAAACGCCGCCGGTCTTCATTGGTGAACCCGGTTTCGAGCAGAGAAATATTTTCTTCAAAGAGGCTAAATAGTTGATCAAATAAGCTTTTTACTTCTTCTGAAATCAGTAATTCCTGAATTGCCGATTCACTGAATCTTTCATTCCAGAATTTCAGGAAACGTCTCAGGTAATAAAGTGTAACCATCGAAACACCATTTCCGACCAAAGCATTATTGGCATCGTTCCATTCCGGCCGTTGCGTATTCAGCCAGATTCCGGCTTCAGGTATAAAATTACTTAATTTGGCCAATAAGGTTACCAGTATTTTCTCGGTAAGATTTACCAGGTAAACATCTTCATCCTGGTTCGCTAAAAGACTTCCATCTGCACCAATTTGTTTTGTTCGGGCTTTGACCTGATCATTTAATTCAAAATCAAACTCAATGGTATCCTGCGGATTTTTTACGATGTCTTCGTACGATTTTATGCGGTAGGGCACATTGGCATAAGCAAATATTTCCTTTTCCAGCAATTTATCGAGTTCGCCGGGATGAAATTCGTTGGTAAGTTCAAGTAATTTCTGAAGATAAATAATCTGATGGTCGCCCCAGTAACCAATGTAAGCCCATGGATCGTGCGGATCGGGACATTCCCAGTCGATGCCTTCACGGGTTACGCGGTATGGATTATATCCGTCGGCAGTGGTTGCGTTTAAAAATTTGCTGATCATTCCTTCCAGAAATTCCGGATAGGAAAAGCTGAGTGCTTCCCAGTTTTGGAAGATATCACGCCAGTTACCCTGGTAATTTAATTTTAGAGAACCATCTTCATTTTTTGTTTCAATAGAAAACTGATTCCAGGGACGGCTTGGATCGCCATGTCTCCGGCTGAAAGTAAGTGGCAAATATTCGTGACAAATGCGAATGAGATTAGGATCAGCTATTTGCTCAGTGAGTTCATTCAATTGCATTAAGCTGATTTCGCCTGGCAATTCTTCAAACCATGTTTTGTACTTTTCAGCAATCGATTGATTGATTTGGCTGACAAACAACTTAAGATCTTTAGCGTCAATGCTGTAGTTGTTGGTGAAAATTCCACCTCTCATGACATTGTACAAGGTGTTTGAAAAGTGTCTCGCAGATAGTAATTCTTCATTTCCTATTTGTAAGCCGTCGGCTTTTGATACAATTCTTTTCAGGTTATTTGTTCCTGTATTGATATCGTCGGTTACTTGTTGCTCAAGGTTTTTTGTGTTTTTCAGGAAATGATTGAGGTTTGCAACATCACTACTTTCCTGGTTGATTTCAGCAACAATCATCCATTTTTCCCGGGCATCGCTTGCGAGTGGAAAGCTGGCATTTACAAGGAATGCTCCCCTGTTTGCCCTTATATCTGTTTCTGTTTCAATGGGAAGACCTTTTTTGAAATTCTCCACCTGTTTGCCCGAGATGAGAATCTTTGAATCCTTAAGTCCGTTCAGCCAAACAGTTGTTGCTTTGAGTGATTCGCTGGGTTCAGCCCTGTCGACCGGAATTGAACTCAAAGTATACAATCCAAGTTTAGTTTCTTCGAGTAGTTCACATTTTTTATAGGCATCGAGCAAATTACTGTAGGCATTCTGAAAATCAAAATCGACACCGTTCGGAAGTATGTTATTAATTCCATCAAGCAGTTCAACCGTTATCGTTTTTTTATTCAGATTACTAACTGTCGCTTTTTTTATTATTCCAAACTTTTCGCTGTAGTACCAACCATATCGGAAACCAACGCCTAAATCCAGATTAATTTCTTCGAAGATTATTTTGTTGCCGTAAATGCTTTTGTAGATATTCCGCTCAATCGGGTATGTTTTTTCCGATTCGGCTGAAAAGGGTTCCCATAGAGAAGTTTTTTCATCAATGCTGATCAGGAAATAGGTCTTACTTCCGGTAATGTCTTTAGAATCGTGAATTTTATCGACTGTATAATAAGGGAATAAAGCATTGTCGCGGTTTTTCCTTCCGGCAGAAAGTGACCCATTGCTGGAAATAAACATCCAATGATCAGAATTACTCACGATTGTCATAAAGAAATCAGGCATCTGATTGTAGTTGCTGATCATGTAAAACTTTTCGGTTTCGATTTCTACAAATTGCCCTTTTATACTTTTGCTGCCAGATTTGACTTCAGTATTTCCTATATAAATAGCTCTTTTGTTCATGGTTATTTGAGTTAATATGATCAGGTATTCAAATTAAAAGTGAACTTGAATCCGATTATTGTTTCTGATAAATACGGACATAGTCAACTTCCATGGTTTGTGGAAATACGGCGTCATTAATTCCGTTTATACTTCCCCAGGCACCGCCAACAGCAAGATTTAAAATGAGATAGAATGGCTTGTTATAGGGCCATTTTGTCTCACCCAGATTTTCATTTTCGTAGGTAAAGTATAAACTGTCGTCAACATAGGCTTTCATGACCTCCGGAGACCAGTCTAAAATGTAGTTGTGAAATTCTGTTGTTGCATCAGGTATTGTAATGATGGCTGTTTTTTGTGTTTCTGCCTGCCATTGATAGTCTTTTGAGTGAGCAGATGCATGGATTACATTTGAGTCATGTCCAACATGTTCCATAATATCAATTTCACCGATATCTGGCCAGTTCCCATCGTTGAAGGTCCAACCGCCTGGCATCATCCAAATTGCAGCCCAGGTTCCGGTTCCGCCGGGTAGTTGTGCGCGGACTTCAACCCGTCCATATTGCCAGTCAGCTTTTGAGATTAACCGGGCAGAAGTATATCTCTTTCCTTCAAAATCTTCCTGAATGGCAGTAATATTTAATTTTCCATTCTCAGTCCAGGCATTTTCTTTTCTGCTGATGGTATAAAATTGTGCTTCATTGTTTCCCCAGCCAGCCGAATTACCTTCGGTATCATACTTCCATTTGGTTGAATCAGGAAGACCGGAATAGTCAAACTCATCGCTCCAAACCAATTGATATTTGTCTGATTTGTTTTCTGCTTTTTTCGATTGACAGGCAGAAAAAAAAGGAATGCAACCTGCAATAATCAAGGCTTTTGCAATTTTTTTCATAGGTTGGTCTTTGATGGTATAAAGAGAGACTGGTAGTTTTTTTTTAATATTAAATTTCTTATTTGTAAACTCTTATGTAGTCAACTTCGAGCGTTGTATTTGTAAATGCCGGATCAACTGCACCGCCAAATGTTCCGCCCATCGCCAGATTAATCAGCAAAAAGAAATCGTGATTAAAAGGAATTGCACTTGAATTAACTACGGTATGAAAAAGCTGATTATCAACAGATATTTTAATTGCGCTTGAAGTCCATTCAGCCGTATAAATGTGAAACTCGGTTGTCGCGTTCAAAATTATTTTCGTATTTCCATCTGCATTTCCCCCCGATCTTCCGGGATAATGTAAGGTTCCGAAGATTTTATTTAGTTCACTTCCACGGTGTTCAACGATATCAATTTCGCCGCAGGCAGGCCAGCCTGTAGTATTTACATTGGTGCCCAGCATCCAAACTGCAGGCCAGGTTCCAATGCCCGCTGGTAATTTTGTCTTCACTTCAATTTTACCATAGGTAAAGGCGAATTTGTTCAGTGAGAGAAGTCTGGTCGATGTATATGCACTTCCACTGTAGTTTTCCTTGATGGCTTTAATCTTTAAAACTCCTCCCTGTACAATTACATTTTCGGAGCGGCTGGTGTAATATTGAAGTTCCTGATTTCCCCATCCTCCATTTCCTGTGCCCAGATCATAACCCCATTTTGCAGGATCAGGGGCACCATCGGTATTAAACTCATCAGACCAGAATAGGGTAGAATAGGGCACATAATTCGGATCGTCCTGATTGATTTTTAGGATTTGTTTTGAAGAAATGGTATTGGTTCCTTTTCGAACTTGTAATTCAATTTCATAGCTGCCAGCTAATGGGAAATAGGCAACAGCATTCACCTGATCCTGAACTTCCTGATCCCGGTAAATCCATTTAAAGGAATCATAGTCGCCGGTTGAAGTATTGGTCAGATTTACATAGTTGGTCTTCACGGCATCAACCGTGGCCGTAAACGAAAGCGCCAAATCTGATTTTGCAATACTTACATTTTTTGAAATGGATTTTTTGTTCCCGGTATAATCTAACGCGGTAAGCGTTACATTATATTCTCCTTTCGCCGGATAATAGATGGTTAAAGTTTTTGTTTTATCTGTTGTCGAAATTTTTTCACCATTAGCAAAATCCCAATCCAATGAATAATACTCACCTGACGATTGATTCATAAACCTGATGTGGTTACCATCAACTAATTCATAAGTGAAGTCAGCTGTGAAGCTGCTTTTCGCTTCATCTTTACAACCGGCCAAAAGAAATAAGGCACTGATTATAAAAAATGAAAATGAATGGTGTTGGATTGTTTTTTTTATTTCTGACAACATGATATTTAGCTTATTTGTGTTTCAATACGAGAAAGTGGTAATTTATTGGCGGATGCAAGATCCGATTCAGTTAAGACGTTACAATCGGGGAATACCCCAACGCCCTTCATGTAACGTCTTTTTCTTCACTTTCAAACCCTATATGATTAACCCTTAAACATGTACTTCATTAATTTCTGAAGAAATTTATTGTACTGGTTTTACAGTAGTGAAAATGTGGTACCAGGCAAATGTGGCATCTTCCTGTATCCGCACCTTCAGGATATTATCGGTAACCTGAATAATTTCATATTCGTTGGTGCCAACATACCAGCCCATAAATCCACCATCAGAAAAACTCATGGACGTACCTCTGTAGCCGCCGTCAACCGTAGCAATAGAAGAAGATGGTGAAAAAGACACATTCTTAACTCCCAAAAGCGACGGAATAACATCCTGTCCATAACATGCATCTGGTCCAACACCAATTTTTCCTGCATAAGTTCCCGGAACAAATGCTGTACCTGCTGTTTGTTCAAAAGTTAAACCTCCTGCAGTTTTGGTGAACACAAATACATCGTCGTACATACAAGCTTTTTCAAAAGGAGCCGCCGCATACCATGCTGCATAGGCTTTACCTGCATCTTCAAAATTTGGTCCAAGACCTGTATGTCCGGGTTGGTCGGCTGCCCAATACCAGGTTTTTGAACTTCCACCAGTCAGGAACTCTAAAGCTTCGTCGTCGGTAAAACTGCTAAATACTTTAACCTGAACAGTTTTGCTGGAAGATAATCCACCTGTTCCAATGGCAATAACTGTAACATTGTAGGTATTTACACCATTTTTCGAGAATACATGTGTTACTGTTCCATCAGGAGCAATTTTGTTGTCTTTGCCATCACCGAAAAGATAGTTGTAAGTGATTTCATTGTCTGCAGATGCCGTGAAATTAACCACGCCACTTCCATCTCCGTCCGGATTGGCTGCATCGGCTCCTGTAATCTGAAAGGTCAGATCAACATTCGTTGGTACAACCAAAGTTCCCAGTTCATAGGTATCGTTCTGGCACCCGGTGAATGTCAGTATTGCACTTGCGAGCAATACGAATATGTATTTAGTATTGTTTTTCATTGTTATGGCGTTTAATTAGTTAGTTCGAATTCGTCGTAATAATACACTGAATCATCTCCGGGGTTTCCGAAATCAAAGAAAATAACCACTCTCATATAGTCCGCAGCAGGTGCTCCGCTAAAATCGTAGGTTAATTCTTCCCATGCATTTGCTGTTGTCGTATTCATGTCTACTTCATGAACAATACTTGAATTTGCATTTTCCAATTT
>JBBSBP010000037.1:0-41498 GCA_038251165.1 Bacteroidales bacterium | reverse complement strand
TCCTTAACCAGTTTTCAATCATTTGCTCTCCCAATGGAGTTAGCACCGATTCTGGATGAAACTGAACGCCTTCCACATCAAAATGATCGTGTTTCATCGACATGATCATTCCCTTTTCATCGTAACTGGTAACCTTCAAACACTCCGGAAGTCCGTCCGGATTGACGATCCAGGAATGGTAGCGACCAACCTGAAAACTATCCGGCAATCCTTCAAACAAATCCGTTGTGATTTTGGTTTTGGTGACCGGGGTTGCAATTCCGTGTAAAACCCGGTTCATGTTGGTGAGCGTTCCGCCAAAAGCCTCGCCAATCGCCTGATGCCCGAGACATACTCCCAGTATACTTTTGGTTGGTGCATACCTGCGGATAATGTCCAGAAGCAAACCTGCTTCCACCGGAATCCCCGGACCAGGTGACAACACAATTTTGTCGTACTGATTAAGATCTTCCAGGGCTATTTCATCGTTTCGGTATACATCAACCGGCAAACCCGATATCTTTTTAATGGCATGCACCAGGTTGTAGGTGAATGAATCGTAATTATCGATGACTACTATAGCCTCCCCCCTGCCCCTCCTAAGGAGGGGTGATTGGAATTCGCTTTTTTCGGTATGTTTTTCACGTTGTTTCATCGTTTTGTTTTTTAGCCCTCCCCTTAGGGGAGGATTTGGGTGGGGCTGTTAATTAATTTCCTTCGCCATTTCCAGCGCTTTTTTCAGGGCTGCCAGTTTGTTGTTGACTTCCTGCAATTCATTTTCCTCCTGAGAATCGGCAACAATACCGGCGCCAGCCTGGTAAAAAAGGGTATTTCCCTTACTCAGGAATGATCGGATCATGATGGCATGATTCAGGGTCTGGTCGAACCCAAGGTAACCGATGCACCCGCCATAATAGTTGCGACGCTGGTTTTCGTAGGTATCGATCAGTTGCATGGCCCGGTGTTTCGGAGCTCCCGATAAAGTACCGGCAGGAAAAGAATCACCCAAAACGGTAATCATGTTGGTGTTTTCGGGCAATTTACCTGAAACTTCCGATACCAGATGAATGACATGCGAAAAATACTGAACCTGCCGGTAGCTGTCAACGGTAACATCACTGGCATTCCGGCTCAGGTCGTTCCTCGCCAGATCAACCAGCATCACATGTTCTGCATTTTCCTTTGGATCGGCACATAATCGCTCAGCTGAGCGGCGGTCTTCATCATCATTTCCTGAACGTTTAAATGTTCCGGCAATCGGGTTAATGATCGCCCGGTCTTTTTTGATGCGTAACTCAGCTTCCGGGCTTGAACCAAAAATACGATAGGTTCCGTAGTCGAAGAAAAATAAATACGGAGAAGGATTCACTGAACGTAAAGCCCGGTATACGTTGAACTCATCGCCTTTAAATTCCTGCGAAAACTGACGGGAGAGTACAATCTGAAAAACATCGCCGCGAAAACAATGTTCTTTGCCTTTGCTCACCATGTATTTGTACTGTTCGTTGGTAATATTCGAAACTTCAGAGCCAACGGTATCGAATTGTGTCGGAGAAAAAGTCAGGTTACGAAGCAACGATTCAATCTGCCCAATTTCCTTCGTTTCACTTTCCATCAGGTTTTCGATCAGGTAGATCATATCCTTGTGGTGATCGATCGCCACAATGTACTTGTAAAAGCAATACTTAAGCTCCGGAATTTTGTAGGCTTCTTTTGACGCTGCCTTAATTTCAATTTTCTCGAAATATTTAACGGCATCATAGCTGATATATCCGAATAAGCCATTGGCCGGCAGGTTTTCGGTTTCTCCGGAAAGACTGAAGGACTTAAAAAACGAATCAAGCTCCTGATCGACCGGACATGCAGCAGAAATGGCTTTAGTCACTTTTTCGCGGTTATTGTATTCGATGGTGATTTGCCCGGCATCGGCCGTAAAACAAGCCATTGGCTTGATGCAGATAAATGAATAGGCATTTTCGTGTCCGTGATAATCGGAGCTTTCAAGCAGGATTGAATTTGGGAATAAATCTCTGAATTTCAGGTAAACACTTACCGGGGTCAACGTATCGGCAAGTATCTTTTTTACGCTGACCTGTACATTAATTTTTTTCATCGGGTATCTATTTTATTATAACTTATCACTTTTAAAACCGTTTTTACTCTTCCGTCCGAAACAAGATTATTACTATAAATAACATTTTCCGCGGACGGCTCTCCCTCTATTTTCTTTTCCCGGGGCGTTGCCCCGGGCTATTATATATCGCCCTTACAGGGCTTTCAGAAATAATGATTAGAACTTTTAGCATTCCCCCAACGGGGGAACGGGAAGGTGGCCACAAAAAAGCGGCTTACCGTGTTCCGATAAGCCGCTTTTTTGTTCATTTTTTATCAATGATAGCTACTTCCATCCACGGTATTGTGAAAAGTTTCTGTGCCACCACCAATTTGTTGAATTTGTAATCATCTCTTTTGTAAAATTTAAAAACCTGCTTTCCCGAAGAGAAGTAGGCCGAATATGGTTAAAAAAAATACCAATATGGCTCTTACTTCCTGTTATTTGCAGAAAGACCCCACCACGGAAGCCATATTGTATTTGTATTTTGAATCATGTTTTTAAAATCTGATGTAAAAAAATGAAATTAATAACAGAATAACAAGTGTTGTGGAAATAAAGTTTTAAAATTCACAGCATATTATTGAAGGATATAAAGTCATTCCTTGTTATTAAGGCCTTCCAAAGACAATTGACGATGGATTATCCGGCAATGACCGGCCCATTAATCCTCCGGGGGTATCGGATTATTGCGCCAGGGTAAACCTGAAGCTAACCCCGAAATTGGTATTGGAGGTATCGTATGAACCGACTTTAGGTTTGTTTATAATTCGGTCGTAATACAGCCGCAGCTGGAACCTGTCACTCAGCATATAGTCGGCGGTAGTTTTTAAGGTAATGGATTCCTGCCCGGCAGTTAATTCATCGACATCCTCAACGATTCTTCGTAAAATGGTTTTGTTTTTCCGGAACGAAAGATCAGCCCTTAAATTTAAATCGTTTGAATAAGCCTTTTGCGATTTTTTGGTTTTGACGATCAGGTCCATGCGTGTAAACCGGTAGCCAAGACCAAATACCATTTCGTTACTCAATACTTCGGTAATCTGGTTGTTGGAAAAACTCAGGGCCAGGTTTCGGGATGACTTCAATTCTGCACGGGTTTCAAAATCATTAATCCAGGTAATATCTATGTTTATCAGCGGACTAAATTGTTCTGAAATACTCACTGAATTGATATCGTTTGGCCCGATAAAATCGCCCAGGGTATTGCGCACATAACTAAACCCATCACTGTAAAGTTTTTCGTCGTAATCGAGGTTGGAAATAAACGAACCTACATTATAACTCGAGCGGTAGGAATGATTAAAACTCATGGTTTTCACATACCGCTTCAGTAATTCGATTTGCGAAACAACTCCTTCATAGGTAATACGCCAGTTTGGACGCATGTATTTAATGGATGGAAACGGACTTAATGAAACTTTATCAGGGGTTTGCCCGGTATACGCGGCAATAAATGCGGGGACCATTACCTGTGGTGAAGTTGGTCCGTAACCCACCGGAAATCCTGTTTCCTGATTATATTCCGTTGGATTGTATCCGGCCAGGGCATTGCCTACCCGTTGGCTGGCAAAACGCTCCGCTATCACAATACGATAATCTTTCAGATTCTGAAATGCCTGGGAAGCAGGCGCTTTGGCATCATTCCCCATTTTACTGAAAGCGGTTCTCATGGTATTGACCGACATGGTGAAATTGCCACGGACTGAACGGTTCAAAGGATCAAACTGACCGCTGGTATTGTTGTAATTATAAAATTCGGTAGTACGTTCGGAGTAGGTACGGTTGGCATTCACATCAATCCGCAGGTCGGGAAAAGGTTCAACATTGGCCCGGAAATTAACGGTTTCGCTGTGTGACATGACGAACGGTGAATTAAGTGTTGAGTCACGGGATATCCATCCGTTTTTAGCAGCTTTTAACGCGAAATCCTTATCCTGCCAGCCAAGAAGGAAGGGTATTCCGGGAGCTGTGGTCTGGCCTGAAAGATCACCGAACATCGATTGGTCCGGCTTATATTTTCCGGCGCCGAAGATTACCGGTTCGGGCATAAATCCTGGCAATACCGTTCCGTCGGTGGCTGAATAACTCAATGAAATACTGCGTACACTCATCAGGGCACGTGCAGTGTATTGTACCAGTTTCAGACCAAGGTTACCGTTTTTTTCAACCTTGCCTTTTACAACAAATTTTACACCGGAAAGACTTTCTTCAGAAGTAAAACTGATTCTGTTTTCATTAAGAACAGCCACTTCACCATTTACTTTGGTTCCATCTTTTGTAAAGGCATTTACCTCAACATCCTCGGTCTTAAGCTTGTGGAAAATTGACTTCGGTGTTTTAGCCCTTAACCGGACATTGTTGACTGAATAAGTGACCTCCTTAATCCGGGGTGCAGTTTTGTCATTCCCGGCGCCAGCCGGCTGCTTTTGCGCGGGCTGTCCCGGGCGGGACCTTTGCATCCGTTGTTGCTGACGGCTGCTTGTTCCGTATTTCCGGTTGATATCTTCCAGAAAGCCAACCTTATTGTACAGAGTTACCATATTGAGCTGACCATTTAACTGGACCTGCCGGGAATTTTCAATCACATTCCCGAGTATTACCGATTTGTCGGTAACAGGACCAGCCTGCCAGTCATACATACCCTGATACCGCGCCGAAAGTGAAGTCCAGTCGAGTAACGGAAGTTTGTTTATCGGCGCCATATAAGTTGCATTGATCATGTGATGATAAAGGGTTGGCCGGCCCAGATTCATCAGATTGGTGAGAATGGAATCTCTCTTCATGGAATAATCGTCATCGTTACGGTTGATGCGCCCTTCAGGCTCATCAATTCGCGCCGTATTCTGGGACGAAAAATCAAATTCCAGACTGCGTGTTAAGTTGAACCGCAAATCGGTATAGCGGTTCAAAATGAAATCCTTATTGAATGTTCGCGGAATAATCATATTCGGATTCGAGATATTCCGGAGTTGAATTTCGTTGTAATGCCTGTAAAGATCAGCCCGGTAGGAAAACTGAGAAGGCATCGGATAGAAATTAAAATCCCTGATCAGTCTGAAAATATTTTTCTTAAGAAGTTTTGAGTTCTGGAAGGGTTCAATCACTTCCGGCCTGCCGTTAAAATTGTAACTGAATAATCCGCGGTAATTTTTATCCAGATTCTGCTCAATGTTGATACTCCTTTTCATCATCTCGTTGTATGAATAGGTCACTGAGAAGTTTGTGGGATCGTAAAATTTCGGTTTGCCTGATTTACTGCTTTTATCAATTTTAACATTGGTCAGGTTAAAACTTTTGCGGGTAACCAGATCCTGGGCCAACTGCTTGATCGAATCTTTTTCCGTTTTACTGCCTGCCATGCTAAGGGCATCCTTCATTTTAATGTCAGGATCGAGCGGATTGTATTTTGGATTGCTTTTACTTTGTGAATAACCCAGGTAGAGCGGTAATCTAACCTGAGCCTTTTCAGGAAAGAATTTACCCAGTTCGAGGTTGGCCGAAAGATCCATTTCAACCAGATCGTCCATGGCACGTTCGTTTACTTTTTTATCGATGCTTCCAAAACCTGAACTTCTGGTCCGTCCTGCAAAAATGACCGAACCCAGATCGGCCAGACGTGCGGTAACCCGCCCCGTTGCAGCCCATCCTCCACCTTCTTCAAAATCAGCCAGACGGAGTTCATTGAGCCAGACTTCAACCGATCGTGGCCCATAATTGTTGTCATCTTTTTTATTGTAACGGATACCGACCATCATAACCTCCACATTTCCCAGGTTGGGATTTCCTTTGATTTTTATCTTCCGAATGCCATCATCAACCGAAAAAACCTGTGCCATACTGGCGGTTGAACCAGCCTGCCTGATTTCATCGTTCCGCTTCAGTTTTAAATTGGTGAAAGCATCGAGCTGAAGATCGATCCGATTGGCATCGGGCCATACAGCATAACGGTCAACTTCGTTTGCGCTGCTGTATAAACCTTCAGGGGTAAGCGAAAGTGGTACTTCGTATTCGTAATAGTTGTAATTGTAATCGGAACCCATCCGCACGATCAGCGACAAATCATCGTCTTTCAGGGGATATCCTTTAATGGCTTCGGCGTGAACTTCCAGTTGAAGCCGTTTGTAATTCCGGAAATCCATTTGAAGGTTTTTGTAGGCAGCGCGTGCTTCTCCTTCTTCCAGGTCAATGGTCCGTAACAATAACGACTGTTCGTTCAACTGCCGGAGTTGCGGATTGGCAGGGTCGATCACCCGTTCAATACCCGGAGGTAATACATATTGTACCGGTTTACGACTGGCATTCTCTTCAATATTCACTGCCGAAATATCAAACTGAGTGGTTAAAGCGTTGACACCCGGGTTCCCATCCACGTCTTTGGTGTATTTACGCCAGTCTGAACGCACCAGATCAAGCGTGGCGAAACGAAGTATCATGGGCTCAGAAAATCCTTTCATAAACATCCTCAGAAAACGGATCGATTTAAAATCGGTAATGGATCCAAATGCTTCATTTGGACTCTTTACCGGAATTTTAAACTGATACCAGGTCACTCTTTCCGTTCTCCCGTTTTTCAAAGTCACGTTGGCGCTCTTTTTATCGGTGATGAAATTCCTGCCAATCACCGTGTCATTCTGACGAATACTGACTTTATACTGATAGTAACGTTCGTATTCGTTCAGTGTATTGTCATTGTTAATATCCTCTATATCCGGCTGGTTGATCGCTGACGTAGGATAAATCTCCGGAGACATTTCCGCAGTGGGGGAGTTTCCATCCGATCCGTTATAGTTTTTATATCGCTCCAGAATTCCCAATTTCGCCTGATCGTAATCCGATCCACGGAAATAATGGTAATTATCTCCGGAAGGATCTTTTAAAACTTTAGCCAATGCATTCTGGTCCAGAATAGTTTTCATCGTTTCCAGGTACGTCTGGTGAAATATTGCTTCATCCTCATCATTTAAACCGTCAAATCCGATATCCTGATAACGGCGGCTCTCAGCGTTGTTGTCAAATTCCCTGACCAGGGATTGAAGTTTGGAAACCCTTCCCCAGACAGTAGTGTCCACACTGGTCAAATCAGCAGTGGTTGGCAGACCATTTTCGAATGATTTTCGGGAGTCCTTCAACACGTCTTCCGAAATATCTCCCAGGTTAAAATACAAGTCCCCACCCTGGTTTTGATGAAGAGTGTCATTAATAAATGGATCCATCACCCAGAATTCAATGAATTCAATGTTGGCAGCCTCAAAATCACTGGTTTCAATCCTTCGCATAATACCACCCCAACGCGATTTTGGATCTTTGAGTGTTCCGTCAGGATTTACCCCATGGGAAAAATTGGAAGGTTTACTGTCAAAATTGTACGGACCTCTTTCCTGCGGATAAAAAGCCAGATCGAGCACGGGAATGTTGGTTGGCAAACCAACCGGAGTTTCACGGTCAGGGAAAATCTCCTTTTCATACACCTCGCGTACCAGGTTATTCGACTGAAGATTTTTATCGTTTTTAATGTGATCGGGAGTCGTCGCGTTGTTTCTTAAAAACAGCGGATCGATAACGTACCATGCCAGTTTAGCCCGGTTATAGCCATAGGCAAGCTGATCGCCGGTCTCGCCCTCTGCTTCAGGGAACAAGGAAGGTTGTTTCTGCGGTGTACTGGCAATAACCCAGGATGACCGTTCCTTCAGGCTGATGGATGTTTTGGTTGCTTCAAAATCGTCGATATAGGCTGTTCCACTCTTTTTGATGACCTTTGAATGGCCCGGAACCAATTCCGCAAACTCACCGTCAAACGATATGGCTGATTTTTCCTTGGTTGCATAAAAAGGCAGTTTGTCAATCAATGTAGTCAGCAACTGCGATTCACTCGAATAATTGGCATCCAGGCCGAGCATGGTATTCGAAATAGGATCGTCACCATAATTTACTTTTTGGGTTAACGGCCTTTCCTGCATGTGTAAAACGGTTGCGCCAAGGTTAAACCGGTCGCTGAAGGCATAGTTGGCATGTGCTCCAACCATGGTTTTTCGCTGCATGCTAAACAGGTCCTGGCTTTCGGTTGAAACCTGCAATGGTGTCCCTGATTCGAGTAATCCTGAATTGATAATTTTTACAATTCCTGAAGTATAATCAACGGTATAATCAATGTTTTCAGTCAGTGCACGGCCTCCTGCACTGACTTTTACCGAACCCCGGGCCAGGTTCTGAGAACCCACCATAATTTCGGAACTCGACGACCCTTTGTACGATCCTTTCAGTTTGAATTTGTTATGTTCGGCATCCTGTTCGGCAACAGTCCGGGTGTCATCGTAGAGCGTGGAATAAACATATTTTTTGATTAATTCAGGATCGAGGATCGAATCGGCAAGATTTTTCCCGAATGGTTCGAGAACAGGGAAAATTATTTTTCCGGAAGACGAATTGACTGTAATTCCTTCCACGTAGTCGAAAACTCCGTCATGCATCAGGTCGTTCTGCGAATTCAGCTTATCCAGGTTCATGACATTCAAAAGAATGTGTCCATCCAAACGACCCTCTGGAAAATAATTTACGTAAGTGCCTGTTTCATCATTCTGGTACATGATGTCAAGCACAAACTCATCTTTGGTTAGCTGATAGGCATTCAAATCGTAGATGTTTTTCATCATCAGCTTCCAGGTCGGAATTTTTGGCGACAGGTTGGTTCCTTTCAGCAATTTCAGAATCAGGGTTTCCGGGGCATTGATACCATCGGTTGAAAACTCCCCAACCTGGTATGTTTTTCCGTTGGCTGTGTAATTAAACGAAACAGCCAGAATTTCATCCGAATTCAATGCCGACCGCAACGAAATATAACCGAGATTCAGGTTTATCGTGTATTCTGATTCGCTCAGCAGACGGGCCTGTTCAATTTTTTCAAAATCCTGGCCCCCGACAAAATCGGGACTAAGCGGAGCAAGTGTTTTATTGATGTTATCCGATTGACGGATTCCGGAGTAATTTGTTTTGATTTGATCGTACAATCCGTTGGCATCGTTAAACGGAAAAATAGTTTCAGGATACTGAAATCCTGAATTTTCCTGGAAAGCGCCGATTTTATTGTAGATATTCGGATCATGTTCGCCCAAATCCATAAAAGCCAAAATATTCCGGGCTTCCTTAAAGTTGCTCGATTTGTTGGTTACCCATACTTCAATTTTATTGATTGTGATGGATGAACGCACTACCGGCAGGTTTTGTAGAGCCTCGTTGTAATGATCGCGAAAATATTGAGCCAGGAAAAAGTGGCGGTTGGCATCGTAATCAGAGGCCGGAATCTCGAAAGTCTTTTTCTGGGCTCCGCCTTCCGACTCAACTACCTGGGTTTCGCCTTTATGCTGCGAAAAAATAGTTGTCAGGTTTAGTTTGCCAAACTGCATTTCGGTTTTGACACCGAACAGGTTCGATCCGCCGGTGATCAGCGATCCGTTCAACGGAAGAGAAACATTACCCGCTTCAATCTTCTTGATAATCTGATCTTCATCCCCGGTATAACCCAGGTTCATTTTATTTTCGTAATCGAAAGTGGCTTCGGTGTTGTAATTCACGCGCATTTCCATCCGGTCACCAATCTTACCCATTACATTCATCTGAATTTTCTGGTCGAAATCGAAAGTCGGCACTTTGCGCAACCGCTCCGGGATTGCGGTATTTTCTGTCGCATTCATCTGATAGCCAAAACTTACTTCAACATATCCCTGTGGACGAATATCGATGGTATTGCTTCCAAAAATTTTATTGAATGTTTCACCGCCGATGGTTAGGCGGGGAATCAGGCCACCTTTGTCTTCGATGCCTTTGATCCGGGTTTGATTGCGCCAGTAATTCTGAACAGACTGTTCAAAATCGTACTTCTGAAACTCTTCTTTAGTCATCGATTTGGGCAACCTGAAATTCAGTTCACCAACCTTCTCCACAAAATTGTATTCGCCGGTTACCGGGTCATATTCAATTTCGGTGCTTATGTTGGATGGCCTTTTCAGGAATAGTTTGGAACTATCCTTTTTATCCGGATAGGCAAATGCAGGTTCGTCCTTAAACTGGTAAGGCAACACGCCGGTGGTATCAATCCTGACGGTATCAGGAGATTGCGGTAAAACTGTCAGTTCATCGAAATTCCTGACAGTTGTTCTTGATTCAGTGGGATTTCCGCCAAGAGCATATACAATAGATACAATAAGAAATAGAAGTATGTTTCGGCCGTACTTTTTCAATTCTGAATCTTTTTCTGATTAAAGGCTTTTCAGCGCCAGTTTAATGACACTTTCAACAGTAAGATTTGGTTGTGCTGCCAGAATTTTATCCAATTCCTTTTCGGCAGGTTTTTTCGCAAATCCCAGCATTATTAAAGCAGATAACGCTTCATTTCGCAATGTATTGTCTGCCGATGCCACAATTTGTTCACTGGCCGGCGTCTTTCCAACTTTATCCTTTAAATCGATGATAACCCTTTGGGCTGTTTTTATTCCGATACCCTTTATACTTTTCAGGAGGTTGACATTTTCGGTTAGAATAGCGCTTCTGATTTCATCGGGCGAAAGGGATGAAAACATCATGATGGCTGTATTCGAACCGATGCCGCTCACAGAGATAAGCATCCGGAACAGTTCGCGTTCACTTTCGGACCCAAAACCATAAAGCAGGTGAGCATCTTCGCGTATGACCTGATGGATATACAGTTTAACGTTTTCCTTTCCGTTTAACTGTGTATAGGTATTGAGCGAAATAGCTATAAAATAGCCTACCGAATTGGCTTCCAGTATAATATGAGATGGCTTCAGCGTGGTAACAGCACCTTTGATATATTCAAACATAGACTGGGAAAGTATTAAATTCCTTCATCAATCGCCTCAAAATCGATTGATTCATCAACCTGGCCCTGATTAATTTCGTATTTTTTCAATGGATTTTTGGTAATTTCCTTGTACAATGCACGATTTTTGAAAATATCGATGGCCAGGTACAGGGATTCACGGAATGAATCCGGAGAAGCTTTATCCTCGCCGGCAATGTTGAATGCAGTTCCATGCGCCGGCGAAGTCCGGATAAATGGCAGTCCGGCTGTATAGTTAACTCCCCGTTCAAAAGAAGCCATCTTGAATGGAATCAGTCCCTGATCGTGATACATGGCCAGAATAGCATCAAATTTTACATAATCACCTGAACCAAAAAAGCCATCGGCAGGATAAGGTCCTATTGCAATAATGCCTTCATCTTTAGCCCGTTGAATAGCAGGAATGATAATATCAATTTCTTCTTTGCCCAGCAATCCATTATCACCTGCATGCGGATTGAGTCCGAGCACCGCAATACGCGGCCGTTTGATAAAAAAGTCTTGTTCGAGCGACTGATTGATAATCCGTAATTTATTCAGGATGGCTCCCTTAGTGATTTTTGCAGAAACTTCCGAAACAGGTACATGACCAGCTACAACGCCTATTTTCATCGACTCACTAACCATGAGCATCACAAAATCGCGGACATTAAACTGGTCAGCTAAATATTCAGTGTGCCCCGGAAAATTAAATTTTTCAGATTGAATATTATCTTTATTGATGGGAGCAGTAATCAATGCATCAATTTCACCGTTTTTAAGGTCTTCAACAGCTTTTTCCAAAGCCATATAAGATGCTTCACCTGCCATTTCGCTCGATTTACCCAATTCCACACGAATGTTGTCGTCGATACAATTAATGATATTGGCTTTCCGTGAATCGGCTTCACTGGCTGACCGGATGTGATTGAAATTAAACGATTCAATATTCAGTGCCTTTTTATGGTAGGCTGCCACTTTAGGCGAACCATAAACAATTGGCGTGCACATTTCAAGAATCCGGGGTTCCATCAGGGTTTTTATGATTACTTCATAACCGATACCATTGATGTCGCCCTGCGAAATGCCTATAATAATTTTATCCCGTTTCATCTGTTGTTTCTCTTTAGTGCTGTATTTGAATGAAAATATTCCAAAACCAGTCTTGAATTTTGGTTGCGCAAATTTAATCTATTATTTAAACTTTTATAGCTGTATTCAGAACTTGTCCCAATAATTCAAGACCCGATTCAAAGATGTACAAACATACTGACATCAGGAAGATTTGTTTTTCGCTCCTGTAAGAGGATAAAATAAGTGAAGTGTGCTAAAAAACAACAAAAATCAGAAGGATCA
Source organism: Bacteroidales bacterium (assembly GCA_038251165.1). GTDB lineage: Bacteria > Bacteroidota > Bacteroidia > Bacteroidales > Prolixibacteraceae > Aquipluma. The sequence goes on along the minus strand of JBBSBP010000037.1, from coordinate 29,214 downwards.
ATATCATCAGCATAAATAAGATGAACTGATTGCGAACAAAAAGTCCGAGCAGCAACAGGATTTCGATTTCCTCGGTGCAGGCTGTAAACACTTCGATTGTACCCTTGTCTTTCGATAAAAATTCGTGGCTCTGGTATGTGATCGGTTCGTCGCCATTGAATTTCCACGACCATCGTGACTGCCAGAAATTCTTCACTTCCAGTTCAAACCTTTTGCCATTAATGATGATATCGCTTTTCGGATTAAAAAGATTAATCATGATGGTACCTAAAAGCGCCTGATTGTTGGCATCATAAATTTCAAGTTTGGAAAGAAAAAATTCACGGTTCAGAATAAAACGGCGTCCATTGATCAGGCCATGGGCTTTGGAACCAATCAGGCTTTCCCAAACAACCGAACCAATTTGTTCGGGGCCACGCATAATTTCAAGCTGGTTCTTTAGAATTCCTTTCGACCAAATATATCGTTCCATATCTTTTCCTTTAAAAGCACACGCAAGTTACGAAAAAAAACACCTACCCATTCTCCTCCCAATGAGGATAAAAGATTTTGTATTCATTAAATTTTACTTTTATTCAACATTCATCCTGATGGATTATACCATGAAATACAAATTTCCAGGGTCTTCTGATTTTACTTTCGCTCTGTTTCAATACGATTGAAGAAGGGTTATTTTATTCGTATTCATCGCCCAGGTTGAGCAATTCAACTTTGCGGAAATCAATCGGACTGCTTTCGGACTGAAGAGAGATGCTTCCTTTTTTAAGAAGTTTGTTCCCGTCGGCCGGAAGTAGTTTCACATAGTTTGGATCCCTGTCATCCAGCTGTGGTTGTGAATATTCCATGACCGTTTTGCCCCCGATGATGTGACGGATAATCGAATCGCCCTGAACTTCAACTTCGGCGGTTACCCATTGATCGCCATGATAAGTATTTGATGTCGAATTCAGGCAATGCTGAGTCCAGAGTTCTCCATTCAGGACCACATTGGTGCCCGGAGTGCATAAATTGAGTGTCGGACGTTCGTCAGTCCCGTTTCCTCCCAACAACTGAACTTCGATGGATACCGGAAAATCCTGGTTTAACTCCATACTTGCAGCATGTTGCCCATGAATCATGATTCCGCTGTTTCGATAGGCCCAGCCGGCACCACCGGGTGCCTGTTCACCAACAAACCGGTATTCAACGCGGATTTTATAATGAGAATAAGCGTGTTTGTAAAAAATATGTCCAAAATGCCCGTCGAAATTATCATACTGATCGAACCTGACTTTTAACAGACTGTCTTCTACCCGGAATGTATTTCCAAAATTTTCATTCAGCGGAAATCCGGTAATTTTCAGATCCCAGTCATTCAAATCCTTGCCGTTAAACAATTGAATCCATCCTTCATTTTTAGGTTTTACCGGTGCACAAGCCATAAGCAAGGCAAGTATCAGTACAAAAAAGCTGAGTTTTATGGTGAGTTTAGTCATTTTGAGAACAGATTAAATGGTTTAAAACAATTTATACTTAGGTCCTGAAAGGTAATTATTTATAATGAATATCCGTTTACTTTTCCAAATGGGATTTCTCCCTGTCAAATGGGAAAGGCCTGCCTGGGTAATAAAAGCAAGGAGTCGGATTAAGCTCCGGCTCCTTGCTGAATGAATCAAAAAAAATAAAAAATAAAAGCAAAACAGACTCTATTTTTTGTCCTTTTTAGCTTTTTTCTCTAATCTTTTTTCCTTTAGCGTTTTAGTGGGTTCCTTTTTTTCGTTTTTTTTGGTATCGACTCCTTTTGACATAGCTGTAATTTTTTAAGGTTATTATTCTAATTTTAAACACGTAAGATAAATTCCGGGTTACTGCTTATAATTAAAATTTCTAGGATCAAATTTATCATTTTTTGCAGAAAACAACATGTTATATCGGGCAATGTTTATCAAATAAATACAAATACTTAAACCTGCAACAATTAAAATTTACCCATACGGTTAAATTTTTTGGTTAAAATATTTGGTAAATTCATTTACGCATTCTATTTTTGACCACATGATTTAACCATCTAGTTAAACCAAAAAGTAAAATGAATACAAAAAAAGATACCACCGAAGAAAAAATTCTGGAAGCAGCTAAAACCGTCTTTGTTTCCAAAGGAATGGATGGCGCCCGAATGCAGGAAATTGCTGACGAAGCAGGAATTAACAAAGCCTTGCTGCACTATTACTTCCGGACGAAAGAACGGCTCTTCGAAGCTATTTTCACGGAAATAATCAAATTCGCATTTCCCAGGCTGACACAAATAATTCAATCAGATGTCGGAATGGTAAGCAAGATTGAGCAGGTTATTGATGCATACATGGCCGTATTGATTAAGCATCCTTTTGTACCGGGTTTTATTATGAAAGAGCTGAACCGTGATCCCACAGGTTTATTGAAGCTGGTATTGAAGTTTAAACTGAATCCCCAGGTTGTTTTTGATCAGATTCAGGAAGCCATGGATCGCGGTGAGATCATCCGGATGAAACCGCAACATTTGGTAGTCAATGTTGTTTCAATGTGCATATTCCCTTTTGTTGCCAGGCCGGTTCTGAATTTCATCGTGTTTAAGGAAGATCCCGGTACACTCGAAGCTTTTTATGCTGAACGGGCAGATATCATTAAACAGTTTGTAATCAAGGCCATTGTGATTAAAAATTAAAATTCAACATCCATGAAAACAATTAAACTCCTGTTCTTCGCACTGCTTCTTTCTGCTCATCTCCTGATGGCACAGGAATCAGTAACGTTGGAACAATGCCAGACCTGGGCCCGCGAAAACCAACCGGTTCTGAAACAGCTCGATTTGTATCAGCAGATACTGAACCTCAAAAATGAAAACAATGCAACGAGCTTTTTACCGCAGGTCAATCTGAATGGTCAGGCCACCTACCAATCGGATGTGACCAAAATCGGTATCTCCATACCGAACATGAAAATCCCTGTAGTCGATAAGGATCAGTACAAGTTTTACCTTGACTTCAAACAAATGATCTGGGACGGAGGATTAAGCAAAGCCAAAGAACTGATCAACAATGCTGAAAGTGCCGGCAATCTTCAACAAACAGAGATTGAACTTTATCAGGTAAAGGAAAAGGTCAACCAATTCTTTTTCACTTCCTTCCTGATCCAGGAAAACCTGAAAATTCTGGACAAGAAAAGTGAGACGCTGGCCGAACGCCGGAAAATACTTGAATCGGCGGTAAACAATGGGATGGTTCTGGCATCCGAACTGGATCAGTTGCTGGCTGAACTCATTAAAACAGACCAAATGGTTATCGAATTGAAGAGCAACAAGGAAACTGTTACCTACGCCTTGTCAATCCTGACGGGAAAAACAACAGGTCAAATGGCAAACCTGGTTTTATCCGAAGATCAGGTCATGTTGGATAAACCGCTGATGCGACCTGAACTGGACCTCTTCAGTAAACAAAACGAGCTGTTAAATGTAAATTCTGAAATCCTGAAGAAACAGCGAAATCCCAAACTTTTCGGATTCGGGCAAGCCGGCTACGGCAAACCTGGGCTGAACATGCTCAACAACGAATTCGACACCTATTACCTTGTTGGATTGGGATTTAACTGGAATGTTCTGGACTGGAAAACGACTAAAAGGCAACAACAACAATTAAAGCTTCAGCAGGACATTATTCAGACCAAACAGGAATCATTTATCCGGAATATCGATCTGGCTACCGATCAGCAAAACAAACAAATCAGCCAGTTTACAGAATTGATGAAAAGCGATCAGAAACTAATTGAAATCAGGGAACGAATTACTAAAACCTCTGCCTCGAAGCTCGAAAACGGTGCAATCACCATGGCCGATTACATTCAGGATCTGAATGCCGAAACAACAGCAAAACTGACACTCGAAACACATAAAATTCAAATTCAGGAAGCCCGCATCAAACTGGAAAATATCCGGGGAATCCAATAAGCTTCGAATTTCAGGTTTTAAGTTTCGAACGTAATAAGTGCATTTTTCAGGAAAAAAATTACAAAGGAATAAACAATTCAAAAAAATATATAACGATGAAAAAATTACAAATCATAACATTGTTGCTACTGATGCTGGCCGCCTGTAAAAACGGAACTCAGATGTCGGATGCCTATGGGAATTTTGAGGCGGTTGAAACAATTGTTTCTTCTGAAACAGCCGGCAAATTGCTTTCGATGGAAGTAAAACAAGGCGATCGGCTTGAATCCGGGCAACTGATTGCGCGGATCGACACAACCGAACTGAACCTGAAAAAGCTTCAAACACATGCGCAACTGGCAACAAGTGAAACTAAAAAACAAAATGTGACTGCCCAGATTAATGTACTGAAGGAACAAAGGAAGAATGTCGCGACTACCCAACAGCGTATCTCCAAAATGTTTGCAGACCAGGCTGCTACACAACAGCAGATGGATGACATTAACGGGCAAATTAATGTTCTTGATAAGCAGATTACTGCTACCAATACCCAATTTCAACTGATTGGAAGCGAAATGGATGTGATTAAACGGCAACTTGATCTGTTTAATGAACAGCTGACCAAATGCAGGATAAACAGCCCCATCGGTGGAACGGTACTGGAAACTTACCTGGAAACCGGGGAGTTGGCTACTCCGGGCAAACCTGTCCTGAAAATGGCCGATCTTTCGAATCTGGAACTGAAGGTTTATGTCTCCGGAACTCAACTTTCTGAGGTAAAGGCAGGGAAAGAAGTTAAAGTACTGATCGATTCCGAAAACAAAGAGATGCAATCGCTAAGCGGGAAAATCATCTGGATTTCTTCGGAATCAGAATTTACCCCAAAAATCATTCAAACCAGGGAAGAACGTGTGAAACTCATGTACGCCGTGAAAATAATTGTTGTTAACGATGGAACCCTGAAAATCGGTATGCCCGGAGAAGTGGTTTTCTAAAAAAAATAAGGTACAGGCGAAGGAACAGTAAATCTCAATCAGCTGTTGCCTGAAATCTGGATTTTAAAATTTGGAACTTGAAATTTAATCCCTATGATCAGTGTTCAGCATATCAGCAAATCATATCAGGATGTCCGGGCAGTCCGCGACATTTCGTTCGAAGTAAAAAAAGGTGAGCTATTCGGGCTTATTGGACCCGACGGCGCAGGGAAAACAACCCTGATGCGCATCCTGATGACCTTATTGATTCAGGACGAAGGTACTGCGACCATGAACGGTTTTGATGTCATCAAAGATTACAAAAAAATCAGAAATATCGTTGGATACATGCCGGGTAGGTTTTCCCTTTATCAGGATCTGACCGTTGAAGAAAACCTCAACTTTTTTGCCACGGTTTTTCAAACCACGGTCGCCGAAAACTATGATCTGATCCGGGACATCTACATTCAGATTGAACCCTTTAAAAAACGACTGGCCGGAAAACTTTCCGGAGGAATGAAGCAAAAGCTGGCTTTGTCCTGCGCACTGATTCATAAACCTGAAATTCTGGTGCTCGACGAACCAACAACCGGTGTTGACGCTGTTTCACGCAAGGAATTCTGGGAAATGCTGAAAAAGCTTCAATCGAAAGGAATAACCACCCTGGTTTCGACTCCCTATATGAACGAAGCCATGCTATGTAACCGGGTGGCCCTTATGCAGAAAGGGAAAGTGCTGAAAATTGACACACCCCGTAATCTGGTGGATAATTTTACCCGTAAGTTGTATGCAATCCGGTCAAATGACATGCACTCCCTGATCCAGGATTTGCGTTCATACGAAAAAACGGATTCAGCATATGCATTCGGACAGTACCTGCATGTTACCGGAAAAGATGACGAAGTGGAAGCCAGTGAATTCGAAAATTTCCTGTTGAAAAAGAATCATACCGACCTCCAGGTTTTCGACTTCGAACCTGGCATTGAGGATGTGTTTATGAATATGATGGGGGAACAGTAATATTGATATGAAAGAAAAAGTAATAGAAGTACGCAATCTGGTTAAGAAATTCGGTTCATTTGTCGCGAACGACAACCTGAATTTTGATGTGTTTCAGGGTGAAATATTTGGATTCCTGGGTGCAAATGGCGCCGGGAAAACCACGGCGATGAAAATTTTATGTGGTCTCTCCGCTCCCACTTCAGGTGAAGTAAAAGTTGGTGGATTTGATATTTACACGCAGACTGAAAAAGTAAAGCGTAACATCGGCTACATGAGTCAGAAATTTTCGCTGTACGAAGACATGACTATTGCTGAAAACATCCGGTTTTTCTCCGGAATTTACGGCATTTCGCCCAAAGACCGCAAAATCAGACAGGATATACTGCTAAAAAACCTGGATATTGAATCGGCAAAGGATTCGATGATTGGTTCATTGCCTTTGGGATGGAAACAGAAACTGGCCTTTTCGGTAGCTATTTTTCACGAGCCGAAAATTGTATTTCTGGACGAGCCAACCGGAGGTGTTGACCCGATTACCCGCCGAAAATTCTGGGACCTGATCTATGAAGCATCCGACCGCGGGATTACCGTTTTTGTAACCACCCATTACATGGATGAAGCGGAATACTGCAACCGGGTTTCAATCATGAACAATGGAAGAATTGAAGCACTCGATACCCCGCAAAACCTTAAGAAACAATACGCAGCTCAAAATATGGATGAAGTATTTCTGAAGATTGCACGCAATACAGAATAAATAATACCCCTCTCCAACCTCTCCCCGAAAGGGAGAGGCTTTTAATCTTTTAGTTTATGAAACAATTTATAGGTTTTCTCCGGAAAGAATTTTTACACATTTTTCGCGATCCGCGAACCATGATCATTATCTTCGGATTGCCGGTCGTGCAGCTGTTACTGTTCGGGAAAGTGATCAATACGGATATTCAGAACTCGAAGATCGCCGTTTTCGATCAGTCGCACGATAACACTACCCGCGAAATTACTTCGAAACTATTGTCATCAGGCTATTTTATCATGAGCGAAGAATTGCTCCCCGGTGATGATGTGGAGGATGTATTCCGAAAAGGGAAAGTCAAAATGGTGGTCACATTCGGACCTGAATTTGAGAAAAATCTGGAGCGCGATGGCAAAGCCGACGTCCAGCTTTTGGCTGATGCTTCTGATCCCAATACAGCCCGTATTCTGACCAGCTATGCTACCGGAATCATCAACGACTATGTCAGAAAGGAAAAACTTCAGAACCTTCAGCTTCCGAATCAGATCAATACTGAAGTACGGATGCTTTACAACGAGGGTTTAAAAAGTGTTTACATGTTTGTTCCCGGGATTATGGCCATGATTCTGATGCTGATTTCGGCGATGATGACCTCCATCTCCATCAGCAGGGAAAAAGAGCTTGGAACCATGGAAGTACTGCTTGCTTCACCATTGAAACCCATCCAGATTGTATTGGGAAAAGTAACTCCTTATTTATTGCTGTCATTCATCAATGCATTGACCATCATTTTAATCGGGGTCCTGGTATTTGGTGTTCCGATAAAAGGCAGTTTCATTTTCCTGATGGCCGAAAGTTTTCTGTTTATCCTGATGGCACTGAGTTTGGGTATCCTGATTTCGACTGTGGCACCAAACCAAATGGTGGCCATGTTCATTTCGGTTCTGGCCCTGATGCTTCCCACCATTTTGCTGTCCGGATTTATGTTCCCGATCGAAAATATGCCCCTGCCCCTGCGTATTCTCAGTCATGCTATGCCTCCGCGCTGGTTCATCGTGATCATTAAAAACATCATGCTGAAAGGAACCGGGATTATGTACGTCTGGAAAGAAACCCTGATCCTGATGTTTATGACTTTTACTTTTATTGCACTCAGCATCAAAAACTTTAAAATCAGACTGGAATAGAAACACTGACTGACGATTTACTATTTACCATTCGGGTTCAAAAAATGGAAAAGGATCAATTTTTCAATTGTAAATAAAAACAGATGAAAACAATATTTTACGTTATACAGAAAGAGTTTATTCAGGTCCGGCGAAACAAGATCATGCTACGGATGATCATCATGATTCCTATCATGCAAATGCTGGTTTTGGTTTTTGCAGCCACCTACGATCTGAAAAATGTGGATATTTTCCTGGTCGATAAAGACATGTCGTCCACTTCACGTGAACTTGCCTCCAAACTCGAAGCATCGCCGTTTTTCACCATCAACAATACTTCGTTCAATCCTGAAGAAGGAGAAAAAGAACTTTTGCGCAACACCGACGATATGGTTTTGGTTATTCCTGTTGGATTTGAGCGGAATTTAATCCGGGATGACAAAGCCAGTTTACAGTTATTGGTAAATGCCATCGACGGACAATCGGCACAACTGGGTTATTCCTATGCGGCCAATGTGATTCGCGATTTCAACAAGAACATTATTGCTGAATGGAAAGGTCTGCCTGAATTTAATCCGCCGGTTCAGATCAATGCGGTTTCACGATTCTGGTACAACTCCGAACTCGAATACAAATGGTATATGGCTCCGGGTGTTCTGGCCGTATTGGTAACGCTGATCGGTTTATTTCTCTCCGGAATGAGCCTGGTAAAAGAAAAGGAGCAGGGTACTATTGAACAGTTGAATGTCACCCCAATCCGGAAAATTCATTTTTTAACCGGGAAACTGATACCATTCGTGGTTATTGCACTTTTTGATTTATCCTTTGGACTTTTAATCGCCCGACTGGTTTTTGATCTGCCAATTGTGGGCAGTTTGTGGCTGGTCTTCGGATTTGGCGCTTTATATCTTTTAGGTATTTTAGGCCTGGGATTATTTATTTCGACTGTTGCCGATACCCAGCAGCAGGTCATGTTTGTCACTTTCTTTTTTATGATGATTTTTATCCTGATGAGTGGCATTTTCACACCTGCTGAAAGTATGCCGCATTGGGCACAACTTCTTGACGAAGCCAATCCGGTTTTTCACTTCATGAAAGTGATGCGGATGGTGGTGCTTAAAGGCTCGAACTTCGGCGACCTGATTCACGAGTTTGTTGCCTTATGCATCCTGGGATTCACATTTCTGAGCCTGGCTGTTTTGCGCTATCGAAAGACGGCATAACCTGGTTTTTAAGGCCACAAATTATAAATAATTCCAAAAGTTGTCCGGAATTCAAAATGGCATACAGAATCGCCAGTTTAAACCGGTAATTGGCATTTACAGACAATCCCGTCTGAGCAAATGGGATGGTAAAAAAGAACCAGACAAAAACCGTTGCAAAATAATTTTTCATTTTCGTTGTTTGGGTTGTACGACAAAATTCCATTTTTTGATTTTAATCAACTTTCAATATAAACAGGCCTTTTTTCATTCCGTCCGAAAACAGGCAATTTCTCGTATGGACGATATACCGCGGACGGGTTTCGCCTCCTTCATTGTCAAGGCTACTAAGAAGGTTAAACAACAGAAAATAAGGTTTTTATAATTTCGATTTTTAAAACCTTATTTCCACTGGGCAACCTTAGTAGCAAAGGAAAACCAGGAAAAACAAACCTTATTATTCCAATTTGTAATTTCATATTTTGATATATTATGCTCAAGGGAATTTTGTCGTACACCCCGTTGTTTGTCAGGAATTGGGGATGAGTTATTGTTTTTATACTTTTGCCTCTCAAAATTAGCAAAACATGACAAATCTAAATATTCTGGGTATATTCGTTTTACTGACATTCCTCTGTGGAAAATCCCTTACTGCACAAAACAATAAAAATTCCGGGTCCGGTGTTCCGAAGCTTGTGGTTGTATTATCGGTCGATCAGATGCGCACAGATTATCTCACGCGCTACTGGAATAAATTTCAGTCCGGCGGATTCAAACGATTGGTCAACGAAGGCGCAGTTTGCAACAATGCCCAGCTCGATTTGCATGTCCAGAAAATTTCGACCGGAACAGCAACCCTTTTTACAGGCGTATATCCTGCTGCTCATGGCATCGTAAACGATAGCTGGTACGACCGGCTTCGTAAAAAAGAAATCAATTGCACCGCCGATGATTATTTTATTACGGTCGGAAGTGATTCGAAGGAGGGCGAACGCTCAGCAGCACGATTACTGTCTCCCACCATTGGTGACCTCATAAAAATCAATTCGCGCAATAAATCGAAAGTTTTCAGCGTGGCCATGAACGATGTAAGCGCTATATTTTCGGCAGGGCATGCAGCCAACGGAGCCTACTGGTTCGACAATCAAAACGGCAATATGATCTCAAGTTCTTATTATATCGATATTTTCCCCGAATGGGTAAGAATATTCAATGCAAAAGGATATGCTAAATCGTTTACTCAATACGACTGGACTACACTGCTGCCGGTAATAAGTTATGATGAAAGCCTGGAGGACAATTATATTCTTGAAAAAGGGTATTACGATAAATGGAATGTATTTCCATACAATTTAAAAAAAATAAAAGAGAAAGCAGGTAATTATAAATTTCTGAAAACCACACCATTCGGGAACTCAATCATCAAAGATTTTGCAACAAATCTGATTCTTTCAGAGGACCTTGGGAAGGATGAATTTCCGGATTTCCTTGCCGTCACATTTACATCCATGGACTATGAAAACAATTCGTTTGGTCCGGCTTCTGTCGAAATGGAGGACACCTACCTCCGTCTGGATCAGGATATTGCATCCATCCTCGATTTCCTTGATCAAAGGGTTGGGAAAGGAAATTCGCTGGTCATACTGACTTCAACCTGTTCGTCGGTTTATCCGGTTGATTATATGAAAGAAGAGTTCAACATGCCGGTAGGCACTTTTTCGCCCGAAAGCGCTGTAGCCTTGCTGAAATCTTTCCTGAATATTACCTACGGACAAGGTGACTGGATTGAGGTTATCGGCGATCAGCAACTTTATTTCAATCGTGATTTACTCGAAAAGAAAAACATATCACTGTCCGAAATACAGACCAAAACAGCCAATTTTATCAATCAGTTTGAAGGAGTGAAGATTGCCTTGCCATCCACTTCGTTTGAGCAGGGTGATTATACCAAAGGACAGCTTGCCGTAATTGCAAATTCATACAATTTCAAACGTTCGGGCGATGTGTTGTACCAGCTCGAAGATGGCTGGCAGCCGGTTTACAAATATCAGCGCACCATTTACAACGACAATTCGAATATTCCGCTTATCCTTTATGGCAATGCAATTAAACCGGTACAAATCCGAAGTAAAATTCAGGGGGAGGACATGGTTCCAACGATTCTGGAGATTTTACACATGCCCATCCCCGATCATTGCGCCGGAAAAATTCTGGAAGATGTTTTGCAATAGAATATCAACATAATAAAAACCAGAAATAAATGTACTTTTTTATCAAATCGATTCAAAATAGAGTCGATATAAAAATAATCCGGAGTAAAATCTGCTATCTTTGAACGCAAACTTCAGAAATATGGCCAACGATTGGAAAGACAGACTGGGGACGGTTTATTCAACAAATCCCGATTTTCAATACGAATCCAATGCGGACGGAGATACAGAAACCCTTCCTCCGCAGCAACAGAATCTACGTGTTCAACTCGACCGGAAACAGCGGAAAGGCAAGAATGTTACGTTGATAACCGGTTTTGCAGGGAAGGATGATGATTTGAAAGAATTGGCCAAATTACTAAAGACTAAATGTGGTGTGGGAGGTTCAGCTAAAAATGGAGAAATCCTGATTCAAGGTGATTTTTGTAACAAGGTAATTGAAATCCTCAAAAACGAAAGTTACAAAGTCAAACGTACAGGTGGATAGAAAAATAGAAATAGCTGACGGGAAGAGAAGTATGAAAATTGTACAAAAAAAACCAATTAATTGACGCTCTATAAACCGTTACACGTATGCTCAAACATTTTAAAACCATCGGAATGATTGGGGGTATCGCCCCTGCTTCAACAGTTGATTATTACCAGCGTATTATTTCCCGGTTCCAGGAACGAACCGGCCAGCGTGATTTTCCGTCCATTCTCATCAACAGTATCAATATGACGCATATGATGAATTTGATTACCGAAAATCAGTTGGAAGAGTTAATCGATTATTTGTCTGAAGAAATATACGTTTTGGAGAAAGCAGGAGCCAAAGTGATCTTTTTAGCATCAAATTCGCCTCATCTTGTTTATGAACCTCTTGTAAAACGTGTAAAAACCAAAATGGTAAGCATTGTGGATTCTACCATTTCATACGCTCAATCGAAAGGATACACCAGACTGGGTTTATTTGGAACCATCAGCACCATGGAGAACGAATTCTATCAGCAAGGATTTGAAGCTGCCGGAATGGAAATTATCACCCCAATGCCTGACGAACGACAATACATTCATAAAATTTACATGGAAGAACTTATTCGTGGCCGTTTTTTTCCTGAAACAAAAAGCCGGCTGCTGACAATTGCCAGCCGGATGTATAGTGAAGGACAGATAGACGGCCTTATCCTGGGAGGAACTGAATTGCCCTTTATTTTGAAATCCAGTGATATGGAAGACATTGACATTATAAATACCTCCAAAATACATGTTGAACGAATCCTGGATGCCGCAATAGGATAATAAACCTTTAATAAGTTTTGGAACCGTACATTAACCGTTTACCTGAAGTTCTGAGATCAGGCCGGCACAGGCATCTTCCAGAATGTCCAAAACGGTTTCAAAGCCGGCAGTTCCGCTGTAATAAGGATCTGGTACCGAATCATAAGTGGTATCCAAACAAAAATCAGTCATAAGGTATATGCGCTTATGGTCATTTTCATTGCGTGACATGGATTTCAAATCGTGTACATTTTGCCTGTCCATCCCAATGATGTAATCAAAACGGTCGAAATCACGATCAGGATCAACTGGTCTCGAAATGCTGGTCAAATGATATCCTCTTTTTTGAGCAACCTGTTTCATCCTGAAATCGGCAGATTCACCGGCATGAAAACCGGTCGTGCCGGCTGAGTCACACTGCAACTCATTTTCGAGTCCGTTCTTATTGAATAGGAGTTGGCTCGGGGGCATCGACCGTAGTTTCACAGTATTTCGGGGCAAAAAAAATTGATGAAGTCAAGCGCACCATCGACACGATTTTCATATTCTTTCTGGGTTCTTCCATCCTGATTACCATTCTCGGAATTACATTCAGCGAACAGATATTCAGGCTGCTCAGGTTGCCGGATGAAATTCTGCCTCATGCAGTCAGCTACCTGAATGTATACAAATAATTATCCGTTAAAAAAAATGAAATTGAAATTGAACAAAATGTACCCGGATTACGTAATAAGATATTTAGATCTTAATATATTTTTATCAATTCCTACAATTTAACAATGGAGAACCATTCTTTTGATATAATTCCATTTCAGGCTTTCGATGGATTTCAGTGTAATTTATGGCGCCTGAAACACAATGGTTCAAAACATCGCGGGCCGGTAATGCTGGTGCATGGTGCAGGTGTGCGCGCCAATATCTTCAATCCTCCCAATGAAATAAATTTATTGGATATGCTGGCTGAAGCTGGTTACGATGTTTATCTCGAAAACTGGAGGGCAAGCACCGAATTTCTACCCAACAAATGGGATCTGGATGTGGTGGCTAAAAACGACCATCCTGCAGCTATTCAAAAAGTATGTGAAGTAAGCGGATCAGACCAATGCAAAGCGATAATTCATTGCCAGGGATCGACCAGTTTTATGATTTCGGCTGTTCTCGGACTGGTTCCTCAGGTTACCACAATTATCACCAATGCGGTTTCACTGCATCCGGTCGTTCCCTCGTGGTCAAGAGTAAAACTGGATTTAATTTTGGAAATGGCAAGCCTGATTACCGATTACATTAATCCGCGCTGGGGTGATGAATCTCCTGACTTTCGATCAAAATTATTTAAAGCACTGGTTGTAGCCACTCATTTCGAAGACGACACCAATGTTGGAAAATTTGTAAGTTTCACTTACGGAGCAGGCTTTCCGGCTCTTTGGGAATTGAAAAACCTGAGCGATGAAACTAAAGATTGGATCCGAAATGAATTTGGCCCGGTTCCCATTCATTTTTTCAGGCATATCCGAAAAGGGGTCCATTATGGCTCGTTGGTTTCGCTTGATGGCAAAACTCATTACGCCGATAACCCGGCAACCAATGCCCGTTTTGTTTTTTTTGCCGGAAAACTAAACAAATGTTTCCGAAGCGTAAGTCAGGTGAATTCCTTTAACTATTTCAATCGGCAAAAGCCTGATTTTCACAAGTTATATGTGTATGATAAATACAGTCATCTCGATATTTTCCTGGGAAAACAGGCTCATCAAGACATATTTCCTGCTATGATTAATGAATTGAATAACTGAATATTAAGGAATAATAAATATCTAAAAACTCTATTTTATGTCAGTATCCAAACGAATAAAAGATTACACAGGTCGCTTTGCCATGGTCGACGGAATTACATTCAAGTTGCCTGTGAGCGCCACAAAGTCACCTGCACTAATGGCTGGTTTTTTCTGCGATTACGATCAGGCAAAGGCATTGATGCCGGGCAATGAACTTCATCCGGTAAAAGTTTTTGGCAAGGCTGTGTTTATGGTAACCGTGATCGACTACCGGGTGACAACCATTGGTAAATACATCGAATACAGCATCGCACTCGCAGTTACGCGGGGGAGCAAACCTGCGCCACCTTTCCTACCGGCCATGCTAATGAAAACCTACAAAACCGGTCAGTATATTTTAGATCTTCCGGTGAGTTCCGAAATTTCGGTTAAAGGCGGAAAAGGTATCTGGGGAATGCCCAAACATAAGGCCAATCTTGATTTTATTATCAGCGATACACAAGTCAGCGCTCAGTATGAAAAAGACGGACAATTCGCATTCCGTATAGAAATCGACAAACCCCAAAAATCCAACTTTCCGATCAATGTCAGTTCCATTAACTACAGTCATTTCAGGAATATGCTGATGGCATCCTACATACATTTCAAATCGAAGGCCGGAATTAAACTTGGTAAAAGTGCTGCCGGACGCCTGTTTATTGGCGATCATCCCCGTACCAAATTTCTGAAAAATCTTAAAATTAAAAGCAAACCATTCTTCACCTTGTACATGCCCGAGGCCAATGGAATTCTGGATGATCATTTTGAATGCTGGTTTATGACCTACGAAAAACAACCGCAGAAAGTCACTCCGGAAGGTTTTGAAAGTGTCTTCAATCTGGGATTAAACGAAGATTGGCTGCCTGCACCTTCGATTACTGATTACGAAAAATTCAAAATATAAACTTCGATCCTCATGAAACAATTTTTATTACACATCAACAATGCGTATATCTTTTTTTGCTCGTCCATTTACCTTGGTATGTTCTGGACCCTGCATTTTTTCTTTTTCCCGAATTACCCTTCGAAACTAAACATCGGCAATTATTACGACGCGATTATTCCACAAACCGATTCCGCAACTAAGTTTTTCTTTATTTCCATACCTATTATGGCTGTCGCGCTGGTCATCATGCTCATTACCGAATGGAAAACCAAATTCCGCTGGGTTCCTCTGGCCTGGATTCCCGGCCTGCTCGTTCCGGTGATCACACAACAGAAATTCATCGAAGACATCAACGATCAGTTTAAAGCCGGAGTAACCGATCAGGCTGTTCTTCAGGATTTATTAAAAGACTGGATGTTTTACAACGATGTTCGATTTTATATTCTTGCCCTGATGTGGGGTATCACCATGTATTATTTTATAGCCAAAGCTTATCATTCTTAAACCCTTCGAAAATGAAAAAATACATCCGGCTTATTCTTTTATTAATTTCTGTAGCGACCTTGTTTTCAGGAGCAATGCAGGCCATTTCGCCGGAATTTGTCCTGAATTTTATAGGCGCCGAAATCGACGCAACAAGCAAACAACTCTTTGCTACCATCGGCATGTTTATGTTCCTGTTTGGTGGCATGATGATTCATGCCTTGTACAGCGCGGAAGATAACCGGGTGGTTGTAATCTGGTCGGGGCTGCAAAAACTGGGCGCTTCGGTGGCTGTATTTATCGGAATAGCTCAGGGAATTTTCATTCCGCTGGCAGCCGGTGTGGCTGTTTTCGACTTACTCTCAGGAATTCTGTTTTTCTACTATTTAAAAATCAGTTGATGATGTGTTCAGCGAACTACTTTTTCTTTTATTGTTACATCGGACTGGTTCTTCTGGCAGGATTCTGGGGGGCTTTTATTTTGCCTGAATACGATTTCAGGCTGCTTTTTGATCTTGACATCAACAGCTTGCCCGATTCTCAGCGGATTAATTTAATCAGCCAGTACCGGTTTCTCCGGGCAATTGAATTGGGTTTTGGCTTGTTCGCAATTCTGTTTGTGAAAAACATTTTTACCAAACTTAAATTCAACCGGCTTTTCCTGCTGATCATGGGTGCAGGTGTTTTAGCCCGAATAATTTCCATCGTCCTCGATGGTTCACCCGGTTTGATGATGTATTTCTTTCTCACTTTCGAGTTCGTCGGATTGATTGTCATTGCATACTATTCACAAAAACTTATCCTGAATCATGTCATTCACTGAACATATCAGATACGGAATTAATTCTCCGAATGCCGGACGTTCATTGATTCTGGCTGGCGGAGGAGCGCGTTTAGCCTATCAGGCAGGAGTACTTGTTGCGTTGGAGGAGGAAGGATATAGTTTTAACCACTTCGATGGAACTTCAGGAGGAATTTTTAATACCGCCATGTTAAGCTCCGGAATTGAACCCAAAGAAATGGCAGTACGGTGGCGGAATGTCAAGGTGATGAATTTTTCGTCGTTGCTGTCTTTTAAAAGCTATTTTTCGAAAAACACCTTTGCTGCTTTTGGCGATGCCGACGGAATTATCAATAAGGTTTATCCGACTTTGGGTATCGATGTGGCGAAAATGAATGCCAACACCACGATAGACGCGACGTTTAATGTGTGTAATTTTTCGAAAAAAACAGTTGAAGTTTTCACCAACCGGAATGTTACCCTTCAGCATTTGGTGGCAGGCATGTCCTTGCCCATTTTCATGCCTGCCCTGAAAATTAACGGTGATTGGTACACCGACGCGGTCTGGATAAAAGACGCGAATATCACCGAAGCTTTGACCCGAAACCCGAAAGAAATCTGGCTGGTTTGGGCCATTGGCAATTCACACGAATTTTTGAACGGCACTTTTAATCAGTATGTCCACATGATTGAAATCAGTGCGGATGGTGGACTACTGCTTGAATTGGAACAAATTGAAAAGCTAAACCGTGATAAAAAGGAAGACGAAAAAATCATTCTGCATGTCATCAAACCTGAATTTCCTTTGCCGCTCGATCCGGATCTGATGTTCAATAAAATTAATATCGACGAATTGATCAACCGTGGTTATGCAGATGCCAAAAATTACCTGAAACAAAAATCGGAAGATGGAGTTGCCCCGGATTACAAGGCTTCGCTGATGAATGAACCAGGTGCAGTCTTGATTTTCAGGTCAGTCTTTTCAGGAAAAATTGAATGGCAAGGCAAACCGACCGAATTCTCCTGGAATATCAATTTCAATTTCCGAAAAACAAACAATGAACTGATTTTGCGTGCTTATTCTTCGGTTTCGTTCGACAACAGTCCATCACGGATTTCGACCTTCAATAATGTTGTCTTGAAAATTCAGCCCAAAAATCAAATCATATACCAATGCGATTTTATCTCCGGAAGTGAAACATTCAGCCTGGAATGTACGCTGCAGTTAATCAGTCCGATCGATTTACTGCTGGGGATGGAATTCAAAACAGTCCAATGTGTACTTTCCGGAAGAAAAATTGAAAAACCTTTTTTATTCGTATTGAAACAAAATGCCTGGAATCGCATCAAGAATGTTCCATTTATTCATGTGAGCAGTTCGAATGGCTGGCTCGGAAAATGGAAGGAAAAGTTCAGTATTCTGAAAGAAGTTTATCATGAAGCATAAAATATAGGCAATGAGTTCAGAAAAAAAATATAAACAGCCGAAAATGGTCAACTGGTACGACGCGAAGCAACTGGCATCGACCGGATTACGGGCTATAATTTCGGGTGAATTTGGACATTATGCCGATAAACGTGAGCTGCAGGCTGCACTGAGACCCAAAGTTGAAGCCGTAAACTTTAGTGATGAACCGGAAATTTGGATCGACTATGTTTCGGACACCGGAGATGGATTTAACTCCACATTTTCAATCGCGAAACTGGTTTCAGAACAAAAGCTGAAACTTGCATTAAAAAACGATACGGAGAATAGTATAGAAACTCAAGCCGGGAAAATCATCATTTTTGGGGGCGATGAAGTCTATCCAACTCCGGAAATGGAGGCCTATGAGAATCGTTTCAAAATTCCTTTTGGCACTGCAAATCCTTTTAATGAAAATACTTCGGAAAGTGAACGGCCTAAACTTTTTGCCATTCCCGGAAACCACGACTGGTACGACGGATTGGGTAATTTTATCAGTCTCTTTTGCCAGAAACGATGGATCGGCAATTGGCAAACGGTTCAGGAACGAAGCTATTTTGCGATTAAATTACCCTACAATTACTGGATTTTCGGAACCGATGTGCAACTCGATTCCGACATCGACCAGCCTCAAAAGGAATACTTTCAGCAAATCGCCAAAAACGAAATGCAGGATGGCGACAAGGTAATACTTTGCACTGCCGAGCCTGCCTGGGTTTATTTCCAAATGTACAATGAAAATGAATCATTCCGGCGGCTGAAATATTTCGAAAAACTGTACATCACAGACGACACTTACAAACTGACCGGTAAAAAATTCAAATTGATTGCCACTTTAACCGGCGATTTGCATCATTATTCGCGCTACGAGGAGGAGAAAGACGGTTACATCAATCATTTGATTACGGCAGGTGGAGGCGGTGCGTTTCTGCATCCTACACATATGTTGCCTGAAAAATTAACCAAACAGGCTTCAGTGAATTTCAGCTTTCAAAACAGTAAGTCCAGGAAAGATCCGGAACTTAAAGCTGCATTTCCGGATAAAAAAGACTCCCGTAATTTGTCGTTTTGGAATCTCGCATTTCCCATGTTTAACAAGCAGTTTGTCCTTTTTCTGGCATTCATAGAGTTATTGCTTAGCTGGATTTTGCAAGGCACAACCTATTACGATACCTCCGGAAGTTTTATCCGTCAGCTGGCAAAAACGATCAGTTTTGGTGATTCCTTTAAATTTATTTTTGAAACGCTGATTAATAATCCACTTTTCATATTAATCAGCGTGGTTTTAATCTTTGGCTGCACGGTTTTTACCGACACCAAACGCATCAGACGATTAAACCTGATGCTGGGTTTGCCACATGGCCTGATACAATGGTTGAACCTGATGATCTGGCTGATCATTTTTGCGAAACATTTTCATAATCACATTCCTGATATCCACCAGTTGAATCTGATCATTTTTACCACCCTTTCAGCGGCGTTCCTTGGTGGAATTTCCGGAGCATTTATTTTCGGAATTTATCTCTGGGTTAGTGTTTACATCCTTAAAGTGCATCTCGATGAAGGTTTTTCTTCGCTGGGCTGGCAACATTATAAAAATTTCCTGCGTTTGCACATCACCAAAGACCAACTCACCATTTACCCCATTGGAGTTGATAGGGTAACGACCAAATGGACACAAACAGGACAGGGTGAAGATTTGATATTTTCAGGAAAATTACCTGACTGCCATTTAATTGAACCACCAATAATTATTAAAAACTAACAGATATGAAACGATTATCAAAGCCTATTACGGCATTAAAATCGCATTACCAATACCTCATTATTGGATCTGGATACGGTGGAAGCATTGCCGCGTCCCGACTTTCGCGTGCCGGGTTTCAGGTTTGTCTGCTCGAAAAAGGCAAGGAATTTCGACCGGGAGAATATCCGTGGGATTTGGATGATGCCGCGAAAGAAATGCAGGTGAATACCGACAAAAAGCATGTTGGCAGCAAAACCGGCTTGTATGAATTTTACATGGGTAAAGAAATGACCGTTTTTAAAGGTTGCGGCCTGGGCGGAACTTCGAACGTAAATGCCAATGTCTCCATCGAACCCGAGCCGCGAGTTTTCGAAGATGAACGCTGGCCTTTGGCTATCCGTTCGAATATGTACTCCTTGAAAGAGGGTTTTGAAAAAGCCCGTCAAATGTTGAAGCCCGCGCCCTATCCGGAAGGGAAACCCGGCTTTCCGGAGCTGGCAAAAACCAATGGGATGAAAACTTCGGCAACTGCGATGAAGGAAGAATTCAGGTATCTGGATATCAATGTCAATTTTGAATACGACAAGCAGCTTAACCACGTTGGTGTGGAGCAGCACAAATGCAACAATTGCGGCGATTGTGTTACTGGCTGCAATCACCATGCAAAAAATACGCTGATCATGAATTACCTGCCCGACGCGGTGAATCATGGTGCCGAAATATTTTGCGAGGTGGGCGTACAATACGTCGAACGCAAAAACGACAAATGGCTGGTTTATTTCGATCTTCATAATTTAGGTCGCGAAAAATTTGATGCTCCGCCACTTTTCGTTTCTGCCGATCAGGTGATTATTTCAGCCGGATCGTTGGGAAGTACCGAAATTTTACTTCGCTCAAAAGCAAAAGGGCTGAAAGTGTCTCCCGCACTCGGAAAACACTTTACCGGAAACGGTGATGTATTGGGATTTGGCTATAACAACGATGTGAAGATGAATGGTATCGGGCTTGGAAAACATTTCGACGATCCGCGCAAAGAACCGGTCGGGCCGTGCATCACTTCCATCATCGACATGCGAAATAAAGAAGTACTCGAAGAAGGAATGACTTTGGAAGAAGGAAGTATTCCGGCTCCAATTTCGTCCTTGCTGGCATCCGCTTTTATTCCTCTGTCGCGCCTGATGGGAAAAGACACCGACGAAGGTTGGGACGATTGGGTGGACGAGAAAAAACGCGAAGCGGTAAGTCTCCTGAAAGGTCCATATTTCGGAGCGTTAAACCACACACAGGTTTATTTGGTAATGACACACGACGATGGAAACGGATCGATGCAACTCGACAAGGATCGGCTGGAAATCAGTTGGCCAGATGTGGGTAAACAAACTATTTTCAAGAAAGTAAACGGGAAACTTCAGGAAGCCACCAAAGCCCTCGGCGGAACATATTTGCCTAATCCGCAGTGGAACAAACTGATGGATTTTGATATGGTAACCGTTCATCCGCTGGGTGGTTGCGTGATGGGTGATGATGCTGCAACCAGTGTCACGAACCATCTTGGGCAAGTGTATTGCAATAACTCCGGAACAGATTTGCATCCCGGTTTGTATGTGATGGATGGCGCGATAATTCCGCGTCCGCTGGGAACCAACCCGCTGCTGACGATTTCTGCTGTGGCTGAACGAAATTGTAAGATTATTATTGAAGCCGGAATTAAAACGTTGAACTACGAATTCAAGCTGCCCTTAAGACCACCTTTGGTTGAGAATGAAGCAGGGGTGTCGTTTACCGAAACCATGCGTGGATTTATTTCACTGGACGAAAAATCAGATTATAAAAAAGGCTACGACAAAGGTCAAAAAAACAATTCGCCCTTCGATTTTACCCTGACCATTCAGTCGCAGGATGTTGAAGCTTTCGATGGCGACAGCAATCATCAGGCTGAATTAATCGGTACGGTAAATTGTCCGGCTTTGTCGAAATATCCGATAACTGCCATTGGCGGCGTGTTTAACCTGTTTGTAAAAGACGACCAGGACGGAAAAGTGAAGCTGATGAAATACCGAATGAACCTGAATACACGTGAAGGCCAATGGTATTATTTCTATGGATTTAAAGAAATAAAAGATGACAAAGGATTTGATCTGTGGAGCGACACCACTACCCTGTTTATCACTGTTTACGATGGGTCCAACGACCAAAGTCCGATGAAAGGCAAAGGTATTCTGAAAATTGCGATCGGCGATTTTATCAAACAACTGCAAACGATGAAAGCTATTCACGCTGACAATACCAAAGAATCGCTGAGCGCGGTTTCCAAATTCGGGAAACTGTTTGCCGGCGAAGTGTGGGAAACTTATTTTTAAATCATAGGATGGAAAAATCTGATTCAGAAGAAAATGTACCGACACCACCACACCGGATTCCTGTTTCAGGATACAGTATTGTTGCGGCGATTGGGTTTATCGTATCCTTAGGTCTGGTGTATTATTACCTTCAGTTTATTCAGGGCAAAGTGACCGATGAAGTGGATCAGCGTATGTTTTACCTGATACTGATTTTGTTTGGTATTTCGGCCAGTGCCCTGGTTTTTGGTGTGATGAATACCTATGCCACATTTACCGGGAAAAAACAAAGTGCCCAGCTTAAAATGACGGGGCCGGGAGTTGGAGTGTTGCTGGTTGTACTGGGTGGACTGTACCTTCCTCAGAAATCGGCCGAAAAAAATGTAACGATCAGGGTATTCGACTGGAAAAATAATCCGGTAACCCGGGGCGACGTAAAAATATACCTCAATGAATACATCCGTTCCCAATCCATCGACAACATGGGGCAGGCACTTTTTAGCGGAATACCTTCTGATGTTGCCAAAAACAAAATGAAAATCGAAGTATCAAGCCCTGGATACTTGACAAAAAGCTATGATACCCTGATTGTCAATTCAAAACCGCTGGAACTCACCTTGCCGCTTAAAAGTGTCGTAATCATTTCAGGAAGAGTAAAAACTGCTGCTGAAATACCGATTAACCATGTGGAAATTAATGTTGACGGCACCCGGTTTTTTACTTTTTCGCTCACCGATGGAAGTTATAATTTAAGGTTGGAAGAATATACGCTTGGTGATGAAATTACACTGACAAGCTCGCATCAGGATTACGAAGACAAAACCATTTCACTCCTGATTAATTCTCCGGAAATAAAGAATCAGGATATTTTTTTAAATCCAATTTCTCATTAAAAGTTCTGTTATGAAATTTTTACTTGTAAGTTTTGTGTTGATTTTCCTTTCCAATTTTCAGGTTAAAGGTCAGTCGCTCATATTAAAAGGAAGAATTAGATGTTTAAATAACCATGTGAATTCGACGAAAGGGGCAGAAAATATTATTGTGGTTCCGGCTTTTATGCCTTCACGAGCCACGATTACCGGTTCACAGCCATCAGGATATTTTGAATTTAATACCGGCGTGCCAATTTCAAAATTACAGGATAAAACCGTTTCAGTCTATTTGGTATCCCGTTGTACCGAATGTAAACAAGTGGTAAAAAGGGTATTTATTTCGGAAGATCAGGATCGGCAAAACAGAAATGATTCGAAAAGGTATGTTACCGTGAAAGACTGGATGCTGGATACCAATTGCGATGAAGCGGAATTGCTCCCATTTGCTGCCGATAGTGTATTGCAAATCATCGTCCGTCAACCTGATCAGGATCTGGAAAAGGTTTCGGCAGCAAACGCGCTGGTTGGTACACCCGCGGTTTTAAATCTTCTGACTACACTGACCCCGGTACTGGGAGTTATCTCCAATGGCGGATCTTTCGGGTTAACATCCCTGAATCCCGGAAACATTAATTATGGCCAGTTTTTAATGTCTTCACCAATGAGTTTTTCTGCCAATACCGGATTCAACTTTTCGCCTTCGCGCGACATGTCCGAAGCCGCATTATGGAATCCTTCAGCCATCGCTTTCAGTAATAAACCGAATAACATCAGTTTACTAACCAATATCAGGAACAATGTAAAACTGGGAGGATTTTTTAAAGTCAACGATCAGATTTCTTTGTCCGGAGGTGGAATTTATACCGTTCAGGATGAACGTAGAAAATCGGTTTTTACCAGAACTCCAATCGATGAGTTCTCGGATGATATCGTTGTGGATTCATTAAAGATGAAATTACAGGAATATGCCGTGTATTTTAGTCCTGTATTTCAGGTCAATAATCAGTTCAGTATGGCCATCAGCCTGAAATCAGTTTGGCAGGATTTTAATATTCCCTATCTGGTTTCAATTAATTCCAACAATCCTCAAAGTCTTTCGATCGGTACTTTTACCGACAGCATAGTCAAAAATCAATATTTTGATCTGGACATTTCGGCTACCTATAAGTTGTCGAATGCTCTGCAGCTGGGTGTAAACCTGATGAACCTGGCCGGAACAGAATTCTATGCCGATGCTTTTGTTCCGGGAAAGTCCTACAATTCAAATCGACCGCTGCAAAATCTCCGTTCTCTGGGAATAGGACTTAACTACAAAATGCAGCGTTTCAACCTGGGGGCCGATGTGCTTTTTACTGAAGATGAACTTTACGATGCTGCGCTGGGAGCTAACTATGTTCCTTTTAACAACGCGTTAATTTCAGCTGGATTGGCATTGAAACAGATGAGTTATTCCCTGGCTTTCCGGATAAAAAATTTCAGGATTGCTTACATCAACGACAATAATTTGATGGCAAATGAAAGACGGGAAGGAAAGGCTTCATTCCTGAATGGTCAGATTTATGGCGGATTTATTTTTGATCTGAATTAATCCTGAAGATTCCATTCAATTGGACTGACCTAACTTATAACCAGCAATATGACTGGATATAACTCCACTTTTGCAAAGAAAAAAAAAGAAAAACACTCAACTTTTTGCTGAGAGAAACAGTAAAAAAGATATCACTAATTTGGATAAAGAATACAGACCTGACTGGTTTTAACCCGCTGCGAACCTGAATTTCCGAATTCGGAATTTTTCAACAACTATCTTTCCTGGAATTTGATATTTGAAACCGGGATTTCCTTAAGCCAGCATCTCTTTGGTCGACAACAAGCCGCATGCTGCATATATATCCTGTCCGCGACTTGCACGGATGGTGGTTAAAATGCCTTTATCGTTCAGTCGCTCTTTAAATTTCTGAAGGGTATTTTCATCGGTTCCTTCGAGTGGCGTACCGGGAATCGGATGAAAACGGATGAGGTTAATGCGGCATTTGATGCCATTGAGAATCTTCGCCAGCTCTTGCACATGACGGGGCGAATCGTTCAGTCCTTTGAAAACAATGTATTCGAACGAAACCCTTCGCTGACGGCCAAAGTCCCAGCTTTTAATTTCATGAATCACTTCAGCAAGCGGATAGGCGACCTGTACCGGCATTAGTTTCTGACGTTCATCATCGAACGGAGTGTGCATACTTACCGCCAAGTGAGCTTCCGAATGATTGAGGAAAGTCAGCATGCCGGGCACAATCCCAATGGTTGAAACCGTAATCCGCCGGGGACTCATGGCAAAACCCCATTCCAAAGTCAATATTTCAAGACTTTTCAGAACCTCCTCCAGGTTGTCGAATGGTTCGCCCATTCCCATATAAACGATGTTGGTGATCTCATGCCATTCCGGAATATTCCGAATCTGATTCACGATTTCACCGGCAGTTAACTGGCCCTGGAAACCCTGCTTGCCAGTCATACAGAACAAACAGCCCATTTTACATCCTACCTGTGACGAAACACAAACCGTTTTGCGGTTGTCATCCGGAATCATAGCCGTTTCAATAAACTTACCGTTTGTGGTCGGGAACAGGTATTTTTTGGTTCCGTCGATACTTTCCTGAACTTTGGTTGAATTGATCAGCCCAAATTCGTAGTTGTCGCTCAGCAGTTCACGTGCTTTCTTCGAGAGGTTCGTCATTTCTTCAATCGACGAAATATCTTTCTGATAAAGCCATTCGGCCATTTGTTTACCGGTAAATCGGGGCAGGCCAAGTTCAACCGACAAAGTGGTAAGTTCGTTGAGCGTTTTTCCAAAAAGCGGAGTTTTTATTTGCATGATTTCTGTTTTTCCGGCTACAAAAATATAAAACTATCAGTACAACTTATTTAAATCCTTCAAGTGATTTAAAAATAGCAGATCTAAACATCGTAATCTGAATTCATCCAATCCGGATATTTTACCGCCTGAATTACATCTAATGATAATATTTTTGTTAAACTTGTTTGAATTTAACGCAACCTTCTAACCAAAGCTTACATCTTCAAATAAACATACACAATGAATATTGTCAAATACATTATGCTGCTGGGTGTTGCAGTATTGCTCTGCAGCGATTACTATCCGGTTTCGGCATACATCCCGGTTTTAATGACCCGCAATGAGATGGAACGCGCCGTGAAACTTGAACCGCCACGCATGATGCACGATCCGGGTAAAATTTATTATAAAAGTCCTTACCTTTTTATTGTCGAAAAATTCAAGGGGGTGCACATTTTCGATAACAGCAATCCCGCCAATCCTGAGAACATGGGCTTTTTACACATTGACGGGATTCGCGACATCGCCATTAAAAATGACGTGATTTATGCTGACAATGCTGTGGACCTGATTGCACTGCAAATTAATGCTTCATATACTTCAGTTTCGGTGAGTAAACGACTAAAAAATTATTTTCCGGAGTTGACAGCCCCCGATGGCAGGAATTTTCTGTCTTCTGCATTTAACAAGCGGCCTGCAAATTCAATCATAGTTGAATGGAAAACCAATAACTCAAATCAATGAAGCGCAAAACAATAACATTCAGTTTTCTGCTGATTCTTCTTGCATTTGCCTGCTCAATGGGCGAAAAAGGAAGTAGCGATATGCTTGGTTCCGGCGCCGGACAAGGTGGTTCAATGGCCGGATTCACCATTATTGGTGATCATCTTTATACCATCGGAGGTGTCGATCATCTAAAAGTAGCCGACATCAGCAATCCGGCCAATCCGGTGTTCAAAAAAGCATTCGGTCCGGGTTTTGGTATCGAAACAGTTTTTCCTTATGGCAATAAGCTTTTTATTGGTTCACAAACAGGTATGTATATTTACGATGCTTCAGATGCCGAAAATCCCAAAATGCTTTCGTTTTATAAGCACATTTATTCATGCGACCCGGTAGTAGCCGACGAAAGATTTGCTTACGTTACACTGAATTCAGTTTGGGGAAACTGCGGTCAAAATTCAAACGAGTTACAAATTGTAGACATCTCCAATTTGAGCAATCCAAATATGATTTTCAGCAAAGCCATGAACAGTCCGCGTGGCCTGAGTATTCAGAACGATACGCTCATTGTTTGCGACAATGGTCTCAAGGTATATCAAGTAGCAGAAAACGGGAAAAATATCACTTTGCTGAACGAATTCAACATCAAAGCCACTGATGTGATCAGCCTGGGAAACAATTGGTTGGTCATAGGTGACGACGGTTTTTATCAATATCAAATCAAAAACAACGAAATCAAATTACTAAGTTCCATTCTTAAAGATTAATACATGAAAATAATACTGTTTATTTTGCTTTCATTTCTTGCCACTTCAATTATTTATGCTCAGGAAGAACAACCCTTTAAACGCGAAAAGATCTTAAGCATCGTACCACAATATGTTTTTCAAAATGGGTTCCGCGTCGATTATGAGTTTACACTTCAAAATAACTGGAAGTCGTGGCTGCAATTTTCACCGGAACTGTTCATAAGTACCGATGGCAATAATTTAACTTCTTCCGATTACAATAGTATGCGAGGCATCGGACTGGAAGTTCATCATAAATATTTTATGCAGGAACCCAACGAGCGTTATGGTTTTTATTTTTCTTATGGCGGCGGCTTTCAATTCTTCGGAATAAAAAACAATGAGAATGTTGAATATACCTATTCTGAATACGGAACAGATTATATGAGCTTCAGGACAGAAGAAGTAAATACCACGATTAACCGGGTGCTTATCAATTTTATGGTAGGCAAGCAGATTGTGAGATACAAACCCTTTATTGTGGATTATTATCTCGGCATCGGATTCCGGTACAGCATGGACAAAAACATGGAACTGTCGAAAGCTTACAATCGTTCGTGGTTTGATAATGGTTACTCAGGTTCGTTGATGGTGGCCGGAATAAAACTGGGATTCAACTTTGCAAAATAATTTACTGAATCTTTTAGAAATAGATTTCAGCAAGGATATTTTCGTACGGAACGCCTTTTTCAATCAGCAAATCGCGCACTTCAACAACCATCAGAGCCTTTCCGCAAAGAAAATAGTTCATATTAGCCGGAAGAGCATTTATTTCATTCAGGTACTGTGTAACCCGGCCCGGGAAAACATTACAGGACTGTTCCTGTGAGCAGCACCGGATATACCGGTCACCCATGGCCCATTCCAGTTCATCTTCAAAGTAAAATTGATTCAGCTGGCGTACACCGTGAATCAGCGTTTTATTTTCTGAAATTCCGGAGCGGAACATGCTGTAAAACGGAGCAATTCCGGTTCCGGCAGCAATCCACCAGGCCGGCTTTTTCCCGTCTTTGAAACTGCCATAGGGTTTGGTTGTAAGGATTTTCATACCCGGGATCATGCCGGCCAGTGATGGAGTTAAAAGACCATCTTCCTTGACATTAAAAAGCACCCGTATTTCAGACTCTGTATTTCCGCTGCAAATGCTGTAAATACGGGGAGGGACAGCCTTATCAATGGTGATTTTCACCACCTGACCCGGAAAAAAATCGTGTTTCCTTTCCCACGAAATCAGATGCACACCGATTGAAATTTCTTCATTTCCTGTCAGGACGACATTCTGGAGTTCTGCCTGGGTGTTTTTATATTCTTCTGCTTTGGGCATTGTTTGTTCCTGTTTTGTTATTGAATAACAAGTAAAGGTGGTTTAGGTTTAAAAGGAATCTTTTGATAATAGCGAATTATTCATTTCAATAATAAACAATAAATAGGTTCATTTCTCTAAATTTACAAATTCCAAAATTAAGTGAATTACGATTACTGTTTTTGGATATTCTATCAAATACAGAAAAGACAGTTTTTAAATGCAAATAACTCCATATCATGCAAAATATTTTTCCTACGACCTTCTAAAACGAAGGACTGCTAATGATATAGGAAAACTAACCGCTTCACTCCAGGATGCCCAGGTAGATTTAAATCCGCATCAGATTGATGCTGCTCTTTTTGCTTTTAAATCTCCACTATCTAAAGGAGCTGTTTTAGCTGACGAGGTTGGGTTAGGAAAAACTATAGAGGCCGGGATTATTTTGTCGCAACAGTGGGCAGAAAGAAAAAGGAAGCTGTTAATTATAGTCCCTTCCAATTTACGTAAGCAGTGGAACAGGGAATTAATAGACAAGTTCTACTTACCCTCCACTATACTAGAAGCTAAATCGTTTAATAGTTATATAAAAGAGGGCAACCTTAACCCGTTTAACCAAGAAGACTCTATAGTTATTTGCTCTTTTCACTTTGCAAAGAACAAAGCGCCTTATTT
>JBBSBP010000036.1:0-42212 GCA_038251165.1 Bacteroidales bacterium | reverse complement strand
CACTCCCGGGCAGATGATTCCATTTATTACTTCAGGAGAAAAAACCTACGTATATATGTCGGATTTAATTCCAACAGATTCGACAGCTATGAAACTCCTGGCTTCCTTTTACTCCGGAAGGTGCCCTGTTAAAAGTTACTGCCTCCTTTCGGGGGTTTCAGCGGCTTTTTCAAAAAAAATAACCGGGCCCAGACGACCAGGAGTCTGAAAATATGCGAATAGCACTTGATTGTATGGATTTTATATCCATTCGCATTGGTTGATTGTCATCCGGTTAGTAATTTAACGGCTCCTCGGCAGATAGGATTAAATATTCTGATTACGACAACACTGACATGGCTGCACCAATCAGGTTGGCATTATCCATATTCGAAATCTGTACTTTTATCCTGCTCAGACCCAGTTCTGCAAGCAATACAGAAAGACTGGCATTTACGATTTCAACATAAGTAGTATTCCCGGTTTTAACTTTGCTCCAGAATAAACTGCCTTCTGCCAGAACCTGAACCGTTTTAACTGTTGGATAAGCCGAATTCAGGTTTTGAACCAATCCTGTTATGGAGGCCGCGACTAATTTAGCTGAACGTTCATATATCTGGAACGCCACTTCAGAATATTCAGGTTTATAACTCTCCGGATTATTCATCATACGGCTCAAATCGGCTGCATCCAAATCGGTACTCAGCTGATCGTTCGGGAATGCAGCACGGAAAACACGTCCCAGATACATTCCTGAAATTGCTTTTTCGAATCGCTGAAATCCCTTGTTGTTCGAATTGGCATCAACTAATTCGTCAAAAGCAGTGAGGTGAGGCGGCTTGAAATTACCGGATTCAAGATTTACAGGTGTTTCTCCGGTCCAGCCTTTCAATTCAGCTAATTTGGGGATATATTCTGAAGGAAAAAAAGTAGCCATGTTGGTTCCGGTACCAACGATCAGTCCGATATAGGCATCGTAGCCAGGATTCAGCAAGCCGGCAAAAAGACTGGTTATGGTATCGTTCACTACAGCAATTTTACCAAAATTCAGACTTGAATTCCGGTTTAAATATTCAACCAGCGATTTACCGACTGGTTTACCAACCATACCTTTAATCTCCACACCTTTGGTCCAGTTAATTAACTCTGCATCACCATCGGTGAGCGATTTTGCCGGATATGAAAAACAATAGCCGATGGGTGTATTTTCCTTTAAATTCAATTTATCGATGATCTGCATTTGTGAATTGTACAGATTATCTTTAGTAAAACCTTCCGTTTTCATCTCAGTAATGTCTTTTTCAGACATACCTGAAATCTTAGGTTCTTTATCGACTGTTACTACTGCAACACGGAAATTGGTTCCCCCAAGGTCGAAAACAGCAGCTTCGCCTTTTATGCCATCTTTTTTCGGATGAATATAGGTAGGTAAACACTTGATTTCGGTCCCGTCTTTTTGAAGTCCGGTTTCAATTTTTTGCCGAAGATCATTGGCAATATCAAGCAATTGACTGTTGGTTAAAGCAAACGGATTGTTCATAGTATAATTATTAGTTTAATGGGTTACTGTTATAACGGCCTAAAAATAGGAAAATCCTTCTACTTCAGCAAAAGGACTTTTCAGGAATGGTATTATTTATGAATTATTAACGACCAATCCTGAAGGACATTTTCAGCAGAAAAACATTGTACGGTTTTTCATCAAACAGCTGGTTAAAATCTTCCTGAAAATTAAATATACCATTGGTAACCGACTGACTACGGGTTTGAGACCACACCAGGAAAAGGATCGATCCGGGCATATATTCCCACCGGACCACCATGTTCGATAAAAACTCTTTCAAGTTGAAGTCGGGCCGGTCAAATGAATAAAGTGCATTTCCTGCCGGATCGGTAACCTGATAAATTTCGTCATTCGGTTGATATACCAGTTCATTAGCAACCAGCAAGCTAAACCGATCGGTATACTTATCGGCCCGGCTGTCGGTAATTCGCTTGAATTCGCTGTATTTTCCGCTGGCCAGAAAAGGCTGCCCCCAGTATTGAATACTCAGATCGGGTGTGATGTTGTAATTGATCCTCAACGATGCACTCAGTGTTTTCTGATTGATGCGCGCAAAAACATAATCTGTATTGCCGGTATAATCCTGCTGAGTAACATACTGAAGTTCGTCGTTGTTCGAGGTGAAATTTGGTGAAAGAGTAATTTTCAGGTTTTTTGAGGGACGATACCCCAGGCTAATTTCATAATTATACATTTTCCTGGAGTTCTTCTCATTTCCGCCCAGCGCCATAAACTCCGTTCCGGCAGTTAATTTCTTTTGATCGCTTGATTCGACTCCAATCCGGATATTTTTACTTCCGGCCAATTTAATCGCAGGACCACCACGTAATTCAGCAGATGAAAGTCCTTCGCCATTCACATTCATTCCAAAACTAATATTCCAATAGTTTTTCAATTGCGTGTATCCATTGATATTACCTCCCGGACCGGTTTGTTCTCCGGCAAAATTCCACTTAGTCCACTGGTTAAAATTCAGGCTTAGGTTACGGAAAATGGAGAATGGTTCATAAATACGGTAACCCACCCATAAAACTTCCAGAATGTTATCTGCCTGGCGCATGTATCCAACATCATTCAATTCAAGTCCGGGCGACTTCCATGCAGTTGCTGCTATAAATTTCAGATTACCTCCGGTTTTTGCCAACACAATTTTACCCCCCTGACCTGATAAGCTGGTTCGGGTGGAATCAAATTCAAGGTGTGTGGCATCAGGACGTTGAAAACCGTGAATCCATGATTTTTGAGTTGTACTGATCGCTTCAGTACTTCCCTGCACCCGGCTGAAATAACTGCTGAAATCGAATTCCCAGTCTTTGTTGTGCCATTTATGCACAAAATCGATTCCACCCGTATATGCTCATTTGGGCAGATTCATCCGAAGTGAGACTTTCAAGCACACCGAGCGACCAGCCTGTTTTTGTTTTCCCGGTTACTTTTGCTGCCCCCAGAATACTGGTAAAATCCGGGGCATCAATGTATTCATTATCGGCAAGTTCGGGGCTGTAATGCGGGCGACGTCCTATCCTGCGTGAATAAAACAAGTTTTCGGATGCCAGGTATTATCTTCATTTTCGCCATCATTGCTGACCATAAAATCCTGTTTTGTACCTGCCGCATTTACAAAAAATGAAAACGCCGTACGTTTGTCGAAGTAGGAATCAAACTGAACGGCCACCAGGTCACCATCTATTTCATCGCGGCGTGTAAGTCGTTGCACAATACTGTCAGGACTGGTATCCCACGCTTTAAATCCAACATAGATGTAATTTTCGTCAAGTAAGGATTCCGTTACACAATCGGAGATTTTTTTTTATACAAATTCTTCTCATGCGGAAAATAAGTACAGTTGATACAGATTTAAATGATTATTTTGCTCCGCAAAAATGAGGGAACGACATCGCAGCGGAAATTTTTAGTACAAAAAAATAATTCGAATATTTTTAATGAAAATCAATTACCCGAAAAGATATAGATACTTCTTCATATTACTCATTGCCTTTTCTGGGTTATCAGCACATGCAGGTACTTTCGGCAAAGATTCATTGTCTTTTACGAAAGAAATTTATGCCGGAATGAATTTTTCCACCATGGGATTGGGCGTTTCGATATCGAAAAGTATTACCAAACGGATCGATTTCCGTCTAAACGGGTCTTACTTTGGTTACACCTATGATATCAATAAACTCAGCACCGAAATTCAGGGCGATGCAGGTTTAAGGGTAGGAGTTGTTGGCAGTTTTATGGATTATTATATTGGCCGTTTTTTTTATTTATCGGCAGGAGCCTCCTATAATTTGACCAAAGTCAAGATCAAAGGACAATTAAAGGAATCGATTGAAGTAGGTGATATCCTGCTTGATCCTGTTGATATTGGAGCGTTGGATGTCGATCTGGCTCCCGGATGGAAAGTCAATCCCTATCTTGGGCTTGGCTTAAACTTCAGACACCGTAAAAAATTGAATTTAGGACTGGATGTGGGTTTGTTTTTTCAGAATTCGCCTGATGTAACCTTACGGGCAACCGGCATGCTGGAACCAACTGCCAGCATGGAACAAGAACTCCTGATGGAGAAAAATATCTCACCCCTGATTTACTATCCTTATATTTCCTTACGATTGGCATACCGGATAAAACTATGACAGCGCTAAAAAAATCACATTCAAATTTACTCCGTTTCCGGCTGGTTGGGATTTTTATCCTGCTTACATTTTCATGCGTCCGATTCGATGATTTGAAATCACCGGTTGATGGACTCAAGGTCATGATCGATTACAACATCTTTAATACATTTCTTTCTTTTCGGTTTGTTGATGCTGCCACCGGAAATCTGATAGGTGCAAAAGATGATGAAAAAGTAAGGGTTAATATTACAGGCAATTCGTCGGGCGCCGTGGTCGACCAAATGGGAAACCATGAAACTTATTACGACGCTGTTTTTGGTCTGTTAAGCCTGGCCCTGAATCCCAAAGACCCGTGGAAACCTTCAGCTGGAAACATTCTTTCAGTTCAGATTGAAGCAACCAACCACCTTTACAAACCGGTAGACCTGAAATTGCAGATTGACAGCACGGGTAAATACGAATATCGCGTAATCATGGAAAAAAAGGATGTTGACGCATTGGGTGTGAAAACCTATTCGTTTCAATTGAACCTGGATAAAAACGGGGAGCTGGAAAATGATTTCAATTTTACTTCTACTGCCGGCGAAGTCATGCTGAACATGAAAAAGGGAACTCAATTTCAGAAGGCAAACGGTGATGTTGAATATATATCGCCTGTTAACCTGGTCCTGAAAGTTTATACCAAACTCAGTGCAGTTCCGTTACCTTCCTCATTATTGGCAGATGTTATTTTTACTGATTTAACGAAACGGAAAACGGCTCTTGATCTTTACCGTGTTGTAGATGTTCAGTTAAAAAACAGTACATCAGAAGAATTAACCGCACCGGTGAAACACCCGGTGGTTATGCGTTATAAAATCGATAAAACAGCCTACCATCCGCAGACTAAAAAACCGGTATCATCAGGCGATGAGATTAACACCTATTCTTATCTGCCTAAAAGTCTGGCCTGGCAATTCGGTGAAAAACAGAGCCTTCAGTCAGATTCGTTGGGATTTTATGTCATTTCCGAAGTAAAACGATTTGCGTTGTATTCAACAGGTATGCATATTGATTTATGTTCGATGTATGGTGATTTTTCAGTTAACCTGCAGGGAACATTTCCCCAGTATCCGGTATCGGCATCCGTATACTACTACCGGAAAATTGATTCACGCTATATCGGGAATATGAAAATTGATATTCCTGAAGCCGGATTTCAGCAGGCTTTAAGTTTTAATGTGCCTGAAAACACCCCGGTTCGCACCAATATCTGGAATTATTCCAATTCCAATTCGTTTATCGCCAAACCCAATGTATTTATTCATGAAGCAGGATGCGGATCGTTCGGGAAGTTTGAAACGATTGTCACTACAACTTCCGTTAATGTGTCAGGGAAAGTAAAAGTTCAACTGTTGGATGATTTTCCGGAGGAAGAATTTTATGTCAATGCGCAAATTTACAATTCAGTTACCAACGGATTAATCTGGAGCAAACAGTATAAAATCAGCAAAACTATCAATGAACTTGAGATTAATGCAGCTTTACCAGCCGGAACACAGGTATACGTGAAACTTCAGGCTGTAAAAAGTGAAAATAGTTTTGAATCAATCCCTGCAAGCATCGACTTTAATACCTCTTCAGGTCAGGGGCTGGTATGGGAATACATCATTTCACCTTTATTTTCCCTGGTGAACCTGAATTTTAATTTCACCCAAAGTTCTGAATTCCCTGCCAATTCGTACAAGGTTAAAGCAGAGTTTTCCAATTTCGATAACAATAGTAAAGAGGGAAGCGTAATATTCCAGGTCAAACCAGGGCAGACCAAATATTCGGCCCAGGTATATCTTTCGAAGAAAAAGCGGTATACCTTAAATTTAAAACGGGTGGAAGGGGAAACTGCATTTATTGCCTACCCTTATGAATTTAATATCGGTTATATTTCACAGCCGGATTATTCATTCGATTCGGAATTATCGAAAGTTACTTTAAAAGATGTGACGATTACGGCCCAGGTAGTTTGCCCAAAATCTGAAATAATCCCTTCGTTGCACGGCTACTACCGCACCGTATGGGAAGATGAGTGGAAAGAAGGCGACATCGTTAAAGGAGTTCTGAAGATTAAAAGTGAAACGAATGCGACCTACATCATTGGTTTAATCGTAAACGGAACCATGGAAACCACCACATACAAGATCGATGAGACAAACTTCAAACTTGAATTCAAATTAAGCGACTGGGATTGTGATCAGATGGGATGGTAAAAACATAAAAAAGAGCTACAAATTTCATTGTAACTCTTTCATTTTCAGTGGAGAATATCGGAATCGAACCGATGACCTTTTGACTGCCAGTGAAAAGAACAAACTTGTATGATATTGATTATAAGTGATTTGAAAATCCATGAAAACGCATAAAGAACATTTTGCAGGGATTATCACGGAAACTGACGATGGGGAATTTGTATTTCGTTATGACGAAAACTTTGTTAGTGTTAGAGAACATCCCCAAGAGTTCATCACATTTACCATGCCTGTGCAGGGAGCAGGGGGCTATAACAAAGGAGGGCGAACAAGGTAGGATGATGACTCATCAAGCACCTGGTAAAGCTCGAATATTGTTTCACAAATGGAAGGATAAAAATTTTTAGGACCTGGGCTGAAATCTCTCAAGGCGGGATTCAAGGGCGACTGTTGTTTCACAAACTTGTGAAACAACATGATAGGTTTCAGCATACTTTAATGCAACCCATATCCGAAAAGTTTACGGAATAATTTTGTAGAAAAGTTGTACAAAATTCTTCTCAATTGTTTCCAAATACTTAATTTTTGCCTTGTCTGAAAGAAAGGATTTGTTTATCATTTCCTTCATTTTATCTTCTGTGCCATCAAATTCCGTTACTATTTTTTTTAGCAGTCTATCACTTATACCAAATCGCTTACCTAATTCGATAAAATCCTTCATTGTATATGAATAATTCTGACCTCTTGGTAAACTAGTTCTTTCAAGCTCTCTGAACAGATTTAATGCAATAGGCGAATCATTAACATGTATCTTAGTGTTCATTAGGTCGTATGAAGGAGATAGTTGCATATCACCATCAGGGGTTTCTAACAAAGAGAAGTTTTTTAGGTGGGCGTCACCATTTCCTGTTAGAAAGTTAAAAATTAGGATTCTAATGAATTCTACCTTATTCAAAGGAGAAAGAACATCTCCAAAATCTTCATACGTTTTGGTATCGTACTTATAACTTTCATCATTGCCCTTTTTCGCTTGAAGTACTGAAGCAAAGTCTTCTTGATTTAACTTTTCTTCATCTTTGTTATAATCAAATCTTCGTATTACATATGCGGGGGTTCCATTAGCAAATCTCATGAAACAACATTCTGCTGTTCTTATAACATATAGTTGTTTTGCCATTTGCATAGTAACATGCTCATTGGCTGGCGAATCGGAAGGCAAGTCGAACCTTGAAAGTAGTGGTTTAATTATGTATATTGAATTCTCATCGGCAACAAGGATTGGTGATAATACAGTACCTGTTGCTTTTCCAATAAATCCTTTTGTTTGTACGCCTGATATACTGAATCCCGCAGGATAACCGTCAATAACCTTCGAAATATCTTCCCAATTAAAATTGAGTTGGGGATTGATTTTAGACCTGTCAAATAGTCTTTTTTCACAAGAGGAACAGAATCCCTTAACATCGTCCTTTAAACATCCAAAGCAGTGGTCCATCACTAATCAATTTTTTTTACTGTTATTGCTCCTATTGTATCTTCACTACACGAGTATGCTAATAACCCCCAATCATCACTGATGTCAATCCCTAAGGCTTTACAAATTTTATTTCTATTCTCTCCTTCGCTTAATATTGACTGAAAATAATGGAAGAGTTCTTTAGAGTGATATTCTTTTTGATTTTTCGGCATATTAACAGAAATTGGCCTGGTAGTTTCATCATTTAGAAACGCATCTTCATAAACAAAATGATAGCCTTTATCATCTCTCCAGAGTTCTCCAGCTTTCTGTTTTCCTTTGTATATAACTTCCAATTTCATTTAACTTGTTTTACTTCGATTTTCATTTCTAAACTAAGAAACCTAAAT
Source organism: Bacteroidales bacterium (assembly GCA_038251165.1). Taxonomy (GTDB): domain Bacteria; phylum Bacteroidota; class Bacteroidia; order Bacteroidales; family Prolixibacteraceae; genus Aquipluma. Next base: position 33,960 of record JBBSBP010000036.1, on the reverse strand, counting down.
ATTTCTGTTATTACATCTAATCTTGGATTCGTTTTCCCTAACTCTATGTCTGAAATGGTAGTCCTTGAAAGTCCTGTATATTCAGATAATTCACCTATAGTTAAATTTAAAACTTTCCTTCTTGCTCTTATAATTTTTCCTAATTCTTCGATATTCATAACCATTTATCTGGTTTATTTTTGACAAATATATGTATTATTTTTAAACCCGTCAACAAATAACCAGATAAATACTCAAAAGTAATCAAAACAAAGATTTATATCTGGAATGACAGATAATAACCAGAATACTGGTTGAACATTCTTAAAAACAAGTTAATATTCTAATTTGATTACATATAACCACTTAACTGGTTATATTTCAAAAATGCCAATACTGAAATTTAGGAATCTTTTAGATAAAACTTATAAGAAGAGTCTATAATGGAGGCTTTAGGGAGGACCCGTCAATTGCGTATAACTAAGTTAGAACGATACTGATTATTCATTAGATTTTTCCCCTTGTTTTGTGTGGCAAACCGATTTAAAGGCCAATATTGAAAATGATACATTCGTGGTAATACCTACGAACTTTTCTGAAAAAGAATATGCAGAAAGATTAGAGCGTGCAAAAAGAACATTGAATTTAATTTCAAGAGATGAACTAAAATAATGTATGAATATTATGGTTTTGTGGTTTTGGTTTTGTAGATTAGTTGAAATTAAAAAAAAATAAGAAATGGGATCTCAACTGAATATTGTTATTGGAATTATTGTTTTGTTTTTTCTTTTAAGAGAAGTGTTTACTTGGTATATCAAACAAAATAAAATAGTAAAGCAAAACGATGAAATTATAAGGTTGTTAAGAAAACTTGCAAATGAACCAGATGAACCTATGCAAACTTTATTCAAAAAAAGGATTCTTATTCACACCGGAAAAATATATTGGGGATTATGAATCCATTGGATTGGTTAGTTTTCTAATTATGCCTGAAGCTGTGAAAGAGCGAACAGAATCCGGGAAAAACGCCGATGCTTGGCATGATTCAGGTTTTATTTATACGTGGAATATAAGAGAGATAAATATCCAGAATGCCCTTGATGGATTATATAACCAGAGTGTCGAAATGGGCGTAAATGCATTGATTAACCTAAAAATGGAAGTTAAAGAAGAACCAATACCAAACTACTTTCCAGTAAAAATGTTATAGGGATACTTAGTTGAAGAATTTGCAATAAAGAGGAAATGAAAATTAATATATATCAAAGCGGCCATTAATTGAATCGCTTTTTTTATTGCAGGATCTTGAAAATTATGAAGCTTGTTTGTCTGTAGTTGTGCAAATTAATGTTCAAATAAAAAAGGGGCTAAAATTGCCCCTTGTAACTATCTGCAAATCAGTGGAGAATATCGGAATCGAACCGATGACCTCTTGACTGCCAGTCAAACGCTCTAGCCAACTGAGCTAATCCCCCTTCCGAGGCGACAAATATATAAAAAAAAATCATCTGCCAACTGTTGGCTCCAACGAAAACGGAATACATCTAACGAAAAAACCGATCCAAATATTCAATTTGCCGGAATTTTGCCAAACAGTTTACGGAAATATTTGTTTACTAAATTGAGTATTTTGGTCTGATTTTTGTCTTTCTGACTCAATGAAAGCTAATTTTTAGAATCTCATGAACAGTGTTCATTGTCAATTTGAAACAGATTGAAATTCAAGTCAAATAAACCTGCTATTTAGTACAAAGTTGAGTATAGGGCACATTAGATAAAAGACCGGAAGGAATAAACTGATTTTAAATGCCGTGAAACATTTTGAAATGCCCGCTATGATTGAATTCGATGCAATTTTCAGGAAAAAGACAATTTCGGATAACACGGTTATTGCAATTAAATTTTATTTTTTATCTTTAGGCCCTCAATACGAAATATGTTTTCATTAAGAAATAAACTAATATCACTTAATTATGGAACTTAAGAAATCACCCAAAGCGGATCTCGAGAACAAAAGGAATGTTTTTGTTCAGCTAGGGCTGGTGATAGCTCTTTTGGCCTGTTTTTACGGTTTTGAAGCAACCTCAAAGGTTGCTCAGGTTGATTCTCTCGGATCAATGTCAAACCAGGCCATTGAAGAAGAGATTATTCCAGTAACTCGTCAGGACCAACCACCACCACCACCACCACCACCGCCAAAAGTAGTTGACATGCTGGTGATTGTTGATGACAACACTGAAATTATTGACGAATTGGAAATTGAAGATTCGGAAGCTACCAATAAAACAGCAATTACTGCTGTCATGCAAGTTTCCAATGAAAAAGAAGAAGAAGCTGAAGATGCTCCTGTATTCTTTATTGTGGAAGAAATGCCTGAGTTCCCGGGTGGACAGTTAGCCTTACGGAAATTTATTGCTCAGGCAGTAAAATATCCGGTTATCGCACAGGAAAACGGCATACAGGGTAAAGTATTCGTAAACTTTGTGGTCGGTAAAGACGGTTCTATTACCAATGCAAAAATTTCTCGTGGAGTTGACCCTTCACTCGACAAAGAAGCATTGCGCGTGGTAATGAGTTTACCAAAATGGAAACCTGGAAAACAAGGTGGTAAAGCGGTAAGAGTATCTTACACCGTACCTATCAACTTCCAGCTGCAGTAAAAAGAATATTAAAATTTATAGGTTTTCCTGGTTCTGTTTCTACGGAACCAGGATTTTTTATTGTTAATGATTGAATCATATGATTGAGAATTCACCGGTTACTGAAACAGCTGTTTTGGTTGGTCTGATCACCAGGGATCAGGATGAGACACAGGCAAAGGAATATTTGGAAGAGTTGGATTTTTTGGCCGATACAGCAGGCGCCGTGGTGAAAAAACACTTTTTACAACGATTGGACATCCCCAACCATGCCACATTTGTTGGAAGCGGGAAACTTCAGGAAATCAGCGATTACATTAAATCGCACGATGTCGACACGGTAATCTTTGACGATGACCTCAGTCCAACCCAACTCCGGAACATCGAAAAAGCACTCGAATGCAAAATACTGGACCGGACTTTTCTGATTCTGGATATCTTCGCCAAACGTGCTCAAACAGCCCATGCCAAAGTGCAGGTCGAACTTGCCCAGTACCAGTACATGCTGCCCCGGCTCACCCGCTTATGGACTCACCTTGAACGTCAGCGTGGAGGTATCGGGATGCGCGGCCCCGGTGAATCCCAGATTGAAACCGACCGCCGGATCATTCTGGATAAAATTTCCCTGCTCAAGGAGCAAATGATAAAAATTGACAAGCAAAAGGCAACACAGCGCAAAAACCGTGGCAGACTGATTCGCGTGGCCCTGGTTGGATACACCAATGTTGGTAAATCGACCATGATGAACCTGTTGTGCAAATCGGATGTTTTTGCCGAGAACAAACTTTTTGCAACACTCGACACGACTGTCCGCAAAATGGTTGTCGGTAACCTTCCATTCCTGCTGGCTGACACTGTTGGATTCATTCGCAAATTACCTCATGGACTGGTTGAATCATTCAAATCGACACTGGATGAAGTTCGTGAATCGGATATTCTGATGCATGTGGTGGATATTTCCCATCCCGGTTTTGAGGAACAGATCGAAGTGGTTAACCGCACACTAAACGAGATCAAGGCAGGCGATAAACCCATGATTTATGTATTCAATAAAATTGATGCCTTTTCGTATGTTGAAAAACATGAGCATGATCTGACTCCCCGCACTAAAAGCAATATATCGCTCGAAGAATGGGAAAGTAGCTGGATGGCCAAAAACAACACACCGTCGCTGTTCGTTTCGGCTCTGAAAAAACAAAACATCGAAGATCTGAAAAAGACACTGTATGAGGAGGTTAAGAAAATTCATATAACCCGATTCCCCTATAACGATTTTCTGTACGATTCGAACTGGACCGTAAATATTGAAAAATAAAACCTATTCTCTTTTAGAATTCATATTTTTCCCCGGATAAGATTTCAGGCTTTAAATAATTCATTTCTATTCAGTTCATCTTGTTACCAATTCAATAAACAAGACTGAATAGCAATGAATTATTGGCTCCTGAAAAGTATCATATCTCCTCAAGCAATACTCAACCTGGTACTTCCCATTTTTTATTCATTCCTGATTGCGGATGAATCGTCACGGCTATGTGTCCCGGACAGGTATGCAATTATTATGGTCTGATTTTTGTTTTTACTGTAAAATACCAAAGAAAATGGTGTAGAAGGTAAAGTTACCGTTAGTTTTGTGGTGAATAAAGACGGGTCAATCTCTGATGCAAAGATACTTCGGGGAGTTGATCCCGCGCTCGATCAGGAAGCCTTGCGTGTGGTCTATAGCATGCCCAAATGGGAACCCGGAAAACATGGCGGGAGAAATGTTCGGGTTTCATTTTCAGTACCCATCAAATTTTTACTTCAATAGGTTGACCGAATTTTTCGTTATTGTTTCGGACAATCGGTTTCAGCTTGATTCAAGCCGGCGATAGTTGCAGGCAAGCAAAAAAAAGACCCGCTTTCCGGCGGGTCTTTTTTGAATATATGGGAACGACTATTTTACTTCACCGTTTTTAATCAGCCATTCAGCAATCTGAACCGCGTTAAGCGCGGCTCCTTTTTTAATCTGATCGCCAACGCACCAAAAAGTTAATCCTTTTGGATTGGAAACATCTTTGCGGATACGTCCCACGTACACGTCATCTTTTCCTGAGACAAACAAAGGCATCGGGTATTGTTTTTCCGCCGGATTATCCAGAACTGTCAGGCCTTCCAGCTTTTCCATTTCCGCTTTTACCAGCTGGATATCCAGCTCTTCCTCTGTTTCAACCCAGATGGCTTCAGAGTGAGCACGGGCAACCGGAATACGGATACAGGTCGCACTTACTTCGGCAGTGGTATGCATTATTTTTTTGGTCTCCCAGTTCATTTTCATTTCCTCCTTGGTGTAGTCATTCTCGAGGAAAACATCAATCTGAGGAATAATATTCATGGCAAGCTGATACGGGAACTTATTAATGGTAGGTTCCTCGCCATTGGCAACCTGTTTGATCTGAGTTTCCAGTTCTGCAATTCCCTGCGCACCGGCACCACTTGCAGCCTGATAGGTAGCGACATGAACACGAACAATTTTAGATAAATCGTTAATCGGTTTCAGTGCAACAACCATCTGGATGGTGGAACAATTTGGATTGGCAATTATATTACGCGGACGAATCCTTGAATCTTCAGGATTGACCTCAGGTACAACCAGCGGCACATCATCAGCATAACGGAATGCGCTCGAATTATCAATCATGATAGCACCATACCGGGTAATGGTAGTTTCAAATTCTTTCGAAATGGAAGCTCCGGCCGATGTTAAAGCAATATCAATATCCTTAAAATCATCATTATGCATTAACTCTTTAACAACCAGTTTTTTACCCTTAAATTCATATTCTCTGCCGGCCGAACGACCCGATCCAAACAAAACCAGTTCATCCAGCGGGAAATTCCTTTCATCCAGAACTTTTAAAAATTCCTGGCCTACCGCGCCACTTGCACCTACTACTGCAACTTTCATCTCAATTTGTATTTAATTGTTTTTCACTGTTTAAATTTCAAATATTGTTTAAATTTGGTAATCTTTCATTCGTTGGAAAACAAAATAAATCTTACCAGAATCTATGAACTAATATTGAATCAAAAATAATGCTTTGCTTTTAATTTTTCTTAAAATGGCCAGAATAATTTTTATTTTTCCAATTATACTTGTCTATTTTTTAACAATTGTAAGTAAAAATGCGTTTGGCAGGTATAGTGATGAATCAACCGATTCAGGAATTTCAGAAATCAGAACCGGTAATGATGTCCCTGTTCCTATTTTCAAGGACGATTTTGAAGATGGAATTTTTCCGGGATGGGAACCAGCCGAAAGCTGGGAAGTTTCATCAACGGATAAAATCTCGGGTGTATACTCCCTGAAACATTCAACTTTGGCAACCGGTAATTCTTCCTCCCTATTTCATGCTATTCGGGCTGACTTGAATTCATTCGATGTGGAATGGTCATTCAAGATCAAAAACGGGAACTGGGATCCTTCTTCATCCAACAGGTTTTGGTTCTACCTAAGCGCCGATACCATCCAGACCGACAAGCTCAATGGCTGGGCTGCCGGTGTAAATATCTCAGGAAGCAGCGATCTGCTTCAACTTTGGCGGATCAGAAACGGCAAAACCGACAGCCTTATTGTTCAATCGGATTTGGATTGGAATGCCTCCACTTTGGCTGCCATCACAGTAAAACGAACAAGCCGTGGAATCTGGAATCTGAGTTATCAGTTGCCTGGAGAACCCGATCCGAAAACTTTTTCAGGAAACGACAGGACTGTTTCTGCATTTCATAATCTCGGCCTTAGTTTTAACTACACTAGTACCCGTGCCGGACAATTATGGATTGACGATATCGTAGTGAATCTGCTTCCGTCTGAACTTTACATCCAAAAACTTTTGCTGATAAACACTCATACTTTATCACTCACTTTTAACAAACCGGTCAACCCGGGTTCCATTCACTCCGGAAACTTCAAAATGACTGACGAAAATCAGCTGAACATCGCTATCAATCAGGTGAGTGCAACCAATGGAAGCGACAGATCAGTTGAAGTAAGTTTTGGAAAGGTACCGGGAACTGAACTTATTCTGAGTGTTTCCGGAATTGCAGATCTCTCCGGAGAAACAATGAATCCGGAGCAAAAATCAATAACCTATGCTTTTACTCCTGAGAATGGATCGATCCTTCTGAGCGAAATTCTTTTTAATCCTTTTTCCGGAGGAGTTGATTTTGTAGAACTCGTGAATGTTTCGGAACAAACCGTTCCGGTTAACCGCCTGAAACTGGCCGGCAGAAACGACACGATGGCTTTGAAACAAATTTATCCGATCGCCTCTAAAAAACGATTTCTGAAACCGGGCCAATTTCTGGTTTGCACCAAAGATTCCGCCATTCTGGCTAATCAATATTTCGGGCATAATCCTGAAAGTTTTTGTGTAATGAAAATCTTGCCCAGTTTTCCGGACGATGCCGGAACAGTGGTTTTACTGAACGATTCGCTCGAAGTTCTGGATGAATTCAGCTACTCGGCCAAAATGCATTCGCCTTTCTTAGCTGATGAAAATGGCGTTTCACTCGAACGAATCTCACTGGATATACCGACCAATGATCGCGGCAATTGGGCATCGGCCGCGGCTTCGGTTGGATTTGCGACCCCCGGATTACCGAATTCACAAACAGAGAGTGGAACAGAAATTCAGGATGAAATTATACCAGAGCCCAAAGCCTTTTCGCCTAACGGTGATGGATACAACGATCAGCTAACTATCGGGTATCGTTTCAGCAAACCTGGCTACATTTCCAATGTCAGGATTTTTGATGCAGTTGGCAGACAGGTGAAATTTCTGGTAAAAAATGAATCGCTGGGTCAGGATGGGAACTGGATTTGGGATGGAAAAGGCGATGCCGGGCAAAAATTAAATATTGGAGTTTACATCATTTTGGTTGAAGTTTTTGATCAGGCCGGACACACTAAAGCTTTTAAGAAAGCCTGCACCCTGACTGACAGGCTGAATTGATGATTTGCTATTGACAAATTACTATTGCCTTTGATTTTAGGATAATTATACCTATTATTGCCTTTGATTTTAGTAAATATACATGCATTATTGCCTTTGATTTATGTATCTTAGAAGAAATATAGATAATGAACTTTTGATTTGGAGTAAAAATACTTCCAGAAAACCTTTACTTATCAGGGGTGCCAGGCAGGTCGGGAAATCGTCTGCCATCAGGACCTTATCTGTTCATTTTAAGTATTATCTGGAGATCAATTTCGAAGAACAGAAACAAGTCCATAAGCTATTTGAGGGGAATTTATCTCCTGATATCTTGTGCGAAAACCTGTCGGTATTATACAACATCCCAATCATACCAGGTCAAACCTTGTTGTTTTTTGATGAAATCCAGGCCTGTATCCCGGCCATTTCTTCACTTCGTTTTTTTTATGAAAAAATGCCCGATCTGCACCTGGTAGCTGCAGGATCATTGCTTGAATTTGCCCTTGCCGAACTGCCTTCTTTTGGTGTCGGGCGTATTCGTTCCATGTTTTTGTACCCATTTTCATTCGATGAATTTTTGATGGCCAACAATGAAGATTTGTTGCTAAATGCAAAACAAGCTGCATCGCCAACAAAACCGTTGGCAGAACCTCTTCATGCTAAATTGCTTGATTACCTGAAACGATTCCTCATTATTGGCGGCATGCCCGAAGTGGTAGCCAATTACATTCAGGGCAGAGATATAAATGACTGCCAGCGGGTTTTGGATGACCTGATTATTTCATTAAAAGCCGACTTTGCCAAATACAAGCAAAATGTGCCTGTCTTAAGGATTTCCGAAGTTTTTGAATCCGTTGTACAACAGGCAGGAGGCAAGTTTGTATATTCTAAAGCAGCAACAGAAGCCAATCAGAAGCAGATAAAAGAAGCTATTAATTTGTTGGTCATGGCAGGATTGGCTTTTCCTGTTATCCACACCTCTGCAAACGGAATTCCGTTGGGAGCCGAAAGTAATCCACGAAAGCGAAAAATGCTCTTGTTCGATATCGGTATTTCCCAAAGATTACAGGGATTAAACATTGCTGAAGTTTTATTCGCAGATCAATTTGATATTATCAACAAAGGTGCTCTGGCTGAGCTATTTGTAGGACTTGAATTGCTGAAATCTGTCTCCTGTTATGAACAGCACAATCTCTATTATTGGCAGCGCGAAGCCCTGAACAGTAATGCTGAAGTGGATTATTTAATTCAGAAACAACAAAATATTGTGCCACTCGAAGTTAAAGCCGGAACAAAAGGTTCAATGCAAAGCATGTTCCTGTTTTTGAAAGAAAAAAACAGGCCTTTTGGTATTCGGCTCTCTCTCGAGAACTTTTCGGTTTACGAACCAATCCGGGTTTTTCCGATTTATGCAGTATCGAATTTGGTGAATACGGATCTGTAACAATACATAACAACTCCATACCAATATCGCGAATCCTCAAAACTTGAACCACATGAATCCGAATCTTTTTACTCTTGCCTGGCGCGAAACCATCCGGTCGGCTTACTGGGGCAAAAGCCTAGCTACCAACATCGGACTGGGATTCCTGGCCCTGTATTTTTCGGCCAGCTTTCTGTTTCTTGGGTTTGCCATTCCTGAACTACTAACCAGAGAGTTCCCCGATGCCGATCCGGTCAGCAAATTAAACAGCATTATTTTAGGATACTTTGCCATCGAGCTGATCATGCGTCAACTGTTGCAAAAGCTTCCAACGGTTAGTTTCAAATCATTGCTCACCCTGAATATTCGTCGTTCAAAAATCGCGAACTACCTGATGATCCGATCCATTTTCAACTTCTTTAATCTACTTCCGTTTTTCTTTTTAATTCCGGTTACCCTGACACTTGTCAGTCAGGTTCACACTGCTACGGAAACCCTGAGTTGGTTTCTGGCTATGTTCATCCTGATTTTCAGCAACCATTTTCTGGCCATATACCTGAAGTGGCGGTTTAACGAAGCCGAGTACGGATTCTTTATTTTGCTGGGTATTTTTGCTGCACTGTTCGCTGTTAATCACTACGGAATCGTTGATCTTTCAGGAGCATTGGGCAAATTTCTCGATTTGATTCTGATTTATCCGGCCCTGACTATTCTGCTCATATTGCTTCCGATTCTGTTTTATGCACTGAATGTCCGTTTCCTGATTACCCGGATGTTTTTGAATATCCTTTCAGGAAAACAAAAGGAAGAAAAAATACGTGATTATTCGTGGCTGAACAGTCTGGGTGAAACCGGTCGTTTTATTGCCCTCGAACTGCGGCTGATCTGGAGGAACAAACGTCCACGTTCGGTAGCCATTTTAACAGTAATCATGTTTGCATATGGCCTGTTGATTTATCGCAAAGACGGAGGAAATGAATTACCTGAGTCTTTTTTTATTTTGGGTGGAGTCATGTTGGTAGGAATGTTTTCCATTTCATACGGACAATTTTTCCCGGCCTGGCACAGCAATTATTTTTCGATGCTCATGTGTCAGCGACTTAAAATGAAACAGTTTCTCCTGTCGTTTTACATGCTGGTAACTGTAGTTTCGGTTTCGTGTTATTTCATCACCTTACCCTATGCGCTGATACATACCAAAATCATTTATACTCATTTTGCTATGCTGCTGTATAATTTAGGCGTGAATATTCCCATCATCTTTTTCATTGGCTTATACAGTAAAAAGCGACTCGATTTAAATCAGTCCTCTGTCATGAATTATCAGGGAATGGGCGCATCGCAATGGCTGGCCGGATTACCCATGATTTTGGGTCCACTTGGATTATTCTATTTATTTAAACTGGCTTTTGGAACCGTTGGCGGATACATCGGACTCGGAACAATTGGATTTATCGGAATCCTTTTTCATTCAGTCATTATTGAATATTTCTCAAAACAATACCTGAAGAAAAAACACCAACTCATAAAAAACTACAAAAACTCCTGATCATGATACAGATACAAAACCTCATTAAAGCATACAATAAAGAAATTGTATTGAATATTCCTGAACTGACCATCGAAAAAGGAGAGATTTTCGGATTGGTTGGCAACAACGGAGCAGGAAAAACCACCATGTTCAACCTGGTTCTGGATCTGATTGTAGCCAGCAAAGGCCGGATTATGAATAAAGGAATCGTTGTTCGCGAATCGGAGGACTGGAAAGATTTTACCGGTGCTTTTATCGACGAAACATTCCTGATCGGCTACCTGACATCCGAGGAATATTTTGGTTTTATCGGCGGGTTACGGCAAATGAGTAAAACCGAAATCACTGAGTTTCTGGAAAACTACAAAGATTTTTTCAACGGCGAAATTCTGGGCAAAAAGAAATTTATCCGCGACTTTTCGAAAGGGAATCAAAAGAAAGTGGGAATTGTCGCTGCTTTAATGGGCAAACCTGAAGTCGTAGTACTGGATGAACCTTTTGCCAATCTCGACCCCAGTTCGCAATACAAACTCCGCAAACTGATCAAGGATTTTGCGGCCAAACACGGTTCAACCTTTCTGATTTCGGATCATACGCTCGACAACATTGCCGATGTCTCCACCCGTTTAATTATTCTGGAAAAAGGAAAGATTGTTCGCGATGTTCCGAAGACAGAAACCACCCTTCAGGAGATTGAAACCTTCTTCAGACCGGTGGTTGAGGCAGATAATTTTTAAATCATTCAGGCTTTGGCCTTTGAACCTATGTTTCGACACCAGATAAAACTGAACTTTATTTCCATAACAATTGCCGGTCTTTTTGCGTGTACCCAACACGATAGCAAAATTAAACTGCAATCGGGTGATATCTTGTTTCGGGGAAAAACTTCAGAAAAAATTTCGGAAGCAATTGACCAGGTGACTCAAACTTCAGAAGCAACCCATTTTTCGCATGTGGGATTGGTTGAAGTAGCTGATACCGGAATTTGTGTGTTACATGCAAGTCCGGAAGGTGGTACCTGCATAATTTCACTTCAGGAGTTTTTACATCCCGGGAGCGATTCGGTGACTGTCGTGGCCTACCGTTTAAAAAAGGATTGGCAACATACCATACCAGCCGCCATAAAAAAGGCAAATCAATTACTTGGCAAACCGTACAATTTCAGCTACATACTTTCAGACACGGCCCATTATTGTTCAGAATTTATCTTCCTTGCTTTTTCTGCCGACTCAGTTTTTGAACTCAATCCGATGACTTTTAAAGACCCGAAAACAAACGATTTTTTTCCAACCTGGTTGGATTATTATCAAAATTTGGGAATCGAAATACCGGAAGGATTGCCGGGCTGCAACCCAAACGGGCTGGCAGCTTCCGTTAAACTGGAACGACTTGGCAATTTACCTGAACCATTCTCTTTCTGAAAATCCAACCAGGTCTTACTCTGAATCTGATTCCTCTGAACTGTATTCATATTACTTTCTGTACATTTGAGATCAATAAACGGGTACTCAATTTTAATTTCAAATGGAATTAACTCAGGATCAAACAATAGCCTTCGACAAAGCTGCAGTTTTATGCAGCAAATCAGAAAAATGTTCTGCTGAAATTCTGCAGAAACTCAGGCTTTGGGGACTTTCGGCCGAAGAATCTGAACCGGTCATCGAACAGTTAATCAAGGAAAAATACATTGACGATGAACGGTTTGCCCGTGCCTATGTGAAAGATAAATTCCGTTTCAATCATTGGGGAAAGCAAAAGATCGCACACATGCTTCGGGTAAAAAATATTTCTTCGGAAGTTTTGGAACTGGCTTTTGAAGAGATTAATGAGGAGGGATATTCTGATGAACTCCGGAAAATCCTGACAGACAAAGCACGTTCAGTCAAGGCCAGGGATCAGTACGACAAACGCAACAAACTGATGCGGTTTGCCATGGGCCGTGGATTTGATTCGGGCCGGATTTATGCTGTTTTAAAGGAACTGGGAATCTGAATGTGGCATTGAAAAGGTCCGGAATATTTATTTTAGATACACCATTTTCCCGGAAATCGTTTTTTGTCCTTCCGGGTAAATCTGGTAAAAGTAGATTCCCTTTTCGAGATTTTTTGGAATCCATTTTTGGTAATGAGTTCCCCTGCCAAGCATTCCGTCAAAATTTATTTCGGTCAGTTTTCCCTGTATATTGAAAATGGAAATCAACACATGTGATTCTTTTTCGAGATTGAAATAAATGTTCGTTTCACTTTTAAATGGATTCGGGAAATTACCATTTCCTGCTAAAGAGCCAAATTCTGTGGTCAGTAGGAGCGTAGAATCCGGGAAGCTGAATGCGGCTTCTGTCAGGGCCGACCATCGTGTACCATCTTTTACCCTGGCTTTCACAGTGCCATTGCCGTTAATATTTACCGGTGAGTTATAGGAATAAACATCGTTTGAAGCCACTTCACCTCCTACTGCCCTCGGATCGGTTCCATTCACCGAATAATAAACTGTGCCCGAAGAGGAATACATCCCCAGATTAAATTCATTCGTAAATAATCCACCTTTTTCCGTAAATTCCGGGGCATTGATCCACGGGTACAAACCCGACATCCTCAGTTGATTGATGACCAGGTCAGTTCGTGGCGGAAAATAAGTTTGTGTCAGCCAATCGCGTGTGTTTTCCCAATATTTATCGGGAGTGTACAAATCGTTATCTTTATCGCGCGGATGAACATCACGGCGGTAATCACCCCAGCGGGCGCTCTCGCACCAGATGGCTTTCTCAATCTCCCTGGCGCGTTTCAGGTAACGATCGGCTACCGGTTGAGGAGTGAGCAGCCCATCGTTAAAAAACCAGCGCTGAATATGATCGGCCAGCAGAATCCGGAATTCAGCATTGTCTTTGAGTTTGGTAAACAGGCGGCTGGGACAGTTGGCATTATTTTCCTTCGTTACATCCAGCGTCGCAGTGGTAAAAAGATGTTCAGCATCCCAGCTGAAAAACTTAAATCCTTTCCCCGGTTCAACTTTATTACGGGCAGCTGTCCAGTTGTGGTGATCCCAGTCATTATTCCCGGCATAAAAGTTCATCAGCATATAATCAACCAGGTTTTCGACGTCAAGGTATGCTTCGTAGGCCTGATTCAGCGTTCCATCCGGATTTTTCCCCTGAATTTTCTGGTAGGAAGCTAAATCCTGAAGTCCATTATTGGCCATAGCCATCATCTTGTTCCAGGCTCCCAGGTCTCCGTCAGACACTTCTGCATAATCTTTAATCACGTCAAAATCATCGGCTTTTCCTTTCAGGTAGGTACCCATAAAGTCTTTATCGAGCCGTTCGCTCACATTATACATTCCCCAGTAAATTCCGTTCAGGAATAAATGCACGAATTTATTGTGTGCCGAAGGATATCCCATCGCCAGTTGTGTATCTTTTCCCCAACTGTCCTGAACATACTTGGGCGCTTTTCGTTCGGTGGCACTCCAGTGCAGCCAGGTATATCCAAAATTGGCGCGCAGCACCAGCGAATTAAATTGAGTGGTTGCATCCGGCTCGGAAAAAAAAGGAAAATCGAGTTTGGAGGGTCCGAATTTGGTTTTAAACTCCAGACGGAACGAATGTTTGGGCGTTTTCTCGGGAACACGGCTTGCTCCGCCATGCAGTTGAAGTGCACAATTTACCTGGAACCAGTTCTGATCTTTGGGATCAAAGTACTCCACAGAAGCGGGTCGTTCCCAACCTTCGCCGATTCCCTGCCCGGTTGAGCAGGTGTAAATGTAAATTCCTCCGGTTACGGGATCGGTGCTGTGCGAAAAGATATTATCGGGATCGGTCACTACCGAAAGGGTTGGAATGTCGGGAAAAGCTGCTTCCACATGAGCTTTGAAGTCCACGTTTTCGCAAAACTCCGGGTCCATTTCGTAATCGGCTGGTGCAATTCCCGGTATCGTTTCAAAAACACCCCATTCATCAGGATAACCTTTGGGATGGTTGGTTTGTTTCAGGATGCTGTCGGTAAAAAAGTAGGTATTTGTAACCACGATACTTGTTTCTGATCCATTTTTTATTGCAATGGCGCTCAGTGGTGTGGTTGTTTGTATCCTGATGGGTTCCTGATATAAAATACCCTTTTGTGCCGAAGGGCGGACTCCATCAGTTGTATAAAATATTTTAGTATCCGGATCAGCAGTTTGAAGCGAAACCAGGAATGGCTCAGAATAATATCCGCGTGTTTTGCTGAAAACGGGCATCTGAACTTTATTCCCCTGAATATTGGGTGCACCCGGCGTTGGCTGATCGAAAAAACCCGCTTGTCCGTTGTAAAATCCGTACGATATATCTTCTTCCTGAACAGGATATTGAGGAGAATAACCGCTGATGATTGTTTTTCCGTCGCCGGCCACCAAAGCCAGAAATTCACCTGAACCAGAAAGTTTGAAATTGGTATGCAGCGTTTTTGCCGGATCAGTCCGGTTTTTTTCCGATGCGAATATCACGAGGAAATTTCCCGCAGCCAGATTAATATCCGGGAATTTCCACTTCGGAAGATTAAGCGGATTATCGGTCAGGTAGAAGCCTTTCAGGTTCACACCCGATTCACCGGCGTTTTGGATCTCGATCCAGTCGGAATATGCGTTATCTTCATCCTGAATGTTATGATTGTTGATGGCCATAAATTCAGAAATAACCAGTTTTTCGGCTGAAAATACTGGAGCTAAAAAAAGGAGGTTAAGAAGTAAGAATACGCTAAAACCTTTTTTGTTCATGGATTTGTGCGGACCGGACCCGGTTACGTTCAATGTTAAAATGAATCCACTTCCCGGTAGGCTTTGATTAGCCTTTTTTCACCTTCAATTCCCGGAAGGGAAATTCCATGTTCCATGCCCATCACGCCCTGATATCCTTTTTCATGAATGTATTTGAATACGTTTTTATAATTGATCTCACCAGTCGTAGGCTCTTTTCTTCCCGGATTATCACCAATCTGAAAATAAGCGATCTCATCCCAGGTAAGTTCGATATTATGGATCAGGTTTCCTTCTGTTTTCTGCATATGGTAAATGTCGTACAAAATTTTACAAGCCGGACTGTTCACAGCCTTGCACAACATATAGGATTGATCGGAAGTTTGCAAATAAAGATCAGGAGAATCGGAAAGCGCTTCAAGTACCATGACTAGTCCATGAGGTTCCAGAATCTCAGCCCCTCGTCGAAGTGCTTCTATAACATTAGCGTTTTGGATTCCAATTGGAAATTTTCGTTCAAAACCACCTGGAACAACTGTCATCCATTTGGCATTAACCCGTTTGGCTACATCAACTGCTCTTCGGCAGCCATCCAGAAAAATGTCAATAAATTCAGTTTTACCCGCAGCCAGCGTATTTGCCATATTTCCACCTTTATCAACTACAAATACACCCATCGTCATATTTAGGGCGGCAAGCGTTTCGCCAATCTTCGTCTGCAATGCGATATCCCGTCCCATCATTCCATTATCTTCGAAAGCTGTAAAGCCCTGGTCAGCCATAAATTTGATCTGATCAATCAAATCTTCTCCGGCACTATTTTTAAACATTCCGAAATGGGGGCCATATTTTAATTTGAACTGAGCTTCATTAGTAACCGTACTCTCTGAAGCAAAAGCTTTTGTTGTGCCCGCAAGTCCAACCGCAGCAATGGTTCCTGCTGCATTTCTCAAAAAAGATCGTCGTTCCATCCTGTTATAGTTTAGTATTTTGATCCGAAGATATGAATCTGTTTCCCTGAACGCAAATTAAAATTCAAAAATGACCATTCCGGCCTGTTCGGTTTTTCCACAATTTAACAAATCATCCGAAAAAGTTTTCTAATTTTATCGATCCCAATATACCGGGAACCAAATTTTATAACCAATTAAAATAAACCAATATGATGAACCGTAAGTTACGAATGGGAATGGTTGGTGGTGGCAGTGATGCTTTCATCGGAGCTATCCATCGTCTGGCAGCTTTTATGGACGGACAAATCGAAATGGTCTGCGGCTGTTTCAGTATCAATCCTGAAATTTCACTTTCCTCCGGAAAATCCTACTACCTTCCTGATAACCGCGTTTACAAAACCTATCAGGAAATGTTTGAAAATGAAGTCAAATTGCCCGAAGGCGAACGAATGGATTTTGTGACCATCGTTACACCCAACTTTGCTCATTTTGCACCGGCTATGATGGCCCTTGAAAACGGGTTCAATGTAGTTATCGACAAACCAATCACCTTTACACTCGACGAAGCTTTGCAACTTCAGGAAAAACTCAAGGAAACAGGATTATTACTAGCGCTAACACACACTTACTCCGGATATCCGGCCGTTAAACATGCCAAACAAATGGTTGCCGAAGGTCAATTGGGGAAAATACGCAAAATCTTTGTCGAATATCCGCAGGGTTGGTTATCATCTAAACTCGAAGATACCGGAAATCCTCAGGCATCATGGCGAACCGACCCGAAACGATCAGGAAAAGCAGGGGCCATGGGCGACATTGGAACACACGCTCATCACCTGGCCGAATACATTACCGGCTTAAAAACCACTGAACTCTGTGCCGAACTGAATGTCTTTGTCCCCGGACGTCTTTTGGATGACGACGGTACGGTATTGCTTCGTTTCGATAATGGCGCCAAAGGTGTTCTTGTGGCTACCCAAATTGCTGCCGGTGAAGAAAATGCACTTAAAATCCGCGTTTATGGTGATAAAGGCGGACTGGAATGGGCACAAATGGAACCAAACAGCCTGATAGCTAAATGGACCAGCAAACCTACTGAAATATTTCGCGTGGGCACTTCGATGGGAGCAGCCGCAAATGCAAACACCCGCACTCCGGGTGGCCATCCGGAAGGATACCTGGAAGCTTTCGCCAATATTTACCGCAATTTCTCGTTAACACTTCGTGCCAAACTGAACGGTGAAGAACCGAAAAAGGAATGGCTCGATTTCCCGGGAATTGAAGATGGTATCCGGGGCATGCAGTTCATCGATGCAGTCGTCGAAGCCGGATATAATGATAACATAAAATGGGTACCTTTTAAATAGTTCCAAGTTCCAGGTTTCAAGTTTGTGACAAATTTGAAACCTGGAACTTGGAACCTGAAATAATAACCAATTCAACTTAAAAATCTTAAAAACGAATATTATGGGCAGACCAGTAACTTTATTTACCGGACAATGGGCCGATCTTCCTTTTGAAACAATCTGTGAAAAAGCGCTTGAGTTTGGCTACGACGGCCTCGAACTTTGCACCTGGGGCGATCACATGGAAATCGACAAAGCCGACCAGGCGTATTGTGATGCACGCAGAGAAATGCTGGCCAAATATGACCTTCAGTTGTTTGCCATTTCAACACATCTGGTTAGCCAGTGCGTTTGCGATAACATCGACGAACGACACCACGGCATTTTACCTGACTACATCTGGGGCGATGGAGATCCGGAAGGTGTTCGCCAGCGTGCTGCAGCTGAAGTCATTAAAACCGGTCAGGTTGCCAAAATGCTGGGACTGGACACTGTGATCGGATTCACAGGAAGTTCCATATGGCATATGCTGTATGCTTTTCCACCTGTTAATCAGGACATGCTGAACAAAGGCTATGAAGATTTTGCCAAACGCTGGATTCCAATCCTGGATGAGTATCAGAAAATGGGCATCCGATTCGCTCTCGAGGTCCATCCTTCCGAAATTGCGTTCGACCTGGCAACAGCACGTCGTGCCCTGAAAGCGGTGAACAATCATCCCGCATTCGGATTTAATTTCGATCCAAGTCACCTCGGGTATCAGGGTGTCGACTATGTGAAGTTCATCTACGATTTCTCCGACCGGATTTTCCATGTTCACATGAAAGATGCCTACTGGAGCGAACACCCGATGGATATCGGCGTTTTCGGTGGTCATACCGATTTTGGAGACAACCGTCGTTACTGGAATTTCCGGAGTTTGGGCCGTGGAAAAATCGACTTCGAAAACATCATCCGTGCGCTGAATGACATCAAATACCAGGGACCACTTTCGGTTGAATGGGAAGACAGTGGTATGAACCGGGATGCCGGAGCCGTTGAAGCCTGCGATTTTGTTCGCTACAGCGACTTCGATCCTTCGGATGTGGCTTTCGACGATGCCATGCAGAAATAAAATAGTTCCAGGTTTCAAGTTCCAGGTTTCCATTGTTTCATCTGTTTCTAATCTATTAAATCTGAAATCTAATAATCCAATAATGACCAATAGAAGAACATTTTTAAAAAGCACAACAACCGCTGCAGTCGGATTGAGCCTTGCTGCCACCATGCCCATTCCGATGAGCGCCTGTGTGGGCGCCAATGACAAACTACGTTGTGGTGTTATTGGAGTGAACGGAATGGGATTTGCCGATCTCTCAGCCTTTCTTCGCCAAAAAAATACCGAATGTGTAGCTATTTGTGATGTGGATAGCAATGTTCTCAACAAACGGGCTGCAGATACCGAAAAAATGCAGGGTTTTAAACCCAGGTTATACAGCGATTACCGCAAACTGCTGGAAGATAAAGATGTCGATGTGGTAATTATCGGCACGCCCGACCACTGGCATTGTTTGCCAATGGTTGAAGCCTGTCAGGCCGGGAAAGATGTGTATTGCGAAAAACCTTTGGGTAATTCCATCGAAGAAATCAACATCATGGAACGGGCAGCAAACAAATACCAAACCGTTGTCCAGGTGGGTATGTGGCAACGCAGTGATCCGCACTGGAGAGATGCGGTTGATTTTGTGCAGTCCGGAAAACTCGGTAAAATACGAACCGTACGTACCTGGGCCTACCAGGGATGGATGGAACCGGTACCGGTGAAACCCGACAGCGAAGCTCCGGCAGGTGTTGATTACGACTTCTGGCTCGGGCCGGCCAGAAAACGTCCTTTCAATCCAAACCGTTTCCATTTTAATTTCCGGTGGTATTATGATTATGCCGGTGGTTTGATGACTGACTGGGGTGTTCACATTATTGACTACGGATTATTCGGCATGGGCGATAAAGCGCCCAAATCGGTCATGGCCATGGGAGGAAAATTCGCTTATCCGGATGATGCAGCTGAAACTCCGGATACCTTGCAGGCTTTATACGAATTCGATGGACATACACTGCTCTGGGATCATGGTACCGGCATCAATGGTGGACATTTTGGCCGCGATCACGGCGTTGGTTATGTCGGAAACAATGGAACCCTGGTCGTTGACCGCAACGGTTGGGAAGTTATTCCTGAACAAAAGAAAAATAAAGACCTGATTGAACGTGTTCCATTGCAAAAAGGCAGTGGCAAGGGACTCGATTACCACATGGCAAATTTCATCGAAGGCGTGAAAGACCGAAACCGAAACCTGAATGCCAGCATCGAAATTGCAGCAAACACTGCACGAGTGGCTCATTTGGGAAACATAGCCCTGCGTACCGGCCACCGTTTATACTGGGATGCCGAAACCAGCCAGTTCATCGGAGACGATGATGCCAACAAATTTTTGGTTCCTGAATATCGCGCTCCCTGGGTTTTACCTAAAATCTAACTCACAAAATTCGTATAAAGAACCCGGTGTAATTAATTATACCGGGTTTTTATTTTCCCCGGATTTGACCTGAATTCTCAATCATTTCATTAATCTTTAACAACTGAAAATATGGAAACATAATCATTTGATTCCAATTAAACTTCAAGCCAATCATAAAGTCTGAAAGTGCAACTGACTAAATTTTAAATCCCCGGACTGATGAAACCTTTCCATCGAAAAGTATTTCTTTATTTGAACGAAAGTTATTCTTCAGTAATGATAAAGGTGCTAACTTTACTGAGCAGGTTTTGGTTTTACCCGGCGATTTGCCAAAATCAGGCGGAAGACAAGGTGATTCCAGGGGTGGGCAGGATCGTATTTATGCGACTCCTGATCAGGAAAAATAATCAAAATAAACAGAATGGAGGATACTATGAATTTTATCAAATTAATTTTAGTTTCATGTTTCGTTTTTGCAATTGGCAGTTGCAGTCAAAACACTTTAACACAAATTCCTCATCTGGAAAAGCAGGGCACTGCTACCCGACTTGTTGTTCATGGCGAACCATTCCTGCTGATTTCCGGTGAATTGCATAATTCCACATGCGGCGGATTTGAATCGATGCGGCCGGTATGGCAACGACTCGCCAGGAAGAACCTGAATTCTGTTATTGCTTCGGTTTCCTGGGAACTTATTGAACCGGAGGAAGGCAGATTCGATTTTGCACTCGTAGACAGCATTATTGGTGGTGCAAGAAAAGCAAATTTAAAGCTGGTACTTATCTGGTTTGCCAGTTGGAAAAATGCCGGTTCTGTTTACATTCCTTCCTGGGTTAAAAAGGACTTTGAAAAATTTCCACGTGCAAAAGATGAACATGGAAAATCACTGGAAATTTTATCAACCTTTTCGGATGCCTCCAGTAAAGCTGATGCCAACGCATTTGCCAGGCTGATGCACCATATCAAAGAAGTGGATGAGGAACAGCAAACGGTTGTTATGATGCAGGTTGAAAATGAAATGGGATTGCTTGATCATCTGGGACAAACTCCGGGCAATGCGAGAAGGGATTTCAGCGATAAGGCCAATGCTGCCTACAAAGCTCCCGTTCCCAAAGCGTTGATGAACTACCTGATGGAGCATAAGGAAAATTTATTTCCTGAACTTCACAAAGTATGGAAAGCAAATGGGTTCAAAACCACCGGATCCTGGGAAGAGGTTTTCGGCCAGAGTGAATTCAACCCTGCGAAGAATGACTGGCAACTATACTCCTACTATACGGAAGAACTTTTTTCGGCCTGGAATTATGCCCGGTATACTGAAAAAATTGCAGCAGCCGGGAAGGATGAATATTCATTGCCCATGTATGTGAATGCATGGCTCAAGCAACCTTCCACTTTCTGGCCGGGAAGATATCCTTCAGGAGGCCCATTGCCGCAGGTGATTGATATATGGCGACCCGCTGCACCTTCCATCGATTTCATTGCTCCCGATATTTATATGGATGAGTTTGCATGGGTTTGCCAGGAATTCACCCGGAGTGGGAATCCGTTGTTTATCCCTGAAACAAGGGGTGGAGCGATCGGGGCTGCCAGGGCTTTTTATGCATTTGGAGAATACGATGCCGGTTGTTTTGCTCCATTTGGAATTGATAATGCCCGCTATGCAGAAAATGACCCTTTGGATGAAAGTTATGCGGTATTACAAAATATGTCTTCCATCATTCTTGAAAACCAGGGCAAAGGAACGATGAGAGGAATTCTTGTTGATACCATAGCGCCTGTCCTGCAATTTGAACTGGAAAATTATAAGGTTGAAGCCAGGCTGGGAGGAAGGGGAAAATCAGGCATTGCCGGAGGTCTTATTATTAAAACAGGTCCGGATGAATTCATTGTTGCCGGCAAATCTCTGGATGTTTTCTTTATTTCCAACGATAATTCAAAGCGCCTGGCGGTGGAAGCAGTCGACGAGGGAACTTTTAACGATGGGAAATGGGTTTCTGAAAGAAGGTTAAACGGAGATGAAGTTCACGCAAGTACATGGTCAGGAACAGGACTCATACTACCCGGGAATAAGGTAAGTATTCAAAGAATATCCCTCTACTCGTATCAATAACAAATGTATCCGGAATAAGCCTTTTCCGAAAATCCAACACAAAGGCGAACCGCTCTAACCTTTTGATTTCATTTTTTTCAACATGGGTCAGGCATAAAATTTGTTGCTTGAGTATGTTTTTAATGAAATAAACAGTACTAAAAAAGATAAAGGAGGGCAACAAAATGAAAAATCCGATGAAATTGAGACAAGTGATTTTCTTAAATCACATACGGCTTATGAGATGAAAGCCATGGAGTATGCCAAACTTCAGCAGGCAGGTGTCGCTGATTCAGTATTAAACTTCATGCAAAAGACTCATCTTGATTTGATCCGTCAGGATCAGCAAATGCAGGATTCCTATTACTGGTATCCCGGATATGGAGGTTACGGGTATGGCTGGCCAGGTTATGGTTTTGGTTGGCCTTATGGATACTGGGGTTGGAATATGAGACCGTCCATGATCTTCAGGGGCGGTGGCGGTTACTATCATGGTGGAGGCGTTCACAGGGGAGGCGTTCACAGGGGAGGCCAGATCAGAAGATGACATTGGATTCATGTCCGGGAGTGCCTTTCTTCCAGGGATACCAAACTGAACGGTAGAGCGTATTAATTTGGTCAGGGTTTCATGACAAATGAAGTCCTGACCAAATTGAATAGCGTCTAGATCAAGAATACCCTGACTTTTTTATTCTTCAGCCTGCTGTTATCCACCAGCTGAATTAATCCATTTGCTTCGGAAGCATGTACGCCGACAAAAGCGCAATCCTGTTTGATTTCGATGGTTCCAATCTGTTCGTTGCTGAGTTTTCCCTGCTTCATGAATAAGCCGGCAATATCTCCTTTCGAAATTTTATCTTTTCGTCCTCCGGAAACAAACAGCGTTTGCCACAATGAAGCCGGTGGATTGGACGCCTTGTGAATGACTTCAACTTCGGCGTTTACAATAAAATCAGGCAGATTTTCATTCCCGCCTTTCAGCACATAGGCTGTACCATCGTTAAACATTCGGGCTGTGCGTCCGTTCCGGTGCGTGAATTCATGTCCTTTGGGCGGAAGCTGGAAATGAATGATGAATTTTATCTCCGGGATATCAATTCCCCGTGCTGCAAGGTCAGTGGCTATAATTAGCCGGTGAGTTCCATTCCTGAATTTGATCAGAGCACGTTCACGGTCTTTTTGTTCCATTCCGCCAAAAAAGCAACCATGACCAATGTTATTCTCATTCAGAAAATCACTCACTTCCGAAATGGTATCCTTGAAGTTGCAAAACACAATTCCGGTTTGATTTCCCAGGTGACAAAGCAGTGTGGCCAGCGTTTCAAGTTTATCTTTCGAACCGGTCAGTACTGTTCTGATTTTTAACTGCGAATTTCCCTGATCCAGATAATTGATCAGTTGAGGATTCTTTAGGCCAACAAACTTCGGGATCTCAACTTCCTGTGTAGCCGAGGTCAGAATTTTTTTACGGACATTGGGCAACAAAACCAGGATTTCCTTCATTTCAGATTCAAATCCAATTTCAAGTGATTTGTCAAATTCGTCGAGAACCAGCGTGGAGATAAACTCCGATGAAAAGTTTTCCCTACGCAAATGATCGGCTATTCTTCCGGGAGTACCAATCAGAATGGCAGGCCGGTGTTTGATTTCGGTTTTATCTTTCGAACCGGCTCTTCCGCCATACAACGCGTTGGCTTTGTAACCCGTTCCCATTTCGCGGATTACCTGTTCAATCTGAATCGCCAATTCGCGCGAAGGAACTACAATCAAGGTCTGAACTTCAGGACATGTAATATCCAGTTCTGCAATGATTGGCAGAAGAAATGCTACCGTTTTTCCTGTTCCTGTAGGAGAAAGGATTACAATTTCAGGATTTGAAAGAATGGTTTCCTGAGCCTCTTCCTGCATGGCATTGAGTTTCTCAATGCTCAGTTTCTCCAGAATATTCGTTTGATTTTTAATCGGACTTGTCATCCGGCAAAGGTACAGTTAATTCAACGAATGATTTTATCAATAGATTTCAGGATGGAATTATTGGTATTCGTAACCATATTCTGAATTGGTTCAAAAAAATATCGAATAATATTCAGGAGTATTTTCAGAATCGCAATACGATTGAGCATGATCATAGCAACCAAAAAGGTAGGAATAAAATATTCAAAGAAAACCCCTAGATAAGCCGGATTCAACATCGCATTACCAATTATAGCAATCAAAAACGCCGGGCTGCACCATTTTGCATGGGAAGTTTGTACTGGCGATTAACGATAAACTGAGTGAAATCAAGGCTCAGCTTGTGGTTAAGGTGCTCGGTTTTGAAATCACCCTGAATACCGACAAACTGGCCAAAAACCTGTACATGCCCCTGGGCGACGAAGAAGGTTTCTTCAGCGATAATTATTTCGATCTGATCCCCGGGTAACCCGTTAAAATAACCCTTAACACAAAATTAACGAAAGAAAAATTTCAGAACGTATTTTCAATCCAAACGCTGGACAGTGCCTTCTGAAAGAAATTTCAGAAGGCACTGTCAGGAAATTTAAAAATCAATAAATTGATACGTAAAGGAAACAACGTAATCTACAGCCTTTCATGATTTTATCTTTCCCATTTTAGCATAAAACTTATTCTATCTATTATGAATACTATAAAAAAAGATGTTGGCTATAACTGTTTTTTAATAACTTTGCCGTTTGGTTTTTTCCAAACTGAGATCAGCTAATTATGGATTATAACTTTACCGGCAAGACTATATTAATTGTAGAAAATCTATTAGTTTACTGGTGGATAGAAGGCATTTACAAAATGTTCAAGTTTAATTTTTCCTCCGGAAAACAGAATCGAAATCACATCAAAACGGGTATCTGTCCGGATATCATTCTCCAGAATATAAGCTTCTGCAGCATTGACTAAAAACCTGATTTTTTTATTTGAAACCGCCTCAGAGGGATGTTCATAGGAATCGGAGCCACGTGCTTTCACCTCAACAATCACCAGTTCATCACCATCTCTGGCAACAATGTCGATTTCGAGGTGATGTGAAAACCAGTTTAGAGCCAGGATTTCGTAGCCCAGTGACCGGAGGTGTTCAACTGCAAGTTCCTCACCTTTTTGTCCCAGTTCGTGTGATTTGCTCATGGGATCTGACGTATTAAACGACTGTTTTCTGAAACTTCGAGCCGATAGTTACTTCCAAGCATTAACGCGAGGTTTTCAGGAAGGTGACCAACCGGGAAGTCGAAACAAACCGGGAAATCATATTCCTCCACCGACTCGCGGATGATTTCCAGTGCTGATTTACCAAAAGGACTTTCATTGTCTTTCATGTCGGTAAAACCACCCACGACCAGTCCTGCCAGATTTTTCAGCTGACCCGTCATCCGAAGGTTATTCATAATCCGGTCGAGGTGATACAGGTACTCCGACAAATCTTCGATAAGCAGAATTTTGCCCGAAGTTTCCAATTGCCAGGGTGTTCCCTGAAGGCTGAAAATCAGGGAGAGGTTACCGCCTGCCAGCTCGCCGGAACAGGTTCCCTGCCTGTTCAGTGAACTGGATTTTATCTCAGTCAGTGATTTTCCCGACGAAAGCAATTCCATCAGGCTGAAAAAACTTTGGGCAGGTTTTTTGTTTTCGATGAAAAAGCCCGGCATTGCACCATGAATAGTGGCCAGTCCAAGCTTGTTCAGTACGGCATGCAAAACCGTAACATCGCTGAATCCGACCAACCATTTTGGGATTTTAAGAAGTGCTGTAAAATCCAGTTTTTCGAGAATCCGAATGGTTCCGTAACCACCCCGGGCACAGATGATAGCCCTGGTTTCCGGATCGTCAATGGCTTCCTGCAAATCAGCAGCCCGTTGCCGGTCAGTTCCTGCAAATTGAAAATGCCTGCCGAAAACACGGTTACCTACAATCACTTCGTACCCTTCGTCCCGCAACAGTTCAATACCCGGAAAAACGATGTCTTTCTGCACTTTTCCTGCAGGAGAAACAATCCGTATGCGGTCACCCGGCTTCAGAAAGGGAGGAATTATCATCAATTTGTTTTTAGGTATTCTGAATGACCAAAAGTCGTAAAAAAAGCTGTGATCATCAAAATTTGTTTTTAAGCAGGTCTCTGATTTCAGCCAGCAAAACTTCTTCTGTGGAAGGAGCTGGCGGAGCAGGAGCTGCAACAGGAACATTTTCTTTCTTTTTCAAACTATTCATGGCTTTAATCATCATAAAGATGGCGAAAGCAACAATCAGGAAATCTACAGATGTCTGAATAAAATTTCCATAGTTAATGGCAACAGCCTGGGTGGAAATCTGACCAGCTGCATCCATTACCGGATCTTTCATGATAATCTTCAACTCAGTAAACTTTACACCGCCCAAAAGCAAGCCGATCGGCGGCATGATAACATCGGAAACTACCGAACTTACTATTTTCCCAAAAGCCGCGCCAATAATGATACCCACTGCCATATCAACCACATTTCCACGCATGGCAAATGCCTTAAATTCATTCATTAATTTCATACCTGTAATTATTAGTTTAACATTAAAAACCGGTCAAAATGCAAGATTGCTCAGGATTACAGTAGAAAATTCCTTGAAGCATTCAGGAAAATGGATGTTAATCCATAAGCTCAGTTTTTCCCTTGCCGTACTTCAAATATTTTTTCGGATTAAAAATTACATTTAACTTTTGAGAAAGCAGGTCAATTTCAAATCTGTTATCCCCCAGGATTTCACCATCAGCTTCACCTGCAATATTTTTTTCGGAACTGATTGAAACCTGATTGGCGGTATGTGTTGATACCCGGGGATCTTTCACGAATTCTCCGGAATATAAGCCGGCCAGATTGCGAAGTATTCCAAACAATCCGATTTTCCGGATAATGGTCACCTGAAACTTTCCGTTGTCTGGAATTGCTGCCGGAGCCTGCATCATTCCGCCTCCGTTGAATTTCCCAATGCCTATACTGGCTGAAAAGACCAGTTCATCAATTTCAAATCCGTCGATCACGATGCGGGTTTTGGTTGTTTGATAATTCAAAAAACTCGAACCAAGAGCCTGAAGGTAAAGTGAAATTCCATTGCTGCCCTTATCTTTAAGCCGGTTCGTTTTTTGGGCAACCATCGCATCAAAACCGAAGCCGGCCATGTTGGCAAAATAGCAGGTTTTCCCGGATTCGTCTTCGCTGAAGGTAATCCGTCCAATATCCTGAAGCATGGTATCGCCTTTTTTGATAATCTTCACCGCAGCCTTATATTCATTGGGTATACCGAATGTTTTAATCCAATCGTTACCAGTCCCGACGGGAATCATACCAATTGTAATTTCTTCCGGAGGACAAACTGTCTGAGAAAAAATACCATTCACCACTTCATTCAGTGTGCCGTCACCGCCGGCCACAATCAGCTTGCGGTATCCATCAGCTACAGCCTGAACCGTTAGCTGAATGGTGTGTTTCGGAAACTCTGAAACAGCAAGTTTATAGTTGAAATCGGAGTTGCTGAGTTGCTTGAGTATTTCTGCCTTGTCTTTTCTGCCACGGCCTGAACCGGCATGAGGATTCAGGATCACAAACCAATTTTTCTGCTGCAGGTTTTCCATATAATTACGCCATTAAATCACGATTTCAAGATAAAGAAAAAAAAATGATGAAAATACCCTTCACACGATCCGGCAGGAATCAGGAAATTGTAAATATTCCTGTCTTTTTATCCAACCAGCAATTCAGCCAGTTCAGCCACTGAATCGACCATATAATCCGGGTCACAACTGCTCAGTGAGGCCTGTGTGCCAAAACCATAGCCCACTGCAATACTTGATATTTCATTCTCTTTGGCGCCAATCATATCGTAGTACGTGTCGCCAATCATAACAACCGACGGAGATGCCGGAATACGGTTCCGTTCCATCAGTTCACTTATTAGTTGTCCTTTCCCCGAGTGTTTTCCTGTTTGCTCAGCCCCGATCAGATCATCAATATACCGGTCGAATTCAAAGTGCATGATGATCATTTTCGCATACTTCTCCAGTTTTGAGGTCACCACATAAATACGTTTTCCGGATAGGTACAGTTCTTCGAGCAGCCCGGTGATTCCCGGATATGGCTCATTTTCGTACAGCCCTTTGTCCCCAAAATAAATCCGGAAATGTTCCACAGCCAGTTCTGTGTTTCGTTCATTTAATCCGAAAAGGTTTTTAAATCCCTCCTGAAGTGGCGGACCAACAAACCGTTCAAGGATTTCATCGCTGTAACCCTCTATTTGCATTTGCCGCAGTGCATACCGCAGCGAATTACCGATTCCCAGCCGCGGATTGGTCAAAGTCCCGTCGAGGTCAAAAAGAATGTGTGAAAAAGACATAAAACAGTTAAAAATGTAAGAATACAAACCTAAAAAGAAAAGATCATGATGTATGTGCAAATCCTTCCTTTTTTCATTGAATTCTTTGCCGGTCAGTGTTTTCGTTTTGGCAACAAATACTTACTTTGTACTGCAATAAAAAAAACTAAAGATGCTTGCTTCAGGAACAATTCTAAAAATGCGGTCAGAATTTGCCGACCCGGTGCACTATTTTCTTCCTTTGGGAGAAACTGAACTGTCCATGAACGAACTGATCGGCAAAAACCTTCAGTTCCGGTTTACCGGACAAATCAACTGTATATCCTGCGGGAAAAAGACCAAAACATCGTTTGGACAGGGTTTCTGTTTCAACTGTCTGCAAAAGGCCCCCGAAGCCAGCGAAACGGTGATGCGCCCCGAGTTGTCGAAAGCCCATCTCGGAATTGCCCGCGACATGGAATGGGCCCGGGAACACGATCTGATCGATCATTTTGTGTACCTGGCCATTTCAGGAGAGTTGAAAGTCGGGGTAACACGCCATCACCAGGTACCTACCCGCTGGATTGACCAGGGTGCAGACGAGGCAATTATCCTGGCCTGCACGCCCAACCGCCACATCGCCGGGGTAATTGAAGTATACCTGAAGAACTTTTACTCCGATAAAACCAACTGGCGATCGATGCTTCAGCATAAAACAATTCTCCAGCCGGTTAATCTTCCGGAGGAGAAGGTAAATGCATATCAGCTGCTTCCGGCCGAATTGCAGCAATACCTGCATCCCGATAATAAAATCTGGAAAATCAACTATCCGGTTTCTGACTTTCCGGGAAAAATAAGCAGTGTTACGTTCGATAAAGATCCGTTGATTTCAGGAATTCTGAACGGCATAAAAGGACAATACCTCATTTTTTCGGACGGAAGGGTGCTGAACATCCGGAAACATAACGGTTACTTTCTGGAAATCAACAGGAATGACTAAAATGATAAATTTTGGCTTTAAGACATAAGTCTTTTCTTCTCCGCTTTTTTTTTCGTTATTTTAGGATTCTAAAAAAACCTTGTTTGGTAAACTACTTTTTTGATTATGGAACAAATAGATTGGGGAACATTAGGCTTCGGGTACATGAAAACGGATTGCAACATCCGTTGCACCTATAAAAATGGAGCATGGGGAGAGTTGGAAGTAAGCGACAGTGAATTTCTGAACATACACATGGCAGCCACCTGTCTGCATTACGGACAGGAAGCGTTCGAAGGGTTGAAAGCATTTCGCGGAAAAGATGGTAAAGTCCGGATATTCCGGATGGACGAAAATGCAAAACGTATGCAGGATTCAAGTGTCGGTGCGATGATGGCTGTACTTCCGGTCGAAAAATTTGAAGAAGCCGTTGTTAAGGCGGTCAGACTGAATGAGCGTTTTGTACCCCCCTATGAATCGGGTGCAGCCTTGTATATTCGTCCGTTTTTGTTTGGAACAGGCGCTCAGGTAGGTGTAAAACCAGCTGCTGAATATATGTTCATGATTTTCGTGACACCGGTAGGTCCATACTTTAAAGGCGGTTTCCAAACAACACCATTCGTAATTATGCGCGAATTCGACCGTTCGGCGCCGCTTGGAATGGGAAAATTTAAGGTGGGTGGAAATTATGCGGCCAGCCTGGTTGCCGGAGCAAAAGCACATGAATTGGGATATTCCAACGTGTTTTACCTCGATGCCAAAGAAAAAAAATACATCGACGAATGTGGCGCGGCGAATTTCTTCGGGATAAAAAACAATACCTACATAACACCAAAATCGAGTTCCATTTTACCTTCCATAACCAATAAAAGTTTGATGGTTTTGGCTCAGGACATGGGAATGAAAGTAGAACAACGTCCGGTTCCGGTTGAAGAATTGTCAACATTTGAAGAAGCCGGGGCATGCGGAACAGCTGCTGTTATCAGTCCGATTGAACGGATTGACGATTATGACAAGAAAATTTCGTACATTTTTTCGCACGATGGCAAACCAGGTGAAATCAGCGAAAAGTTGTATAAAAAATTACAGGGTATTCAGTATGGCGACGAACCGGATACCCACGGATGGGTTACTGTTCTGTGATAATTTCTGAAAAATATTTTAAAAACCCTGCATGGATCATTTCATTCAGGGTTTTTTTAGTCTGATTCCTTATTTTTTTTGTCCTCTTTCAGATACGGGTTTCGGGCTTTGAAATCGTCTTAATTTTGTAATTTGTATATTCCTGAAACTAACATAAATCAATCATCATGAACAAACCTGCCTTTTTTATCCTGATGCTCCTTGCCTGCAGCGCATCGGCCCAAAACGACTGGGAAGACCAATCAGTAATTGGCCGCAACAAGATGCCTGCACGGGCAACTTCGTATTCATTTTCTTCGGAAGATCTGGCCCTGAAAGGCGACCGCAACCAGGCACGTCTTCTTTCCCTGAACGGTGAATGGATGTTTCATTTCGAAGCTGACTCTAAAAACCGGTCGTTGGATTTTTATTCAGGCGAAGCCAAAGTTTCCGGCTGGGATAAAATTGAAGTTCCATCGTGCTGGGAAATGAAAGGTTTCGGAACTCCTATCTACACCAATATTGTTTACCCTTTCCCGAATAATCCGCCCTTTATTCACCGGACCAATCCGGTTGGGTCCTATTTCAGGACTTTCGACCTCCCCGAAGATTGGGACGGGAAGCAAATCATCCTGCATTTTGGTGGGGTGAGCTCTGCTTTTTACGTTTGGGTCAATGGTCAGAAGATTGGTTACAGCCAGGACAGCCGTTTACCTGCCGAATTTGATGTGACTGAAAAAATTCACAAGGGCAAAAACACCGTGGCTGTGCAGGTTTTCCGCTGGTCGGATGGAAGCTACCTCGAAGACCAGGACCATTGGCGAATGAGTGGCATTCATCGCGAAGTATTGCTTATGGCTCAACCCCGTGTATCCCTGAACGACTTTTCTGTACGCACCAAATTTGATGAAAATCTGGAAGATGCCACCTTGCAGATACGACCGGTAATTACGATGAAAGACAGCATCAGCACCATGGGTTGGTCGCTCGAAGCCCAGCTTTTCAGCCCAACTGACAATCCAAAGTTTGCCCGGCCCCTGAAAATTGACTTAAACCAGATCATTTACGAGGCCAGTCCCCAGCGCGATAAAGTTTATTTTGGTTTGCTGGAAACAAAAGTAGAATCACCTCAGAAATGGTCGGCCGAAATCCCGGTTCTGTATACCCTGGTATTAAGCCTGAAAGATGAAAAGGGGAATATCCTCGAATCCAGAAGCTGCAAGGTAGGTTTCCGTGATATTCGCATTCAGGATGGCGTTTTCCGGGTGAATGGAATTCCGGTGAAACTATACGGCGTAAACCGGCACGACCACAGCCAGACTGGCGGTAAAACCGTTACGCGCGAAGAAATGCTTCAGGATGTGTTGCTCATGAAACAATACAACCTGAATGCTGTCCGCACCTGTCATTATCCGAACGATCCGTATTTTTACGAATTATGCGACCGGTACGGGTTGTATGTAATGGACGAAGGGAACATCGAAACCCATGGAGGTGGTGGTTACCTCACCAACCAGCCTTCGTGGCACGCTGCTTTTTCCGACCGGATTATCCGTATGGTGGAGCGCGATAAAAATCATCCTTCGGTCATTATCTGGTCGCTGGGCAATGAGTCTGGTACAGGTCCCAACCATGCCGCGGCAGCTGCCTGGGTAAAAGAGTTTGATCCGACCCGGCCCATTCATTACGAAGGGGCACAGGGCGATGTCAGTCGTCCGGAATACAAGCCGGTTGGATCACCGGAATACCTCACTACTCCTTATCTGGCTAATCCCGACGACAGCTGGTACGTTGACATGGTCAGCCGGATGTACCCGACCCTCGATCAACTGAAGGGATTGGCAGAAAGTCCTTATATCCACCGCCCGGTGGTCATGTGTGAATATGCCCATTCCATGGGGAATTCAACCGGAAACCTACAGGAATACTGGGATCTGATCCGGAGCAAAAAGAACCTGATGGGTGGTTTTATCTGGGACTGGATCGACCAGGGGATTGCCCGCACCGATGACCAGGGCCGGAAATGGTGGGCCTATGGTGGCGACTACGGTGATAAACCAAACGACGGAAATTTCTGTATCAATGGAATTCTCAATGCCGACCGAACGGTAAAACCTGGACTCGAAGAATGTAAATACGTCTTCCAACCGGTAAGTGTTGAACCTTATGATCCGGCTAAAATGCAATTCAGGATTAAAAACCGGTTTTATTCCCGGAATCTCAATGAATTCGATATTCGCTGGACTTTGACCGAAAACGGAAAAGAAATTGGCGCCGCAAGCCTGGGGGCATTCAATATTCTTCCCGGCGAATCCAAATTATTTGGTGTCGGTCAGGATTTGTCGAAAACCACTGGAGAAGTATGGCTGCGGGTCAGTGTTAAATTGGCCAAAGACGAATTGTATGCCAAACGGGGCTACGAAATTGCCAAAGAACAATTTCTGGTATCAGCCGCCAAACCAGTTCCTTCCGTTGTATCAGCCATACAGGTTCAGACCCTGGAGGATTCCGGCAAAAATCTGACACTGGGTGCAAAGGATTTCCAGGTGACTTTCGATAAAACTACCGGATACCTTATTCAATATCAGTTTAAGGGTGAAAACATGATAACTGGTCCGTTAAAACCGGATTTCTGGCGCCCCTTAACCGACAACGATCTGAAAGCCTGGAGGGTTCTTGAAAATTTATCGGATTGGCCCGCTGTAACCGCCGGCTTGAAAGTGGCTCAGTTTAACGTGCTGGATGAGGGTCTGAGTAAACTGGTTGCTGTCAGCCTGAAAAGTGATGCCGGACTGAACCTTCAACTTTCGTACAAAGTGAGTGGAAATGGAGAAACCGAAGTGAATTACCAGGTGGAAATCGGTGAAAAACTTAGCGAACCTTTGCGGATTGGAATGACAACCCAGGTGGCTTCCGGATTCGGACAGTTGAGTTTTTACGGAAAAGGCCCGTTTGAAAATTATGCCGACCGAAGTCATGCCGCCGAAGCAGGCATCTATTCAGGAAAAGTGGAAGATTTTATCTTTCAGTATGTTATGCCCATGGAAAATGGAAACCATACCGGAGTGCGCTGGCTGGCTTTAAAAAACACCTCCGGTAGTGGATTGATGGTAACCGGGAAACAACTTCTGAATACCTCGGTTTGGCCCTACACTGCCGAAAACATACGGAAGGCGCAACACATCAACGAGCTTGAACCGGCTGGCTTTTATACGGTTAATATTGATCTGGGACAGGCAGGAGTTGGCGGAAACGATTCGTGGTCGTGGCGTGGTATTCCGATTGAACAATACCATCTGAACCAGAAAGAATACTCGTATGCATTTAAGCTGGTCCCTTTTGCCAAAGTAAAAGATGTAGACGGACTGGTAAAAGT
>JBBSBP010000035.1:0-44019 GCA_038251165.1 Bacteroidales bacterium | reverse complement strand
GTCTTCCCGAAGCAGCTCAAGAATTTTATCACGTCTTTGATTTGCAAGCATTATCTTTCGTTTATTTTCGTTAGCAAACCTATTCGAAAATATTCGAAATACAAAATTAATATTCTCATTTCTGTCAAATCATATTTTAAAACATATCTAAATGTCAAGGATTATCAAACACAATGTTTTATTACCAAATCCAACCGGGATGAACGAACCGTTAAGGATCAGATTTCCAGAGAAGTAAGTTCAATCATACCAAAAATAAAACGAATTGGGCAAATCAGTGATAAAATCGGCCGGGTCAGGAAAGACGACCAAAGTGTTGGTGATGGATGGCAGTATTGTGGTAATACTGGCAAATTGTCGAAGCAGTGTTTGCCTGCCTGAGCAATGATGACTTTGCCTGCATGATGGATACCAGACTGTATTTGCCACAGGACAGGTGTAATGACCCTTTCCGGTGCAGGGAAGCCGGGAACCCTGATGGGAACAGGGTTTTCAAGACCAGATTGGAGATGGCCGTTGAGATCGTTAAACAACAAGTCCGGAACGGAATTTAAATGGTTCAGAAATAAAATCGCAGCATTAATTTCTGACTCCCTTTGGACGGAATAAATTCGCCTTCAAAAAACAAGTTACATTAATGAATTTTTCAGACGCTATTTGAATAATTTTTTCAACTCGTCCCCAATCTTTTTTACCGAACCCTTAATTTCTTCAACCGATGCTTTTTTAACCTCCTGTTCAATCTGGTATCGTGCTTTACTTAAATCAAGCGAAATTTCAGGGTTGGTTAACGATCCTTTCAAAATCACGGACGCCTCAATCATTTTTATATTCTGTGATCCCGGTAAAATGTTAAGGCCTTTGTTGATATCTGCTCCCAAATCTTCGCGGTTAACTAAAAAATCCAGGTTCAGGCTGATTTCACGGTTGGCCGACAGGCTTCCGTAAATCGTAGCTTGCTGATTGGCAATATTGGTTTTAAACGGATTCAACTTCAGCTGACCATTTTCAAACTGAAATTTAGCTGTAAAATCATCAATTTTCACATTTTTGAGTTTCTCCTTTTTGATGATACCCCGAATCTGATCAAAAACAGGAGAATCAATGATCATCAGATTTAGGGTACTAAAGATTCCCAATCCGTTCAGACTGGTTGGAACCAGGTTCATTTTTTCGTTCATGATTCCGGAAAGACCCAACTGAGTCGAAAATTTACCCTGACTTTTGGCTGCTATTGGCAGGTAATGACTGAATGTACTGAGGGATTGGTAAGCCGCAGGCAAATCCATGTCTTCCATGTTCAGCTTAAAATCGAAGAGTGGCTTATTTTCCTTGTTACTTGTATATGAACCATTTAATGCCAACTTTCCCTGCAACATGTCCATCGAAAGGTTGGTCAGTTCCAATCGCTGATCCTTGACCTTGATGAGTCCGTTGATATTGCTGACAGGCATTTTATCGTAAATAGCGCGCTGAATAGCCGATTGGAAAGTTAAATCAAGTTTTTCGGGAACCTGAAAGGCTGTCACTGAATCCGGTGCGGCAACCGGTGAAGTTTTTGCTTCAGTTTGTCCCGGAACAGGCTGTTGTACAGGCTTCTGAATATTCGACAATTCAGAAAAATTCATAAAAGCGGATTTTAAGTTAAAATTGCCTTTTAATACCTCATTTTTAAAAATATACGCCAGGTAGTTGCTCACCTCGCCACGAAGTGAAAAATCACTTTGCCCGATTTTCGCGTCAAACTGATCGATGGTGATTTGTTTGGTATTGGCTTTTATCTGTCCCTGGCTGATTTCGACCGGCATGGTCAGTTGATTGCTTACGATCCTGAAATCCCGGATGGTTGCTTCTCCATTCGACTTAAACTTCTCATATTCCCGTTTTTCAATGGACGACATTCTTCCGGCAAGTTGCAGCCTGGCCTTCAGAATTCCCGTTATATCCATACTATCGATTGGAATAGCTTGTTTCAGTGACGCGAAATCAATGATACCTGAAAACGAAGCATCCACGTCCGGGTCAGTCATTAATTCACTCAGCGACATATGCAGATCGACCGGGTTATTTTTGATTGAAGCGTGAGCTTTTTCAACATTGACTTTCAACAAATTCAGGTCGCCTTCGGATTTGGTAATCTGAGCCAAAACCTGGATATCCTGAACGCTTTCAGGAAGCTCCTGGTATTTAAAACTGGCATTGGTAACAGAAAGCAGCACATCCATAGCCGGGTAAATTTCGTTATAAAACAAACCTTTTATGGAGCCTTTGAACTCAGCAGAACCTTTGATGTCAGCTTTTTCGAGATACTTTTGATAATCGGCAGGCACCAAAGCCAGGATGGTGGCAAAATCGCTTTTTTCACTCTGGAAAGCCAGATCGAAAAACATGCTGTCGGTCGGCATTTCGAACGAACCATTGACTTCCAGTGGTAAATTATTTATCCTGAGTTTACCCTGATCGAAAACAAAGCTCATCTTATCGTAATCGGCTTTCAGCAAGGTTTCGGCTTTCACCCTGGTATTTGAAATGTATTTTACCGAGTCGTATTCAAAAATAAATTCTTCTGCGTCGGCTGTCATATCAAAGGTTGTAACTGATCCGGCAACATCGCCTGTTGCCCGCAGATTGGTATTTTTTACCCACATTTTCATGGGCATTTCCAGGTCATTGTACAAGAGGTTAAGATTAATAACCCTGATATCATTCAGTTTCATCTGAAAGGCATCCTCAGGGCTGCCCGGTTGCGATGCGGTTTCTGCAGTCCTTGTTTCAGCAGGTTTGACAATATCCCAGTTTACCGCTCCGGATTTGTTAACCAGCAACATAATACGCGGATTCTCAATCAACAGGCGGTTCAGCTCCAGGTCTTTACTGCGAAGCAGATCCATTAACGAAACATTGGTTGAAATGGAGCTTGCCGATAAAATGGTATCATGGGCAAATTCATTAATCCCGATTAAACTGATATTCTGCAATTCTATTTCCACTCTCGGAAATTGCGAAAACAGCGAAACTTTAAAATCCGAAAAATCAATTTTTGCGTTGATTTGTTTGTTCAGGGTGGTTTTTACTTTGGCGAGCAGTTTGTCTTTGTATATAAACGGCAAAACGGCCAATGTTCCGATAATCAATAACACAATTGCGAAGATGACAAGTATTTTTCGTTTCATTTGATGATAGTATTTTCAGTGATTAAATTACGCAACATATTTAAAGATATATGAGTGGTACGAATTATATTTCGTTCACGGTTGTGTTTGAAATTGTAATTTTTACATCGTACTCCTGATGGTCCGGCCACAGCAATCCAAACCGTTCCAACAGGTTTTTCATCCGATCCGCCATCCGGCCCGGCAATTCCGGTTGTCGCCACCGAATAGTCCGTGTTCAGGGCTTTTTGGGCGCCCTTCGCCATAGCTTCAGCAACCTGCTGACTAACTGCCCCGTAGGTTTCGATCAATTCGACCGGTACCCCGAGCAGTTTATTTTTTATTTCGTTCGAATAGGCCACCACACCGCCTTTGAAATAAGCTGAACTGCCGGCATTGGACGTAATAAAATGCGCGATATTTCCGCCGGTACAACTTTCGGCCACGGCAAGTGTTTTCTCTGACTCAACCAGCATGCGACCTATAACAAGTCCCAGATTTTCATCATTGTATCCAAAAACATATTCAGGAATAAGGCTTATTAACTCTTTAACCTGGCGGTCAATTTCGGATTCGAGCTGTGCCTGATCAGTTCCGTATCCACTTAGCCGAAGGCGAACCATCATCGGATTTGGGAGATAAGCTAACCTGATAAAACCGGGCAAAGCACTCTCCCACTTTTCTATTTTTTCGGCCAGCATCGACTCAGGCAATCCGATGGTCAGAACTGTTTGATGCACGATCGACCGGGTGATTCCCAATTTGCTGAACCGCGGTAAAACTTCTTCCCTCATTATGGCTTCCATTTCAAAGGGCACTCCGGGCATCGAAACAAAAATGGTATTGTTGCGCTCAAACCACATTCCGGAGGCTGTTCCTGCAGAGTTGTGCAAAACCAAACAACTGCCCGGCAACAAAGCCTGATCCATGTTCAACCGATTGACCGTTACATTACGGGAAGATAGCATCGACTGAACATGCTCAAAAACTTCCGGATGATAAACCAGCTCGGTTTCAAAATATTCGCACAGGGAATCCTTGGTGATGTCGTCTTTTGTCGGACCTAAACCACCGGTAATCAGAACTATATCAGCATTATTTTCAGCTTCGGCAAGCGCTTTCATGATGTGATCATGGTTGTCATGAACAGAGGTCACCTGGTATACTTCAATACCATGCAAATTGAGCTGCTGCCCAATCCATGCCGAATTGGTATCAACTATCTGACCAATTAAAATTTCATCGCCTATAGTTATAAGTTCTGCTTTCATACGATAAAGTTACCATCTACAATTACAACAGCAAAATATACTGACTGTCAGCAACTTAAGACTAACAACACTACATTTAATGCTGCAAATATACCAATAAGATTCCGGAAACAGTATTTTGCTGTTTATAAGCAGATAAGCTTGTTGAAATTCAAACCATTTAGGGGAAATACCTCAAGTGCAAATCAAAAGACATTGTTAAATTTTAGGATCAGGAAATACTAATTGTCGCGCCAGGTACTCTGCTTGGAAATTTTTAAATCGCGAAGCATAGCCGAACTTGCCGACAGATTAAAGCTGTAGCTTTTACGATCACCAAACGGAACAAAACTGAACGACATGGTCCAGCAGTGCAGGGTTCGGCTTACATTGACCGTGGTAAATGAGAACTTCATGGCCTGAATATCAAAATTGGTATTCATATCCATCTGCCATTTATCGGTTAAGCTTAGCCGTCCGCCGAGATTTAAACTTTGATTGATGGTGGGTTTTATTTTACCCTCCTGATTGGGTATAAATGAATTGTTGTAATAAAATGAATAATCAAACCTGAAGCTCCATGGAATTTTAAAGTCAACATACTGCAGCTCATCCTCCCGAAGTGGGTTTTCTTCCTCCTGGCTATTTTTAGCTGCTTCCTTCTCCTTCTTATCTTTTTTCGATTCAAAATTCATCCCGAACGACATGTTGGCATTGGTTAACCGACCCAGTTTATTAAAACCCTTCAAATGATTCCAGACATATTCATCGTAAGCCTTGCCCTTGTTATCGACCATATAAGGATTCATGTTTGCGCCCATGTTAATGCTGATACCTTTAATGGTTGTCCGGGCATTGATTGAAATTGGGGTCAGTTTCATGGAATCTGCAATCATATTGTAGGAGGCGATCATCCCCAGATTGTCGATAATCTTCACCTTTTTGAATTTCGGTTTCTCATCTTTGGAAGTAATCGTGTCGCTGAGCTCCAGAACTTTGGCTTCCAGGTTATTGCTTAAACTAAAAGAGATTGATCCACTTTCGCCTCGTCCGGCCGAACCAAAGACGCCATATTCGAAATGATTGTAATACTGCTCTTTACCCTCACCGTCGATGTATGAATCCCAGAATCCGTATTTCTTCTGTCCAAAATCCGGCATGTAGCTGAAACTTACCGACGGCGTAATTTTATGCCTGATGGTTTTAATCCGCGAATTCGGATTTCGCATGATGTACATTCCATAGATATTGGTCGTTGAACTGATACTATAAGCATAATCGTAGTTTCTGCGAAATCCGTATATGGTGTCGGTTACCACATGATGCGCGCGGGGAGGAAGATAGGTGCTTTTAGGATCGTAGCGCTTGTTGATGGTACTGATGTACCAACGTTCATTGTAGCTAAAACTCGGGCTCAGGTTAATGAACTTCAGGATATTAAATGATGGAAGGGAAATGGGGATATTGTGGCGCCAGCCATTCTGCCAGTCGCGAAGCAATGATTGATTGAGTATTTCCTTTTCCGGGACATTCGAAATGGAGTTCTTAATATTTCCGGAGTAACTGAAACTGATTTTTTCATACCATTTAACCGGTCCAATCCTGTTTTTCACCTTAAACGGATTTACTTTCCTCATGTTGATCGTCAACTCAGGTAAACTTAACGAAATGGTTGTATCGCGGGAATTCTGCGAGTGGCGCATATTAAACGACATGTTGAATGGCGAATTTTCGAATTTGCGTGAATAAGAAATGCTGGATGATTTTTGTGTCTGCAGATAATTCTTCACCGACATGCTATTGTTCACGTATGAGTT
This sequence comes from Bacteroidales bacterium, assembly GCA_038251165.1. GTDB lineage: Bacteria > Bacteroidota > Bacteroidia > Bacteroidales > Prolixibacteraceae > Aquipluma. The sequence goes on along the minus strand of JBBSBP010000035.1, from coordinate 37,800 downwards.
TTCTTTGTCAAACGAACTGGTTGACAAATTTACGTTCGCCGAAAATGTTTTGTTCGGATTTGCTTTCGAATCCTGAGAGTGTGACCATGTCAGGCTGAATCCTTTGGTGATTTTTGCATCCGGAAGTGGTTCTTCCGAATATTTATTCAGGTTATAACTAAAATCAAAGCTGCCATTGTATTTATACCTGACTTTGTAATTGGTGTGCATTTTGGTGGCCCATGAACCTTTGGAATAAATATCGCCTCGCAATGCCAGGTCAAAATGGTCACTGGCAGCCCAGTAATATCCACCTTCACGCAGGAAAAACCCCCGGGTCTGTTCCTCTCCATAGGTAGGGACCAGTATACCTGAAGTATAGGTAGTCGAATTCGGAAAGTAACCAAACGGAATCATCGGGAAATATATGGGAAAATCTTCCAAAACCATATAGGCCGGACCCGTGATGATTTTCTTATTTGAAATTACTTTTGCCCTGGACATTTGAAGGTAAAAATGAGGATGTTCGGCATCACAGGTTGTATATTTGCCATTTTCCAACACAAACACATCCTTACTTATTTTTTTGGTCAGTTCGCTATGAACAAATCCATCGCCCTGCGAGGTCTTCACATCGGTAATAATCCCCTTCTGTGTTTCAAAATTGTATCTCATGGTCTTCGATTCAAACTCCTCATCACCATCTTTAAACACTGGGGTTCCGACAACCATTCCGGTTGAATCGGGCAATCCTTCAGCATAAACTTCCTTGGTTGCTAAATCCAGCATGATGTAGTTGGCTTTGAGTTCGATACTCTGATAATTAACCACACCATTTTTGTACATGTATACCTTTTGGTTTTCAAAGTCGGCAATTGTAGAGTCTTCGGCGGAATAGGTAATAATCGCTTCGAGTACAGGCTTGGAAATCGTGTCGTTCAAGGTCCTGATTTGAGGTACAGCAATTGTATCCATACGATCAGATACATTGGATGCAGAAATCGTATCGGATTTCAGATTTAGCTGACCATAGGAAGAAAGGGCAACTAAAAAGAATATATTTGCAAGAAAATTTTTTATCAAAACTACAGTTTATAAGATAAGCACAAGTATCTTGTTCGGTCTGCAAAAATATAAATAAGCCCTGTACCTAAACGTCAAGAAATGTAAAATAATTTTATTAATTCTATTTTTGTGCTGAAAATATGATCTAATTATGATGAAGTACTACTATTACAGATCATTGTTGCTGTTCATTCTATGTATATTTTTCTCCGAAAATTCGTATTCTTCTGTTTATTCGGATAAAAACAGCAGCGAGATGGTCGTTATTATTGACCCGGGGCATGGAGGTAAAGATCCGGGGGCTGTAATTAAAGGTATCCGCGAAAAAGATATTGTACTGGGTATTGGGTTGAAATTAGGTAAATACATTACTGAAAACTATCCGGATGTAAAAGTGATTTATACACGGAGTACGGATGTTTTCGTGCCATTGATCGACCGGTCCTTAATTGCCAATAAATCCAAGGCTGATTTGTTTATCTCCCTTCATGCCAATACGTGTGGAACTCCATCGATAAGAGGTACTGAAACATTTGTCCTGGGACTTCACCGATCGGAAGATAACCTTGAAGTTGCCAAGAAGGAAAACTCTGTAATTCTTTTGGAAGAAGATTACAAAATCAAGTATGAAGGTTTTGATCCAAATCTTTCAGAATCCTATATTATGTTCGAACTGGTTCAGGATGTTTTTATGGATCAGAGTTTGCTTTTTGCTGATGCCATTCAAAACCAGTTCAAGTCTAATCTGAATTCACCGAACCGTGGAGTAAAACAAGCCGGTTTTCTGGTCTTACGGCAGTCATCGATGCCAAGTGTTTTGATCGAATCAGGTTTTCTGAGTAATACTACCGAAGCGAAAATACTGAACAGCGATGAAGGTCAACGCGATATAGCGCTGTCTATTCTGGCAGCTTTCCGCAAATTTAAATCTAAAAATTCAGCTTCAGGCACTCCTCTTGTCGCAGAAACCAAAACATCATCAGCGAATCAGCAGGTTGTCACATCCAAACTAATGACCGATGCAAAAAAGGATTCCGGTCCTGCAGAAAAAGTGACCGGAAAGAAACCTGAAGTAGTGAAACAAATCCTTGTCGCTGAAAAAAGTGAACCAACAACAAAAATTGACAAATCCCCGGAACCTATTGCATCCAAAGCAGCAACCGAAAGTAATACCTATTACAGCGTACAGATCGGTGCAAACACCAAACCGGTTGAACCTGTGACTGTAAATTTTAAAGGATTAAAAGGGGTCAGAAGAGAAAAAACGGATCAATATTACCGGTATTTTGTAGGTAAAGAAGATTCTATCGAAAAAATCACTCCAATCTGGCAACAAATAAAACTAAAATTTCCGCAGGCCTTTATTGTCGCTTTTGTTGATGGCAAGCGGATTATCATTACCAACGTTTCCAACTAACATTTGAGTACAATCTGAAAGTTTAAAATCGATTTGTTTTCCTGCTGAATGCTGTTTAGCTTTGTATCAGGAAAACAGCAACAAACAACAAAATGATCAAGATTTCGAAATATACCAAACTGGGGTTTTTGATGCTCGCCAGTTTAGCCATTCTTATTTGGGGAATAAATTACCTGAAGGGTATCGACATTTTAAACCGAAGTACCAATTATTACGTGATCTATGAAAGAATTGAAGGTTTGGTCCGGTCAAGTTCAGTAACAATCAATGGTTACCAGGTCGGGCAGGTTGCAAAGGTTGAATTTCTGGGGGACTATTCAGGAAGGTTGCTTGTTACCCTGGCACTTGAGGGAGATTTTAAAATCGCCAAAGGATCGTCTGCAAGAATTGTTTCCAGCGATATTATGGGTACAAAATCGATTGAGCTCGAAATTGTACATTCGGGAGAATATTACAATGCCAATGATACCATTTCCGGAAGTACCGAAGGTACCTTAAAGGAACAGGTCAGCATGCAGGTTCTGCCACTGAAGAAAAAGGCGGAAGAATTAATTGCCTCACTGGATTCGGCACTAACGGTGGTTACCTATATCTTTAACCAGAGAACACGCGAAAACCTAAGTCAGAGCTTCGAAAATATTAACCGGACGGTTGCCAACATAGAATCAGCATCTGCTGAACTGAATAAGATCATGAGCAATGGACAGATCAACTCCATTGTTACGAATCTGGACAGCATCAGTACTACAATCAATCAAAACTCAGGTCAGATCACAAACATCGTCAGAAATCTGTCATCGCTGTCTGATTCGTTGGCCAAATTGAATATTAGTCCGGTATTTACAGAGATACATTCTGCCATTGCAGGCTTAAATACCGTTATCCAAAAGCTCGGTTCTACCGATAATACAGCAGGAATGCTGCTCAACGATCCGGTACTGTACCAAAATCTGAACGGCTTAGCCGGAAGCCTTGATATGCTTCTGAAAGATATCCGGAATAATCCGAAACGTTATGTCCATTTTTCAGCTTTCAACATTGGAAAAGATGTATACATTACTGCCAAACCATCCGATCCGGACAAGAAGGATGAGATTACTTATAAAATCCATTTAATCTCAAGTCCGGCAAAATTATCGACCGAATCTGCATTTTTTAAAGGATTGGGACATATTGAGGAAATTAAAATCAATGAATCCTACAATTATCTGGCAGGTAAATCGGCCGATTTTGAATCGATATCCAAATTGCTGGATACTGCCAGGATCAATTTCCCGGATGCCAATCTGGTTGCTTTTAAAAATGGAAGAAAGATAAGACTCGAAAAAGCAATTAAAAATCTCACCTACTAGGTAATAAACAGTATCTTTCATTATTGTTAAATATCCTGCATCCCTTTATCCGTAGGCCATCAAGATCAACAAGGTATTAATCACTTGACACACAGATAGTTGTAAAGATTAAAAAAAAATTAATTTTTTTTTAATCTTTAAATGCCTGAACCTTAAAGACCTTATGCTATTTTGATAAATGTCACACTGAAATTCATTTTTTTTCTACGTTTTTTTTTGCAAAATTTGCTTTCAGGGAAAATATAAAGGAATCAAGTTTTGTCAAATTTTTAATATCCTGCTCCAAAATGATTAATGATTATCGTTTGGTTTGGGATCGTTGTCTGTCTATCATTCGTGACAATGTTCCAAGCATTAGCTTTAAAACGTGGTTTGAACCAATCGTTCCGGTTAACCTGGATGATGAAATCCTTACCATTCAGGTTCCGAGTCCATTCTTTTACGAATACCTCGAAGAACAGTATATTGATTTACTCCGCAAGACATTGAGGAAGGAATTGGGGCAGGGAGCCAAGCTAGAGTATGTCGTGGTTATGGGTAACAATCAGAGTAACTCACAACCATATACGGTCAAATATCCGACAAGTAACAACAGCAAGATTCAAAACAAGCCGATGAGCATTCCGCTGAAAAGCGAAGGAAAGCAATCAATCAGGAATCCCTTTATTATTCCCGGCATCCAGAAAATTCAGATTGATCCCCAATTAAGGCTTGATAATACATTCGATAATTTTGTTGAAGGTGAATGTAACCGACTGGCCCGCAGTGCTGGCTATGCCGTATCACAAAACCCTGGTGGTACAGCTTTTAATCCACTCATGATTTACGGCAATTCAGGACTTGGGAAAACCCATTTGGCTCACGCTATTGGTATTGAGGTTAAAGAAACCCACCCCGACAAGGTAGTCCTGTATGTGAATGCAAACAAATTCCAGACTCAGTTTACAGAAGCTACGCGAAATAATAACCGGAATGATTTTTTGAATTTTTACCAGATGATTGATGTTCTGATTCTGGATGATGTTCATGAATTCGCCGGAAAGGAAAAGACTCAGGAAACTTTTTTCCACATTTTCAACCATCTGCATCAAAGTGGCAAACAACTGATTCTCACCTCAGATAAACCGCCCATCGAGCTGAAAGGTCTCGAGCAACGTCTTCTTTCCCGGTTCAAATGGGGATTGACGGCAGACCTGCAACAGCCCAGCTTCGAAACCCGGATGGATATTCTGAGACGTAAGATTTATAAAGATGGCATTGTCATTTCGGATGAAGTACTTGAATACATTGCCTCACACATTACCAATAACATCAGGGAACTCGAAGGAGCGCTGGTTTCACTGCTGGCCCAATCGACCCTGAACAGGAAGGAAATTACCATTGAACTGGCCAGTGAAATGATTAACAAGCTGGTTAAGAATTCAAAACGCGAATTATCAATCGACTATATTTCAAAAGTGGTTTGCGATTATTTCAATATGCCTATCGACTCGCTTCAGGCTAAAACCCGTAAACGCGAAGTTGTTCAGGCACGCCAGCTGGCCATGTATTTCTCAAAAAGTATGACCAAATCGTCGCTTGCATCCATTGGTTCACAAATTGGCAATAAAGATCATGCTACAGTACTTCACGCCTGCAAAACAGTGAATAACCTGAAAGAAACAGACAAAGCCTTTAAACTTTGTGTCGATGAGATTGAAAAGAAATTAAAATTGTAACCGTTGAAAGCAGGTCATTTTGATCTGCTTTTTTGTTGCAGGTAAATTCCAAGCCAATGGGTTATCTTATCCTGAGTATTCTTTCATCAACGGTAATTTTCACCACCTTCAAGATTACGGAACGGTACAATACCAACCTGATCAAACTGATTACAGTTAACTACCTGGTAGCGACCCTTCTTGGTTTTAGTTTCAACCGATACCCGATTACCATTTCCGGTACATTAACTTCCAGATGGCTGCCATTTGCTCTATTAATCGGACTTTCATTCATCCTGATGTTTTTTCTGATCGGCTATTCAACCCGACGTTCAGGAGTAGCAGTGACAACTATTGCAGGAAAAATGTCAATGGTCATTCCCATTTTATTTTCAATCCTGTATTTTACGGAAAAAACAACGTTTCTGAAAATCACAGGACTTCTAATCGCCACAATGGCCGTTTTTTTAGCCAGTTACCACCCAATTCGCAAAAAAGGCAGCCTTCTCCTGGTAGTTCTGCCCATTAGCATTTTTATCGGTTCAGGAATCACCGATTCGATCATCAAGTATGCTCAAAATTTTTTTATACCCAACGACATGAGTTTGTTGTTTCCGTCCGTGGTATTTCTTACTGCGCTGATGCTTGGGCTGCTGTTCATCCTTTTAAAGCCCAAATCATTTTCAAAAAGCATTACGATTGCAGAATTAATTGGCGGAACAATTTTGGGAATTGCTAATTTTGGATCACTGTATTTTTTCATTCTGGCTTTAAACAACAGTAAACTCGACAGTTCAATTGTTTTTGGCATGAACAACATCTGCATTGTAATCTTTTCCGTCCTGATCGGTTTGCTGCTGTTCAGGGAAAAACTTTCAGGAATTAACCGGGCAGGTCTGTTCCTGGCCCTGACTGCCATTCTCATCCTGATGAATTACTGATGGAAGATACATACAAAACCATATCGGAAACCGCTGAAGGCCTTTTTAAAGATAAAGGCAGTAAGTTTATTTCGTATATATACCCTGTTACTACCGAAGATGAAATCAGGGAAATCATTCAAACCCTTAAAAAGGAACATCATTCGGCACGCCATCATTGTTATGCCTGGCGCCTGGGATATGAAAAAACCCACTTCAGGGCGAATGACGACGGGGAACCCTCTTCCACCGCGGGGAAACCCATTCTGGGACAAATACAAAGTTTTGATCTGACGAATATCCTGATTGTGGTTATCCGCTATTTTGGAGGCACTTTACTGGGAGTGAGCGGCCTTATTCATGCTTACCGGAATGCTGCACTGGATGCCATCAATCAGGCTGAAATCGTCGAAAAACTGGTTGAACAGAAACTCCTGATTGAATTCGGCTACGAGGTAATGAATGAAGTGATGAAAATTTTCAAGGATGAAAAATTACCTCAGGTTGATCCGCATTTTGACCTGAGCTGTCAGATTAAGACACAGATCCGGTTAAGTGAACTTGAACGGATTGAAGAAGGATTGAAAAAAATCAACGGTCTGAAAATCATTCCCGTACCGTAGATTATTTCCACTTTTCCGGATTTTCAATCCATGAATTTGTGCAATGAGAAAGATTGAAGCTGATTTGTTAATAACCTTTTCATAAATAATAAACAACAATTATAAATAGATCACAAAAACAGCCTAATTTTGAACTTTGATGGAACACTTGATTAAACTATATTCCCATTTTTTGGGTGAAACACTTCACCTGGAAAGAATTTTCCCAAATTCCCTGTATAGTTTCCATCAATTATATCATTTGATACAACTTAGTCCGGAATTTCCGGCATTTACAAAAACCAACAGAACGAAAATTTCTGTTGGTTTTTTTTTGCGTTCCAACCAATTAATAAACAATACCTGAAATGAAGAAGAAAGATTTAATTTCGATTACTGATTATTCAAAGGAAGATTACCTGCGTATTTTGGAACTCGCGGCCGATTTTGAAAAAAATCCAAACCAGAGACTGCTTGAAGGAAAAGTAGCCGCTTCTTTGTTTTTTGAACCATCAACCCGCACCCGGCTCAGCTTCGAAACAGCAATCAGCCGTTTGGGCGGACGGATTATCGGGTTTTCGGATGCCGGATCATCGAGCGTTTCGAAAGGTGAAACATTGCATGATACCACCCGCATGGTCAGCAATTATGTCGACCTGATTGTGATGCGTCATCCGCTTGAAGGAAGTGCCCGTTATGCTTCGGAAGTAGCCGATGTGCCGGTTATCAACGCCGGTGACGGAGCAAACCAGCATCCGACGCAAACCTTGCTCGATATGTATTCAATCCTTAAAACCCAGGGAACACTCGATAACATCAACATTTTCATGATCGGTGACCTTAAATACGGCCGTACAGTTCATTCGCTGCTGATGGCCATGTCTGAATTCGAAAATCCGATTTTCAACTTTATCGCTCCCGACGAACTGGCAATGCCCGAAGAATACAAACTGTTCCTGAAAGATAAAGGAATCCGCTATTTTGAACACAGTGAAATCAATGAAAACATCAATCATGCCGACATTATTTACATGACCCGTGTTCAGAAGGAGCGGTTTATGGATCCCATCGAATACGAGAAGGTAAAAAACGTGTATATTCTGCGAAACAGCATGTTGCAAAAAACGAAACCGAACATGCGCATCCTTCATCCACTGCCCCGTATCAACGAAATTCACCCTGATGTTGACAGTAACGAAAAAGCCTATTATTTCACACAGGCCCGAAACGGTGTTTTTGTGCGCCAGGCTATTATTGCACACATCCTCAATCTTAAATAAGTACTTCCATGAGCGATAGTTTAAAAAAGAAATTAAAACTGAAAGTCAGTGCAATCAACAATGGCACTGTAATCGATCACATTCCTTCCGAAAACCTGTTTAAGGTGATTTCCATCTTAGGACTTCAACATGTAAAATCACAGATCACCTTTGGAGCCAATTTCGAAAGCGAAAAACTGGGAAGCAAGGCTATTATCAAACTTTCGGATGTGTTTTTTGAAGACGACGAAATCAATAAAATTTCGCTGATTGCCCGAAATGCCAAACTGAACATTATCCGCGACTACGAAGTGGTTGAAAAACGGGTGGTTGAGGTTCCTGACAAGGTGATCGGGATTGTCAAATGTTTTAATCCCAAATGCATTACGAATAACGAAGAAATTACCACGTTTTTCCACGTTATTTCAAAAAATCCGCTGAACCTGAAATGTAAATACTGCGAAAAGATTACTCATGAAGACCAAATGGTGATTAAGTAGTAAATTCTACCTGAACACAATAGAAATTTCATGACTGATAATTCATCCCATGACAACAACAAATTTCGAAGAAGTATATCATAAGGTTTCCTTACTGGTGGCTCAGAATCCGGGGAATTTGTTATTCCGGATTTGTCAACTCCTGAAGCAGGAAGTGTATCATTACGATTGGGTGGGATTTTATGTTTTGGATCCGGAAAGTCCGATGCTTGTATTGGGGCCGTTTGCCGGAAAACCAACTCCACACACCCATATTGCAGTTGGTAAAGGCATTTGCGGTCAGGTGGCCGAAAAAGGCCGGACCATGGTCGTTCAGGATGTAACCCAGGTCGAAAATTACATTTCGTGCGGACTCGATGTTCAATCAGAAATTGTAGTCCCGGTATTGAAAAATGGCAGGTTTGTAGCCGAACTCGATATTGACAGCCACTCTCCTGCCCCGTTTACCCCGGAAGACAGCGATTTTTTAGCCCGGGTTTGTGATTTGCTGGTGAATTGTTTTTGAAACAGAATTTAAGTCTGATCTGAATTATATGAACTCTAAATCAAATATTTTATCGGTTTGGTCTGTTTAGATAGTGACCTGTGCAGAAAATTGTACTTTTGTAGCCGACCGATTTTATTGCTTAACTGGGAATGAATCCGCGACAGGTATAATTTGAGCTGTATGAACGAAATCTATGAAATACTTTTCCACACCAATGAGGCCATTTTTGCCATGGTATCAGAAAACGTCTGGGAAGCCTATCTGGTCTTGTTTCTGATAATTTTCCTGGAAACTGGGCTGATTGTTTTCCCTTTTCTGCCGGGTGACGGGCTGCTTTTTTCTGCCGGAGTCATTGCAGCATCTTCAGGAATGAATATCATGATCCTGGTTCCCATTTTAATCCTGGCTGCAATTACAGGTAATCATTTCAACTATGGCATTGGCAAGCTGATCGGTAACAGTATCGAACACAGTCCGAAAAAGTTTGTCCGGAAATACATGGTCCCATCGATTATTAAAACCCGCAATTTTTACAACAAACACGGGAAAAAGTCGATCATCATCGGCCGTTTCTTCCCTGTAATCCGCACGTACATACCGTTTTTAGCCGGAACAGTAAAGTTTGACTATCCCGTTTTCGGAACCTATACCATCATCGGATCTGTCATCTGGGTTCCCTTTTTCACCTTGTCCGGTTATTTCCTGGGCGAGTTTACCTGGATTAAAGACAATTTCGAACTCGTTTTCCTGGGCCTCATCATAGTGACCCTGATTCCATTCTTTTATGCTGCCTATAAAACTTTGCTTGCCCGAAAAAAACTTCCTTAAACTGACAATCTTCCTGAAAGGCTTGATTATTCAACAAAAAAGCTATTTTTGAACCTTCAAAATCAGCCACTATGTCGAAGTTATTTAGTATAAAGCCCTTGTCCATATTAATGGCCGAGTCATCATCTGATCAGGGATTACGGAAAACGCTCAGTGCATTGAATTTAACTACCCTGGGTATTGGTGCAGTTATCGGTGCAGGAATATTTGTATTAACCGGACAGGCTGCAGCCCAGTATGCCGGACCCGGTATAGTCATTTCCTTTCTGATATCAGGTTTTGCCTGTTTACTGGCAGGTTTGTGTTACGCCGAATTTGCCTCCATGATTCCGATTTCCGGAAGTGCCTATACCTACGCCTATGCAACCATGGGCGAGTTTGTGGCCTGGATTATTGGCTGGGATCTGATTTTGGAATACCTTTTTGCTGCATCAACCGTTGCCGTTGGATGGGCAGGATATGTAGTCAGTTTCCTGAAAGATTTTGGTATTGTGATACCCGCACAATTCACCTCAGCATGGGGTTCTGTGATGGTGGATATTCCGGGTACCGGATGGACACTAACTAGTCCGCAGCTTACCAAAAGCCTGGCAGACACAGGCATATTGGTTGAAAACTTACCTCATCTGACCGGCATTCTGAATTTGCCTGCCATGTTCGTTGTTGCTGCTATTTCCCTTTTATTGCTGATTGGTATCCGCGAATCAGCCAAATTCAACAACATCATGGTAATCATCAAGGTATTTGTGATTTTGATGTTCATCGGTATCGGATTCATGTTTGTACAAAAAGCGAACTGGATTCCGTTTATTCCAAAAAATACAGGCGAATGGGGTCATTACGGCTGGAGTGGAATACTTCGCGGAGCAGCGGTGATATTCTTTGCCTACATTGGTTTTGATGCGGTATCGACTGCTGCACAGGAAGCTAAAAATCCCCAGCGTGATATGCCCATAGGAATTTTGGGTTCGCTCGGGATTTCAACCATTCTGTATATTCTGGTCGCTATCGTATTAACCGGAATTGTAAGTTATACGTTTCTGAATGTGGCTGATCCGATCGCCGTAGGTGTAAATGCAATGGGCAGCGAATTATTCTGGCTGCGTCCGATCATCAAAATAGCGGCCATTGCCGGCCTTAGTTCGGTGATATTGGTATTACTGATGGGACAACCCCGGATCTTCTATTCCATGTCAAAAGATGGCCTGTTACCGCCAATATTTTCAAAAATTCACAGCCGTTTCCGGACTCCCTATGCCAGCACGCTGATTACCGGTTCGGTAGCCCTGGTCCTGGCCGGGATTCTGCCGATCAACATTCTTGGTGAACTGGTCTCGATCGGAACCTTACTGGCATTTACAATTGTTTGCATCGGGATTATCGTTTTACGGTATAAACGTCCGGATATCAAGCGCGTTTTTAAAACGCCGTTTGTTCCGTATGTTCCACTTCTGGGAGCTGCTATATGCATCATGCAGATGCTTTCGCTGCCCTGGGAAACCTGGGCCCGTTTAATTATCTGGATGGCCCTGGGATTCGTTATTTATTTCATCTACGGAATCCGGAAAAGTAAACTACGGAACAATCAATCTTAAGCACCTAAAGCACAAAATTTTTCGAATTAAAATATTTCCTGATTTTAAAAGTTTTGGATAATAATTATTACATTGTTATTCATTACGCCTGGAAAATAACAGGCTTATTTATCTTATTTTCACAGGGATAATTAGCTATGAATAAGTTAAACGAATTAATTATTGCCCACCGGGGGGAGTCTTTCGATGCTCCTGAAAACACGCTTGCTTCCATTAACCTGGCCTGGCAAAGAAAGGTTCATTCGGTTGAAATTGACATCCAGTTAACCAAAGACAATGAGCTGGTTGTGATTCATGATTACAACACCTTCCGGATTTCGGGTAAAAAAATCCCGGTAAAAATTTCTTCACTCGCAGAGCTAAAATGTATCGATGCCGGCTCACACAAAAACAAAAAGTGGAAAAACGAGCGTATTCCAACCCTCCGTGAGGTTCTGAATTCGATACCTGCCGACTGTAAGCTGATTATAGAAATTAAAAGTGACGATCGAATCCTTGAAAAGCTACAACAGGAACTGGATTTTTCGAACATAAAACATCACCAGATAGAACTTATTGCTTTTAATCTGAATACATTAGCCCGGGCCAAAGCATTAATGCCTGAATATAAAATGTTGTGGTTGCTCGATCTGGACTATTTCTGGCCCTGGTGGATGTTATTCGTCAATAAACACCGGATCATTCAAAAGGTAAAAACGCTAAATCTGGATGGAGTTGATGTCTGGGCCGGAAAACTTCTTACCCGCAGCTTTATTCTCGCTTTTAAAGATGTTGGGTTGCTGGTTTATGCCTGGACGGTGAACAATCCGGAACAGGCGAAATCACTCCTGAAGGATGGAATTGATGGCATTACAACTGACCGGGCGGCCTGGATGATGAAACAAATACAATAAAACTGAATACTTATTTTTTTTTCGTTGAAATGGCAAATGTAATCATTGGAATTCACGGACTTGGGAACAAACCACATAAAGAGATACTTGCAGACTGGTGGAAACTGGCCATGACTGAAGGATTAAAAGCAAATAATTTTTCATCTTCCCTGCCCCGTTTCGAATTGGTTTACTGGGCTGACATCCTTTATGATCAGCCCTTATGCTTGTCGGTTTTGGATGTTGACAATCCTTATTATTTGAGGGAAAAATACATCAAAGCTTCCGGAAATTTTGTTGTTGAAAACCATAACCTGCGAAAAAAGCTGCAGGATTTTGTTAACCATCAACTGAACCGTATTTTTTTGAATGAAGATCTCAGCCTGAATTATTCGTACATCACCGATGCCATTGTGAGGAAATACTTTTATGAGCTGGAAGTCTATTACAAAGAAATCTGCACGGTTGAAAACGCCTATATCTGCAAAGCAAAAGAACTGATTAAAGAACGTTTACAACAGGTAATGGAAAAATACAGGGAAGATGACATCTTACTGATCTGCCATTCGATGGGTTCCATCATTGCTTTTGATGTACTCAGTTTCCTGTCACCGCACATCCCGGTACAAACCTTTGTAACCATGGGTTCTCCACTCGGACTACCAATCATTGTCAGCAAAATAGCAGCAGAGCAGAAGCAAATGAAGGACGGAGCCGATCACATGTTCACGCCTGCCTCAGTAACAAAAAACTGGTTCAACTTTTCAGACATAATGGATAGAATAGCTTTTAACTATCAGTTAGCTGACGATTTTTCGGAAAACTGGCGCGGCGTAAAACCTGTTGATTTTTTAGTGGTCAATAGCTATCAAATCAATGGGCACCGGAATCCCCACAAGTCATACGGATACTTAAGAACTCCGGAATTTGCCAAAGTTCTGGATGAATTTATCCAGTCGGAACGATTAAGCCTGAAAGAAAAAATCAAACGCAAAGTGAAACAGATTATCCTTCAGGTAAAAGCAAAAATTGCCAGGTGTATTGGCCAGCCCGAATACCTCCTGCAGCCTCACTGCCAAAACCGGAGGAGCCCCGTTCGGCTGGTACTCAATCTTTATGGACGAACCGCTGGGCACCACAATCTGTGCAGGGGCCAAACGATCCATTGCCAGTTGCTGATCCCTGTTCAGGTGGAAATGCAGTACCTGATCCAGCTTGATTTTCTTCAGTTCTTCCGGCTTGCGAATTGTTGGTTTTAAAAACCTTAAACCCCTTTCAATAACCTTAGTAACCGGGTCAGGCACCACCAACCCAAACCTTATCTACCTTCTTTCACCTTTTTCTGATAATACTTCAGGAAGTGAACCTATTCCTGTGCAAAACTCACCACGACGGCAGAGCCGACTCATGTTTATAGAAGGAAGATGGCATAAGATGAGATACGACATAGATTGATTTCTAATACTTAAATCCGTTTTTTGCCGGGGAATTGAGTAGTTTTGTGACTATGAATCAATCCAGTGTCAGAATACTCGTGGTGGAAGACGAACCAAAAGTTGCGTCGTTTGTCAAACGTGGTCTTGAGGAGAACGGATTCTCCGCAGAAATAGCTTTTGACGGTTCTGTCGGAAAAAAAATGTTCGACGCCGGGGATTATGACCTGGTCATTCTGGATATCAATCTTCCGTATAAAAACGGAATTGAATTGTGCAGGGAAATCAGGAGCAGCAATCAGAAAATCCCGGTATTAATGCTTACTGCATTGGGAACTACAGAAGATAAACTTTCAGGATTTGATGCAGGCGCCGACGATTACCTGTTGAAACCTTTTGAGTTCCGTGAACTGCTCGCCCGGATTCGCTCGCTCTTAAAAAGGATTTCAATTGCCGAAACAGGTGGGAATATGCTTAAATTTCTTGATCTTGAAATGAACCTCGATACCTACGAAGTTTCGCGCGGTGCCCTGAAAATTGACCTTACCCAGAAAGAATTTGCGCTGTTGGAATACCTGCTCAGAAATAAGGGACGTGTTGTATCACGCATTGAAATTGCTGAAAAGGTATGGGACATTACATTCGACACCGGCACCAATGTAATCGATGTGTATGTGAATTTTCTCCGGAAAAAAATCGACAGGGATTTTCCGCAGAAGCTGATTCACACGCAGACAGGCGTGGGTTATATTTTAAAAGCCGGAAAAGAATGAAACGGAATATACGCACACGGCTGACACTTCAGTTCACCTATATTGTTACGTTTATTCTTATCCTGTTTTCATTTATCATTTATTATTTCTCGGCTACCTACCGCGAGTCGGAATTTTATGCCCGCCTGGAAAACAAGGCCATTAACACTGCCCGGCTGCTGATCGAAGTGAAAGAAGTGGATTATGACCTGTTGAAAATAATTGACAGAAACACCATCAATGCACTTTACAATGAAAAAGTGCTGATTTACGATTACCAGGACAAGCAGATTTACAATAGCCTCGACGATGATTCCATTCATATTTCCAAAGATCTTCTCAATAAAATCCGGCTGGAAAAGGATGTCCGGTACCACCAGGGCAAACATGAAGTAATCGGTTTGTTGTATGCTGATAAATATGACCGCTTTGTTGTGATTGCTTCAGCGCTGGACAAATATGGAAGAAGTAAACTGAATAACCTGAAATGGATTATCATTATCGGATTTTTTATCAGTATCGGGTTAACTGTTTTCATTGGGAGGATATACGCGAGCAGGGCGCTAAAACCCATGTCGGACGTGGTGAAGCAGGTTGAGAAAATAACCATTGCCAGTTTGCATACGCGTGTCCATGAAGGAAACGGAACCGATGAAATTGCCCAGCTCGCCATCACTTTTAATCAAATGCTTGAACGGCTAGAATCGGCATTTGAAATGCAGAGGAGTTTTGTTTCCAACGCCTCGCATGAATTGCGTACACCGCTCACTTCCATTACCGGGCAGATCGAAGTATCGCTGATGAATTCCAGGACAACGGAAGAATATAAAGGCATTCTGGAATCTGTACTTGAAGATATCAGGAATCTGAATGCCCTTTCGAACGGATTGCTTGATCTGGCCAAAGCAAGTTCCGACATTTCGGCCATAACGCTTCATCCCCTGAGAATCGATGAAATTATATGGGAAACAAGAACGGAGCTTTTGGCCCGGAAAAAAGACTACAACATTGCCATTCAATTCAGTGAACCTATCGATGATGAAAATAAATTAACCGTGTCTGGCAATGATCACCTGTTAAAAACAGCCATTGTCAACCTGATGGATAATGCATGTAAATTTTCTCCGGATAAATCCGTGGAAATCGTATTGTCTGTTTTCGATTCAATGATTGTTGCTGAATTTACCGATAAGGGAATAGGAATAGATCCGGCAGAAAGGAGTAAAATATTTCAGCCGTTCTTCAGGGCTAAAAATGCGAAAGTAATTCCAGGAAACGGACTTGGACTTTCGCTTACAGAAAAAATTATTCAGATACACCGCGGAACGATCGCCATAGACTCACAGCTAAATAAGGGAACAACTGTAATCCTCAGCATTCCTTTCAATTCCTGATTTTAATCTCCTTTTAATTTCGTATTAATCTCAATTTAATGGTTGGGTAAGATGTTTGTGCCATAATCAATCGCATACGATCAATTTGGTCAAAATCTGATTTTAAAGACAAACAGTATAAACAGTTAAATCCAAAACCCATGAAAACAATTAAAAAAGAACAATTTATTGCAGGAGGAGCAGTAATCCTTTTAATCGCAGCGCTTATCGGTACCGGGATTTTTTACAGCGCTAACAAATCGCTATCAAAGAACCTGAACAACGAAAAGCTCAAAACTGAAATGATGCTTTCAGAACAGCTTGCACTTCAGAAAGAAATGGAAACTTTTAGAAACCGGATTAATTCGCTCAATGGTCTGAATGCAGAACTTAATAAGGTGTTGGCTGTGACCAGTCAAAAGTTAAGTGAAAAAGAAGCTGAAATGAATAAAATAGTGCGCGAGAATGGAAACATTAAGACACTGAAGAAACAACTTGCAGAACTAACACAAATGAAAAAAGATTTTGAAGGTCAGGTTCTGGCGTTAAATCAAACAATTCAGAAATTGAATAATGAAAAGAATGCGCTGAATCAAATGATTGCTTCCCTAAAGGATGAAAACAAACAGATGGCCGCGAACCTTGCTATTTTGAGTTCGATAACTACGGATAATTATTTGGTTGAGACTACGAAAAAAGGCTTTTTAAGCAATAATGAAAAACTGACAGTCGTTGCAAAACGAGCAAAGAAAATGACTGTTTCGTTTAAAGTTCCGGAAAACATGGTGGAAGATATCTCCTTCAAATTAACTAAACCGGATGGTACACGGATTGAAGGAAAAGGCAACGGAATTGCCTGTAAAGTGATTGATGGAGACGCGAATTTAACGGCAAGTCTTTCCGGTGGCGGAACCATATCCGTTTCCAAAAAAATTGAAATGACCTGGGAACCAAAGGAAAAACAAAAACCCGGGATATACAAAATTGAAATGTATAACCGCGATAAATATGTCGGCACAATCAATGCCAGGTTACGATAAATAAGAACAATTATGCCCCCACAGGTCTGCAAAGTTATAAGCGATACATCCGGAATGCTGAAAATGCATCCGGATGTTTTTTTTAAAAGGATACAGAAATCGGCTCTATGACGTTTTGTGTGGGTAAATTAAATGTCTATCCCCTCCGGGGAATGAACCTGCATCAGATTCATTTTCTATTGCTATTTTTCTCCTAACGGAGAATTTTAATCATTTTTCTGAGATAAAAATCCATGATCGTTGATGAAGCAACCCGTCCGCTGCATCCCTGGCTAAACGATGAGGAATGGGATAGAGGATAAGGCACTGGCACTGCGCAACAGTCGCATAGCCGGTGAGGTCATCTAAAGATATGTTACGGTAAGTTCTCCCTGCCGTCATTCATTTTTTTCCAAATATTAAAATTTACTCTTCGATGTCCGGCTGGATGTACATATAAATTTCTGTAGACCAGACCCGAAATAAATACCGTTCTGAATTTAATTACCCTGCAGCTGGACGCGCATCACCAGTATAAAGGCAGGATAAATGCTTCGGTACGGTATCGGGCCGTGAGATGAATATCAGGAAAACCTTGCTGGCTGATGTTGAGGGGCATTTTTATTACACTTTCACAAACAGATGGGAACATGAATTGGAATCATAAAAGTGACTAAGCGAAATGAACCGTTCTCCGTCATGAAACTCCAAAAAAGGAGATTCTGCAAGGAGGAAGTAATTCCAGATTTTATTGAATAGTAAGCTATACAATCAAAACAACGAAGTCCAGTCTAAACTTTTTAACCTTTAAATTAGCTTCAATTTTTCCTAAAATTAGCTCTAAATTGGTCAACCCGATTAAAACTCCAACAACAGGACTGAACCTGATATGCACCATGCAGCTTATTGGTAGCGATTAGGAATGCTATTGGTATACGTTATGGTGGATTTCCATCCCGGATTAAAGGATACCTTACCGTGCTTCATCTATGCAGCCAAAAACGACAATCTTGTTTTTGTAGTGCAGGACAGCGACGGTCAGAAATATTTGACAAACAATTATTTGGTGAATATAAAACATCATTTGGATTGTGTAACATATTTATCGAACCTTTAAAATATAAAATCAAAAACTATTTCCCATTCCGAATTAATATCTTTAGATTTATGGTCATAAACCACTAACTTTTTTGTGAAGATTTGTGTGGAATGAACCTGTGGTTCAATACGGTCCATTTGTAATGAACAGTAACGAAGAAATACAACAGGCCTATTCGAATTATCGTAAAACCCAGTTCGGTGGCTGGCCTTGGCCAGGATATGATAATATTCATCCGCGCGAAAAAGGAAGATTTGCAAAATATTCCAATGGACAGGAAGATGTAAAATAAACCATTTTAATAAGCAGGGGCCTAACAATAATATTATTAGACGATTAAAGCAAATGAAAATACTTTTAACCGGTGCCACCGGATATATAGGCAAAAGACTTCTTCCGGTTCTTCTGAAACTGGAACATGAGGTTGTATGTTGTGTAAGGGACAAGAATCGCTTCCCTGCCGATGGAATTTACAATCATCCGAAGATTTCCTTGTTAGAGATTGATTTCCTGAAAGAAATTGTGTTTTCGGAAAGCATCAAAGATATTGATGTTGCTTATTACCTCATTCATTCAATGAGTTCAAATTCAGGCGATTTCGATAAGCTTGAAGAACTTTCGGTAAATAATTTCATAAAACTTGTAAGGCCCACTAGCGTAAAACAGATTATTTATCTCGGAGGCATCACCAATGAGGCAAAGCTTTCGAAACACCTGGCTTCAAGAAAAAAAGTAGATGATATTTTACATGCGAGTGGAATGAACATCACTTCAGTTAAAGCGGGAATAATCGTTGGCTCGGGCAGTTCATCCTTCGAAATTATCCGCGACCTGGTCGAAAAACTACCTGTTATGATCACCCCCAGGTGGCTGAATACCAAATGCCAGCCTGTTGCAATCCGCAATGTGATTGAATATTTAACCGGGGTGCTTCTGAAAAAGGAAACGTATAACCAATCGTTCGACATCGGCGGCCCCGATGTATTAACATATAAGGAAATGCTGCTTCAGTTTGCCGGTGTTCGTGGTCTGAAACGATATATTGGTATCGTGCCGGTTATGACCCCAAGGCTGTCGTCGTATTGGCTGTATTTTGTTGCATCTACCTCCTACAAACTTGCTGTAAACTTAGTAAACAGCATGAAAGTTGAAGTTGTTGCGAACGACAACAGGCTCGAAAAAATGCTTGGCATCGAACCTGTTACATACCGGGAAGCGGTTCAGCTTGCTTTTCAGAAAATTGAGCAAAACGATGTGGTCTCAAGTTGGAAAGATTCTCTCGTTTCGAGCTTTGGCGACAATTCGTTGCTTGAGCATATTAACGTCCCTGTTAACGGCTGCTTTATTGATTCGCGGATTAAGCCGGTGATTTCCAATCCGGAGCAGATACTTGAAAATATATGGTCAATTGGTGGTGAGCGTGGCTGGTATTATGGCAATAAGCTATGGCAGTTCCGCGGATTTATTGATAAGCTATTTGGGGGCGTGGGATTGCGGCGGGGCCGAACCAATGAAACTACAATTAATGCAGGCGATACGCTTGATTTCTGGCGTGTTTTAGCTGCCGACAAACAAAACAAACGATTGTTGCTATATGCCGAAATGAAATTGCCCGGAGAGGCCTGGCTTGAGTTTAAAATCATTAAAAAGGACGAAAAATCCTATCTGCAGCAAACGGCAACCTATCGTCCTCTCGGTTTATTGGGCCGGTTGTATTGGTATGCCATGCTTCCTTTGCATTACTTTGTTTTCGATGGTATGGCTGAAAATGTGATTCAATTTACAAACCTTAAACATGAAAAGTAAGAGTATTTCAATTTCTGTATTATTTGTTGTGGCTTTACTGCAAAAATCAGAGATACTGAAATTGCCCTTAAAGGTGATGGTTTATAAGCATAACTTTGTTGAAGCAGACATGAACAATCCAATCCAAATAAGGAAATACATTGAGGGCATTCTTCAAACCTGTCGGCTGGCAGTTCTGGCTACAGAAGCTCATGGGCAGCCGCACGCAAGTTTGATAGCGATTACCCCGGTTCAGGGTTTCCGGCAAATAATTTTTGCTACGTATCGCAATACCCGGAAGTTCGAAAATATTTTACATAACGGCAGATTTGCAGTTCTTATTCAAGGAGAAGATTTGGACAGTTCGAATCCGCAGAAAGGTTTCGCTCTTACCGCTTTTGGTAATACCCAGGAGTTGCCCGTTGGTTATAAATATTTCCATTCAACCTGGTGGTTGAATACTTGTTACAAATTCCTATTTCCCGGATAAGACACAAAGCAACATGAAACGAACATGCTGCGGAATTAATTTCAAAGGAGGCGGCGCAAAAAGAGTATGAAAATTTAGTTCGAAGTGGATATCTTATGGCATGAGAGTTCCATCCGAACGCATTACAAATCAATAAATTAATACCAGTATTTTCGGATGAAATGATTAATGTGTGCGTAATGGGTAAGAAAAAAGCTCTCTGAATATTCAGAGAGCTTTTTTTATTAATTGATTTCTGACAAGTACTTATTTTGGAAGAACCAAGCCATCAATCACATGAACAACTCCATTGGTTCCTTTTAAGTCAGTTGCAGTAACATAAGCAGACTTACCCGATTCATCGGTAAGTTTAACTTTGCCCATATCAAGAGATGCAGTTAACTTTCCACCGCTTACAGTAGTTAAAACTACTTTGCCGTTTCCACTTTTAATAGCTGCCATCACTGCTGCTGCATCAAGATTGCCGCTAACTACATGATAGGTTAGAATTTTGGCCAATTGGCCTTTATTCTCTGGTTTTAACAAATTTTCCACCGTACCGGATGGTAATTTATTAAAAGCCGCATTTGTTGGAGCAAACACTGTAAAAGGACCTTTACCCTTTAAGGTTGTTACCAGATCAGCTGCTTTTATGGCAGCTACAAGCGTTGTATGATCAGCTGATCCGATTGCTATATCCACAACATCTTTTCCCTGACTGAAAGCACTAATCGACGAAACGATAGCTAACAGCATTACAATTACTTTTCTCATCGTGTTTATTTAATTTAATTTATACTATCCAATACTTCGGTTAAAACTTAGTTATTTAGTTATTTTGTTAATTTGATTATTTATTAGAATAAAACCGTAGAGATTTATATCTTTAAAGTATTAATTACCAGTTAATTACTTTAACTATGGCCATCCCAAATTTTATTCTTTGGTCACATTGTATTCGTAAACATCCTGTCCTGAAGCAAAAACAATCCGATAATCACCATCGCGTAGTTTCGACAAATCAAAACCCTTTTGTACTTCAAATTGTATAATCGCCATCTTCAAGTTTTGAAAAGTCGAAAGTCTTGCTGAAATTGTTTTGAACTTCATCTGATTCAAGGAAATATACCATTTCGCCATTTGAACTTGAAATACTGATTTCAGAATTCTGATCTGATTTGTTTGTGACTTCCAAAACTGCTTTTGATTCTGTTTTGGAAACCAGGTTAACACTTAAGTTCCCGGTTGCATAAGAAAACTGAGACAACAAAATTGTTGCTAATAAAAAACCGAAATAAATAATTGTTTTCATGACTGTAAAATTTAAAGTTTATAAATAGATTCAAAATACATTTTCACTTAAAAGGAATAATGAACCATTTATGTTTAATGTTTTTTGCTATTTATTAAACATTATTCGATATATTGACATTATATGCTTGTTATTTAATGTTTTATACATTTGTTAATAATTGTTAATATCTTTCACATTTCAATTCCAACATTCTCCAACAGCAAGATTTTAAGTCAGTGTAAAATGGAGGAATACGGAACAATATTCAGTATAGACGAAAATTTTGCTTTTATTGCAGGGTTCACATCGAATGGCGCTCCTTCCGGAATTACTCATGAAGAGATGAGAAAGCTTGAAAACGAGCAAGAATTATCTGATAGTATTGATGATATAGAATTACCTTTTTAATTACCTCTCGGCAAAAGTTTTCACGATACAGGGTTTTATAGGTTCTCCGTTTCTGTCCTTTCTGCTATTTTTTCTGGTCAATTTCTTTGCAGAAAAATAAATCGAATGAATCAGGAAGAACGAAAAGAAGCCGTTTTGGAATGGATCCAATCCGGCTGCAATTATGACCAAGGTGTTCAACTACGCAGTCAATTCGGGAAAAACAACTTCTTAAGAAAAGACTTCATCGGCAAACAGCATAAATACTCTACCAAAATTATTTATGAATTGTGTAAATCGGCTGGATTAAATTACCACCAGCTTAAAAGTGATAAATTCATTCCAAAGGTTGGAATGAAACTTCCGGAACAAAAGACTATTCAGCAACCGGAACCTGAAATTGTTCCATTAAATGAAACGCGGGAAGAAAAAGAACTTCCTGAAATCATTGAAATTAAAGGCATTGCCGAATATCCCCTCTACCCTTCGACACGTAATTGCTGAATACGCTGAACTCTTCCAGGAACGCAGTAAAATACATCGTATTTTAACTGAAATGCCTGAAGGCAACAGCCAGGCACTGAAAACCAAACGTGCCGAAATCTTTGATATCATCAAATCGCTTTCTGCCCGACTGAAATTCCTATATAAGATTTTTGACGCAAAAGGGGTTTTGCAATATTCAATGAAAATTGAGGGAAATATTGGACTGGTGGGACTTAAACCAAATCTTAGTCCTGGCATATACGTCATTGAAATTAGTGGAAAGAAACAAACTGTCAGAAAAAAAATTTCATTCAATAAATAAATTCAGTCGAAATCAACACCTACAAAACAAAGCCTCTCTCAACAACAGGCAGTTCGTAGCGATTCCTTCCGCTGACTTTTGTCTTGACCTGATATTATTTGTACTTTTGATCCAATTATTATCATTAACCTGCCAAACAGAAAGAAGCGCTATATCTGCGCTATAATGAATCACTCGAATACGATGAAATTTCCAGGATTTTGGAGATCACTGTTAAATCGGTGCGTAAACAAGTCTATCGCGCATTAAAAACAGTACTCGAAATCATTGGTAATGATTCTCCTACAATCTTATTCGCTCTAATATTAAAAAATAGATTAAAAAATCTGTCCATGTTTTAAATGTTAGTTGCCTTTATAGGTATAACAACAAAAATTACATGGAACATCTGAGTAAATACTTCGAAAATAAAAATCCGAGCAACCAACAAGGAACTGACTGAAGAGCAGAAAATCCTTTTATTTAACCATTAAAATCAAACATTATGAAATCAAAAATTTTACTTTTTTTATGCATGTTATCAATTACTACTTTATTGTCGGCAGCAACTATTAAGGTTACCAACAATTTACCTACGGGCGATGGCTCTTTAGCGGCAGCAATTACCGCTGCAGCTACTGGAGATGTAATTGTGTTTGAATTTACAGGTTCAAACACAATCATCTTATCTGCACAGATTACCATGAAGAACATTACTATAAACGGTCTAAATTCGCTAACAGGTTCTAATGTAATTTTAAAGCAAAGTATAGACGGCGATAGAATTTTTGCTGTTAATTCAAATACTACTGCATCATTATCGAATCTGATATTTGACGGATATAACGGCTCTGTAAAGCAAGCTTTTTCTCAGGCATTACCCTCAACCTTAAATATTGATAATTGTATCTTCAGAAATTTCGTTGCTAAAGTGGGTGATAATGGAGGAATTGGCCGTATTCAAGGCATACTCAATATCACTAACTCATTGTTCATAAATAACACTTGTGCAGGTACTTATGGAGGTGGGGCTTTGTGCATTTATAATGCATCAAATGTTACTATTGATAATTGCAGTTTTATTGGAAACTCTTCAAATACACCTGCTACTACCAGCGAAATTTGGGGCGGAGGCGCTATTGTAGTGAGGGGTACTTCTGCTGGCCAATGTAGTGTGAAAATCACAAATTCTACCTTTGCCAACAATGTTACGACATCAAGAGGAGGGGCAATATTTGTAAGCGTACAGAGTGCTACTACTCCTTCTCCTGTTGATTTAACTGTTATCAATTGTACCATTGCTGGAAATCAAGGAGATGGAGCCATCAGTACACATACAACTTCAATCGGAGCTGTCCACGCGTATTTAGTTAATTCTATTGTGACCAATAATGTAGATGCTGCTGCCAGCGGTTATTTCGACCTGATGGAATTCAAAGGGACCGATGCTGCTACAGTTGCTTCGATTGAACCACACAATGTAATTTATTCGGCTGCTTCGTCCACTATTGTGACAACCGGAAGTAATAGCGTTAAAGTGAATGACCCTTCAACTGCCGTCATATTTAAAGAACTTGAAACTTATGCTACGAATAAGAAACGTCCGGTGCTTTCTACTTCAAATGGTCAAACTGTTGCCATGATTTCTTCGAGTAGTATCGCTAAAAATGCGGGAGTTTCAACATTAGCTGGTTATACAATACCAATTTTAGATCAACTGAGTGAAACCCGCCCTTCAACTCCGGCAGTAGGAGCAGTAGAATATAAACAGTTCACAAACATCACTGAAGCTAACATTATTAAGCCTCTCAACATTATTGTAAGAGGAAAAGAAATAACAGTAGTCGGCTTATCGAATAAAAGTGAAATGTTCGTTTATGGTTTGAGCGGCAATTTGCTGCGCCGATCAGTAGTTAGTAATAACGAAACAATTTCGCTCAACAATATTCACGAAAATCTGGTTATTGTAAAAGTTCAAAATCAAAGTTTGAAAGTATTGCTCAAATAAAAGCGAATACTTAGTTTAATTGAAAAGGCATAGATAATACGGTTTAGTTTTAAAATCTGACAATTTCTCAAAGAATTGTTAGTTATTCGCTTCGAGACCTGTTATCTGTGCTTTTGATTTTTAAGTGTACAAATACACGAACTCATAAGAATTTATTTCGCGAATGGCTGAAAATGATCGGTTCCCTATGTTATCTAAAATAGCATGGTAATATATTATAGTCAATAAAATGTAGTTTGAACTATAAAAAGCAAACTCGAAACTGATCTTCTGTCGTTCAGTGTTCAAAACATGTTGAACTAGGTTTAAAAGAGAAATTCAATTGGCTGGGAGGTAAATACTCCAGACAAAGTGGTTGAAAAGAATCCTTTTTTCGGCCTGAATAAATGTAATGGTAAATTTATTTTGTTCTAAAGTCAGAAACTATATCAAATTCATAAATATATTCAGTCGAAATCTACACTTGCAAAACAAAGCCATCTCTTAACGATTCCTTCCACTGACTTTTGTCTTGACCTGATATTATTTGTACTTTTGATCCCATTATTATCATTAACCTGCCAAAAAAGCCCAACAGATTCGAATAGATAATTGATTTAGACAAATGAGAAAAGAAGACGATAAGGATTATTGGCTGGATGTCTGGAATCGTTTTAAATCGGGAGATCAGGAGGCCTTTGCCATCTTTTACAACCGTTACATCGATACTCTTTACAGCTATGGCACAAAGCTATGCAACGATGAAGATGCCGTAAAAGATGCCCTTCAAGAGCTGTTTCTAGAACTCTTTCTGAAACGTGAGAAAATCAAGGTCGCTCCCGAAAATCTGAAGTTTTACCTGTTCCTGGCGCTTAAACGAAATCTGATAAAAAAATTGCAGTCCGGACGAAAGATCATTCATGGATTCAATGAATCTGTGGATTTTGAACCTGAATACAGTATTGAATTCCAAATCATGAAGAAGGAATCAGCTGCAGAGATTAACATGAAAGTCTTGAATGCACTCAGCCAACTCCCTGCCAAACAGAAAGAAGCGCTATATCTGCGCTATAATGAATCACTCGAATACGATGAAATATCCAGGATTTTGGAGATCACTGTTAAATCGGTTCGCAAACAAGTCTATCGCGCATTAAAAACAGTTCGCGAAATCATTGGTAATGATTCTCCTACAATCTTATTCGTGCTAATATTAAATAAAAACTAAAAAAAAGTTAAAAAATCTGTCCATGTTTTAAATGTTAGTTGCCTTTATAGGTATAACAACAAAAATTACATGGAACATCTGAGTAAATACTTCGAAAATAAAAAATTTTTCCTTTGGGTATTTCATCCGAATAATGAATTGGAAGCATGGTGGACACAATTTGAGACTGACCATCCGGAGGAGAAAAGGAACATCCTTCTTGCCAGAAAAGTATTGCTAAAATTCCGGACAACCGACAAAGAGTTGACTGAAGAGCAGAAAATCCTTTTATTTTCAAGGATATTAAAACAAGTAGAAGAAAAGCAGTATTCAGGGAAAACCAGAAAAATGGTAATTGGTTTGCTTAAATATGCTGCCGTGGCGCTCTTGTTCTTCTCGATAGGCGCACTACTTTTTTACAAACAAAACCAGTTCAATCCGGAATTCTATGCTCAAAAACTCATTGAGACGGTACCCGAAAATTCTGCAAAACTGATTCGTGCAAATGGGGAAGACATTCTGCTGACAGAGAATAAATCAATCCTTAAATACCAGGCTGACGGAAAATTAGTGCTCAACAACGATACCCTCAGTGAAGATCAGTCTAAACCTATCAACAAGTCAGCGCTCAATCAATTGATTATCCCTTATGGCAAAACATCAGAAATACAATTACCCGACGGGACAAAAGTCTTTCTCAATGCAGGTAGCCGACTAGCTTATCCTGAAATATTTACTGGAAAAACACGTGAGGTATATTTGGCGGGTGAAGCTTTTTTCGACGTAAAACACGATCAAAGCCATCCATTTATAGTACAGGTAAGCGATCTTCAGATAAAAGTGCTGGGCACCAGGTTTAACATCTCTGCTTATCCTGCTGATGCTGTGATTGAAACCGTATTGGCAGAAGGAAAAGTGAGTATGGAACAGAACCATGCCGGATGGTTTGACAGAGCTACTGAATTGGTGCCAAACCAGTTGGCATCGTTTGACAGGATCTCAAAAGAAATCAACATAAAGATAGTAGATACAGACAATTATACCTCGTGGACAGCGGGCATTCTTAAATTTGAAAGTACTGATTTGAGCCGGATTCTGAAACAGATCGAACGCTTTTACAACATTCGGTTTCAGTACAGCGACCCGATGCTTGGCAGTCTGCGTATTTCCGGAAAGCTTGAATTAAATGAAGACAAAGACGAGATATGTCAGCGTATTGCCAGAGCAGCTTCAGTGAAAATTGTAAACAAAGGAGAAAATCTTTATGAGATACTAAAATAAAAAACCGGAGCGTGTTCCAGCACCCCCCGGTTTCGAATGTGTTAAATTTTTAATTAATGGTCATTTAACGTTTCAAAATTATGAAAAAAAAACGAGAAATTTTGTTCCCGTTTGGGGATGAAATGCGATTAAAATTTAGAAAAATGAAACTTACAGTACTTTTTACTTTCCTGATATTGGCTTCATTTGGCAATGGCTTTTCTCAGGTTACTCTTTCGCTGAACTTTAGCAAAGCTAACATCCGCGAAGTATTGGAGAGCATTGAGCAAAAAACCGATTATATTTTCCTGTATAAGGACGACATCCTGAAAGGCTCAGAGGAGATAACTGTTGATTTTAAAGATGCTGGATTTGAGGATGTGCTCAAATCCATCTGCGAACAAAGCAATATCGATTACGAGATACGTGACCGGCAAATTATCCTTAAGGAAAAGGCAAATGTTCCATTGCCATTGGAACTTCAACAGCCACAAAAGAAAAAGATTTCAGGAAGGGTGACCGATGAAAAGGGACAATCAATTCCCGGAGTTTCAATTGTTGTAAAAGGAACTACCAACGGTATAATTACTGATACAGATGGAAATTATGAACTCACCGTAACAAATGATGCCAAAATCCTGACATTTTCATTTATAGGAATGAAAACGAAGGATGTAGCAATTGGTAGCAGTAATGTTTACAATATAATTCTTTCCGTAGATTTGGTTGGACTGGACGAAGTAGTCATAATTGGATATGGTGCACAGTCAAGAGAAGTTCTAACTACCTCTGTTTCTAAACTTGACGCCAAAGTCCTGGAAAATGTTACTTATGCGAATGTAGGTTCAGCTTTACAGGGTACTGTGTCAGGTGTCCGGGTACAAAGTACTTCAGGTCAGCCTGGTGCTGCTCCACGAATTGTAATTCGCGGTGGAACTTCAATTAATAATCCAAATGGAGCTTCTCCATTGTATATTATTGATGGAATAATCCGTGGGGATATGAATGATCTCAACTCTGATGATATTGAGTCTTTGCAGGTTTTAAAAGATGCTGCATCGACCGCTATTTACGGAGCCAGAGGCTCCAATGGTGTGGTAATTATTACCACCAAATCAGGGAAACCAAACCAGACCCGCGTGACCTATTCATACGATCTGACCTTGTCAAAGCCTGGAAAATTATATGAATTAGCCAATGCCAGAGACTATTTAACTATGAACAGGTTGGCTGTATTTTCTGCCCCTAAATTTGGGAATAGTTCCGCCAGACTTACTTTACCAATGGGATATGGTACAGGTAATGATTTAACAAACAAAACCGCATTTACTACCCAATATCTAACATCAGAAAATGAGTACAAGTTAAAAGAGGGTTGGGAAAGTATGCCGGATCCGGCAGATCCATCTAAAACACTTATATTTAAAAACACAGATTTTCAAGCGCTTACTTATCAAACTGGCATTTCACACAATCATAATATAGGAATATCCGGAGGAAATGAAAAAGCTACCTTTAATGCAGGGGTAGGATATTTAACTTCTCAGGGAACAGTTATTACTACTAATTATGAACGGCTTAGTTTTAATTTGAATGGAGATATTAAAGTCAAAGATAATTTGAGCTTCTTTTCCCGTGTCATTTTTTCAAGTTCTCATAATGATGCACCATACGCTGGCGGAGATATCACATTTTTCCGGAATGCAGGATTAGCTCCAACAGCCAAATATACATTTGAAGATGGTTCACTTGCACCCGGAACGAGTTACAGCATAGGAAATCCTGTATATTTTAAGAATAACAGACTTAACGAGAACAAGAATGAACGATTAACCATTGCAATAGGCTCTCACTGGGAAATCTTACCTGGTCTTTCTTTTGATCCGCAGCTGTCAATATACAATTCCAACAGTGATTCGTATGATTTTCAGCCGGGATTTTGGAACGGAGTTAATTCGTATGTGACTACACGTTATGCCAGTGGTCATAATTCGAGATGGCAACAAAAACAGGCTGATGCAGTATTCTCTTATACCAAATCTTTTTCATCTGATCATCATCTGGATGCTAAGGCAGGTTTTTCCTATTTTGGAAGAGAAACATCCTCTTTGGATGCTTATGGAAGGAACTCCTCCACTGATATAATTCCGACGCTAAATGCTTCGGGTGAGGCTACATCTGTAACCAGCTATGTTAGCGATCAGGTAATTTTGGGGTATTTTGGAAGAATTAATTATGATTACCAAAAAAGATATCTTTTTTCGCTTAATATGAGATATGACGGGGCTTCAAATTTGGGAGACCAAAACAAATGGGCTTTCTTTCCCGGGGTGTCTGCCGGATGGAATATATATAAGGAAAAATTCTGGAAAGCACTTCCGGAAAACCTTTTACGTCTGAAACTTAGAGGAAGCTATGGTGTAACCGGAAATATTTCCGGTCTCGGTGACTTTACATCTCAAGGGGTTTATGGGGTAGGAGCTAAATACGGAGGAGCTGCAGCCATTCAGAATACTGTTCTTCCAAACATGGATCTGCAATGGGAACAATCGAAGACTTTTGATGTGGGTGCTGATATTGGTGTTTTCAACAACAGGGTTACCTTTTTGATTGACTATTATCGCAGGGTTACTGATAATTTATTAACCAGTTTGCCTTTACCTCAATCTACAGGCTTTGGAAGTATACTTACCAACCTGGGAAGTCTTGAAAACAAAGGATTTGAAATTGAAGCAGGAGCTAAGATTTTGCCCGTTTCATCTGATCTTCAATGGGATATTTCCTTTAATGCTTCAAAAACAAAAAATAAAGTATTAAAACTTCCACCAAATGGTGTAGAAAATAACCGGATAGGGGGATATCATGTATGGGATCCTAAGATAGGAGATTACGCCTATTTGGGAGGAATACAGGAAGGTAGTCCGCTTGGAGATGTTTATGATCGTAAACAGGTGGGGATTTATCCTACTGATGAAGCGGCATTGGCTGGTCCGGTTGCAACATATATTGTGGGGGCAGATAAAACCCAATATGGAGGAGATGTTGAATACCTCGATGTGGATAAAAATGGAGAGATCAATTCCCGTGACAGAATATATATGGGCAATATTTATCCGGTTTGGACAGGTGGTTTTACAAATTCGGTAAGCTACAAAAATTTGAATTTATACATCCGGTTAGACTATACCACTGGACATACGATATTCAATTGGGCCAGAATGTTCCTTGATGGCAACCTTTATTCAGATGGCAATCTGACACAAGCGACGGTAGACAGGTCATGGAAAAAACAGGGAGACGTTACGGATATGCCCAGATATTATTGGGGAGGACAAAGGATTCAGAGAAATGTATTTAATGGTTCCACTACTTCAGGAAGTTCAGAATATCAGGAATCAGGAGATTTCCTGGCTGTCAGAGAAGTGACATTAAGCTATAACGTAAAAGCAAAATTCTTAAAAAAGATAAATGTAAGTAATCTAAAGTTTAATATTACCGGCACTAACCTTCATTATTTTACTAAATATTTAGGTTTAAATCCTGAAGATGGCGGGCAGGATAATGGGCGTTATGCGCTGCCAAAGAATATCAGTTTTGGGGCGAATATTTCATTTTAATTAATATCACAAATCATGAAAAAACTAAGGATAATTCTTATAATAATCTTATCGGGCTGGATAATTCCATCCTGTACCGAGACTTTGGATGTGACTCCAACAAGCGTAATAACTAACGCTTCTTTTTGGAAAACAGAAGATAGTGCAGTTGGAGCGCTTAATGGAATGTATGTAGATCTCAGGTCAATGTCGGATGCTATATATACGGACGGAGAGCAAAGAAGTGAAGTATTTGAGGGCGGTGTATATGGAAGCGGCGGTCATGACTTGTATGTAAATGATTTAAGCGGAGATCAGCCGAACCATGCTGACTGGCTTGGATTCTATCGGATTATAAATAGCGCTAACCTGATATTAAAGTATGTCCCTGGCATTACGTTTAATTCAGAGAGTTCAAAAAACAATATTTTGGCTCAGGCGTATACCATGCGGGCTTATGTATATTTTGTTATGACAAAAACATGGGGAGACCTGATTTTACGGACCGAACCTACTGAAAGTTCAAATGCAGATGTCACAATAAAGGAAAGATCTCCGCAAGCGGAAGTTTTTAAGCTGATAAAAAGTGATATTGATCATGCGATTAAACTTTTCCCCGATAATAATTTTTCATCCGGAAGGTATAACTGGTCGAAAGCAGCTGCCAATGCACTGAAAGGCGATGTATATCTTTGGACCGGGAAAAGACTCAATGGAGGAGATCAGGATTTCAATACAGCTCTAACTGCTTTGAACGATGTCGCAAGCGCAGACGTTTCTTTGCTGCCAAAATTTGATGATCTGTTCAAGTACACCAATAAGGGGAATAAAGAAGTTCTGATGACTGTCAGATTCCAGGATTTAGATGGAATAGCCAATAATTATTTCTATGTTATGTGGATTATCGGTAGTGCTGTTCCATATAATATTGATGAAGCAACTAAAAGTTTGATAAATCCTGTAGGCCATGGACAAGGACTTTTGGTTATGACAGACCTGGTCCGATCACAGTTCTCGGATGATGATTCAAGAAAAAAAGCTTCTTTCTATGAAATATATACATATAACATGGCAGGTGATTCAACTTTTTATTCAACCTTGTGCATGAAAGGTCAAGGACTATTAACTGGAGGAACAAGACTGTTTTTGAGTGATATGGTACTTTACAGATATGCTGATGTATTGTTAATGAAAGCTGAAGCTAAAAACGCGTTGAATCAGGATCCGACTACTGAGATGAATTTGATACGACAACGTGCTTATGGTACTAACTATGCGATGCATGCCTTCGTTAACGGAACTAAAGAACTAAATGACGCAGCAATTCTGCAGGAAAGGCTTTTTGAGTTTGTTTATGAAGGTAAAAGATGGTGGGATCTGGTGAGGTTCGGGAAAGCATTTGATCTCGTTCCCAATCTCAAAAGTAGAGCGGGTCAGGATTATTTGCTGTTGTTTCCCATTTCTAACAGCGTTTTGAGCAAGGAACCAAAAGTGATTCAAAATCCAGGTTATGACCAGATCTCCGGCTCTTAAGATCTAAGTGGAAAAGCAAATATTAGCATAAATATTTTATACACAATGCTGGCAGATGTCAGCATTGTGTATATACCGACAGGTTAAAAGCAGCATATTCGTTTCTTCCGGAATAAAATAATTACTAATTCTGTTTTCGTAAACTACTCAACATTTCCTTATGCATAACTTTCATC
This sequence comes from Bacteroidales bacterium, assembly GCA_038251165.1. Classification (GTDB taxonomy): domain Bacteria; phylum Bacteroidota; class Bacteroidia; order Bacteroidales; family Prolixibacteraceae; genus Aquipluma. The sequence continues at coordinate 5,070 of JBBSBP010000035.1, read as the reverse complement.
GTTTAAATATAAAACAAGGCATACTTCTACTTTTTTTGTCCTCAATAATTTTTAGTTTCAATTCTTATTCGCAGCAACCTTCATTCATCGTAAAAAAGATATGGGATAAAGCGCCACATAATGCTTTCACCGACCTGATCAGATTTGATGGAAAATTCTATTGTACGTTTCGCGAGGCAAATTCTCATGCGATAAGAACCAGCACCACTGATTTTGGCAGGATACGCGTGCTTATTTCAATGGATGGTGAAGACTGGCAATCATTTGCACTCATCGAAAAAAATGGCTACGACCTTCGCGACCCCAGCTGGAGCATTACCCCAGCCGGAAAATTAATGTTGCTGATGGCTGGCTCATTGTATGATGGTGTCAAGATAGCCAGTGTGCATTGTCAGGTGTCGTTTTTTGATCAGACGAAAAATTCATTTTCAGATCCCAAACCTGTAAAATATGATAAAAAAATTAATTCTGATCTGAATTGGTTATGGCGTATAACATGGTTTAAAGGTAAGGCTTACGGAGTGGTTTACCAGTTTGATAAAGGAATAAGTCAATCTGAAATATATTTGGTCGAATCAAAAGACGGAATTCATTATTCGCTTGTAACCCCTTTAGAAGTTGAAGGTACACCAAGTGAGACCGCCATAAATATTACGCCGGAAGGAAAGCTTGCATTACTGGTCAGGCGTGATGGTAAAAATGAAGATGGTTTATATGCAGAAAGTAATTATCCTTTTAAGAAATGGAATTGGGTACATACAGGATATAGATTAGGCGGCCCCAGGTTTATTTTTGGTCCCGGAGGAGAAATGTTAATTGGAACAAGAACATTCTCAAAAAAAGGAGATTGGTTAACAGGACTGTTGGTTTCAGATTCGACAGGAAGATTCCGGCAGATTTTTGAATTTCCGAGTAAAGGAGATTGCAGTTATCCCGGTATGCTTATTTATAATGAGATACTATATTTTTCTTATTATTCCAGTCACCAGGGCAAACCAAGCATTTATTTGGCCAAAATACCTATTTCCCTGCTTCAGACAATGATTCAGGTAAAAAATGATCGAAATACCGAAATTGGTAAAAGGTGGACTATTGACAAAGCCAGGAATTGGTACAATCAGCACGAGTGGATTTCCGGTTCAGACTTTATTCCCAGCACTGCAGTTAATCAACTTGAAATGTGGCAGGCCCCAACTTTTGATCCTGAAACAATTGATAAAGAATTGGGTTGGGCAGAAAATATTGGATTTAACACAATGAGGGTTTATTTGCACAGTCTGGCCTGGGAACAAGACAGCTACGGGTTTAAACAGAGGGTCGGGCAATATCTGGACATTGCTGATAAACACAAGATTAAGACTATTTTTGTGTTTTTTGATGATTGCTGGAATAAAGTTGGAGCGCCCGGTAAACAACCGTCTCCAAAAACTGGAATTCATAATTCCGGGTGGGTTCAGGATCCGGGAGACCCCAATTCAAAAGATTCCACAAAGTTCCCTTTACTTGAGCGCTATGTAAAAGATGTAATGAATTATTTTTCCGGTGACACAAGGATTTTATTATGGGATTTGTACAACGAACCCGGAAACTCCGGCAAGCTAACAAGCACATTGCCACTGCTGAAAAAAATTTTTAAGTGGGCACGTGAAGTAAACCCCGACCAGCCGATAAGTGCCGGATTGTGGAACTGGAGCTTTAACGAATTCAATGATTTCCAGGCCTTAAATTCAGATATTATTACTTACCATGATTATCAGGAACCACTTATACACCAAAACATAATCAATTTATTAAAAACGCATGGCAGACCCCTGATTTGTACAGAATACATGGCCCGAACATTAAACAGCAGGTTTTCCAACATTCTTCCAATGTTAAAAAGAGAAAATGTTGGGGCAATCAACTGGGGTCTGGTCTCCGGAAAAACAAACACAATATTTGCCTGGGATAAGCCGCTTCCTGACGGAGGGCAACCGGTCGAATGGTTTCATGACATTTTTAGAAATGATGGAACTCCATACCAGCAGAATGAAGTTGATTTGATAAAACAAATAAATGGATTAAATAAGGATAATTCAATTATTCCGAAACCACTCTCCCTGGTGGAAACGGGCGGTAAATTCATTATTGGAAAGAATACGAAAATCTATGTTGATGAGAACAACAGTATCTTGATAAAAATAGGTGAAATGTTGGCTGCCCGGTTAAAACTTGTCACAGGATTTGAAATAAGTGTTAGTGAAAAGTCTGGAAACCCTGCAATGAATGCGATCATTTTAACACAAAATGATGCAGTTGATACTCTTGGAACTGAAGGATATAATTTAGCTGTCAGTTCCGAAAATATTATTATAAAAAGTTTACACCCTGCCGGTGTATTTTATGGAATGCAAACATTGCTGCAACTACTGCCGGTCAAATCAGAAATTCCAAATAAAAGCAGATTAATTATTCCGGGCGTACAAATAACAGATAAACCACGTTTTGGCTGGAGAGGAATGATGCTGGACGTTGGCCGTTATTTTTATTCAACCGATTTCATAAAAAAGTATATTGATTATCTGGCAATGCATAAGTTGAATACGTTCCATTGGCATTTAACAGAAGATCACGGCTGGAGAATAGAAATAAAGAAATACCCTAAACTAACCCAGGTTGGTGCATGGCGTGAATCAACTCAGTATGACCGGGCTACCAGCCAGATCGATCAGAATCCTCACGGTGGATTTTACACGCAGGATCAGATCCGGGAGATTGTAGCCTATGCGAATGACCGGTTTGTAAATATTGTACCGGAAATCGAAATGCCGGGGCACTCACTGGCTGCATTGGTTGCCTACCCTGAATTATCATGTACCGGAGGCCCTTTTGAAATACCAAAATATTGGGATATTCAAAAGGATGTTTATTGTGCAGGCAATGAAGAAACTTTTAAATTTCTGGAAGATGTTTTAACAGAAGTAGCCGATTTATTTCCAGGCCCTGTCATTCATATTGGCGGAGACGAATGCCCGAAAGATCGATGGAAATTATGCCCGAAATGCCAGGCAAGAATCAAGGCAGAAGGATTAAAAGACGAACATGAATTGCAAAGCTATTTCATCCGACGGATAGAAAAATTTCTGCTTACAAAAAATAAAAGGATCATTGGATGGGACGAAATACTCGAAGGCGGACTAGCACCCAACGCAATGGTAATGTCGTGGAGGGGTGTTAAAGGCGGAATAGAAGCAGCCAGACAACATCATGAAGTTGTGATGTCGCCCTATGAATATACTTATTTTGATTATTACCAGGGTGAACCTTATCTTGAACCGGTAGCATTCGGAGGTTTGCTGACATTGGAAAAAGTGTACTCCTATGAACCTGTGCCCGCGGAGTTGGATACGGAAGAAGCGCAATTTATCAAAGGAGTACAAGCTAATGTTTGGTCTGAATTTATCCATTCACCTGAAAAAGTTGAATATATGAGTTTTCCGCGTGCGGCTGCACTGGCAGAAGTCGGGTGGACCGATCCAAAATTAAAAAACTGGGAAGATTTTAAAAGACGGATGGCAGTACAATATAAACGCTATGAAAGTGCAGGTATAAATTATTCAAAAAGTGCATTGAATGTTACTTACACATCCGTCAGGAATGATTCAAATAGAACAGCAATAATTACGCTTAAAACAAATAGTTACCAACCTGAGATTCGTTATACCACAGACAGTACAGAGCCAACGGTAAATTCATCTGTATATTTTAATCCCTTCATTATAAAACTACCAGGCACTATAAAAGCAGCAGTCTTTGAAAATGGTTTAAAAATTAGTAAGGTAAGTGTAACTTCAGTTTTAAGTTTTGCAACGATTTCCTTGTAAGCCGGATCGTTACAAAGCTAATTGATAATCGATGAAAGTAAAGGGGGCAAAATTCTTATCAGTGGTTTAATACCTTGACCGGAGAATACACATCGGTTGAAAAAGCGAAGAAACAAGGCTCATTTCTTTCTCCTTGGAGCGGAACTGCTGATGCTATTCTGATTCTTGAAATTCAAGAATAACCAATATTATTAGTGAGTTGATCCGATGATTTTAAATCATCGGATCAACTCGCCTTTTATTGCTTTTTCAATCCGTTCAGTTCTTCCTGAACTTCTTTCTCCACCTTCGACCAGTGAAAGTATTGGTTGTTGTTGCGTTCCATATGCTGCAAGGGCATGGATTTATAAATGGGTGTGGTAATCTCAACCACCTTATGCCACTGTTGGGTGGCGTTTTCGAGCCAGTCGACGGCCTGCTGATGATATTCCTTTTTGCCTGTATTAAGGTATTGCTGATATGCAACGGCTGATCTTAGTTTGTCGAAAAATACATTCCCAAATGCGCCCAGGTCCGGATATCGGAAACTTCGTAAAGCAAATCGTTGTTATCCTTTGTATTCATATTTTCTACTCCGGCAATGGCTTTTAAACAGAACAAATCAATTGAATCGGCCAGTTCGATCGGACTGATTTTGCCATCTTCGTGTACCGAACCTTTAGCCAAAAAATCTTTGATGCTCACATAAGCCGGATCCATCGGTTGTTTGTTGCACATCTGTTCCAACGAAATAAGCTTCATTTCCTTGTTGTCCATCACGCTTAACAATCCTTCAGAATAAAGGGTGTAATCCCAGGTAGCATTCCAGTACGATGCAATGATCAGCGGAATTCGGCTTACTTTCGATTGCGCATCAAACAACTCCTTCCCTTTTCCGGGGAAACGCTCATCGAATGCATCAGCAAAAACCTGATCCGAAGTTTCAGGATTGTATAGCAAGCGTCCCCATACTTTGTAAAACATCCATTGTCGTTCGAAAGCATAACGATAACTGGTATTGGGTAACGAAGTGATGTAATCTTTTGCAGGAATATATGTTTCGGAACCAACATAATAGCCATTCACATAGGGTGTACGACAAAATTCCCTTTTTCTGAATCAATCATGCTGCCTTATGATTCTGAGTAATTAACTCATGTAAAATTCTACCTTGTCCGCTTTTATAACAGACTCGGAGGTTAAGCATTTGCTGTACACCAGATAGAGT
>JBBSBP010000034.1:0-44867 GCA_038251165.1 Bacteroidales bacterium | reverse complement strand
GATGGTGATGTATTTCATACCTGCTTTTTTCGCCAGTTTCACGATGAAATCTGCATCAAATCCTGCCGCAGTAAAACTGTCTTTTAATTTGATATATTCCTTAAAAGGGACGGTGTCCTTAAGCTGTACCCATTCGCCTTTGCCCAACTGGCTGTAAAGTCCGTAATGGATAAACATTCCAAATTCTGCATTCCTGAACCAGTGCAGATTAGCCTCACGGGGATTTTGTTTGTACTCTTTGCTGTAATCCTTCAGATAAGACGGAACCTGACTGGTCGCAGAAAAACCAATGAAGCAGATCGCGATAATTAGTAAATATTTTAACATGATAATTTTATTTTAGGATTAGGTTAATGATTTTATAAAAGTAATTCAATATCTCACTTTTGAAAAAGAAATGAATCAAATTCTACGTCATTCTGGTTTCTGCACTAAATATAGTGTTTGAATAATCCTGAAAGAATGAAGCTATGAGTAAAATTCGCTCCTCTGAAATCCGGGCAAAGGGGAAAACCTATATCTTCGATCAAACAACAAATTTTTGGATGGTCAGGAATTTTCTAAACAAAATATTATGTCACGGAATATAAATCTACGTCAAAGGGTGCAATTGGATTTGAGTTACAAACTCACAACAGCTTACCCCTCGTTGCAAACGAGGGGTAGTTGGGTGAGCAGGAGAATTTACACTGTTATAATCTGTTTCTTTCGTCCGAAACAGGCAAAACCCTTCGTGGTGCTTGGAAGTGATTGTAATGTATTTCATGCCCGCTTTTTTCGCCAGTTTCACGATGAAATCTGCATCAAATCCTGCCGCAGTAAAACTGTCTTTTAATTTGATATATTCCTTAAAAGGGACGGTGTCCTTAAGCTGTACCCATTCGCCCTTGCCCAGCTGGCTGTAAAGTCCGTAATGGATAAACATTCCAAATTCTGCATTCCTGAACCAGTGCAGATTAGCCTCACGGGGATTTTGTTTTTACTCTTTGCTGTAATCCTTCAGATAAGACGGAACCTGGCTAAAGAGAGAATTTATACTGAAGTAAATCAGCACAAATAGAAATAAAGTTGGAAATACGATTCTTTTCATTTTGTAAAATTTAATTGGTAATAATAAATCAACCCAGACGGGATCTGCTGTTTTATTATTTGTTTCTCATATAATTATTCTGCGCGATATAAGGCCCATTCGTTCAACGTAGGCTCCTTCGCTTCGATGAGCTTCAACCTAAAATATCGTGCTTTTACCGGTTTGATATTTTGTGTTGTCCCTGTTCCTTCTGTTGTAAATTCAGTGGCAGTAACCCAATTACTTTCTTTCTTGTATTGAAGGTCAATCTTCTGTCCTTTTTTATCCCATGGATGCCAGGGTTCGACCAATGAGAATGAACCGATTGCAATCTCTTCGCCCAAGTCAACTTCTACCCATCTTTCAGTATCACTGTCTTCTGGTTGCCATTTGTCTTTAGGGTCACCATCAGTTAGGTTTTCAGCGCTTGTACCAGACTTGCTTGAGGGTGCAACGATTTTCTTTCCAACCGTTGGAATTGGTAATACCTTTGGTTTCCCTTCTATTTCAAGGACTACCACCGAAGCAATTGGGTCGGGTGCTGCACCTTTTAGCAGTATGGTATTTTTATAAGATGATTTTTCAACTTTCAGTATTGTTTGAGGATCATTTAAAAGATAGGCTTTTTTAACGGTGTTCAAGACAGGAACAGATAACTTCCCATTTTTTGGCCAATCAAATACATGCAGATAAAGCTTGTTTCCTTTTTGGGTACAACGCCCCCACGAAAGATAAGGGAATGGGCTTGCTGTTGTCCCATAAATAGCTTCGCCATAAATTTTCATCCAATGTCCAACTTCTTTTAACCGTTCAATGCTCGGCTGAGGAATTTGACCTTCGGAAGTAGGACCAACATTAAGCAGATAGTTGCCCCCTTTGCTAACAATGTCAATCAACGTTCGGATAATTACTTCTGTTGATTTCCAATTATGATCGTTTGACTTGAAACCCCAGGTATCGTTCATGGTCATACAGGTTTCCCAGTTTCTTCCCGGAAAACCAGTGGCCGGGACAAATTGCTCCGGGGTTTCGGTGTCTCCCTGTAATCCACCTCCCAAGCGATTATTTGTTATTAAATTTGGATGTTTTTCAATGATGGGCAAAAACAACTCTGCACGCTCTTTGGTCATATCGGTTGGTGTATCCCACCATAAAATATCAACGTCCCCGTAATTGAAAAGGATTTCTTTTACCTGTGGCACAGCAATGTTTTTGATGTATTCATCCATTGAACCATCCTGCGCTTTGTCCCAATGTCCACCACTTGCCGCACCTCCGGGATGGTTCCAGTCCTGAGCCTGTGAATAATAAAATCCCAACCTGATTCCTTGCTTGTGACAAGCTTCTGCCAGGGGCTTCAGCAAGTCCTTTCCATAAGGGGTTGCATCGACCATATCCCAATCAGTGACCTTTGAATCGAACAGTGCAAACCCATCATGATGCTTTGATGTGATTACGAGGTATTTCATGCCAGCTTCTTTTGCCATTTTTACCCATGCCTCAGGATCGTATTTAATTGGGTTGAATTGTTTTGCATAGGCTTTATACTCGGACACAGGGATTTTACCCCGGTTCATAATCCATTCGCCTATACCGTTTATTTCTTTTCCATTGTATATACCTGCAGGAACAGAATATACTCCCCAATGGATAAACAAACCGAATTTTGCTTCTTTCCACCAGTCCATTTTATCAGACTGTTCAACCACAGTGGTTGTTTCAGTGTTTGATTGTTTCTGTGTATTACCACAACTGCTTAAAATTAGCAGCAGGAATACTGTTATAACCGTTATATTATTTTTCATTCTTGAAAATTTATCTGATTTTAATCCTATTCCATTTTCAGCATTTTGCCAACTTCTATTAAAATTCTAGCCGATTCTATTGGCACCTCGCCATTGCCATCGGGCCCAACATTTAACAGAAAATTACCGCCAAGCTCGTTGATGTCTTTGAGTTTTTTATATACTTCTTCCGGGCTTTTCCAATCGGTGTCTTTTATTTTGAAACCCCATGAATCGTTCATTGTATAGCAGGCTTCCCAGTAATGATCTAATTTTGAGTCGGGGGAAAATTGCTCGGGTGTACCAAAATCTTTTTTGAATTCTTTGCGTTTGGAAACCCGGTTGTTTATAATAATATCGGGTTTTAATTCCCTGATGTATTGGTATAAATCATCACCGTCAGCCAATGTCCAGTAGTCTGTCCAGTCTCCATCGAACCATAATATTTCGGTGTCATACTTTTCAATCAATTCTTTAATCTGGTTTTTCATATACTGTATATATTCGGGCTTTTTTCCTGGAAGAAGCCTTGGATTTTGCCAGCGTTTACGATTTACTTCACTTGCATCCGGTCCGGGAATATCATGCGAAGGGTGGTTCCAGTCAATAATACTGTAATACGTTCCAAAATGGATACCTTGTTTTTTACATGCTTCCGACAATTCTTTAATAAAATCGCGACCATCCATGGGTGAACTGGCAATATCGTAATCCGTAAATTCAGAATCCCACAAACAAAAACCTTCGTGGTGCTTGGTGGTAATCACCAAATATTTCATACCGGCTTTTTTAGCCAGTTTTACAATTTTATCGGCATTAAAATTCTTTGGGTTCCAGGTGTTAATCAGTTTTATATACTCCTCTTTTGGAATTTGCTGATTCGCCTGAATCCATTCGGCATAACGTCCTTCATCATTTCCCTTGTAAATTCCACCCAATTGGCTGTATAAACCAAAATGGATAAACATGCCGTATTTGGCATCGGTAAACCACTTCATTCGTTGCGCCATATCAGCTTCTGACTCGTTGAGGTAATTTACTTGTGCGGAACTGCCTAAGGTTCCTAAAAGAAGGATAAAAAGTGAAATAAAAGCTTTCGTATTTTTCATATTATTAAATTTATTATTCTTTACTGTTTTTTAAAGCGTTTTCCAACTTCCGTCAGCGTTTTTACATCATCAGGGAAAACCGAACCGTTGGGTAAGGGGCCAATATTAAGCAATAGGTTGGCATTCATATCTTTCGCATGAGAAAGCATCTCCATCACCTCATCAGCCGTTTTGTGTCCAACATTATCATCCCTGTCATATCCCCATGAAATAGGCTGCATGGTATTGCAAATTTCTAAGAGCACTTCTGATTCCCCTTTAAAATGCCGTTCAGGAGCTTTGAAATCTTCTGTCCCAAGTAGTCCCTGCTTGTAAGAAACGAGCGTTTGTGGCTGCAATGAATGAATATGATCATATAGTTCCTGCACTTTGAATTCAGGTATTTTTTCGGGGCGTGAGTTTGGAGTACCAATACCGTCGAGCCAAATGCCAGCCACAGGGCCATAATTGGTAAGCAGCTCCGTAATCTGATTTTTCATAAACGCTACATAAAGATCCAGATCATGTTCCTCACCATATTTGTATGACTCCTCCCGGGGATCGTATTCAGGTCGAGCATTTCCACCCCATTCATCGTTGTTGGGGGCATGTGGATGACGCCAATCACGTCCGTGCGAATAATAAAAAAATAGGCCTAATCCTTTCTTTTGACATTGTTCGGCCAATTCGGCTACCAGGTCACGTTTTGCAGGGCTGTTGGTGCTTTTAAAATCCGTATATTCAGAGTCGAAAAGACAAAAGCTATCATGGTGACGGGTGGTAATGTTAATGTATTTCATGCCTGCGGAAAGTGCCAGATCTGTAATAAAATCCGCATCAAAGTTTTCGGCAGTAAATTTGTCGGCCAGTTTTTCGTAATCACTTACCCTGATTTTAGCCCGGAGTTGAATCCATTCTGCGGGTTTTGAGTGCGTTTCTCCCCAATACCCTTCTGTAAGGCTGAATAAACCATAATGTATAAACATCCCAAAACCGGCATCCTTGAACCAATTTAGATTAGCCTCGCGGGGATTTTGCTTGTACTCTTTGCTGAAGTCTTTCAGATATGACGGAACCTGACTGGTCGCAGAAAAACCAATGAAGCAGATCGCGATAATTAGTAAATATTTTAACATGATAATTTTATTTTAGGATTAGGTTAATGATTTTATAAAAGTAAAGATTTTATTTCTTCCACACCTGGCTTTTTACAGTGACTGCCTTATCCCAGGGTTCTTTTGGCAGTGGAATGTAGTGAGGGTCGCTATCCTGTTTTGGAAATGAAAGGGCAACCTTCCAAAGTTTTTCATATTCTGATTTTATCTTTGGATTATTGCTTTGTAGCAGGTCATTTTTTTCTTCCGGGTCATCCAATATTGCAATCAGCTTCTCCGGCTTCCTTTCAGATGAAACAAACAATTTATATTCTTTGTCTCGGATTACCCTGTCGCGAAAACGGTATTGGTCTTTGGTTCTGCAAAAGCATTTTTGCCTCCAATACAGACAAGAAATACAGACGATACGGATAAAAATCTTAGATGATTTAAAAAGATCATAGTCATTCAATTATTCTGTTATCCCGAAAATGTTTTACAATTACTTGAAAACTATAATTCAATAATTATCAGCAATTAAAACAAAGGAAAATTACTAATAAGGTAATGAACACAGGTTCAATCCTAAATATTAAAGGTTTGTTCTGAGATAAGATTATCACTATCGATTCAGAAATATCTCAACTATTATTCGGAGAATGGAAAAGGATATTTTCTCTAATCATCTAAATATGTGCTGTTTCCAAACCTGAGTTCACCATAAGCTTTTTATTATGCTTAAAAATACAACTTTTTATTTGCTAAAAATCAGTGTCAGCTTTTATCAGGTCAAGATCTTTAATCCAGATATTGCGGTAAAGGACATCATGCCCTTCAGCCTGGAGCTTTATTCCACCGGGCCTGTCGGTAATTCCTTTTCCTTTATCGTTACCTCCGTCGAGTCCGGAATTTGCACCGCCCCAGACCTGATTTATTTTCACATTGGTGTGTACTTTTTGTCCGTTGAAATAAACTGTTACCAGTGCTTTTTCGCTGAGCATTCCATTTTCAAATCGAGCTGTCCGAAAAGTAATATCGTAAGCATTCCACTTTCCAATTCCATGGTAAGCGTAATAAGGTGACATCGCTTCATTAATTACCGCACCCATTCCATGTTTAGTCGTATCGCCATCCAACACCTGAATTTCATACCGGTTTTGAAGATAAACCCCGCTATTGCCACCTTCTTTTTCCACCAAAAATTCAACATGGAGCCTGAAATCGCGGTATTTCTTTTTTGTCACAATATCGGCGGTACCATATTTTCCTCCCAGTGCAAATGGGTCGTTACTGTTTACAACAGTCCCTTCGTCAATTGGGTCATCTACTATTTCCCATTTCATAGGCAATTCAGAAGAAAACCGGGGACCTTCCCAGTAGGTCCATTTTTCATCCAGCATTTGGCGCGACCCATCAAAAATCACCTCAGCATTTTCAGGTGCTTTCACACCAATTCCTGTTTTCTCTTTTAGTAAAAGAGTCATACTTCCCAAAATAATTAGAATTGAAAAGGATGCGAAAAAAAGTACTGATTTTATGTAAGTTCGTTTCATTTTGTATTTAATTTTAGGTTTCTTAAAAACTATTTTGCCAGCAAATCATTCCCGGTTCTTAAAACAACTGGTTGCTGGCTTTGGTTTGTCCATGGAATGGAATAGGGGATTCCGGGAAACAAATCAAAACAATTGTCCGAAACATTTGATTCCCCGTCAATATCCAATGTCACGCCCCAAACAAAATCATCTGATTCAAATACTGCTTTCCCATTTTCTAGATTGATATGGATTGTTGGTTTTTTAAACGGCAGATTTTTAAAGTAGGAAATCAGTAGTTTATTCTGGCTTACCTGTTCGCCATTTTTGCCAAGAATCCCAAAAGCTCCTGAATGATCAATCCCAACTTTTTCCATGGTTTTGGCAGGGAACGAAGCAAGGATAACCGAAGAATTTGCCGGGATGCTGGCATGCACTTTTTTATCCATTGGCTTTTTGCCATCCAATGTAAAGAATCCGTACCGCAAATCCCCTTTCCATGATTCAGGTCTATCGTTCACACCGTAAACATTAATGTTTTCCCCTTCTTTAGTCAAAACAACAACCACCTCGTCAAAAGCCCTTCTCACAGGATGAAAAGCCAGTTTTTTTCTTAAATAATAATCCACAATCGACCAGCCATGGGTCACAGGCCATGAATCATTGTACATCCAGAATATGGCAGCTGAACTGTCAAATTTTCTGCGGCGGTAGTTGTAAATATATTCCTGAAGCCCTTCGGAATGAAACAATGAACTGCCAAACAAATAATCTTCAAATGGTACCTGGTTGTATGGCTTGTCAAACAAAAACTCAAACGCCTTGTAGGTTAACCCCAAATCATTTTTCTGGAAATTCTTCAGGTTATCGTGATGGTCCCAGGCAAATGACCGCAAATAATATTGGTCAGACCCCAACATTTGTTTAAGCGTTGCCGGTGATGAAGCGCCAAGTACACCGCCTTCATTGGGGAAGCGGTCCTCATACCCGCGGTATGCCCAGATATTGACACCGTCGTCTTGAAGTGACACCCCCCATGGATGCTGGTCGCCTGAATATACATTTCGGGGTTCTAAATTGCCGGGTGAATGTGGTGATGACGGCCAGTAAAATGCATCGATACCTTCATTTTTCAATATCTCAGGCAATAATCCTTCATAAATTACCGAATCAGGCACTGCGCCATTTTTCTTAATATTTTCCCAGAAAATCATTTCATTTTCATTATTTCCACACCAAACGATGAGCGATGGATGATAACTGGTTTCACGCACATTCCAGGTCACTTCTTTTTGGACGTCGTCGTAAAACTCCTGGTCATCACCTGGATAAACTGAACAGGCAAAAAGGAAATCGTGCCAGACAAGCATTCCTTTTTCATCGCACATATCCAGTAAATCATTGCCGGCATAAACACCACCACCCCAAATCCGGAGGAGATTGAAATTGGCTTCAACGGCAAGTTTTACCAGGATGTCAAGGCGGTCGTGAGTAATGTGGCTATAGGTCAAATCAGGTGGAATCCAGTTTCCACCTTTCATAAAAACGGGGCGGTTGTTGATCTTAATCGTAAAGTAATTTCCTTTCACCGGATGTGGCGACTGGTCAACCTCTACCTTTCGAATACCAATTTTCCTTGTTTCGGATTTTATGAGTTTTCCTTCAAGATAAATATCGGTAACCAATGTATATCGGTTTGGTTCACCCTGACCGATTGGCCACCATAATTTAGGATTATCAATTTCAACATTTACAGGATAAATATTTAATCCCTTTTTTAAGTCAAAAGCGGTTTTTGTTGTGTTCCCCGTTTCCACGATCCTTGCATTAATTTCGATTTGATGCCCATCAACCAAGCCTTCAATAAAACTTCGGGAAGTAACCTTTGCTTTTTTTAAATCATCATCGACTTTTTGACTTATAGCCAGTTGGTCAAATCGCAGATTTTGAGTCCATTCCAATCTTACATTTCCGGTGATACCAACATTTACATAGCGAGGGTTCCAGTCCCAGTTAAACTGGTACTGGGGCTTGCGTAAATAATGCCTTTTATCCATCATTTGTTGTAACCCACGGACAAATCCATATTTTTTCCCTTCTTTATCGGCAATGCTGAATAGCCCGCTTTCAAGAATCACAGATAAAACATTCTTTCCCGTTTTGGTTTTTCCGGTCACGTTTATCCGGCAGGGATAAAATACATTTTGATGATGTCCGACTTTTTCGCCATTGAGATAAATATCGGCTACCAAATCCAATTGGTCAAATACCAGCCATTGTTCTTGCGCTTTGGCTTCTTCTGGTAGTTCAAAAGTCCTGTAATACTGATAGTACTGGTCTCCAACCCAATCGGCATGTAACAGGTTTACGCCAAAGTTTGGGTCATCAACAACTCCTAACTTTTTAAAGGCATCATGGATTTCTCCCGGCACTTCGGCATCTATATATTTTAACGAGTCATGATGAGGTTCCTGCGCTGCCAGTTGTTCAATACTTTTTGGCCCATGACCCCCATTTGCCCAGGTCAGTTTCCATACTCCTGATAAATTCAGATTATTTTGAGTGACTTGCGCGCTTAAAAAACAAGCTACAAGATTGAGCAGAGCAATTAAATATAACTTTTTTGAGTTCATAAATTTGATTTTTGCACATTCGGTTTAATCTTAATGTGCCGTTTTGGTTTTTAAATAAACATTCTTAAAATACTTTTTCAATGTATACTCCGGTTGGTAAACATCTGGCGTCTGTACCAGTTTTTCCGGCTCATATTCCTTGGGAAGAATAGTTTTTGCTGTCAACGAAGCTGTGTCCGCTGTTTCTTTTTGCCAGCTTGCCAACAGCTCCGTCATTTCATCCACTTTTGGTTCATAGCCTTCCTTTTCCGCGAGATTGATAATTTCCAGCGGATCATTTTTCAGATTGAAAAGTTGATTATAATCACGGTCGGGATACCGGATCAACTTCCATTCATCTTTGCGAACAGCTCTTGCAGAACTCCGGAACACTGTAAATAAAGATGTACGTATTCCATCTGATTCGCCATTAACTACGGTTGTAAAATCTTTTCCATCAATATGTTCAGGAATTGGCAGACCACATAAAGTCGATAGCGTTGGGAAAATATCATACAAATAAACCAGTGCGTTCGAAATTTCTTTTTTAGGTATACCCGGTCCGCTGAAAATAAGCGGCACCTTCGTGCTATGCTCGTACAGGTTTTGCTTGCCAAGCAAACCGTGACTACCAATAGCCAACCCATTATCTGCCGCGTACACAATGATAGTATTTTCGAATAACCCTTCCTTTTTCAACGTTTCGATGATATCGCCAATGCGTGTATCAAGATGGCTAATAAGTGCATAATAATCTGCCAGCGACTCCCTGATAATTTCAGGGGTTCTGGGCCAGGGTGCAAGACCTTCATCGCGGTTGTTCATGCCATGATTCAGGATATCAAACTCGAACGGATGGTATTTTTTGTAGTTTCCCTGTAGAGGAATGCTTTCAGGATCGTACATTCCAATATAATCTTCGCGAGGTGAACGCGGGTCGTGAGGCGCAGTAAATGCGACATAGCAGAAGAATGGTTTATCACGTTTCCCTTCAGCATAACCGTTTAAGAAACCGATTGCTGCATCGGCAAATAAATCGGTTGAAAAACCTTTTATTACAGGCTCCGTCAGTTTCCCGTCATCGCTCAAAGTCCGGCAGGGAACCTGGTAATGGTTACACATTCCGCCAATAAATACATTGTCTCCTTTTTGGAAAGAAACCTCGAACGTTTTTGCCCCGTTATGCCATTTCCCGGTACCAAAAGTTTCATAACCATGCTGACCAAAATACATGGGCATAGTGGTTACGCCATCCAGAACATCATATACATGAAAAAGGCTTTTCCCGCTCATCAACATGGCACGGCTGGGCGCACAGACCGCTCCGTGATGACCACCCATTACATAATTGTTGGTAAAACGAACACCATTTTCAGCGATCTTATCGATATTGGGTGTTTTGATGTAAGGATTACCCGAACAGCCCAAAGCATCAGCCCGTTGGTCATCGGCAAAAAGAAAGAGGACATTCGGTTTGATCCGGGTTTCTTCGCCGCTGACCTGAGTTTTATGCTTTTGATCGCAGCTTTGATTAAAAATCAAAAGTGGTAAGAATAAGAATGGTGATAAGGAGTTTTTCATATTTTCATTTATTCAGTTTCTACAATGTGTATGACTATCGGGTTTTTATTTTTTCCAAACCTGGCTTTTAACGGTTACTTCTTTGTCCCAAGGTTGTTTGGACAACGGTTTATAAATGGGATCGTTATCTTTTTCCGGAAAAGACAAAACTGCTTCCCAAAGCTTTTCAAACTCAATTTTGATTTCAGGATCATCATTTATAAGAAGATTGACTTTTTCCTCAGGATCATCCGTTAATGAAACCAGTTTTTCCGGTTTCCTTTCCGGGCTGACAAACAGTTTATATTTCTTATTGCGGACAACCCTGTCGCGGAAACGGTATTCGTTTTCCAATCCATTCTCAGACAGGGCTGCCTCTGAGCCTTTCCCGTTACCTCCCATCGCCATGATCCAATCGCGGGACGAATCATCGGATTTCCCCAAAAAAACGTTAGCTAACGATACACCATCAAACACATAATTTTCAGGTAAAGATGCTCCGGCTATATCAGCACAGGTCGGCAAAATATCGGTCAGGTCGCCCAAAGCAGTTGTGGCTTTTCCTTCAGGAACCAGCCCCGGGCAATTGACGACAAAAGGCTCACAAATACCATTTTCCGTAGTTTTTGTTTTTCCTCCCTCCACTTCTCGACCGTTTAACCTGCCTGTGATTTGTCCTGTGGTCCCATTATCGGTTGTATAAACGATAATTGTGTTTTTTCGAATACCTAAATCGTCCAACGCTTTCACCAGTTTACCAACAGTGAAGTCCATATACCTGACCATTGCTTTGTGACAATCGTATTTTTCTGTCACATCCGGTTCTTCCGGCGTACTTGTAAAAGGTGTATGGGTCAAACACATCGCATAATACAAAAACATAGGTTTGTCTTTGTTCTTTTTCATAAAGTCAATCAGAAAATCAGAAAAAATATCTTCTCCAAATTGTCCTTCGTAGGTTTTACTTCCCGATTTCGTATGAATGTAAGGATTCCAATATCGTTCGTCGCTCGCAGGGTTTCCCGCTTCGCCACCGGTCCACATGCAATAATCATCAAATCCGTGAGAAACCATGGCTTCAGGTTGGACCCTGAAATCATTGATCTGCCATTTGCCTGCCGCAGCTGTTTTGTACCCTGCTGATTGCATGATACGTGCGATACCGGGATTCTCATTCCAATCAAAGTGCGTCCCTCCTCCCCAGCGTGGTACATCCCAATGGTTTACCCAGCCATTTCGAAAAGGGTATTGCCCGGTAAACAATTCAACTCTGGAAGGCGTACACTGAGGCGTGGAGTAAAAATTTTCAAATTTAAGTCCTGTCTGAACCAAACGGTCAATGTTTGGAGTCTCAATTTTTTCTGCACCATACGAACTTATCCATTCTTTCCCCAGATCATCTGTCAGAATAAACAGGATATTTGGCTTTTGCACATTTTGCCCACAGGTTGAACCTATGCTGAATATGCTGCAAAATGACAAAAGTCCAAATTTTAATGAATCATTCAGTTTCATGGGTTTTTTCTCAATTTGTTCTACAACTTCTGATGACACCCGTTCAATTTACTGGACTTTGATCAGAACAAATTCCACTAAATCCGTTTTTCTACAATCAATATTTTTCAAGCTGGTTTTCAACAGGAACAACCGTTTTCTGATGTTCTTCCATGATTTTTCTTATTTCGGCAATCACTTCAGGATGTTCGTCTGCAATGTTGTATTTTTCAGAAGGGTCAACATTCAGGTTATATAGCAACGGTGGCTCCTGAAGTTTTCTTTCGTCAGTACCATATTCCGATTGAGTGAAAAAGTGCGCTTTATATGCACCTTTTCTGACAGCATAAACATCGGTATCGCGGTAATAGAATACTACACCTCTAGGACTTTTGCCTGTACCGATTAGTGCAGGAGAAATATCGTAGCCATCATAAATCCGGTCAACAGGAAGGGTGACATTTGCCAATTTGCAAAAGGTTGGCAATAAATCCAGGGTTGCACCCATCTCGGAAACAACATCCGGGTTCACTTTGTCAGGCCACCAAAAAATAGTTGGTTCACGCATGCCGCCTTCGTATGTTCCACCTTTTCCACCTCTTAACAAACCGGCGCTGCCGCCATGTTCATCAAAAATCAGCCAAGGACCATTATCCGAAGTGAAAACAACCAGCGTATTTTTATCCAGGCCAGTTTGTTTCAAGGTCGATAAAATTTGACCGACACTCCAGTCCAGTTCCTCGATGACATCACCATAAATTCCCCGAAGACTTTTATTTTCAAATTCCTTTGAACGGAAGAGGGGAACATGCGGCATGGAATGAGCCAGATACAGGAAAAACGGTTTTTCTTTGTTTTGATTGATAAAATTGACAGCTTCCTCTGTGTACCTTTTTGTGATGGTTGTTTGATCGGCTGGTTGTTCAACAATCTCGGTATTCCTCATTAATGGCACATTGAAATAATCGATTTTGGGTTTCTTCATCACTTCCATGTAATCCGGCTCATCAACCCGATCCATGTCGTTGCTATAAGGTATCCCAAAATATGAATCAAAGCCATGAGCATTCGGTGCAAACTGTTGAAGATGCCCCAAATGCCATTTGCCTATAGCTGCAGTAGTGTATCCGGCGCCTTTCAATGCGAAAGCAATGGTGATTTCATTCTCCGGAAGCCCGCCTTTTGAATCCGGAAAAAGTACCCGCTTTTTTTCGCTGCACATTCCTGATCTGATGGGCAACCTGCCTGTCAGCAAGCCTGCCCGCGAAGGGGTACAAACGGGTGCGGCCACATAGAAGTTTGTCCATTTTTGACCTTCCGAGGCCATCCTGTCCAGGTTCGGTGTTTTAATGGTTGGATGTCCAAATACACCCACATCCCCATAACCCATATCATCGGCAAAAATGATTACAAAATTGGGGGGTGTTGATTTAGATTTTACCGATGCATTACTGCTTTGCACAATGCACAAACCGACTGACAAACTGAAAATGGTGGCCATTTTCGTATGTTGTATCTTCATTCCCGCTTATTTTAAGTTTGATAATGTTTCAATATCTTCCCGGTGAACCGATCCATCGGGTAAAGGTCCAATGTTTAGCAGCAAGTTGTAGTTGTTTTGACTTGCTTCATAAAACAGTTTTTTAACATCTTCAACCTTTAGATGATGTCCGTCAATCGCTTTGTTATAACCCCAGGTCGCTCCTCCTTGAATACCTGGTAAATGAGACTGCATCGTATTGCAGATTTCTTTGGGTTTGTCTTTATTTAATTCATAAATTTTCTGTGAAATTGGATACTCTTCGCCAACTTTGGCATTTCCTCCCCTTTCAGGAGCTACAAAATCTTCATTCCCATTAGCTCCCTGTTTAAATGAGATTAAAGCATGAGGAGAAAGGCTGCGGATTAATGCATACGTTTCTTCGATCGGAAAAACTTCAGGATTGCCGTAAAAGCCAACAATCGGGTCGAACCAAATTCCCGCAATGGTTGGGTATTGGGTGAGTAATTCTTTTAATTGGGCATGCACATAACCGACATACTTACGAAAATCTTCGGGTTTATCATATTTGTAGTCTACGGGTTTTACGGTATAGGCAGGACGTGCATTTTCCCAACCTGCTTCCCTTGAATAAAAATAGGGATGTTTCCAGTCGGCAGCATACGAATAGTACAGGAACAGCCCCAATCCCTCCTTCTCGCAGGCTTTGGCCAATTCGCCTGCTAAATCGCGTTTTGCAGGTGAATTAAGACTATTGAAATCAGTTTCATTTGTTTTAAACAGACAAAAACCATCATGATGCTTGGTGGTAAAGGTAATGTATTTCATACCTGCTTTTTTCGCCAACTTCACAATGAATCCCGCATCAAAACCGGAGGCAGTGAATTGGCCTTTTAACCTTGCATATTCGTTCAATGGTATAGTATCGATCAACTGCACCCATTCTCCTTTACCCAACAGGCTATAAAGCCCGTAATGAATGAACATCCCGAATTGGGCATCCCGGAACCAGTGCAGATTTGCGTCACGGGGATTTTTCTGATAATCCCCCCTATATTCTTTTAAATAGGCCGGGACCTGGCAAATTGCTGAAAAATTAGCTAATAATAATACGATGATTGACAGAAATTTTATCATGATGAATGTTTTTAGGTTTAATATTATGATTATTGTCACACGAATAAATTTTGATTTTTATTTTAGTACCAACACCCAGTCGTTATCGCTACCCGATTCTCCGGGCGGGTCGAATGTGTGCGAACCTTTACCAGTAGCCAATTTTGACATGAAAGGCTTGGGTTTGTCTACTTCCGCATTGTCTGTGTGCCATTTTCCGTTTCTTGGGTTAAACCAGTAGGCGTTTAGCGTACCTTTATAAAGCCGTGACAAGTCAATAGTGATTTCTCTGCCATTAGCACTATACGCCATCGCCCATTTACCATCGTTGTCTCTTATTGCCGTGATGCGGTTGGAGCCGACATCCTTTACACGATCTAAAGTAATATTGCCCTCTTTGTTTGTTGTACTTATGTCACTATCGCCTATTGTAGCGCCCTCATCACCAACAATCAGACCTTGATCGGGCATCCTTGCTAGAAATTGTTTGTCAGTCCATATTTCTCGCGCAATCTTATAAAGATATTTCATCTGATCAATCCCTGGCGACAAAACCAATTTCCGCCAGTCATTGCCAAAAAGGTACAAACCGGTTGCACCATACGTATGCCCGGAAGCCCCGGCGAACGATGTCTGGTATGCCTGGTAACGAACGCCCCAGGCGCTGATCCTCCCTTCATATCGTCCTTCGAATAACCATGTCGGCTTAGCTGGCATGAGATTGTAATCGTGTGTAATAGATTTTACCTGATCTTCGGGAGTATCCTGGATCGAATTAAATGTAAGCCAGCGGTCGTTATGGAACCATTCGGAAGAGTTGGGCGCCCATTTTCGTGGGTGGAACGAAATGATTGTTTTACTGTAATCGGCTAACCCATCCTGATTGTTTTCTCCATTTGTGCCATCTACCAACCCTTCAGCCATAGCGCGGTATATGGCCCGGAAATCCTGGATACTGTCAAGGCTGGTCCGTAGCGTTTTGCAATCATATATTGCGGACCTGTCCCCTCCTAACATCCAAATGATATTTTGCTTTTCCCCGTATCGATGTCCGAGCCATTGCCCATATTTGTATGCCTTTGTTTCGTTGAAAATGACCTTGTCACCAGGCAATTTACCACGGTAGCTCCCTGAAACCCAGTCGCCCCAAGTGGGGTGGAGACTGATGTACATCCCGTTCGCGGCAGCCATGTTGACCACATAGTCAACATGATCCCAGAAATCATATTGTCCGGGAATCCCCGGATCATTGCCGGGTGTAACTATTGGCTTAAGGGGGTCAGGGTTGCCAAATGTGTCGTTTTCAAACCCATGGGCATTATAAATTGTAGTATTAATAGTGCTTGTTTGTTCTTCAAGAATAACAGCAGAAATCATATTAAACCTCCTGATTTTGCACAAGCTCATTAATTCAACAACATCCTCCCGTGTCAATTTTCCAATTATATCCCAAGCTGTAAAATTATTGAGGAATACCGGTTTGCCACTTATGGTTTCCAGAAGATGGGAGTTGGTTCGACTTACACGTAAACGTTCAACGCCATGAAAGTTTCCTTTTATCTCCTTCTTTGCCCCCCCACCCGTACAATAACTCGCACATGCTCCCAATAAAAGAAGGGCAGATAAAAATAATCCTGAATACTTCATTTCCTATTTTTAAATGTTTGATAATGTTTCAATATCTTCAGCCAAGCTTTTATTGTTGGTAATAATCCCAAAAATCGTAATTGATCCCGGCATTGACTTTGTTGTCACCCAGTTCAATGGCTTTTTCTTTCATTTCATTTTGCATTGTTTTCAGACTGTCTTGATAATCAGGATAGAACGAAAGGTTGGTGGTTTCCCAGGGATCTTTTTTAAAGTTGAACAGTTGGGTAACCCGAGATCCAGCTTCAAATTCTCCCCTTTCTTTGTTGGAGTCCGGCGCTTTAACATATTCGATCAGTTTGAGGTCACCTTTTCGATAAGCCCTTTGGAACTGCAAATAGGCATGATAAGTATAATCCCTAGTCTGTTTTTTTTGTAATGTTATTACCGGCATCATACTTTTGCCAGTAACTGAATTGGGTATTGGGATTCCAACTAAATCTAAGATCGTAGGGTAAATATCGTGAATGTAACAGAAAGCATCAATCACACGACCATGTTCGTGGACAAGGTTGCCCGAAATGATAAACGGAACATGAATACCATCTTCGTCATAAATATTCTGCTTCCCAAGCAATCCGTGACAACCAACCCCAAGCCCGCTATCGCCCGACAAAATGATTAATGTATAATAAGCGCTGTTATCTTCGCTGACTATCCAGAGAATATTTGGTTTTGCAATTGGCATTTGTTGGGCATTACTCTGAAACGGAGATGCCAGTAAAGAAAGTGTAATGTAATTAATTGCTTTCATGATAAGTCTGTCTGTTCTTGTTCGTAAGATTGGAAATGTATTTTGCGATTTTGTGATAATCTTTTTTTTCGGTAACTCTTCGTTCGTAAAATCCAACAATGAACGTATTTTTACCGGTGAGCAAGGGACGGGTATCCACCGAACGCCCGAATCCAAACACTGTCATGCCATCGCTTGAATCAATTCCTTTTGAACTCAGACTCCCCATATATCCAAAAACATCAGGTAGCGTGTCTTTTTGAGTTTTCGACACAATTAAACAGCGGTTGACCGAAGTATCGCCAAAGCAGGCCCATTGCCAGTTCCCGGTGATCTTCTCCTTTGGATAAGAGGGTTTGTCGTAACGGATACCATCCAAATTAGTTGCCCAATAGTGACTATTCGGACTAAACTTTCCGGCAACCGGCCCTTCATACAAAAACCAGTAAGCGCGCGTTGTATCAGCTTTATCAACTGAAATCACAGCGCAGTTATCTTTAAACGTCCATGAAAATTTCCAAAGGCCGCTATTGGAAGTAACTTCAATACGGTTTTTGCCTGTCTGGACGGTAGTACAGATTCCGGTGGCTACCGGATGTCCCACCCCATTGTCGCTGCCACGGAATACCAGATTGGGCAATCCCCGGTAATCTGAATCTGCCGAATTAGTCGGATTGTTGTTTCCTGTCCTTGAATGTTTTATCCAGTCGTTGCCTTCAGTGTCGATGAGTGATGAACAACCTCCTGATTCCCTGCTAATTAACCAGGTCGCAGACGATGTCTGAACCTTAAAATGAGGCCTGTCCTGAAAAAGTATCTCAGAAATGATAACATTGCTCTTTGCGTTTTGACCATGACAGAACAAAGCAGAAATAGCAATTATTATACTGAATAAGATTTTCTTCATAAATCTTTACTTTTTACGGGTATTTATCCAGATATCCAGTCCGGGAGTTTTCCAATTGTAAGGTTTTCCAACTATGTCGAGCATACCGTCGCCATTGAGGTCAGCTATTCTTGACTCGTGGTTGTCAAAACCGGTAGAAATTATATAATCTTCGAAATTCCCTTTACCGTCACCTAATAAAATTCTCATTTTTGCATCCGGATTTTCGCCGCTGATACGCATCTCGGCCACAAAAATATCAAGGTTCCCATCGCCGTTAAAATCGATAATATCGAGTGAATGGGCGTTCCATAACTCGTTAAGGATAGTCTTTGCAAACCAGGTTCCCTCGCCTGGCCGCTTTGCCTGGCGCCATTCATACAATATCATGGGAGCTTTCCCGTCGCCGGGAGTCATTACCAGTTCGGGTCTGCCGCCTTTGATAAGCTGCCCGGCTGCTACGCGTGAAAAAGTATATCTGGTATCGACAACATTGGGTATAAACCTGCCGTTCCCATCATACTTAAACCAAATTCCTCCGCCCACGATATCCTGAATACTGTCGCCGTCAACATCAATTTTCACCAGCCCTTCGTGTTCATTCACCCGTTTCCATGGTGGATAACTATCATGGCCGTGTTGCTCCATTTCACTATCGCTGCTGTATTCAAAAATGGGACTGTATTCCCATTGGGTTGCATTTTTATCATTGTCGGGTATCCTTGCCATCATCAGCGCTTTGGCGCCCTGGTTCCAGAAAACAAGTTCCCCTTTGCCATCACCGGTGAAGTTGCCAAAAAGGACGTCGTGATGCTTCTTTTGTCCATCGATTTTAATGTTTCGACGTTTCCAGGGAGTATTCTTATCCCAATTGGGGTAGGGGTTTTCCCACCACCACACTTCGTTGCTTTTTCCATCGCCGCCAAAAACGATATCCATGTATCCATTTCCGGTTATATCCCATTGTGTTGCCCCGGCTTCAATCTTTACCGGTTCATTGTCGATAATGTATCTTTCCCATGTTTCTCCTGTACGCTTGTACATTACCACCGAAGGGGATTTGGTGCGTTCGGTCAGTATAATTTCCGGGATTCCGTCGTTGTCAACATCGGTTACAAGCATCGATGTTTGCTGGTCGCCGGGAAAAGGTTTTTCCAGTTCGTTTTTGGCCGTGCTAATGTGCTTCCAGTTTTTAGTATCATATGATTGTGAAAAAACAAAAATCGGGAGAAAAACAAATAAAAATAATAAGGTTTTCATAGTTGAAATTTTATTGATATAACGGACTATTTTATTGCGGATGCTTTAATTAATACCATAATTCCGGGCCACATAATTTCGGCTCCATGCACCATCTTGCCCTGATATTTGGGGGTTTTCCCCGTTTTCAGGATATTTACGCCATTTTTGAAAATTTTCAGGTTTTCGACTGGAATACAGTGTTGCATGTGGGTGTATCTCGGCCCTTCGCTGATGCAGACCACAAAATCATTGATATAAATCCCGTTCAGGTATCCCGGACTCCACGAGGTAAATATCATCCGTGCGTCCTGAACCTTTGCCGGATCGCCATTGAAAACAAATTCCTGTTCTTTTTCTCCCGTCCGGGTTAGCCATTTTTCCTCCACTTTTTCCGGTTTGCAGAAATGAACCGAGTAGTTTTCCCTCTTTAAACTGAACGAAACCGGTGTAATCATTGCAATTAATCCGCTGTTATATAGCACTCTTGCAGAAAGTTGCACCGGCTCTGTCTGGTCGGGAACCCAACTTAAATCCCATTCCGTTCGAAACGGAGCCTCAGTGTCAGTACCTACATGATTTTGCAATTCACCCCGGTGGTAATGATAATGCCAGTCGTTGTAAACCCCGTTGCCATCCCAGTCGGGGCCATCGTAACGGGCTAAAAAATCAACCGATTGAATATTCCCTGCATCTTTGCAATGTAATTCCAGCTTTAACTTTTCTTCGCTTTCCTGTTTTGCTGCAAGCTGCCCACTGAACTTTTTGGCCGAAGGAGCATAATATACCCTGAGTATTACCCCGTAAACCAGGTTTTGCGGCCATCGCCAGGGATGAACCGTATCCACTTGCAAACTGAAATAATTGCCGGCCCCCTGTTTCAACGTACTCAATGGTATTTCAACGGTTGGGTAAAAAAGATGCATGTAGCGGTTTTGTGGTTCCGGTATATTCGGCGATTCCGGGAAAACAATTTCCGGGTTTCCGTTGAGCGATATCCGAAGGTTGCTGGTACCTTCGTGACAAAGCATCTTTTCAATAGCCACCTCTGCCCGAATGGCATTTGTTAGTTCAATCGTTTGCTCGAACAAAATAGTTCCGTTGTTTATAACCAGATCGGGATAATTTTCCGGTTTAACATGATATCCCGACTTGCCTCCTACCCGCAGAAATGCCGAATTCCCTAGCTTATCAGGTGTTTTCCATGCATATTCCCTGAATAAATCACCCGGAAGTGGCTGCGCCAAGATCGTTTCCGACTGAACGACCAACAACAGTAAAACTGTTATTACAAGCACATAAATAAATCGATACCTGGTTTCTCTAGTTTTCATATCCAATCTGTTCCCGTTTTTTCTTTATCCCATCATTTCGCCAAATATGCAGATACTTGTATTTGTCCCATGCAATACCGATAACATCCAAATCGCCATCGCCATCAAGGTCAACCAGTCGCGTCCCCAGATGGTTTTCTTTTCCGGTATCTATGGTTTTCGGTGTAAAGTTTCCATTCCCGTCATTGATAAAAAACTGCACTTTCAACTCAGTCCCTTTATGTTCTGCGGTGATCAGATCCATATTCCCGTCATTGTTTACGTCGCCTTTATCGAGGTTATTCATCGAATATTGCTCCACCAAAACCTGTTTTTCCCAAGAATACTTTTGGTTTGTTTTCGTGCCGGAAAAAACATAAAAATGTGCATCCGGCTCTTTACCCGGATACCTTTCTTCGGTAACTGCCACATCGGCAACCCCATTTTTATCAAAATCGGACACGCTGATGCGGTCAATATCATGAATTGTCTCCCCAACCACCTGCGACGACCAGTCGGATGAAATCAGTCCCGGATTTTTGTACCATTTGACAACTGTTGGCGCTTTTTCGTTGCCAGGTATACAATCTCCCGCAAATATGTCCCTGAAACCATCGCCGTCCACATCGGCGAGATCGAATCCTTCTGCACTTGCACGTTGCACAATCCTGATAATTTTCCACGGATCGGTTTTTGGATGGACAGGGGCTACAAAACAATAAATACCATCTTTGGCTGCAATCAGCGGTAATTGCTTTCCGTTGTTCAATAAATCAGCCTTCCTGAAACCCTGGCTGTTTTTATGGTCGGTAGCCGGAATGTTGCCAATCATCACGGTATCCCAGTTTATGCCCGTGTTATCGGTTGCTTCCAGCCAATATACTTTGGGCAGTGAAATCCCGATCACGTCGGCTTTGTTGTTTCCGTTAACATCATAAGTCAATATGGCATCCACGTTTACCGGAAATTCAGATCGCAACCAAGGTCCGGTCATGTTACCGCCAGGGTTGTTATACCAATACCTTCCGGAAATTACATCCTGAAATCCATCGCCTGTAATATCAGCAGTTGTCAGTCCAAAATAACGCAACTTAAGCGGTTTTTCACCAAAATCGCCGAACCTGCCGCGCGCAGTGTCGGCCTGAATATAGGTCCATTTATCTACCGGTATTTGCTGGGCTTTACAAAAGATCGGATGTAATGCAACTAAACAAATCAAAAAAAAGTATGACCTCATTTTTTATCAGGTTTAATAAAATAGTACAAAATCAGTATTTTCTTCTTTTAAATTCAATTCTTTGATCCAGACATTACGGTAAAGTACACTGTGCCCTTCAGACTGTAATTTTATTCCACCAGGTTTATCCGTAATGCCTATCCCTTTATCATTACCACCGTCGATCCCCGAATTTGGGCCGCCCCAAACCTGATTGATCGTCACGTTCGTATGCACCTTTTGCCCATTGAAATAAACAGTTACCAACGCTTTTTCTGTAAGAACCCCATTTTTGAATCGTGCTGCCCGGAAAGTAATGTCGTAGGAATTCCATTTCCCAATTCCTCTATAAGCATAGTAAGGCGATTCGGTTTCGTTGATCACTGCTCCCATGCCGTGTTTTGTTGTGTCACCATCCAATATTTGAATTTCATACCGGTTTTGTAGGTAAACACCGCTGTTTCCACCTTCCTTTTCCACCAAAAATTCAACATGAAGCCTGAAATCACGGTATTCCTTTTTGGTCACAATATCAGCTGTACCATATTTCCCTCCCAGGGCAAACGGGTCATTACTGTTTACAACAGTGCCTTTATCAACTGGGTCATCTACTATTTTCCATTTGACTGGCAACTTAGAAGAAAACCTGGGACCTTCCCAATAAATCCATTTTTCATCCAGCATTTCACGTGATCCATCGAAAATTACTTCCGCATTTTTAGGAGGTTTCACACCTAGTCCTGTTTTTTCTTTTGGTGTAAGAACCATGCTCACCAATAAAGTTAGAACTGAAAAAGATGCGAAGAATAGCATTGAACTTTTATACATTTGTTCCATTTTAAAATATTTAAGCAAGCAGGCATGTTGCAAAAACGGGCATCGATATTTCAATTTTAAATTACGGGGCATAATAATATATTCCGATATTTTACAGAAGTGTGGTCTCCCTGTAAGAGAACCGGGCCAGGAGCAGTGTCATCAGCATTTATCCCACCGCCGGTGCATCCTTCGAGCGGTTCGTTATCAATTACACATTTCCCATTGAGTATTACAGTAATATGCCTGTCTACCAAGAGAATTCGAATTTGATTCCATTCACCTCCTGCTTTTCCCGCATTTTCAATTGGTTTTATCCGGTTGAAAACTGCACCTGGTCCCTGGATTCTCTGCATCGGACTATCTTTGTCAACAACCTGTATTTCGTAAGCTCCATGAAGGTAAATGCCACTGTTTCCTTTCAGCGGGACATTGTATTCCAGCGTTAGTTCAAAGTCGTAGTAATCACATTTTGTCCGAATATTTCCATAATCTCCGTACGCATTGAAGTTTTTCTTAATTGATTCATTAATCAGAATGCCATTTTCCAAATGCCACCCGTTTATTTTATTAGGATCAGTCAAGACCCAACTTTTAATTCCTTCCGCCAACAAATCGACAGGTTTTCCAAACTTTAGTGTAGATAAATCCGGTTTTTCAGGCATTGGAGGCATCCTTTTCCCGTAAATAACCAAGGTGTCTTCTATTCCCCGAAGAGTTTGAAAAACTGTTAGCATTAGCTGATCTTTTTCGGTGATTCTACCAATAATTGGTTTCCTTACCAAAAAAGTATCCAGATTGCCAAAAGGTTGCCACCGAAACCCCCTATAAAATGATATTTTATCGTTTTGAATTATTACATCAGTCGTTGGGTTTGCCCCTCCAATACTCCACAACAAAGTAATTGTAGAATCAGATTTAACTCCCAACCAGGCAGGATATCCGTCAGGCAACCGAAATGCCCAGTTACTTATGAAAGGAGATATTGGTTTGGAATTGCAACTCTTCCCAGTACCCAAAATAGCTGAAGCATGAAATGTCCAGAAAAGAATACTTGTAATAATATATAATTTAAATCTCATTTTTAATTGTTATTCTTATATATACTATGAAGAACTTCTAATCCAATATTTTAACATCAGATTCCCGTTCCATTATTAATTTTTGTCCACCTTCCGGTTGTGTTGCTTTAAAAGACCTGAGTGTTATATCTTTCGCATCTTCAATCCAGATTGCCGGACGTGGATCAGGATTCATAAGGTTAAACTGAATATTGTCGATATATATATTCTTAGCATGACGAACATACATCCCATAAGCGGGAAGATTTCCAAAAATTTTACTCTCCGGATAAGAATTTTCCTTTTCAGGTACTTCTCGGTTCACATCTTCCAAAGTACCGCCTCCATAACAATTGATAATCACGTCACGGAGAATCACATTTTCGACATAAAACCCGGGAACGCCGGTTATGGAACTGGCGATTGGACTTTGAGATGTAGCCAGAACATTGCTGATTATCACATTTTTTAAAGACCCTGTAGGATTTTTTCGGCTGCCAAGCCTTATGAATATCGGCGTCATTACTCCCTTCATTGAAATATTGCTGATGGTCACCTGATCCATTGCACCACCATCAACTACTTCTAAGGCAATTCCTGAAATTCCAACAAAAGAATCAGTGACTCCGGGCACTGGCTGGTTCCAAAATCTGAATTTCGATTCGGAGGCAGGGCGTAAAACACAATTACTCACTGTTATGTTTTTGAATCCACCGATACCAGATGTTCCGAATTTAATTAGATTGCAATTCGATGCCAGAATACAATTTGTCACAACTACATTTTCACAGGGAATTTTGCTGTCACTTTTGAAACAAAGGGCATCGTCATCACAATCAATGTTACAATTGGAGACGATCACATTCTTACTGTCAATATCAATGCCATCATTGTTCCAGTTGTTATGGCTGTAAATGTTGACACCATCTATTCTGATGTTTTCACTCTCAAACAGCCGTAAAGTCCAAAAGGCCGAATTGCAAAGACGTACGTCTTTAATTACAATTTTTTTGCTTTGGTAGCAAAAAACAAGAAAAGGGCGGTCCTTTCCATTGTTTCCTTTTTGAAAAACCTGACTTCCGCCATTTCCATCAATAATTCCCTCCCCGATGATTGAAGCATGTGAAACCTGATAAACATGAATAAATGCCTGCCTTAGATTCCCAAGTTTAGAAAAAGCACCTTCAGAAGCTATTCCCTTTAAAACAGCCAATTTATGTAAATTGATTGTTACATTGCTTTTGATAAAGATTGAACCAGACATATAGGTTCCCGCAGGAAAAAAAACGACACCACCTCCTGCCTCTGAACACGCATCAATCGCTTTTTGAATCACCTCGGTATTATCTGTTTTTCCATCCGCGATTGCTCCGAATTTAACCATGTCAAAATCAGTTGCGGAAATATTTTCTTCATTGTTTTTTGCAAATGAAGCTAAAGAAATGTTAAGAATTAAAACTATTAGTAAAAAGGTTTTTTTCTTCATTTTATGATATCTTTTGGGTTGGATTAGTCATAAAAAGCCCCCGCCCCGTCAAGAACGGGGGCCAAAATATTAACTAACCGTAAATATTTAGCTAATCTCAGTATTTTCATAGATTTAAATTTTTGTTATTAGTAGAATCCAGTCTCCAGTTCCCGGTGCAATCAACCCAGAAATTCCGCCATTTATATCATCCGTATCAGACCACTCACCTGCAGAGGGATCGTACCATCTATAAGAAAAAAATTAGTTTTGGACTTTTACTGTTGATTCTTTTTCAACAATCAGTTTTTGTCCCGCCAATGGTGGTGTCGCTTTAAAACCCCTTAGCGTAATATCTTTCGCATCTTCAAACCAAATTGCCGGACGTGAATCAGGTTGCATCAGGTTGAACTGAATATTGTCAAGGCACACATTTTTTGCGTGACGAACATACATTCCATATGCAGGAAGATCGCCATGACGAAGACCCGTTTCAGGAAGAATTGAAAAAAACATGTAGTTATCAGGATAGGCATTTTCCATTTCAGGTATTTCGCGACTGATATCTTCGACTGTTCCACCACCCATGCAATTGACAATCATATCCCGAATAATAATATTTTCAACATCATGCCCCGGAATACCGGTAATGCTGCATGCAATCCTGCTTTTAGAGGTGGCTACAATGTTACTGATAAAGATATTTCTTAATGTGCCTACCGGGGTATTTTGATTTTCACTTCGTGGACGCCCCTGCTGAAGACGGATGAATACAGGTGTTTGAATACCAGTCATGACAATGTTGGAAATCGTAATTTGATCCATTATTCCACCATCGACTACTTCTAAGGCAATGCCATTTAATCCGGTTATAGGATCAGTCACCCCATTGGTTTTTTTCTCCCAATACCTAAAATTTGATTCAGCAGCTGGCTTCAGTACACAGTTGGTAATGGTTACATTTTTGAAACCAACTTTTGACATTCCGAACTTAATAAAGTTGCAGTTCGAGCCGATTATACAATTTGAAATCACTACATTCTCAACAAAATTTCCATTGTAACTACTGCTTTTAAAACAAATTGCATCGTCGTCACAATCAATACGGCAGTTGGATATGATTACATTTTTACTGTCAATATCGATTCCGTCATTATTCCAATTATTGAGGCTGTAGATCGTGATCCCATCAATACGGACCCCATCGTTTTCAACTAATTGTAAGGTCCAGAATGCTGCATTGATAAGATGCACATCTTTAACTACTATATTTTTGCTTTTTTGTATATGTACAAGAAAAGGACGGGGACCGCCATTGTTTCCCATTTGAAAAACTTCCTCATCAGCACTGCCATCTATGGTGCCTTCACCCATGATGGTGACGTTGGAAACCGAGTCGACTTGGATTAAACCTATTTTCCGTGAACTATCCAGTTTATATGCTTTTAGGTCGGGAATTCCTTTTATAACAGCTAATTTATGCAAGTTTATGGTAACGTTGCTTTTTAGGAAAATTGAACCAGACAAATAGGTTCCTGCAGGAAAATAAACAACTCCACCTCCAGATTCTGAACACCGATCAATCGCTTTTTGAATGACCGCGGTATTATCTGTTTTTCCATCGGCAGTTGCTCCGAATTTAATTATATTAATGTCAGTATATATATTCTCTTGGGCCATTCCTTTAGTATAGGTTGCCAAAGAAATAGTCGCAAGAAAGAATAGAATTAAAATTGCTTTAAAGTTCATAGTGAAATATTTTAAATTGAATTAGTCATAAAAACCCCCGCCCCGTATTGGAACGGGGGAATCAAAAACAAACTAACCAGGTTTTTACTAATTATGGATTTTGAACCGTGATGGTCCAGCTTTTCTTAATCGTTTTGTTTGGTGATGTAATTTCGTAAGTTTTTGGAGAGCTGAAATCCTGGTATCCAACAGACATTGAGGGATTAATATCAACTCCGGTAGAAGCAGTGACCGCTATTTTTAGGTCTGCGATGTCCTGTCCGGGTTTCAGTGTTACCAATATAGTTCCTTCATCCGAAGAAATTGTTGCTGATTTGTCGGCACGGACCATATCCCTGTTGTAAAACTCAACACCAGTTATTGCAGCCTTTTCGTAATCTTCGTTAATATTGAAATCAACTGTCGAACAAGCTGTGTTTGTAAGTATGATGATGCTTATGATATAAAATATTCTTTTCATTTTTTCATGATTTTGAATTTGACAAACTGTTTTTCATTACCAGCCTGGATTTTGCTCCAACTTTGGGTTCTGGTCAATCGCAGACTGTGGAATGGGTAAAAGATTATTTTTAGGACCACTGAACACTTTATTCACAATTTTCCATTTAGTATATGTAATTTTAATTTCACTTCCAACTTTCACATACCGGGGGTTTATACCCATAAGAGGCTGGTTTAACACATCATCACCAATATTCCAGCGAACGATGTCAAAGAAGCGTTT
Source organism: Bacteroidales bacterium (assembly GCA_038251165.1). Classification (GTDB taxonomy): domain Bacteria; phylum Bacteroidota; class Bacteroidia; order Bacteroidales; family Prolixibacteraceae; genus Aquipluma. Next base: position 17,168 of record JBBSBP010000034.1, on the reverse strand, counting down.
GTTTTCAAAACACAGTTCTACCCTTCGCTCGTGACGAATTTTTTCCCGCATTTCTGCTTTGCTCAAACCGGTAGGCAAGTTGGGTTGTCCAGCCCGGCTTCTCACCTGGTTGACTGCCGCATAAACGCTGGCATCAGGTCCTGAAACCTCATTTTTGGCTTCAGCATAGATCAGAAGGATTTCAGCATAACGCAACACAATTAAATTTCCTCCGTCATCAATTCCCTGTGATTTGTTTTGTGATCCACAGACAACGGCTTCCCACTGGTGTTTACGAAGGTAGTAACCAGATTTTGTACTTTCCTTTTTCGTGGATTTAAGTCCGTTGGGAGTGTTATTCGTAATTTCTTTGCCATTGTTGTCAAACCGGTTTGAACTCAATGACAATTCAGCCCCTTTCCACATGATTCCGTGATAAAGAATATCTGCATAAAAACGCAAATCTCTATTGGCATATGGATCCGAGGCTTGTTCCGGGTTATTCCAGTCAAAAGCCGATCCATCCGTCATTTCATATTGATCGACCAGGTTTTGCGATGGGACCGAATTTCCCCACCCGAATCCTTGGTTTACACCGGGAACACCAGGAGCTGCAACTGTTTGGTAGCCATTATGACTTCTCAATTTATTATCAGCATATTGAACATCAAAAATGACTTCCTCGTTCCCTTCATAGGGTTCCAGAAAGAGGTTCTGATAAGCTTCAAGTTTCTTCACCGGATCTGTTTCATTTTCTCCAAACAATCTGTACCTTCCATTTAACTCGCCACTGATAAAAATGTTGGCAGTTGTTGCAGCATCTGCAAAATACCTAGAGTCAACTACACCGGCACCATGTAAATAAGCTTCCGCCAACATTCCCAAAGCTGCACCTTTCGTGGCCCTTCCATATTCACTGTCATCCACACTCACGTACAACAAATCTGACGCAGTCTGAAATTCATCAATCACAAATTTGAATGTTTCCTCAAGTGTATTTCTTGCATAGTATATATCATCTTCCATCCGATCAAGAGGTTTGGTAATAATCGGAACTCCACCGTAAAAGCGGAACAATTCAAAATAAAGTAAACCCCGGAGAAAATGTAAATCGCCCAGATACCGTTTCTTTTCAGACACAGACATAACATCGGACTCGGCAAGCTTTTCAATTCCGATATTTGTTTTTCTGATGTTCGTGTAACAATCATCCCATCTATTAAATGGCGCATTGGAGGCCGTGAAGTTAAATGTAGTCCACGAATCTTTAAAATTCCATCCTGCATCATCGGTAAAGAGATTATCAAACTGCTGATTATTGATGGATGCAAAGCTGTAAAGCGGACCCGCCAGACTTGAATTATAAATATCATTTATAAACATTTTTGTTGCTGTACCGCTTGACCAAACGGCATCGTCGGTTATAAAATCCCTGGGAGAAATGTTTAAAAAGTCATCGTTGCATGAAGAAAACGACAGCATTATTAAAACAATCAATCCTAAATATTTCTTATTCATGGTAGTCATTTTTAAAAAGTTATGTTTAGTCCAACAGAAGTAATAAACTGTTGCGGATAAGTATTATATGCCTGATTTTCCGAATCAAAATCTTTTGGCATTTCGGAAAAAATTGTCCAGACATTGTAAAAGTTCAAATAGGCCCTTACATTTTGCATGAAGATTTTTCTGGTCAGCGTGGGATCAAAATTATAACCAATCTCAATTGTTTTTAATTTGACATATGCTGAATTTCTCATCCAATAATCGGATCTCAGATAATTTTGAGTCCGGTTGGAAGTTGATAGTCTTGGATACGGTGCATTCGGATTTGGGTTATCTGTTGTCCACGAGTCACTATGGGCGACTAAAGGCTTATCATTTTCAAACGGGAAGCGAACACCACGTTCTGCCTGATTTGCATTTTCTGAACCCCATCCCATATAAAAATCTGAATTACCGGTTCCCTGGACAAACATATTTATATCCAGTCTTTTGTATTTCAAAATCAGGTTGTACCCGTACATGATCTCAGGAACCCTGTTATTCCCGATTACAACCTCATCAGCAGAATTTATTTTACCATCACCATTTATGTCCACATATTTTACATCACCTGGTAAAACGGAACTTCCCTGGTAAGTCCAGTTGTCAATATCAGCCTGGTCTACAAACAAACCGGCAGTTTTATATCCTCTTACCTGATTTGATGGATTCCCTGTTCTCCTGAATTGCGGAATATTATATGAGCCCGGCGATTCCCTGATCTCCAGCAGCCTGTTCCGTGTAAAACCAAATACAAAATTATTTTGTAAGCTGAAATCATTCGAAATTTTTGTGTAATTACTTAGTGTAAGGTCCATACCATAACGTTCCTCTTTACCCGCATTTTCATCCGAAAGGCCGATTCCATATTCAACTGGTACTATTGCATCCGGAGCTAATATTTTATCACTTCTGTAGTCGCGGTAAACGTCAAATGACATTCCGAAAAGACCGTCCCACATATTCAGGTCAAAACCAAGGTTTGCTTTCCAAACCGTTTCCCAGGTAAGGGCAGTATTGGGTTCACTTCCTTCGTAAACACCCTGTTCCTGTATTCCATCAACACCCCAAACGTAGGCGTTATTCACCAGGTATTTTGATAAATAGGCAAATTCTTCACCTACCGGAGTTCCTGATTTACCATAGGAAGCTCTTAATTTCAGATTATTAATGGCAGAAATATTATTCTTGATAAATCCTTCTTCTGATATTCTCCAACCAACTGAAGCAGACGGAAAGAAAGCGGACCTTTTATCTGGTGCATACTTGCTGCTGCGGTCATAACGTCCGGCTACTTCAAAAAGGTACTTTTGGTTATAATTGTAGCTGGCGCGAAAGATAACTCCATCCTGCCCGGTCTCGCTTGAAGATCCGGAGTTCGATTGATTCATTTTATCTGCACTACCCATATTCAATTCTGGAATACTTACATCATATTGAGTACGGGAAGCGGCATAATTCCTCTGCCCCCCCCATCTTCTTTCATAAACTGCGAGTGCCTGAATACCGTGTTTCCCAAATTGATTGTCGTAGTTGATAAATCCCTGGGTCGTATAGAATGTTTTGATAGTACTATTTTGAGACAATGATGGTTTGGAACTTAACCACGTATTATTTTCATCAAATTCGCCGGTTACCTGATTGTATTGATAAGAGACAAAAGGCTCTGACCAACTTTTATTGTCTAAAAAATATTTGTCATAGTTCACGTTGGCTTTTAGGGACATTCCTTTAATAAAAGGTATTTCCTGTTTAAGTGTTATCCCAACGTTCTGAAAATCTTTTTTAGTCGTATATTTTTTACCTCCGTGAATATTTCCATACGTACTATGTCCAACGGATGTCTGATAAGCTGGTAACCCATTGCTAAAAACATCCGGTTCAATTGCTCTGAGGCGGTACAAATCCAACATCTGCGTTTCAGCGCTACCGTATGAATTTTCATCTTTGTCAGTAATAAGACTAATGTCCAATGAAATATCGGTTGTATTGGTCACTTTTAAATCCAGGTTTGAAGTAATATTATATCTATCATAACCATGTTCTTTACCAAACATATTACCTTGATTTAAGTATCCCAATGAAACGAAAGCACGTGCAGTTTCCGATCCTCCTGAAACAGTAACATTTTGCTTGTTGGTATTTGATGTGTTCAGGTAGTTATCAATCCAATCCGTATTGGGGTATGCATCGCTTCCAATCTCATATTGCTGAAGGATATCATCTCCGATAACTGCATTTGGCATCCCATCCATCATTAACGCCTGGTTACGCAACCTCAATCCATCTGCTGCATTCATAAATTCAGGTGTATTGGTTGGCTTCTGCCATCCGTATTCACCATTGTAAGAAAGGGTAACTTTTCCTGTTTTCCCTCTTTTAGTTGTAACAAGAATTACTCCGTTTGCGCCTTTTAAACCGTATGGAGCTACAGCAGTAGCGTCTTTCAACACGGTTACAGATTCTATATCCTGCATGTTTAACTTATTCCACTCACGCTCAATACCATCAACCAAAACCAGGGGTTTAGTACCACGCAACAATACCTCAGCGTCATCGTTTCCGGGTTCACCGCTAATTTGCCGGGTAATAACACCGGATATCTGACCACCAATAGAACTTGAAACATTGGCTACGTTCATAGTTTTCAGTTCATCACCTTTAATAGCGGCAATTGAACCAGTCATGTTAATGCGTTTTTGAACACCATAACCAACAGCAACTACCTCGTCAATACCAATATGATCTTCAGCCAAAGTTACATTGATTGTTGTTTTTCCTACAACAACTATTTCTTGTCCTTTCATCCCAACAAATGAAAACTGCAAAGTTGCATTTTCAGGAACATTAGAAAGAAAATAATTTCCGTCACCATCGGTAATTGTCCCTGTGGTTGTTCCTTTTACAACTACCGAAACACCAGGCAGTGGTCCACCTGAAGAGTCAGTAACATTACCGGTAACGGATTTTTGCTGCTGATTTTCGCTTTCGATAACGCCTTCTGTTTTAGGTACTATCATAATCAGCTTATTCCTAACCGTATAGGTCAAATTCTCTGATTTCAAAACCTCATCCAGAATATCGAAAATCAAGGTATTTTTGAATTCACCACTTACCTCCTTCGAATCTTTGATCAATTCATTCTTATAAAAAATCGAAAATTCGGAGTTGGCTTCCAGTTTACTGAACACACTTGCCAGGTTCTCGTTTTCAAACTTCAGGTTCAAACGGGTCTGTTGCGAATACGAATTCGCTGAAACCTGAAAAAACGCCATAAAAAATAACAAGGTAGTAAGTTTCATAATGTTTAGCATTTTTCTAAGCACATGACATCCGCGATGCCTTTGCTTTGGATCGTTTTTTTTCATAGTTTTACTTCGATTTAAATGAGTATTTATATCACATTTCGAACGTCAGTTGAGTGGCCGCTCAACTGGCGTTTTTTTGTTCTTTATTCTATTGCAACATGAATCCTGCGTAAGTCAGTTTTATCATATTTAATGGGAGTATATACCTTGATGGCATCCAATACTTGCCATATAGTTTCCTCGTTTTTAAAAGTTCCGGTGAAATTGACTTCCCTTCCGGAGTTATTTTCCAGTTTAATATCCACATCATACCAGTTTTCCAGTCGTTGCATCAATTCAGACAAAGGGAGATTCTGAAAATTAAACTTATTATCGACCCAGGCGGAAGATTTTGAAGCATCCACTTCAACAATACGAACCTTGTGATCCTTTAATATCAGGGTTTGTCCCGGTTTTAAAACCTGTTCCATGCCTCCCATTTGCACATTCACTTTTCCGGTAAGCAGGGTGATTTCCTTTCGTCCAAACGCATCATAAGCCATCACATTAAAGGTGGTACCCAATACTTCGACCGAACATTCATTGGTTTTTACCACGAATGGCGCCTTTTCATGGTGAGCAACCCGGAAAAAAGCTTCACCTTTGAGTTCAACCTGCCGGTGATCAGCAGAAAAAGAATTGTAAATTAATCTGGAATTGGCATTCAGCCAAACCTGCGAACCATCAGGTAATTTTACCAGTGATTTTTCACCACGTGGCGTTTCAAAAACAAGTTGCTCCGATTTCACTTTATTGCCTGAAAGAAAATAAGTTACAACGCTTCCACAAAATAGTCCCAACACCAGAATTGCTGCAACAGATGCAATCCGGAATCCTGGTCGGCGGGAATAGGGTATTGGAATAAGAGTAGTCTTTTTCTTATTCATATTGTATTCCAGGCGGATCCAGTTCTTTTTTCCAGTTTCATCCACTTCCGGGTTCAGTGTCCATTCTTGTTTGGCCTGTTCGAAGTATTCGCGGAATTCGGGATCCTGAAGGGAATCAGTCATGATCTGATATTCTTCGTCAGCCAGTTTCCCCCGAAAATAGCGGTAAATGATATTTTGAAACGCTGCAGTTATCATGGTGTAATATTAAGCCTTTGACTATATAACTAAAAAAGGCATAGTTTACCCATCATTGAACGGAAATTATTTTTTACAATAATTATAAACTATTAATTACAAGGATAATGAGTGCAAGCGGAAATTCTTCGGAAAAGTTTTCACGGAACGAGTGCAGGGCGCGCTTCAGGTGACGTTCCACATTTTTGATGCTTATATGCAGTTTTTCAGCTATTTCCCTGTTCTTCAAACCGTTTATCCGGCTGAGAATAAAAACTTCGCGGCAACGATCAGGTAAACCCTGAATGGTAGTTTCGATTTTTGCCTTAAGCTCTTTTTCAATCAGGACATAAGGTTCGTTACCAATAAAATCAATACGGTACAATTCTTCATATTTCGAAAAAACATGAATTTCCTGCATCCGGTTATTGATCACTTTCATATGTTTGATGTAGTCGATACAACGGTTTCGTACCAGCTTAAAAAGAAAGGCTTCCAGATTAACACTTTCTATATCAGCCCTTTTCTCCCAAACTTTAACAAATACTTCCTGAACAATGTCCTGTGATATTCCATCGTCATTGACCACATGTTTAGCAAAGTCGTTTAGTCGGGGAAAATAAATGGAAAACAAAAGTTTGAATGCCTTTTGGTCATCAGATTTGATCTGATCAAAAAGATCATCGGCCTTTCGTCTGCTTCTGGTTTCCATATCCATCCCTGAAATACATTATTTCAACTTCTCAATCCAGATATTCCGGAACTGAATTTTTGAACCTTCGGCCTGAAGACCAATGGAGCCGCTGTTCATCGAACAGTTGACCACTTTATTCTGAAGCAGGCCATTCACCTTCACTTCAATTGTATTTCCCTTACAGGTAATGTCGAAACTGTTCCATTCACCATTTTTCTCATTCGATTCGTGTAATTTCAGGGCAATAGGTTTTACTTTTTCAGTACCCAAATAAACACTGTCGGCAGCTGTGGCTTTTTCGCCAACGGCATTTACAATCAGATCACCGGCATTGTCAACCTTTAGCTGTGCCTGAAAATGAGCCGGCCAAATCTGATCGGGACCATTGGTATGCATAAAAACACCGCTGTTTGTTGGTTTTTCGGTATAACGCCATTCCACATGAAGCAGGTAGTTGGAATAGACCTTTTTGGTTCGCAGATAACCTGTCGGAACACCAACGGTTTCGATGACACCATCTTTCACATAGAAAAACTGATCCGGACTAATTTTCGGATCGCTCACAAAAATGGTCCAGCCTTTCAGGTCTTTACCGTTGAACAGGGATTGTTTCTTTTGGGCAAATCCGGCAACGGCCAGAAACATCAGGACGGAAATAAGTATGGTTTTCATAGATTTTGATTTATTTTGGGTTTAAATGTAAAAAATTAATCCCGAAAATTTTTAAACATCTCCCTTCAGGAATCTTTCCGGAGGATTTTTTATACTTTTCCACCTCCGGGCAGTCTGAGATAAACCTGCCGGACCAATAAATTTCAAAAACATGGAACCCATTGATTCGATATCACTTTCATCCATCTATAAGCTAAAAAAAACCGACCGCGATATTTTCCAGGAACTGATGCCTACCAAAGTCAAGGAAGTATTATTGCTGGCAACGCTTTACGACAGTTATTCCATTGTTCGTGAAGGTCAGTTTACCGATAAAATATTCGGCGAGTTTCTCCAGCTGAACCTGTATACCTACCCTCGTTTTACCAGCGTGAATACGGAGGAAGATGCCATACGGATGATTACAACGCGGGAATTCGATCTGGTCATCATCATGGTCGGAGTGGATAAAAATATTCCGGTACGGGCAGCGAATGCCCTCTATAAACTGAAACCCCAGATTCCGATTCTTTTGCTCGTCAATAACAATGGTGATTTACGTTATTTTCAAAAATCCTCCGATCAAATTGAGTCGATCGACCGGGTATTTGTATGGAATGGTAACTCCAATGTGTTCCTGGCCATGATCAAATACATCGAGGATAAAAAAAATGTGGAGGGGGATACCAAAAACGGAAGTGTCAGGATCATACTCCTGATTGAAGATTCCATTCAGTATTATTCGAGGTATTTGCCCATGTTGTATACCAACATCATGACTCAAACCCAGAACTTGGTGGAGGATAAGTCGGCTGATGAACTGCACAAAATACTGAAAATGCGGGCCAGGCCCAAAGTAATCCTGGTCAGCAGTTACGAGGAAGCCGTATCCTTTATCAATAAATACAAAAATTTTCTACTCTCTGTTATTTCGGATGTGAAATTCCCGAGAAACGGAATTGATGACGAAGATGCGGGTGTTGATTTGCTTCGGTTTGTGAATTCGATTTTGCGTTTTCCGATCCCTGTTTTACTGCAGAGTCACGATGTAAACAATGCCCAGAGGGCTCTTGATGTAGGTGCCGATTTCATCAACAAAAACTCGGAAAGCCTGGCGCTCGACATTCATAATTACATATACAAACGACTTGGATTCGGAAATTTTGTATTTAAAGATACGGAAGGAAATCCGCTCATGATCGCCCGGAACATGGCCGAATTCCAGGAAATGTTCCGGATTGTTCCGGAATCGGCACTGGCCTACCATGGCAGGCGAAATTCGTTTTCGACCTGGCTGATGGCACGCGGCGAAATAAACATTGCCGAAGAGCTGCTTCCATACCGATTCGAAGATTTTAAAAATTCCAGCGATTTGCGCCAGTTTTGTCTCGACGTATTTGCCAGGGTCCGTGACCAGAAGCTCCGGGGAAGCATCATCGATTTTGACCCCTCGGTGGTTTCCGGCAACCGGTATGTGGTCAGGCTGGGGAAGGGGTCATTGGGAGGCAAGGGACGCGGAATGGCATTCATGTGCAACTTCATCGAAAATATCGATTTTGCATCCATCATCCCTGAATTGAATATCCGGATTCCGGCAACAGCTGTTATCGGAGCTATGGAATTCGATAAATTTCTTGAAACCAACGACATGCTGGAGGAAATTTATTCGAGCAATGACTATGAGCGGACAAAGGGCATTTTCCTCGAATCCCAGTTTAGTGAAGAAATTCAGGAACTATTGCACAGTTACCTCGAAAAAATGACCAATCCTTTGGCCATCCGGTCATCGGGCTTATTCGAAGATTCGCTCACCCAACCGTTTTCAGGAGTTTATGCAACTTACCTGATTCCAAACAATCATCCTGACATTGAAGTGCGTTTCCAGCAACTCGAAACAGCCATTAAACTGGTATATGCCAGCATTTTTACCGAATCGGCCATGTCGTATTTCGGCGCGGTGAATTATAAAATCGAAGAGGAAAAGATGGCTGTTATTATCCAGGAAGTTGTTGGTCACCAGTACAGCGATCATTATTATCCGTCAATTAGTGGTGTTGCCCAATCGTATAATTTTTATCCGGTTTCGTACATGGAACCCGAAGACGGATTTGCGGTTTCAGCTATTGGCCTGGGAATGTACGTGGTTGGTGGCGAAAAAGCCTATCGGTATTGTCCAAAATACCCGCAAATAAACACCTTGAGCGATAGTGACCTGGTGCGTGATTCCCAGAAGGAATTTTATGCCATCGACATGGTTCATTCGCAGTTTGACCTCGAAAATGGGGGTGAAAGTGCAGCCATCCGGAAAATGAAAATCTCCTTCGCTGAAAAAGACGGTGTTTTGCAACACTGTGCTTCGGTTTATGATTATGAGAATGATTGCCTGACTCCTGGCATAGACAGTCCCGGCCTTCGGGTTATCGACTTTGCCAATATTCTGAAATACAAACACATTCCGCTGGCCGACACCTTAACATTGCTGCTGCAGTTATTCCGGGATGCCATGGGTTCGCCTGTCGAGATTGAGTATGCCGTTGATTTGGAAAAAGGCGACAACCAACTTCCAACCTTTTATATGCTTCAGATTAAACCGCTGATTCGGCGCGACGAACAATTAACGGTGAATTTAGGTGAAATTGATCCGGAAAAAACCCTGATGTACGCTAAACGGGGAATGGGGAACGGGGTTGTGACAGGCATTAAGGATGTCATCTTTGTTGATCCTGAACGTTTCGACAAAATGAAAACCCGTGAAATTGCCCAGGAAATCAATCAATTCAACAGGAAAATGGATTTCCTGAATAAAGAATACGTTCTGATTGGTCCCGGCCGTTGGGGTACACGCGATCCGTTTACCGGAATCCCGGTTTTATGGACAAGCATTTCGAAAGCCCGCATCATTGTTGAAATGGGGCTGGAGGATTTTCCACTGGATGGTTCGCTGGGTTCGCATTTCTTTCACAATGTAACCTCGATGAATGTCGGCTATTTTACGATTCCGCACCATTCACAGGAAGCAACGATCAACATGGATATTCTAAAACAAATGCCTGTTATCGATGAAGGGAAATTCATCATACATGTGTGTTTTACGAATGAACTCCGGATCGTCATGGATGGTAAAAACCGACAGGCGCTGATTTCGTTCGAGGAATAAAAAAAAATTTCGTGTTTCGGGTTACAGGTAACCTGCAACACGAAACACGAAACATATATAATAACAATATGATTTAGAGCAGCTTCGCCTGAAGTTTCGTAAGTTCCATATTCATATCTTCAAGATCCTCCATCAGGTTATTCTGTGAAGTAGAATCCTTCAGTTCTGCTTTTTGTACCTGAAACAATTCTCTGTAATACTCCACACCCTTATTCAGGTTTTCATGGAAAGTATCCAGATATTTTTTCTGCCTGGCTGAAATGGGGCTGATTGTTTCTTCAATTTTTGTACTCAGATAGTCAATGTACATTTTCAGTTCCTTGACAAACAGGTTTGGCCGGTCGGTACGTTCCATCACATTGGTACGCCCGTAAATGTGGTCAACCATTCTTTTCAAAGAATAGGTGCCTGAATAATAAGCCAGGTTTGGTCCCGGACAAATACTTACGTCAGGACCTTCCATTTTGATATCCAAACCATTTGCCATCAGTGTCGAGGCTGTTAATCCGGTACACAGACAGGCTTTATCCGTAATTTTATTCAGTTCTTTTTCAAATGCGATTTCACCCAGGTTTTGTTCTCTCAATTCCTGAATTTTCACCTTTTGGTATTCTTTCGAAGCGGTGCATGTTCCTTCTTCAGTAAAAAACGGAGTTAAAGCCAAATATTTCTTGGTACATGGAAATCCATATTTACCGGCTTTGTTTTGAGCCTCCTTTTTCAGGTCCATACCAGTTCCGCGAACGTTATTAAAAATAACTCCCAAAGGCGAAACTTCACTCATGTAAAGATCTTCTTCTTTCGCTTTGCAAAGTATATCCAATGTTTGTTCATCAACGGTGACCGCTTCAGGAACCAGTAAAAAAGGAGTTCCCCATCCTATCGAATCCAGTTGGTAGTAGTTAAGCAGAAACTCGTGTTCGGTGTTGGAGCCAACTCCTCCCTGTGCGGTAATTTTTACCAGTAAAGGTTTCTCCGGAAAAGGGTTCCCTTTTTCAGCCAGCGCTTTTACATAAATCTCATGGACCGCGCTAATTAATTGCTCTTTGCTGTTTCTGAACTCTTCAAGGACTGGCCCCATCAAAAAGCCATCGGTTGCAAAAGCATGACCCCCGCAATTTAAACCTGATTCAACACGGTATTCCGAAACCCAGATTCCTTTTTTGGCAAGGAAACGTCCCTGAATCAATGCTGAACGGTAATCACTAACTTTCAGGATTACTTTTTTCTTTAATTCCATTTCGGCATTTGGATAGAAATCTTCAAATTCTTCCAGATAGCTGTACAAACGTGGATTCATACCTGCCGACAGAACCAGTGAAGAACTCAAATCACTTAAAGCAAAACCGCGTAGTGCTGACTGAGCATCGCTATAAATGGATGGTAATTTTTCAGCACCGTCAAAGCGATCGCGATCAAGTTTCGACATGATATTCACATCAATTTCGCCGGCAACCAGGTTTTCTTTCAACCAATCCGACAATTTTTGTTTCATTTCGCCGGCATTGATCATCTGATTAAACTTTTGCTTAATCTCAGACATATCAGGTAACATCGCGATATATTTCTCAAGCTCTGATTCAGTATTTGAAAGTGAATTCTTCAGATCTTCGAACTTATGCATCACAATTTCCTGAACTGTATTTAGATATGCCGTAATACGTTTTGCACGGTGATCTTCAGTTTTAGTTGGAATCGAATTGAATGGCAGATTGAACTTTTTACAATAAAATTCTCTCATTTTCTCCATCGAAATATCATCAACCAACGAAATAGCTGAAGAAATGCCATAATGAGCTACTTTAATTGGTGAATCGATGGTATATCCCAGGCCCATTACAGGGATATGAAAAGTGTGCGGGTTATTTTGAAAACTCATAGTTCTTCAATGTTTGAATTTTAAGGTCGTAAAAATAGCTTATTCGTATTAAATAGAAAGACTAAAAAATCAGAATAGAATAAAAGAATTAAAAAAAATGAACTTTTTTTTGACAGCTTGTCATAATAGTAGAAATTATTGATAACATTCAAACGCACTGTCCGGATAGTCGAAAAAATATCCTGTATCCGGGTTAATCAGGCTGTCGGTTCTGATTCATTCCAGACCTAAAGATCGGATGAATTCAGCTTCATCAGGAATTAGAAATTTAACTGATCTTAAAATTGGAATCTATGCCTGTCTGACTTGTTTGATATTTGTTCATCCGGAAAAAAATTCACTACCCAAATTCGCTGATTCGCTCCAAACGGGCAATATCCAACAATACAATGCTTTTGCAATTCATATCGATCAGGCCGTCGTCCTTAAACTCTTTCATCATTCGGATCACACTTTCGGTCGACATTCCGGTCAGATCTCCTAAATCGGCCCTCGAAAGGGGGAGTTCAAATGTATTGCATTTAAAAATCCGGTTAGACAGACAAAGTAATATATCAGCCAGACGACCATGCAATTGCTTTTGTGTCAGCGAAAAAAACCGACCATAAATTTGTGCGGTTTTTTCATTCAGCAGGTTAATAATCCGGTATGAAAATTCTGAATTCTGCTTCAATAGCTGCCTGAATATCTGAATATCTATCATACGAATCTTCGATTCAGTATAGGTACTGACCGAGTAAGGCAACTTATTATTCCCATCAAAGATTGAAGATAAACCCAATAAATTATTTTTTGTGGAAAGCATGAGGATTAGATTCTTATTCCTCTCTTCAAGATAAACTTTTACCAATCCTTCTTCCAGGAAAAAGATATGCGAAGCAAACGCTCCCAGTTTGCAAACCGTTTCTCCTTTTTTAAAAGCGATGGTAGCTGAATGTTCATCAATTAAAACTTTCTCATCTGTGGTTAATAATTCATACCAGCTTTGATCAAAATTAAATACTGAGCAATGACTTATACCTTTTGATTCATTTCTTTTATTCATATAAACAAAAAATTAAATATCTCACAAAATTAACTGTTTCAGATCAATCTTTTCCTGACTGAAATTAGCTTTTATCCAAATATATATCAAGCAGAAGGTTAATTTATATTCGGTGGACTGCTTTAGATTTGTGACTGAAATTATCTTCTATGAGATTAACTGATTACTGTAGATACAATCTCCTGAAAATAATTCAATCAAACTGTTTTATAAAAAAAAATCAACTTATCATGAAAAAAACCATTCAATCAGCCACTCTGCTGGCCATGCTTATTCTCATTTCATTTTTACACGCATGTAAGGAAGATCCGCCACCAACACCGGAAAACGATGCTTACTACACCTTAAAAACCTACATGGTTGCCAATAACCTTGATTTACCTGCACTCCTAACCACCTGGGTAGTAGACCCAAACGGTATCAGCGCATCAGGAATTGTTGACGACGCAACAAGTACAGTGACCGGCTACACCGTTTATGATCTGCGATCAGCAGCCGACTTTACTGCTAATCATGTAAAAAATGCAAAAAATGTGGTTCTAAAAGATGTGATTACAACTACCGAAACCCTTACTTTGGGTAAAGATGCAAAAATTTTGGTAATTTGTTATACCGGTCAAACAGCGGGTCAGGCTGTAATGGCATTACGCTTATTGGGCTGGAAGAATGCTCAGGTTTTAAAATGGGGTATGTCTGGCTGGAATTCAACTTACCAGGGACCATGGGCCGGCAATTCAGGTTTTGTTGATGCAGCAAAAGGCGACCTTGCTGTTGGAAATGCAAATTGGGTAATGACAACTTCAGCAACCGGTTCATTTATTGAACCAACATTTACATCCACATCAACAGATGGCGCCGCTATTTTAAAAGAACGTGTTAATGCTGTTTTGGCAGCTGGTTTCTCAACTGCTGATGGTTCGGCCGTTTTGGGTAATCCGGCAAATTACGCCATTGTAAACTACTGGCCGGCTACCGACTATTCAACCCTTGGACATTTTTCAGGCGCAGTTGATATTCCGGTTATTTCTTTGGCAAATGACCTCGTGAAAGGAATTGATCCTTCAAAAGAAACATTGATTTATTGCTACACAGGCCAGACTTCAAGTATGGCAACATTCTGGATGAACGTGCTTGGATATAAAACAAAAAGCATAGGTTTTGGCGCTAACAGAATGATTTACACCGCAATGAAAGCTGCCAGCAAACCTGTTTACAAAGGGCCAAAAACCTGGACTGTAACTCAATAACAAATCTTTTTTCCACTACTGGAACTGACCGAATTAACCTGAAAGTAATATTCTTTTCAGGTTAATTCCGGCTGTTCTTCGATTTTATTTTTTGAATTTAACATACGAAACTCATCATAAGAAAAACAATTCAATGAAGAAATTAATACTGAGTTTTCTTTTGGCAATTCCTTTCGGCTTTGGCGGCGTTTTCGCGCAGGGTTGCATGGAACCATCAGGAACATCGACAGGACCTCAGGTAATCGGGTACGTTCAGGTTGAAAATATCACCAACCTGTTAGGCTCCGATGCCGCGGGAATCGACCTGACTAAAAACTCATTTGCCTTTCGCCGGGCACGAATTGGAGTAACCGGTATCATCCCTTATAATTTTAGTTACTATGTAATGACTGAAATGAGTCCAACATTTAACGGACCTTACATTCTGGATGCATTCCTGACCTGGAAAGCTGCTGGCTCATATCTGAAAGTATCTGCCGGTCAGTTCAAATCGCCTTTTGGTCTTGAACTTTCAACTCCTTGTCAGTCGCTTTATACTGTCGACCGTTCGATGGTTGTAAACGAACTGGCCTCGCCTTTCCGCGATCAGGGAATCATGTTTAGCGGAAGTACTGATTCGCTGAAAATTTTCGGCATCGAAAAACCAAATGTATTCACCTATTCTCTCGCCATTACCAACGGAACTGGCTTGAATATATCCGACAACAATAAATCCAAAGATATTATTGGACGTATTACTTTTGCTCCATGTAATTTCTTTCAGGTTGGAGGAAGTTATCATCACGGACTTCAAAAGAATCCTGATCCAACCGTCACCAAGGCTGATGAATTAACACGTTGGGGTGCCGATCTTCAGCTTAAAAAAACGTTTGGTCAATTTGGCCTGATATCACAATCAGAATACATCTATGGTAAAGACGATGGTTCGAAAATGGTTGGCGGTGGCTGTGGTGTTACTCCTGAAATCGTTCAGGGATCATTCAAACGAAATGGGTTCTATTCACAATTGATGCTTCAAACTCCATGGAAAATTGAACCGCTTGTTAAACTGGAACGTTACGATCCTAACATGGACCTCGACAACACCGACCACAGTGAATTTAGCAAGGATACCTGGGTCATGGGATTCAATTATTACGTCAACGACTGGACCAGGATTCAGATGAACTACATGTATAACATCGAAACCAGTTCATCAACCGACGCTGCCCGTTACAATGAAATCAAGAACGATATGCTTGTTCTTCAATTGCAATTCAAACTTAAATAATTTAAATCATCATGTTAAATAAAATATTCGCAATAATCTTAATTTTATGTGTATTTCAGTCCTATGCGCAGGAACCCCTGATTTCCGCCAAAGATTTTGCAGCTGAACTGAAAACGAATAAAAGTATGGTGGTTATTGATGTGAATGCGACCGATTTATACGCTAAACAGCATATTCAGGGAGCCATCAATTTACCGCACAAAGAGCTATACAAACCCGGAGCAGTTGAAGGCCAGATTAAACCTGCCGAAGAATTAGCTGCCATTCTCGGTAAAAGAGGTATTTCAAATACCAGTAAAATTGTGATCTACGACGAAGGTTCGAACCGTTACAACAGTCGTGTCTGGTGTATTCTGAAATCGATCGGAGCTACCGACGTAACAATTCTGCATTTCAACATGGATCAGTTTGCTGCTGCACGGATTCCGCTGACAACAACTCCATCAAAAGGGAAAGCTACTATTTTTGAAGTGACAGCCATGCCTGAAATGATTTGCTCGATGGCTGAGGTGCAAAAACCTGAAGCAGGGATGCTTTTGCTCGATGGCCGTGAAAAAGATGAATTCAACGGTTCTGATGCAGCCAAACGAAGTAATGGCCATATCCCCGGAGCTGTATGGATGAACTACAAAGAAGTTCTGACAACCACCGGAGCATACAAATCGAAAGATGAAATCATTGCTGCCGCTACCCGATTCGGAGCTACCCCCCAAAAACCAATCATAGTTTATTGTCAATCTGGAATTAAAGCTGCTGTTTTATATGTGGCTTTCAAAGAAATTGCAGGTTTCCAAAATGTCAGGTATTATGCCGGATCTTATGCCGATTGGACAACAAAATCTGAAAATCAAATCATTCAATAGGTTGATATTTTCATGTAAAAGTAAAGAAATGCCGGATATCTTCCGGCATTTCCTGTTTTAACAATTGGATCAATAAAGTCAATTCACAACATTGGAATTATGTTTGAATCGGAAATCATAAAAACAGGATAAAGAGTATGGGTGGAAAATCTGCATGATTGACAAAACAAGCAAAACAATTTTGGCCGGTTCGTTGAATAAACCTGGTCAATTTCATAGCCTTTCAACAAAAAGTAAAATACAGGATAATTTGTCTGATTGGTTTTGCCGGTTGTCTGACAGCAATTTTACTTTCGACCTGCGGGCAGTTTCAAAAAAATCCTTTTCCGTTAATTATTATCCTGATCCTTATATTGCTGATATTGGCAGGGAGGCCATACCTGTTAAAGAAAATGAATGGCTGAGAATTCTGAAACCAGTCGTTTATATT
>JBBSBP010000033.1:0-46253 GCA_038251165.1 Bacteroidales bacterium | reverse complement strand
TTATAAAACGACAAAAAGATGAATAAAAACGATTTTCAATTTTGGGATTTAATTGCGGGTAAATTAAACAATGAACTCGATTCAAAAGAAAACGCCTTGTATGAAAAAGGCTTGGAAGAGCAATCCAACCTAAGCCATTTTGCAAAAAGCCAAAGAATACATGAGGGCTTAAAAGAAACTGGGCAATTACAAAAATCTGACATAGATTCTTCCTGGAATACAATAAAGAAGCAGGTTCGAATTAATATATTTAAAATATACAGCAAAGAAATTCTGAAATATGCAGCAATTCTAATTTTTGCTTTCCTGGCAGGAACATTCTATATTTCATATACAGGAAATAAAAATCAGGAAGTTCAATATGCTGAAATGGAGGTAATGTATGGTCAGACAGGCCATCTTTTTCTTTTCGATGGAACTGAAGTCTGGCTAAATTCCGGCACAAAATTTAAATACCCCAATCATTTTAATCAAAACGAACGGAATGTATATATCGAAGGTGAAGCCTTCTTTAAAGTTAAACCGAATAAACACCTTCCATTTATTGTTAAAACAGGCAAACTTGAAGTTGAAGTTTTGGGGACCTCGTTCAATGTTTCTGCATATCCTGATGAATCAATACAAACTGTAGTATTGGTTGAAGGAAAAGTACAGCTAAATAATTTAGAAGGAAAAAAAATTGGTGAAATGGCTCCAGGACAAATTGCCACTAAAAAAGATGGAGATACTGCTATTCAGATACAAAAAGCTGATCCTTATTTTTATACCAGTTGGAAAGATGGTAAAATCACATTCACCGGCGAGAAATTGGGCGAAATTGCAAAAAAAATGGAACGTTGGTATAATGTCGAAATTAAATTTGAAAAGGAAAGCTTCAAAGACTTTAAATTCTCAGGAACTATTTTGCGTAACAAACCGATTGATCAAACCATTATGGTCATGGAACTTTTAGCACCTATCAAGTTTAATTATGAAGTAAAAACTGAAGAAAAAAATAGTATAACCATCAAGCGAAAACAATAAAAAAGAAAGCTAGATGAAAATATAGAAATAGAAGGCGATGAAATGCTTGAGACCATTCCACCGCCCGCAATCAAACAATAAATGTTTAATTTAACTACACAAATCTATGAAAAAACATCGAGAACGGATCAACAATGACCGGTTGTTAAAAAAATTATTGCGACTTATGAAACTAACGAGCTTTTTAATTTTGGCATTTGTGATCAGTGTGAGTGCATCCACTTATTCACAGTCAACTAAATTGAACATTCACATAACGAACGGAACGTTCGTTGATGTGCTTAAGCAGATCGAAAAACAATCGGAGTTTTATTTCTACTACAACAACGACGAAATAAACTCTTACAAAAATGTTTCGATCAGTGTCAATGATATGAAAATCCAGGAAGTTCTCGAAAAACTCTTAAGTGGGACAGATCTTGATTATCAGATCATTGACCGTTATATTGCTCTTAAACAAAAAGATGGTATAACGACTGATCAAACTGAAATGCAGCAGCAAAAATTTGTTACAGGTAAAGTAACAGATTCTTCAGGAGGTCCACTCCCCGGTGCTTCAGTCGTTATAAAAGGAACAACAACCGGCACCATTACAGATGGCGATGGGAAATATTATCTTTCCAATATTCCTGAAAATACAACGTTGCAATTTTCATTTGTTGGAATGAAAGCCCAAGAAATTCCTGTATCAGGAAAATCAACAATCAATGTAACACTTGCTGAAGATGCTATCGGAATTGATGAAGTGATTGCTGTTGGTTATGGTGTTCAAAAGAAAGTTAATGTAACCGGTTCTGTTCAAAGCATATCCAGCGACGAACTGGTAAAAAGAAATCTGGCAAATACCTCTACCGCTTTGCAGGGACTTGCTCCAGGCGTTTCGGTAGTGCAGAGTTCTGGGAAACCTGGTTCCGATGGTGGTACGATCACCATAAGGGGTGTTGGATCTTTGAATTCATCCACCTCTCCCTTGGTTTTAATTGACGGCGTAGAAGGAGATATGGATAATGTTGACATGAACAGTATTGAGTCTATTTCAATATTAAAAGATGCGGCCTCGGCTTCCATTTATGGATCGAAGGCATCCAACGGTGTTATTCTGATCACGACAAAACGTGCAAAAGCTGGCGAGGTTAAAATTTCGTACAGCGGTTCTGTAGGAACCAATACACCAACAGAACTTCCAGATCCTGTTGATGCTTTAGGTTATATGCAACAGATTAATATTGCCAAAGCTAATTCAGACGAGAGTCCACAGTATTCTGAGGAATTGATCAATCAGTATAAAACGTCAGGTGCGGATAATATGACAACCTTCAATACGAATTGGAAGAATCTGATCCTTAAAAACAATGCACTGAGTCACAAGCATTCGGTAAGTTTAAGTGGTGGAACTGACAAAGTTAGCTTTTTTGCAAATGCCGGCTATTATTATCAGGATGGTCATATTGTCAATAATGATTATAACCGTAAAACTTTGCGCGTAAATTCTGATGCGAAAATTACGAATTGGATGAAAGTTGGATTAGATGTGAATATTAGTCAGTCTGAAACAAAGGAACCCAGTATTGATGATCCGGTTTCGATAATTAGTAAGGCAATAACCTATACTCCGGTTTTTTCAGGACTAAATAATGATGGCACTTATGGTTATGGACAGAATGGTGATAACCCTCTAGCTACAGCTGCAGTTGGAGGAATAAGCAACAATATTATTCCTGAATTGGGAGTAAGAGGATTCATTGAAATTAATCCAACGAAAGGATTAATCGCAACGGCTAGTTACAGTAGCAGAAAATTGGAAAATAAGTTAGATTATTTTATTGACCCCTATGAAACATACGAGGACGGAACATACAAAACAACATACCCTGCAAGCGGGAATAAAAAATACGAAAGTTATAGTCAACTGCTTGCGAACCAGTTTAATTTTCAGACTTCGTACGAAAAAAAGATTCAAGGCAGTTATTTCAAATTGTTGGGAGGTATCCAAACAGAAGAAAAATTAGGACATTCGATATATGCTTCGCGTAAAGGGTTTAATTACGATGGTTTTACAGAATTAAATCAAGGCGACATTACCACTTCCGCAAATGGAGGAACAAGTTATGCATGGAGCATGTTGTCGTACTACGGCAGGTTTAACTACAATTTCAAGGAACGTTACTTATTGGAATTAAACGGACGATGGGATAAATCTTCCCGTTTCATGAAAGATTACCGCTTGGGATTTTTTCCATCAGCAAGTATTGGTTGGAGAGTTTCTGAAGAACCTTTCTTTGAATCGTTGAAAGAATCAATTGGAAACCTGAAAATAAGAGGTTCCTACGGAACTTTGGGAAATCAGTCCATATCAGGATATTATCCATATGCAACAACGCTATCTAGTGGCTATAGTTATTGGTTTGATGAAGTAGAAGGCACAGGTACAGCACAAACACAGTCTGCAAATGAAAAAATCACCTGGGAAAAATCAACTCAAATGGACGTAGGATTGGATGCCTCTATTTTCAGGAATAGATTAAGTATTACATACGACTATTATGTACGGAATATCAATGATATGTTACAGCAGTTCCCAATTCCTTTGTTTGTTGGACTTTCATCTCCATGGGAAAATGCCGGTTCAATGCGCAACAATGGATGGGATCTGTCATTGACATGGAATGATAAAATTGGAAAAGTGAACTATCATATTACCGGGTATCTTTCAGATGTTCAAAATACGGTAACCAATCTGTATGGAAATGAATATATTGGACAACAGATCACTACCGAAGGAGAATCTATTGGTTCATGGTATGGTTATGTAGCACAGGGTTACTTTCAATCTCAGGAAGAAATTGATGCCTCCGCGGTATATGGAACGAAGGCAAACGTAAAACCCGGATATGTGAAATATCAGGACCTGAGTGGACCCGATGGAGTACCTGATGGAATTATTGATAGTGACGACCGTACGATTATTGGTAATCCGCTTCCCCGTTATGAGTATAGTTTAAACCTAGGCGCTGAATGGAAAAATTTTGATTTCACCTTGTTTTTTCAAGGTGTAGGAAAAAAAGACATATACTACTCAGGAAACGGAGCCCGCCCGTTCTATATTGGGAGAACCATCTACAAAAACCAACTGGATTATTGGACTTTGGACAATCCTAATGCGGAATTTCCAATCTTATTAATTGACGGTACCGGGAATAACCCGAATAATATAATTTCTACTCAATGGGTAAAAAGTGGTGCTTACGGACGTTTAAAAAACGCTGTTATAGGTTATACTTTGCCGAAACATTTGCTGCAAAACTACAAATTAGACAATCTGCGTGTCTATGCAAGTGGACAAAATCTATTTACTTTCAGCAAGGCATATCAAGGATATGATCCTGAAGTGAGTGTAAGTAATGGCAATTTTTATCCCGTAATGAGAACTTTAACTTTTGGATTGGATATTCGTTTTTAAAACTTAAAAATTATGAAAAGATTATTATGTAAAGCAACAATATTTTTTATACTGACAACGGTATTGATTTCTTGTCAGGATTTACTGGATAAGGAGCCTATTGACTACTCTACAACAGGTTTCTATAAATCAGAGGTAGCTATTAAAACAGGACTTGAAGGTGTTTATAATTCATTGTACATCGTTGTTTATTATGGCAGGAGACCAGCACAGTTTGCTTTGGATTTTTTTACCGGATTGGCTGTTGAACGAACTGAAAACACAACTATTGGAGCAGGAGGGGCATTGGATCCTTCAAATTCTACTATACAACAATGGTGGTCAGGTAATTATTTAACTATCGCCAGAGCTAACGCCTTATTGGCTGGTTCTCTTCCTTATATTGACGGATTAGGTGGTAGCACTGCACAATACATTGCAGAAGCGAAAGTAATTCGTGCTTACGCCTATTACAATCTGATATCTACTTTCGGAGATGTGCCCTTTTTTACAGCACCTGTGACAGTGGATCAATTTGAAGATCAAAAAACTTCAAAAGTTGAAATATTAGATTTTATTCTCTCAGAAATGGATGACGCTGCAGCAAATTTATCATGGATAGCTGCTGAAAGAGGCCGGGTAGATAAAGCTGTTGCACTTGGACTTAAAGCCCGTACAGCCCTATTAGGAGGAAGTCTTAACTTTGGAGGAAATGCATCAAATTATTTTAAAGTTGCTGCCACCGCTTCACAAGCGATTTTTAACAATAGAGGTTTAGCTTCAAATTTTGATGATTTATACACCGTAGACGGGCAGGCAAAATCGGATGTACGCAGCGAGATGTTGTTCGAATTAATGTATTCCAACAAGGGAATTACTAACTTTCATTGGATTCCTTTTGGTATGGTTTCGCGTAATTATGGCCAAACCGGTATGCATCCTACACAAATGTTGGCTGATACATACGAATGTATCGATGGCAAACGTATTGACGAGTCACCTTTATATGATGTCAAAAATCCAGGAAAAAATAGGGATCCTAGGTTTGGTGCTACGCTGTGGATGCATGGAGATACAGTTATAGGAAGTACTGTCGGTGGTGGAGCAAATATCCAATTTGTGTTAGATGCCTATAATCCGACTACGATGTTTTATAGCTACACGTCGAAAACATGGTCATCGAAAACAAATGCCGATATAAATAGTTCTGCTGCCTGGACCAGTTTTGCCAATGCAGGCCTTGGATTTATCTTTAAGAAGCTGGCAACTGATGTTTCCGAAGCTGTAAGAACCAATACAACAAATTTCCCGGTAATGCGATATGCCGAAGTATTGTTAACCTATGCTGAAGCTAAAATTGAACTGAATGAACTGGATGCTTCAGTTTATAATGCAATTAACCTGGTACTAAACCGCTCCCATATGCCAAATGTTTCTGCCGACCGTATGGGAAATCAGGATAAGATGCGCCAATTGGTTAGGCGTGAACGCAAAGTAGAATTGATTATGGAAGGCATCCATTTTGTTGACATGAGAAGATGGCAGATCGGTGATTTGGAAAATGAAGGTCCGTGTTATGGTTTCCCTGTTGCACTTACCAAAGATGCAAAAGGATATATAACCTCTGGTGGCTATGCAGATGCTACACCTGATATGGTTCCTAATTTCAAAAAGGACAGCCGGCATGATTTAAATGATATTGCAAACTACGATAGCTTTAAATCTAAACTCAAAACAAGGGATGCGAATAGATTCTGGGATAATAAATTTCAGAATTGGCCAATTCCGCAGGCTGAAATTGATCGGGATCCTTCTCTTATCCAAAATGATGGATATTAAATAATACATGAAAATGTAAACTAAAATCAAAAGAAAGTGATTGTTTTTGCTCTATTCTTAATTTAATAACAGATAGAGCTGAAAACAATCATCTTCCAGATGATAATTCTTCTGAAGAATCGAATTGTGGAGTTAACTAATTTAGCCGCAATTGGATCGCTTATGCCCGTATTACGGACTATTTCTGACAAAATAATTCCAAATTAATTATTTTATTTTTCACTTAAACTATATTGATATGAGAACAAAACTTTTACTTTTTAGTATCCTTTTTACTTTGGTTTGCACTTTTGCTTCAAATGCGCAAGTACCTGACAGAAAAGGTTTGTGGAAATTTGATGATGCTGCTAATTTACTAAAGGCAGCTATTGGAACCGACCTAACTCTAACCGGAACTGAAACATCGGTTAACGGACCGGCAGCCGGTAATTTGGCCACCCAAATTGGTAAAGGAAGTTACCTGACTATGAAAAATGGTTTGTCTCCAAATGGTGGTGGAACATTGGTAAATGAATGGTCACTTCAGATTGATTTTTCTGTACCAACCATTGTTGATTACGCTGCCTTTTTCCAAACGGATACAACGAATACATCAGATGCTGATTTGTTTGTACATCATAATGATGGTTCAATTGGTACATCGCGTACTCCCTATTCTGCTAATTTTATTTCTGCTGACACCTGGCACAGAATGGTCGTTACAGTTAAACAGGGAGCATTTTGGCGGATGTATCTTGACGGTGTTCTTTGGTTAGACACACCTGATTTAACCAATGCCTATTTTAATTTAGACGGAAGGTGGGCATTAGCACCAAAACTGTTGCTTTTCGCTGATAATGATGGAGACGATGGACTAATCAATTGTTCAGAAGTAGCTATCTGGGATGTCGCATTGAATGCGGCTCAGGTTGAGCAAATGGGCAATGCTACTTCAACTTTTGAGACCGTTGCACAAGTACCTGTTGAAAAAGGCTTGTGGAAATTTGATGACCCTGCCAATTTACTTAAGGCCAGTGTTGGAACTGACCTTGCGCTAACCGGGACTCAGACCTCGGTTAACGGACCGGAAGCAGGAAATGGCGCCACCCAAATTGGCAAGGGAAGTTATTTGATAATGAAAGATGGATTGGCTCCAAATGGTGGTGGTACATTAGTGAATGAATGGTCACTTCAAATTGATTTTTCAGTACCAAACATAATTGATTACGCTGCCTTTTTCCAAACAGATACGACAAATATATCAGATGCTGATTTGTTTGTACATCATAATGATGGATCAATTGGGACAACGCGTACGCCCTATTCGACCAAATTTATTTCGGCTAACACCTGGTATAGGATGGTCGTTACAGTTAAACAGGGAGTCTTTTGGCGTATGTATATAAACGGGGAACTTTGGTTAGACACACCTGATTTAACCAATGCATATTTTAATTTAGATGGAAGGTGGGCATTAGCACCAAAACTGTTGCTTTTCGCTGATAATGATGGAGACGATGGACTAATCAGTTGTTCTGAAGTAGCTATCTGGGATGTTGCGTTGGATGCTGCTCAGGTTGCAGTATTAGGCAAAAGTGCCACTATTCCAACAGCTGTTCAGAAAATTCAGTTAGGCGACAACGCTCAATTGGGACAAAATTACCCAAATCCTTTTACTCATTCAACGATTCTCCCATACCAAATTGCAAAGACAGGAAATGTGAGTTTTCAAGTTTTTGATATCACCGGACATGCAGTAAGGTTGATCAATGAAGGCGTAAAATTATCAGGAAAATACACTCTGGAATTAGCTGCAGAAAACCTAATAAATGGGATTTACTTTGTACAGATGAGAACCAAAGATCAGGTATTTACCAGAAAAATGATATTAAATAAATAAGCTAAAAAGCTAATTACATTTTTAAATACGGTAGAGTTGGAATACTCATTTCTGATTCGACCGTATTTACCAATTTTGTTTATTCCTCCTGAAAATTTAAATTCAAAAATCAGTTGAATGAAATCAGCAAATTATCTTTTCAAACTTATTATTATTCTACTGGTATTGAATCAACCATGTTGGTTATCTGCAAAAAATAATTTGGTCGGAGCTCTAAAGTGCGAATATCATAGTAATCCCATTGGAATTGATATTCAGAAACCCCGGTTAAGTTGGCAGATTCTTTCTGATGGAGAAAGCGTAATGCAAACGGCTTATGAAATTCGGGTTGCCGATTCTCAACAGAACCTAAAAAATAAGAGTCGTTTAATCTGGAACTCCGGAAAGATAGAAAGCGAATATTCAGTAAACATTGAATATTCCGGACCCGCATTACAATCGATGCAACGGGTATATTGGCAGGTACGGATTTGGGACAATACCAATACTGTTACCGCATGGAGTGAACCGGCATATTGGGAAACCGGCATTTTAGATACGAAATTATGGACCGCTTCTTGGATAACCGTCAAGGACGAAATTGACGGAAAAGGGAAATGGCCTGCACAATACTACAGAAAAGAATTTTCGCTGAATAAGAAAATAAAATCAGCTCGGGTTTATGTAACTTCTTTAGGTCTTTATCAACTTTTCCTGAACGGTAAAAAAGTTGGTGACCAGTATTTTACCCCTGGTTGGACAAGCTATCATAAAAGGCTTCAATATCAAACCTACGATGTAACAAAAATGCTTCGGAGTAAAAACGCGTTCGGGGCAATTCTTGCTGATGGCTGGTTTCGTGGGAAAATTGGATACATCGAACCACACAGTTATTATGGAAATCAACTGGGCCTTTTACTTCAGCTGAAAATAGAATATACAGATGGTTCAGTTGAAACGATAATTACAGATAAAAACTGGAAATATAATACCGGCCCCATTCTGGAATCTGATATATACGATGGTGAATTGTATGATGCCCGCCTGGAAATGGATGGATGGAGTTCTCCCAATTTCGATGAAAGCGTTTGGATAGATGTGGTACTGCTCAATTATACTAAAGATAAAATTATTGCTTCGCAGGGGTTGCCGGTAAAAGCTACAGAAGAAATAATACCAGTAAAAGTATTGCAAACATCAAAAGGCGAAACTGTTCTGAATATGGGACAAAATATGGTTGGCTGGCTTCGGATAAAAGTGAAAGGACAAAAAGGAGATATAATAAAAATTCAGTTTGCTGAAGTACTCGATAAAGAGGGAAACTTTTATACTGAAAACCTTCGATCTGCCAAGGCAACAAACACCTATATTCTGAAAGGGGATACGGAAGAGACTTACGAACCTTATTTCACTTTTTTTGGCTTTCAGTATGTAAAAATAGAAGGACTTCGCGAACCAATTAACATCAATGATTTTACCGGAATCGTGGTTCATTCAGATATGGAACCTACTGGGACTTTTAGTTGCTCTGATACCTTGATTAATAAATTACAAAGTAATATTCAGTGGGGACAAAAAGATAATTTTTTAGATGTCCCGACCGACTGCCCGCAACGTGATGAAAGGCTTGGGTGGACAGGTGATGCCCAGGTATTTAGTATGACAGCCGCTTTCAATTACGATGTGGCTGCTTTTTACACCAAATGGGCGAAAGATATTGCTGCCGACCAGCTTCCAAACGGGAAAGTTACCGACGTTGTTCCTGATGTACTGAGAGGCGATGGTGGTTCAACTGCATGGGCTGATGTGGCTATCGTAATTCCCTGGACTGTCTATCGGGCTTATGGAGATAAACGAATTCTTGAGGTTCAATATCCGAGCATGAAAGCCTGGGTGGAATATATGAAAACCAGAGCCGGAGACGATAACCTTTGGGATGGGGACAACCACTATGGCGATCATCTGGCATTTGGAAGCAACCGAAACGATTACAAAGGCGCAACTACAGAAAAAGACCTGATTGCACAAGCCTACTACTATTATTCGACTACCATATTGAGCAAAGTTGCCGTGATATTAGGTATCAAAGCAGATGCTGAGAAATACACTTTACTACTTCCAAAAATTAAGAAAGCTTTTAACGATGAATTTGTTACACCAAACGGACGTCTGGTATCACATACCCAGACTGCTTATGCGCTTGCACTTTCATTTGGATTGGTACCCGACAATTTAATTGATAAATCTGCCAATTATTTGGCGAATGATGTGAAGAAATTTGGGCATCTGACCACTGGTTTTGTTGGAACACCCTTGTTGTGTGAAACTTTGTCTGAAATTGGCCGCGATGATTTAGCTTTTATGCTGTTAACCCGGAAAGAATATCCATCGTGGTTGTACCCGGTTACCAAAGGTGCAACAACCATTTGGGAACGCTGGGACGGAATAAAACCAGATGGTTCGTTTCAGGATACAACCATGAACAGCTTTAACCATTATGCGTATGGGGCTATCGGAGAATGGCTTTACTCGCATGTTGCCGGTATTTGCATTGACCCCGAAAATCCCGGATATAAGCATTTCTTTTTACAACCACATTCCGGGGGTGGACTTACCAGTGCATCTTCCAGCCTGAAATCAGTTTACGGAACCATTAAATCGGAATGGAAACTGGAGGAAGCTTCAATGGACTATTCCTGCACTGTACCACCAAACACAACGGCAACGGTATGTTTCGATCATATAGGTTCTCAGGACGTAAAAATGAATAACCAGTCTCTTTTTGGTAATGAATCGATAAAAACCTCTGACAAAAAGGGGAATTTAAAAATAGAAATAGGAAGTGGAACTTACCTGTTCAACATTATTTTAAAATAGGATTACAAGCTAAGTACTAATACTAAACTTCAGGAATAGCAAGTACATTTTAAGGGGTTTAATACATAAACAGATGACATGAACCGAAAAAATTTTATAGAATTAATTGTTGGGGCAGGCCTGGTTGCATCTCCAATAGTCAGCCTTCCAACTTATGCTCTTTCAGGGAAAAAAGGCAAAGGAAATTTGAAGAACAAAGAAATTTTACGAGCCGATGTTATTATTGCTGGCGGTGGACTGGGCGGTTGTGCAGCTGCACTGGCAGCACTGCGAAATGGTCTGACTGTAATCATGACAGAAGAAACAGATTGGATTGGTGGGCAATTGACCCAACAAGGCGTTCCTCCCGACGAGCATCAGTGGATTGAAACACATGGGGCTACTCAGCTTTATCGCGATTTTCGTACGGAGATCCGCGATTATTACAAAAATCATTATCCCCTTACAGTGCAAGCTGCTGCAAGCAAGTATTTTAATCCGGGAAGTGGCAAGGTATCAAGAATAGGCCACGAGCCTCGTGTCGCAATTGCTGTTTTGTACGAACTGTTTGCCCCTTATATTGGATCCGGAAAATTAACCCTTTTGTTGGAAAGTAAAGTGACTTCAGCATCAATGAACGGTAATCATGTGGAGTCGCTTAATGCAGTCAACTTCCGCGATAATATAAAATACACTTTTGTTGCTCCTTATTTTATCGATGCTACTGAACTTGGCGATTTATTGCCATTAACAGGAACAGCATTTGTTACAGGAACAGAATCAAAAAAAGAAACTGGTGAGTTAAATGCTCCTGAAACAGGAGATCCGGATAACAATCAATCTTTCACAGTTTGCTATGCCATTGATTATCTCCCTGGAGAAAATCACACCATAGAAAAGCCGGAGCAATATGAATTTTGGAGAGGTTTTGTGCCCCAAATGACTCCAGCGTGGCCGGCAAAACAACTTAGTCTCATGTACTCTTCTCCTTCTAATCCGGAAAAACCTAAGGCTTTGGGCTTTAACCCGGAAGAATTAGATACCGCACCTTTGCTTAACCTTTGGCTTTACCGGAGAATAATCAATAAAAATAATTTTAAACCTGAAGCATACGACAGCGATATCACCATAGTCAATTGGCCGCAAAACGACTATTACAACGGGAACCTCGTTAATGTGAGCGAAAAAGAATTCACAAGTCAGATTGAACAGGC
This sequence comes from Bacteroidales bacterium, assembly GCA_038251165.1. Lineage (GTDB taxonomy): Bacteria > Bacteroidota > Bacteroidia > Bacteroidales > Prolixibacteraceae > Aquipluma. The sequence continues at coordinate 34,024 of JBBSBP010000033.1, read as the reverse complement.
CAAACAGCTCAGTTTCTCTCTGCTGTATTGGCTTCAAACCGAAGCGCCTCGTCCAGACGGAGGACAGGGATGGCCGGGAATACGACTTCGGAAAGATGTTCTGGGAACAAGCGATGGAATGGCAAAATATCCATATATCCGTGAATCACGGCGAATCAAAGCAATTTTTACGGTACTGGAAGAACATGTTGGTAAAGAGAATAGGTTAAAGGTTGCGGGCCCAATTGAAGGCAAAAAAGCTGCTGAGTTTTCTGACAGTGTGGGAATTGGTTATTACGCGATTGATTTGCACCCATCGAGTAAAGGACTGAATCAATTGAATTTAGAATCTTTACAATTTCAGATACCACTCGGTGCATTTATCCCTCAACAAACAGAGAATCTGCTGCCTGCCTGCAAAAATATTGGAACAACTCATATTACCAATGGTTGCTACCGCCTACACCCTGTTGAATGGAACATTGGTGAATCGGTTGGATCGTTGATTGCATTTGCAAAAAGTAAAAAGGTACTTCCACGTGAAGTGCACGCAAATCCAAGCTTATTGGAAGATTTTCAAAATTTAATTCGCTCACAGGGAATTGAAACAAGCTGGCCGGATTGATATAATTTTTATAAATATTATATCTAAAGGATTAGGGTAATATGAGATTTTGTGGTTAAAAATAAAAGATAAGATGAAACGGAATATTGACCGAAGGACTTTCATTGGAGGCTCTGCTTTTGCAAGTATGATGTTAACAAGTAAAATGGTAGGGGCATTTTCTTCGCTCGTTGAACAAGTGGATAAAGGGGAGGGAACAAAACCAGATATCCCTTCATCAAATAAAGAGACGACCAGCTATATCGAAGATCTGACTTATAACAGAAGCGGTAAGTTTAAGATTTTACAGTTGACTGACACTCATTACATTGAAGGAGACGCTCGTTCCGTCAGGGCGTTAGATAATGTTAATAAATTGTTGGACATGGAAAAACCTGATCTTGTTATCCATACAGGAGATATAATTTTCGGGAATCCCGCAGAAGATTCATTACGTCGAATTCTGGAGCCAATATCAGTTCGTAAAATTCCATTTGCGGTGACTTTTGGGAATCATGATGAAGAGTTTGATAAAACTCGAGAAGAAATGCTTGAAATAGTCCAGTCAATCCCATACAATATTACTTTGAATTCAAAAGAGATTTTTGGTGTGACGAATTACATACTTACTTTGAAATCATTCAAAAATGATGCAATCAAAAACATATTCTATTTTTTTGATTCAAATGCCCTTTCTACCATAAAAGATATTGATGGATACGGTCATATTCATTTTAACCAAATTGCTTGGTATCGTGAAAGAAGTAAATTCTACACGAAGCAAAACAATGGAAAACCTCTTCCTTCCTTTGCTTTTTTTCATATCCCTTTACCGGAGCATAGAGAAGCAGCAATCGATGCCAATAAAGGAAAATTGATTGGTACACGAATGGAAAGTGTTGCTTCACCTAAAGTTAATTCAGGATTGCTTGTTTCAATGAAAGAAATGGGGGATATCCAAGCTGTATTTGTTGGGCACGACCACGATAATGACTTCGCAGTTTATTGGGACAAGATGTTCTTTATTTATGGGAGGTATAGTGGTGGCGACACTGTATATAATAATTTAAAACCAAATGGGGGTCGTGTTATTGAGCTTATGGAAGGAGGGATTGGGTTTCGTTCATGGATTCGACTTAGTGGAGGTGAAATAATACAGGATTTACAATATCCGAATGACTTCATCGAGTTTCAAAAAGGGACTTGATTATCATAGAAAATAGCATTTAATACCAATTGTAGAAGAGATTCAAATTTGCAATGTTATTCTACTGGTTATTTAGAAGATTTAATCAAGAAATAAATTGAATTCAAAACTGAAAATTAATAAACATGAAAAGAAGAGATTTTTTAGGATTAGCCAATGCCACCGTGGTCGGTTTAACGATTGTTCCCGGAAATGTATTAGGCAAAGCTTTTGGTCATACTGCTCCCAGCGATAAATTGAATATCGCCGGAATAGGTATCGGTGGAATGGGACGAAATAATCTCAAAAATATGAGCAATGAAAATATTGTTGCTCTTTGTGATGTAGATTGGGATTACGCCGGAAGAACCTTTAATGATTATCCGAATGCAAAAAAATTCAAAGACTGGAGGGTCATGTTTAATGAATTCGGAAAATCAATAGATGCGGTAATGATTGCTACACCCGATCATTCGCACGCTGGAATTACAGCTCATGCCATAACTTTAGGAAAACATGTTTATACTCAGAAACCGCTAACCCACTCGGTTTACGAATCGCGCTTACTGACCAATCTGGCAAAAAAATATAAAGTTGCCACACAAATGGGGAACCAGGGAAATTCAGGTGACGATATTAGAAGAGTTAGCGAATGGATTTGGGCTGGAACTATTGGCGAGGTTAAGGAAGTACATGCCTGGACCGACCGTCCAATCTGGCCTCAGGGATTAAAAAAGCCAACAGAATCAATACCAGTTCCCGGAACCCTCGATTGGGATTTATTCTTGGGACCAGCAGCTTATCGTCCATATCATTCGGTTTATACACCATGGAACTGGCGTGGTTGGTGGGATTTTGGCACAGGCGCTTTGGGTGATATGGGATGCCACGTATTAGATCCGGTATATATGGCTCTGAATTTGAAATATCCAACCAAAATTGAAGCTTCTTCAACCTTGCTCAATACGGAGAGTGCCCCTCATGCTGAAATTATTGAATACACCTTTCCTGCACGTAAAAACCTGCCTGATGTAGGAATGCCTGAAGTAAAAGTAACCTGGTATGATGGCGGCATGCTTCCAAGGCGACCGGAAGGGCTTCCTGATGGCGACGTGCTTGGAAAAAACAGTGGAGGCGGTTTACTTTTCGTTGGTAGCAAAGGAACAATTATGACAAGCTATTATGGTATGGAACCAACCTTGCTCCCCTATTCTAAGATGGACGATTTCAAAGAACCTACACCTACAATTCCACGCATTCCGGGCAGTGAGGAAGGGCCATGGAAAGGTGCTCATGAGCGCGATTGGATTCGTGCCTGCAAAGAGAATGCCGAAAACAGAAAAGAAGCAAGCGCTAACTTCCAATATTCCGGACCATTCAACGAAATGGTTGTGATGGGTGTTTTGGCAGTTCGGCTGCAGGATTTGAAACGTCCGCTGTTGTGGGACGGTGAAAATATGAAGTTCAACAATATTTCCGATTCTGAGAAAATTAAAATTGTAACTGTCGATGAGTTTAAGGTTGTTGATGGCGATCCGAGATTTAACCGGCAGTATGCTGAATTTAATGCCAGCCAGATTGCTGAGGAATGGGTAAAACATACTTACCGCGAAGGCTGGTCATTACCTGAAATGCCCAAAATATAAGTTTATGAAAAACTTACTTATTTAAACATCAAAATATAAACCATTACACGATAATTATTTATGAAATACTCACTTAAATATTCCGGAATATTTCTTCTTGCAATACTAATGTTTATAAATACGTTTGCCAAACCTAAAAAATCAGATTGGCAACTGGGGATTCAGTCCTATACCTTTCACACTTTCACTTTAGAAGAGAGTATTACCAAAGCTCATCAACTGGGAATAAAAAATATTGAAGCCTTTTACGGTCAGGAATTAGGCGGTGAACTCGAAGGCAAGATGTTTACCATGGATGTAGCAACCCAGAAAAAACTATTAGCCTATGCGAAATCACAAAATGTGAATATCATAGCAACTGGTGTTGTCACACATAAAACTCATGATGAATGGGATCACATCTTCAAGGATGCATCGGCCATGGGAATTAAAATTATCACTTGCGAACCTGAATATGACGATTTGAAATATGTTGACCAACTGGCCAACAAATATAAAATCGACGTGGCAATCCATAATCATCCAAAACCTTCAATTTATTGGACTCCTGAATTATTTATTAATGCAGTGAAAGGACTGAGTATGAGAATTGGAGGATGTGCCGATATAGGTCATTGGAAAAGAATGGGAATCGACCCCGTTGAAGGGATTAAACTCTATGGAAACCGTTTAAAAATGGTTCATCTGAAGGATGTTGAAGCAAAAAAAGAAGGTAAAGATTATCAGGATGATGTACTTCCTGGAACTGGTGTTTGTAATTTAGATGGGATTTTTCAGGAGTTAAAAAAGGAAAATTTTAAAGGAGAATTCTCAATCGAATTTGAAGGAGATCAGGACAAACTGATGCCAAGTGTTCAGAAATATGTAGAGTATTTTAACAACAAGGTTTCTCAACTATTTTAAATGTCTGGTGTAAAAATCACAGGATTCCAGTCTGTCTTACTAAAGGAAAAACAAATAAAACACAACAAAATGAAATACAGTTTCTTTTACTTAACAGGAATAATGCTCATTTTCGGTACAACTGCTTGCCAGCAGAAACCCAATAGTTTAACAAATCAGGAAAAAGATGACGGATGGCAATTGCTGTTTGATGGAACTAGTCTGAATGGATGGCATGACTTTAACAACGATAGTTTAACCGGACCATGGATGGTGGAAAATGGCGCGATCAAAGCGGAAGGGCATGGAAGCGATAAAAACGGATACATCGTCACCATTGAGCAGTTTGACAATTTCATACTTAGCTGGGATTGGAAAATCTCGAAAAGCGGCAACAGTGGAATATTGTATCATGTGGTCGAGAATAAGAAATATGAAGTACCTTATGCAACCGGACCAGAATATCAGTTAATTGACGATGTTAATTTTCCGCCACCACTTGAAGAATGGCAAAAATGTGGTGTCGATTACGCGATGTATCTCCCCGATAAATCGAAACTTCATATTAATCCCGCAGGGGAATGGAACAATTCGAAAATAATTTTTGATAATGGGCATGTTGAATACTGGATGAATGGCGAAAAAACTATTGAATTCGAAGCCTGGAGTCCTGACTGGTATAACCGCAAAACGACAGGCAAATGGAAGAATTATCCTGATTATGGATTAAGTCCTGCTGGAGTTATCTGTCTTCAGGATCATGGGTATCCGGCCTGGTTCCAAAATATAAAAATCAAAAAACTTCCGAAGAAAGAAAAACAGGAATGGCTTTTTGATGGATCTTCGACTGATGCCTGGCAAAGTGTGCAAACCGATTCATTTCCGAAACAAGGTTGGAAAATTGAAGGTAAAGAACTAATTGTTCAGGCAGCAAGTGGTGATATCCCTGCTGGTTTTGATATTATTACCAAAGAGCAATACGCAAACTTTGAACTGGAGCTGGAATATAAATTAACTCCTCATGCGAACAGCGGGATAAAATACTTCGTTGTTAAAGATTTTCCAGGATATGAAGGACAATATCTTGGTGTTGAATATCAGATTCTGGATGATGCAAGCTATACCTTAGAAGAATTGGGGAATAACTTTGGTAATCATTTTACCGGTTCTTTATACGAATTAATTCCTGCTCCGGAAAACAAAATAATGCATCCTGTTGGAGAATGGAATAAGGTTAAACTTTTAGTGAACGGCAGCCATGTTGAACATTGGCTAAACGGACATGAAATTTTGGAATATGAAAAAGGCAGTGACTCTTTCAGGGCATTGGTAGCCCGAAGTAAATACACTATTTATAAAAACTTTGGTGAAGCGCCCCGGGGACATATTTTGCTACAGGGACATAACGGCGAAGTGGCTTTTCGCTCTATTCAAATTCGGTCCTGGTAAAGTTCTACCGAGAAAAAATGTTATAGGCTTACTTTCTAAAAAATGAAAAACTTGATTTTACAAATGAATTATCACTTATAAAAATAATAGGTTCTTATCTATCTTAACGGATGTGAAAAGAATCGGGTTTGAGCGGAGATTTGGATTGTCCCTCTGTCCGGATTTCGGGCAGAGGGGCTTAAACCGCAACCTTATTTTATTTTACATCATTGACAATACATTGAAGTACATAGTAAATTAAGTGTTCTCATCATATAGTTTTAGTTAGTTCTGTTGGCTCAGGAGAATTCCTGAGCCGACTTCTTAAAATTTTATTTGGTATTAATATTTCATGAAAGTCTGTTCGACCAATTCAACACGAAGGATATGTCACAAGTAAAGAAATTTTATACGCTAGTATTTTTCATTCTACCAGTTCTTGTTTTCGCACAAAATGAAGATTTAAATGTGCTTGGCAAATGGCTGAAGTATGAAAATGCAAAAAGCAGTTTATACAACAACTATGCGGCACAGGCATTTCATTTTCTGGATGCGAGGGAAGCAAAAATTGCAAAACTCTCGACCCGTGAAGATTGGTTAAAAAGACAGGAAAAAGTAAAAGAAACCCTACTGAAAATAGTCGGTCCTTTCCCACCGAAAACGCCGCTAAATGCACATATTACTGGGGTAGTTCAAAAGGACAAATACCGTATTGAAAAAGTAGTTTTTGAATCGCAGCCCGGATTTTATGTTACAGCTGCAATGTTCGTCCCAAACAATCAAAAAGGAAGAACGCCAACTATTGTATTTACAAGTGGCCATGCGCAAGAGGCTTTTCGTTGGCCCGATTACCAGCAAGTCTGCATCAATTTTGTTGAAAAAGGTTTTGTCGTTTTTGCATTCGACCCGATCGGGCAGGGGGAAAGGGTTCAGTATTACAATCCTGAACTGGAGAAATCGGTTGTGGGCGATGCCGTATTTGAACATTCATATGCAGGAGAACAGTGTTTTTTTACAGGAAATTCTCTGGCCCGTTACATGATCTGGGATGGAATCCGTGCGGTTGATTACCTCATGTCCCGAAAGGAAGTTGATCCTGAAAGAATTGGCATCACCGGGCATTCTGGAGGTGGAACACAAGCTGCCTATATTGCAGCATTCGACGACAGGATACTGGCTGTAGCACCTGAATGTTACCTGACAAATATGCGGCGCCTGTGGGAAGGAGATGGGCCACAAGACGCCGAACAACATTTTTACCAGGGTATTGCCAGCGGCTTAGATTTGGCTGACCTTTTGGAAGTCAGGGCACCAAAACCTGCCTTGCAGATTACCACCACACAGGATTTTTTCACCATTCAGGGGGCAATGGAAACAGAAAAGGAAGTCAAAAAAGCTTACCATGCTTTCGGAAAGGCTGAGAATTTTTATCGCGTTGAAGATGATGCGCCCCATAGTGTAACAAAAAAGAACCGGGAAGCGCGCAACGCGTTTTTTCAAAAACAGTTAAACCTACCTGGCGATTCAAAAGACAATGAAGTAGAATTTTTAACTCCTGAAGAACTGAAAATAACGGAAACAGGACAAGTTTTAACGTCGCTTGGCGGAGAAACCGTTTTTAGCCTGAATAAAAAGGAGGCTCAAAATTATCTGGATAAGCTAGTCCTTTCACGGGAAAATTTTGAAAATCACCTGAAAAACATTGTCATTTCAGCTAAAAAGCTATCGGGCTATCAGGCTCCAACAAAAATTGATGAAGCTATTTTTACTGGCAGGTTCCGGCGAAACGGATATGTTATTGAGAAATACCTTATTCGTGGAGAAGGCGACTACCCCATCCCATTTTTACTTTTTCAGCCAGATCAACCCGAAGGAGCTCCAATCATTTACCTGGACCCAAAAGGTAAAAGTGAGCAGGCATTTATGGGAGGCGAAATTGAATTTCTGGTAAAAAAAGGCCATCCGGTACTTGCACCCGACTTGGCTGGAATTGGCGAAATGGGACCAAACCTTTCGCTTTGGGGTGATTTCGATTCAAATCTGGGAAGTATTTCCTTTAAACACTGGTTTGGACCGGTTCAGATAGGTAGAAGTGTCGTAGGAATCCATGCAGGCGATATTCAACGGTTAGTTCTCTATTTAAAACAACGCGCTGATATGGATACCAAAGAAATATTGGCGTTAGCAAAAGGGAATAGCTGCCCGGCCCTACTCCATGTTGCAGCTTTTGAAAATGATTTTTCACGCATCGCTTTAATCGCCCCGCTCATCTCCTACCGTTCAGTTGCCATGAACCAATATTATCATGCAGATGCTCTACCACCATTTGTTGCCGGGGCACTAACTGCCTACGATTTACCAGACCTTGAGGCTGCTTTGGCTCCCAACAAACTTTTGCTTGTTGATCTAAAGAATCAATTGGGAAACCCTGCCTCTGATAAGATGGTGGATGAGGATTTGAATGTTGTTAAGTCAGCTTTTTCACAAGCCAAAGCCGAGCAAAATCTAAAGCTGCTTACAATCCAACCAGAACAGGATATTAAAGAAATATATGCCAGCTGGTTAAACTAGAACAAATGCAGAAAATAATAACTGAAAAACAAAAAATTTGAATATGGACACAAATGATACAAATACCGGAAGAAGAGATTTCCTAAAAAAAAGCAGCAGTCTCGCTGTAGGATTATCCGCACTTTCAACTGGATTAATCACAACAAGTGAAGCAACAGCTTCTGTAAAAGGAGTCGAATCTTTTTCAGGAAAAAAAAGAGTGGCTTTAGTTGGCACTGGGTTTCGGGGAACTCAAACCTGGGGAAAAGATTTACTGGCTCAGCTATCCGATAAAGTTGAGTTGGTCGGTTTGTGCGACATCAACCCAAAAAGAGTTGAGTTTGCAAAGAAATTTATCGGAGTAAATGTGCCAACATTTATTGCTCAGGATTTCGATCGCATGATCAAGGAAACTAAGCCTGATGCTGTGATCGTAACTACCACGGATTGTTTTCACACAAAATATGTAATACGGGCTATGGAACTTGGCTGTGACGCGATTTGCGAAAAACCACTTGCTATTGAAGTGGACCAGTGCCAAAATCTGATGGATGCTGAAGTTAGAACCGGGAAACAAATTATTACCACTTTTAATGTCAGACATATGGCTATGTCAGAAGAGATTAAAAAAGTGGTTACATCAGGAGAATTGGGGCGCATTATTTCCGTAGATTTTCAGGAAAACCTGGATATTAGTCATGGGGCCGACTATTTTAGGCGCTGGCATGGTAAAATGGAATATTCGGGATCACTACTTTTAACCAAAGCTTCTCATCATTTCGATCAAATTAACTGGACCCTGGATGCAGAACCCGAAACCGTACATGCATTTGGGAATGTGGCTTTCTACGGAAAAAACAATTCATTCCGAGCCAGAAATTGCCGAAATTGTCCTTTTACCGGAAAGTGTGACTTCTATTGGGATATTACAAAAGATGAATTCGCGATGGACCTGTACGCCAAAAATGAGGATGTTGATGGTTACCTTAGGGATGGCTGTGTTTGGGACAACAATATTGATACCTATGATACCATGACTGTTGAGGTAAAATATAAAAATGGAGTATTGTTGAATTATACCATGAATGCATTTTTACCCTACGAAGGTCAGCATATTACCATTACCGGAGAAAAAGGAAGACTGGATGTAAAAGTAAACTATCGGCAACCCTGGGAAGTTGCTGGCGAGAACGAGTTCCGCCTGACTAAAAATTTCGGGGAAACAAAAACCTGGCTTGTTGAATCAGGCACAGGTACTCACGGTGGTGCCGATGCTAAACTCAGGCAAATGCTTTTTAACGAAAACCAACCAGACCCGTTGGGCAAAATGGCTGGCAGTCGCGCTGGAGTAATGGCAAGTATGGTAGGAATTGCCGCTCGCAAATCAATCGAAACCGGACAAACATTCAACATTGATGATCTGGTTAAGTTTCCCCGGACATGGGGCTTTTAAAAAAGATCAGTATTTTAAGGAATTTCATCATCCAAAAAGAAAGAAAATATCATGGAAAATAGCCGAAGAGATTTTATAAAGAACGCTGCCCTGGGAACCGCAGCAATTTCAATTGGGGGGGTGCTTCCCGGTTTCAGTGCTAAAAATTACCAAAGGATTATCGGGGCCAATGAAAAAGTACGAACGTCAATAATGGGGGTTAATTCCCGCGGATTTGCATTGGCGCAGAATTTTGCTTTTCAAAAAGAATACGATTTACTACATGTTTGTGATGTTGATTCACGGGCAATGGAAAGATGTATTTCCAACGTTCATGAAGTACAAGGACTTAAACCAACCGGATTTCCTGATTTCCGGAAATCATTGGAAAACAAGGATATCGATTTAATGGTTATCGCAACACCCGATCACTGGCATGCACCCGCAGCACTTTTGGCCATGCAGGCCGGGAAACATGTTTATCTGGAAAAACCAGCAAGTCACAATCCTCACGAGGGAGAAATGCTTGTAGCCGCCACCGCCCGCTACAATAAATCCGTTCAAATGGGTAATCAGCGCCGTTCTTGGCTCAATGTTATTCAGGCCATAAACGAATTAAAAAGTGGAATCATTGGCCGCCCGTATTTCGGCAAAGGATGGTACACAAATAACCGGGGGCCAATCGGGATTGGAAATGAAGTGGCTGTACCTGAATGGCTCAATTGGGATCTCTGGCAGGGTCCTGCTCCGAGAAAAACGTTCAAAGATAATATTGTTCATTACAACTGGCATTGGCGTTGGCACTGGGGTACCGGCGAAGCACTTAACAACGGTACTCACATGATTGATCTTTTAAGGTGGGGGCTGGATGTCGATTTTCCGGTGAAGGTCAGTTCAAATGGCGGACGTTACCGGTACAAAGATGATTGGGAAACTCCGGACACACAAGTTATGAATCTAGATTTTAAAGAAAACGTTTCAATGAGCTGGGAAGGCCGAAGTTGTAACGGTAAAAATGTGGAAGGCACTTCGGTTGGCGTTGTTTTTTATGGCGAAGAAGGAAGTTTGGTCATTTCAGGTGGAAACGATTATAAAATTTACGACCTGAATAACAACATCATAAAAGAAGTAAAAGATACCGTTGCAATTGATCCACGCGATGCGGCGAATCCGGCAAGTGACCTTGATGCCCTGCACATTCGGAACCTGTACAACAATTTAACGAATGGTGAAGCTTTGAAAGCTGATATTAATTCAGGTTATAAAAGCACATTATTGGTTCAATTGGGAAATATTGCACAGCGGGTAGGACATTCATTGGAAATAAATCCGGAAAACGGGCATATTATTGGCGATAACGATGCAGAAAAATTGTGGTCACGCGAATATGAAAAAGGCTGGGAAATGAAAATATAACAGCGCAAAATGAATGAAAAAATGATAAAAAGAAAATTAATACTAAAAACAGAATGAACATCGAAAAAACTACATTAAAGAACAATAATCTTATCGTCCCTATTTCAATTATAGGAATGATGTTTTTTGTAATTGGATTTGCGCTTGGTATAAATGGACTGCTGATGCCTTTTGTTAAGACTGCACTAAATATTTCCTCCGCACAATCATATTTACTTCTAGCTGTTACAAAAGCTGTTTTTGTGATTTTTGGATATCCATCTGGCTTGATTCTTAAAAAAATTGGGTATAAAAAAAGTATGGTATTTTCTTTTTTCTTTTTTTCAATCGGATTGTTGCTTTTTGTCCCTTCCGCGAAACTGGAGAGTTTCATATTGTTTTTAGTTGCCTCTTTTGTTATGGGAATGGGAAATACATTATTGCAAACTACAGTAAATCCATACATTACGATAATTGGGCCTAAGGAAAGCGCAGGCAAACGAATCTGTTTGATGGGTATATTGAATAAGCTCGCATGGGCTGTAGCTCCAATCGTTTTAGCCATTTTTATGGATTTACAGAATGTGCAAATTGGCCAGATTGTTACTCCATTTTATCTGCTGGCCGCAATTTTTGTAGTACTTGGCGTATTTTCCTATTTTGCCCCTCTTCCTGAAATTAATGCTGAAGGAGAAGATGTAAGTAAAGAAGAAAATATTGCCCACGAGTCATACAACAAAACAAGTATTTTACAATTTCCACATTTATTGCTGGGTGTTCTTGCACTATTTTTATACGCTGGTGTTGAAATCATTTCCTTGTCATCGATGGTCGATTATGCAAATTATTTACACCTGCCCCATCCCGAAAGATATACATCAATTGTTGTGGCATTCATGATTATTGGCTATTTATTCGGTTTGATCTTTGTTCCCAAATTTATTTCCCAGGTTTGGGCAATGCGATTGTCAACCGGGTTCGGAATGATCATAGCATCATCACTAATTTTTGTGTCTCCGGAAGTTTCCGTATGGATTGTCTCCTTATTTGGTTTGGCTAATGCGTTGGTTTGGCCTTCAATATGGCCACTTGCACTCGATGGCTTGGGGAAATTCACCAAAACAGGATCATCATTACTCGTAACAGGAATTGTTGGTGGAGGAATACTCCTCTTCATATTTGGCTTCCTAAAGGATTTATATGGAATGCAAAATGCTTACTTAATAAGTATTCCAAGTTATATCTATCTCTTTTACTATTCCATTTCAGGCTATAAAATGGGAAGAAATATTACATAAACAGAGTTTGAGAACCGAGTCGTAAATAAAAGCTTATAGATTTAAAATGAAACACTTAAAACTTATTTATCTGCTCATTTTCATGTTAATAATGAGCAATTCCATATCTGCACAAGATTGGGCTAATCTTGAATTTTATAAAACTGCAAATGCACAGCTTGAACCTCACCAGTCTGGAGAAGCAAGAATTGTACTGTTGGGCAATTCCATTTTCAAAAACTGGGAAAAGTATTATCCTGAATTTTTCAATGATAAATCACTCGTAAATCGGGCTATTAGTGGACAGACCACTCCTCAGATGCTGATTCGGTTCAGAGCTGATGTAATTGATTTAAAACCTGAAGTAGTTGTAATTCTGGCTGGAACAAATGACATTGCCGGGAATACAGGCCCGACAACTTTAAAAATGATTATGGACAATATAAGTTCCATGGCAGAATTGGCAATAGAAAACGAAATTAAAGTTGTGCTTTGTAGTGTTTTGCCTACACTTGATTATCCATGGAAAACCGGACTTAATCCATCGGGAAAGATTATTGCCCTCAATAAACTGATTAAAGATTATGCGGATCAAAAGGGTATCGAATATCTCGATTATTATTCGATGTTGGTCGACGAAAAAGGAGGCCTTAAAACTGAACTAACTTTTGATGGCGTCCATCCCAATAAGGAAGGCTATTTGCAAATGGCTCCCCTAACTGTTGAAACAATTAAAAACACATTAACTCAGAAAAAATGAACATAGAACATAGATTATTGAAGATTTATAATGGAAAGATCATTGCGGCTGACAACATCCTTGAAAACGGATCGGTTCTTATCAGGGATGGCAAAATTGAAGCCGTTGCTGAAGGTAATCCTGAGTGGCCGGGAGCAACAGAGATCAATGCACATGGCCAATATATCGCTCCGGGATTAGTTGACATACAAATCAATGGTTATTTAGGAGTTGACTTTGCGGATCAACAGTTAACTCTCGAAGACATTCGAAAAGCCACTAAGGCTTTATGGCAGGTGGGAGTTACGACATACCTTCCTACAGTGATTACCAATGATCAAAAAGGCCTCCTGAAAAGTTTCGCCATACTCGCAAATGCTCTCGATCATCCGGAGATTGGAGATTCGATTCCTGGCTTTCATTTGGAAGGGCCGTACATTTCTCCTGAACAGGGATATCGTGGCGCACACCTTGAAAAATATATCCGGCCACCCGATTGGGATGAATTCTCCGAACTGCAAAAAGCAGCGAAAAACGGGATAAAACTGATTACCCTGGCTCCTGAATCGGAAGGTGCGATTCCATTTATCAGCAAATGTGTAGCGGCAGATGTTGTTGTTTCATTGGGGCACCACAATGGTTCTGACGAAATTATCAAACAGGCAGTTGATGCCGGCGCGACTTTGGCCACCCATTTGGGAAATGGCTGTGCAAACACTATCGACAGACATGCCAATGTCTTCTGGCCACAACTGGCAAACGACCGACTAATACCAACCATTATTGCCGACGGGGCACATCTCAATGAAGAAGAAGTACAATGTTTTTATAAAATAAAAGGCGCCGACCGCACCATTTTGGTATCGGATGCTTTGGATTTGGCCGGTCTTCCTCCGGGAGAATATATCCGAAGTGAACGAAAAGTATTACTGACTGCGGAAGTAGTGAAATTTCCGGAGGAAAATTGTTTGGCAGGAGCAGCAACCCCAATCAGCACCTGTGTTTCGAACATGATAAAATTTACTGGGTGCTGTCTTGAAAATGCGGTCAGGATGGCTACCACTAATCCTGCAAAAGCGTTGGGATTAAATGAAATTGGTGAAATCAAAAAAGGGAACCGTGCTGATCTGATCCTGTTTGACATGAAAGAAGGCAAAATCGACATTCAAAAAACACTGGTTGCAGGCAAAGAAGTTTATTCAAAATAACAGTTAAAATAAAAATAGAACCATGGAAATTATTATTTCAGAAACCAAGCAGGACCTTGGTAAAAAAGCGGCCCAGATGGGCGCCAATTTAATCCGAAAGGCAATTGCAGAAAATGGCACCGCCAATATCATCGTTGCAACCGGGGCATCTCAGTTCGAAATGCTAGGCGAGCTGGTTAAAGAAGATATTGACTGGTCGAAAGTAACCGCTTTCCATCTGGATGAATACATCGGAATACCGGAAACGCATCCGGCCTCATTCCGCAAATATCTGAAAGAACGATTTGTCGATTTGGTCTCGCCCCGGGAATTCAACTACGTAAATGGTTCTGACAATCCCTTCAAAGAATGTATCCGGCTCGAAAAATTGATCAGCAATCATCCGATTGATGTTGCCTTTGTAGGTATCGGTGAAAACAGTCATTTGGCTTTTAATGACCCGCCTGCTGATTTCATGATTGAGAATTCTTACCTCGTAGTTGAATTGGATGAAGATTGCCGGAGGCAACAAATGGGAGAAGGTTGGTTCCCAACGATGTATGATGTTCCTAAACAGGCAATCAGTATGTCTATCAATCAGATTATGAAATCGAAAGCCATTATCTGCTGCGTTCCCGATTTACGAAAAGCAGAAGCAGTAAAATTAACTCTTGAATCACCTGTTTCTCCATCAGTCCCCGCTTCAATCATGCGAAAACATCAGGAAGTTATGCTATATCTCGATTCGGAATCGGCTTCTCTAATTAGCAAATAAGAAATCAGGAGCAAATGGGAATGATACAAAACGGATTTTCTAAGCTGAGAAATTGGCAAAGAAAATATATCAAAATGAAAGATTAAATACGATCAATCCATAACTTTTATTTACTGATTGAATAAAAATCTGATAATGACTGACTTTTCTCGTCGCACATTTTTAAAAACAACTTCAGCCGTTGTTGCAGGAACATTGATCATCCCGAACCTGTTTAGCTGTTCTGCCAGTAACAAATTAAATATCGCCGTAATTGGCGTTGGGGGGCGTGGTCAGGATAACTGGGAACGGTTAACCAATGAAAATATTGTTGCCCTTTGTGATGTGGACGACAGACGGGCTGCAAATGCCTTCAAAACATTTCCTAAAGCGAAGAGGTTCAAAGATTTCAGGGTAATGTTTGACGATATGGCCAATGAAATTGATGCCGTACTGATTGCAACCCCCGACCACACCCATTTTGCTGCAACCATGGCCGCCATGCAACTGGGGAAACATGTTTACTGTGAAAAGCCTCTGGCTCACAATATCTGGCAATTGCGAACTTTGAAAAAAGCTGCAAAACACTACGGAGTCGTTTCCCAAATGGGTAATCAGGGCCATACCACGAATGGAATCAGGCTCATCAAAGAATGGTACGATGCCGGTGTGCTTGGACAGGTAAAAGAAGTACATGCATGGGTTGGTCATTTAAACTTCAAACCGGGTGGTTATTGGACCAAACCTGATAGTTTTCCTCCATCTGCACAAGCTGTTCCGGGAAATCTCGACTGGAATCTGTGGCAGGGGCCAGTGGCAGAACAATCTTTCAACAGCGCTTATGCGCCAAAATCGTGGAGAGGATTTTACGATTACGGAAACGGAATGTTGGGCGACTGGGGTTGTCACACCATTGATGCTCCTTTTTGGGCGCTTGAATTGGGAATGCCAGATACCGTTGAAGGAATCGTGCCCAATCCAATACCTGATCATAGTTTCATTTCTGATCAATCAATAGTTAACTATCAGTTTGGGGCACGTCGTGATAAGGCTCCTGTTTCATTATTCTGGTACGAAGGTGACATTAAACCGACGATCAGACCTGAATGGGGAATTGACAAGTTGCCAACTTCAGGCATGGTAATGATTGGCGAGAAAAAGACATTAATAACTGGCGCCCGCCCCCAAGAACCACGTTTGTTAGTTTCTGATGAAGAGATGAAAGAATTTCTGAAGAATGCTCCGGCAAAAACAATTCCAAGAGTTGGAGAGGATCAGCCACAGCAGGAATGGATTGATGCCATCAAAAATAAAACTCTTCCGGGATCGGAATTTAATTATTCTGCTGAATTAACAGAAATGATCGCAGTCGGAGTGTTGGCTCAGCGTTTTGCTACAAAACTTGATTATGATGCTCAAAATATGAAAGTTATCAATCGTCCGGATTTGGATGTCTACATTAAAGAACCTGTCCGTAAAGGATGGTCCTATGGTGAAGATTTGTGGCAGAAATAGATTATTAAGGATTCCATCACTCAAAACATCAAAATGGAAATGGAATCCTTAAGTGATGGTGATAAATTTAACACTTAAAAAAAATTCAACATGAGATTAATTTCATTGATTATTGTATTTCTATTTTCCCAACAACTATTTAGTCAGGAGAATTACAAAACTATTTCAAAAGTTGATTCAACTAAAACCTATTGGGGTGGAACGAAATACGAAGTAAAAACCTATATTCAAAAATTCAAAAGCCAAAAACCGAAGAAAGTAATTATGATGATTGGCGATGGAATGGGAGTTTCACAAATATTTGCAGGACTTTCGGCCAATGGCGGCCATCTTTTTCTCGACAATTTTAAACAAGTGGGTTTTTCAAAAACACAATCTTCCGACAACTATATTACCGATTCGGCTGCAGGAGGAACAGCCCTTTCGACAGGTATAAAAACCTACAATGGAGCTATTGGCGTAAATATCGACACTATCGCGATTAAAACAGTTTTGGAAATGGCCAAAGAAAACGGGTTGGCTACCGGATTGGTTTCCACATCAGCCATCACCCATGCTACACCAGCTTCGTACATCGCTCATTGCAGCAGTCGAAGTAGTTACGAAGATATTGCGGCAGATTTCATGAATACCGATATCGATGTATTTATTGGTGGCGGGTACAAACATTTCGCTCAGCGGGCCGACAAACGCGATCTGATCAATGAACTTCAGGCAAAAGGTTATCAGGTACTTCGAAATATGGATGAAATTTCCCGGGTAAAAAATGGCAAACTGGCCGGATTGACAGCTGAAGAGCACAATGAAGCATATCCCAAACGCGAAATGCATCTTCCACTTTCCACTCAAACAGCATTAAGTATCCTGAATAAGAATAAAAAAGGATTTTTTATCATGATTGAAGGTTCGGAGATCGACTGGGGCGGCCATCAAAACAATACCGGATACATTGTAAACGAAATGCTCGATTTTGATCGGGCCATTGGTAAAGCGCTTGATTTTGCAGCCAAAGACGGCGAAACTCTGATTGTGGTTACTGCCGACCATGAAACCGGGGGACTTGCAATCACCGGGGGCAATATGACAACAGGAATGGTAAAAGGTAGTTTTACCTCAGGAGATCACACTGCTGTCATGGTTCCTGTATTTGCTTATGGTCCTGGTGCTGAAAATTTCACGGGTATAATGAAAAATACCGACATCGCTAAAAAAATCATCAAATTAATGGACTTTGAAGTAATTGAAACTAACATGTCTTCGAAGTAGAATTTGCACCTGAATTTCGCAGAACTTGACACAAAGAAACGCAAAATGAAGTATCGATTATCACTATTTATATTTTCAGTTCTTACGATTATAGTATTCATTAATAGTTGTAAGGTTGAAGATAAACAACAGGTTCTTCTTGTGAAGAACGGAAACCCGGTTGGTGTAATTTTAGTACCTGAGCAAACTGAACTGGAAAAACTCATCGACGAAAAAACACTCATCTTACGTCAGGAAAATAAAAATCAGAAAGAATCTTATGAAACTTTAAAAGCTGAAGCTATAAAATCGCTTGAAGAAAAATGGAAATCCAATCAGGTTAGCAACAGCGCTCCTCAATTGCAGGATGAAGAACTAATGGCAGCTCAGGAACTTCAGGAATTTATAAAAAAAATAAGCGGGGCTACTTTGGAAATTAAAAGAGTGTCGCCTGAAAATATTCCAAACACGACGGCGCTACTCATTGGATCAGAGCTTGCGAAAAATCAGGGATATTCAAATGAATTAACAACTCTGGATAAAGATGGTATTTTGCTGGCAACCAAAGGCAATAAAATTATTATTTCAGGAAACCGTGCCAGGGGAACCTTGTACGCGGCATATACTTTCTTGGAATCGTTAGGGTTTTATTGGGTCATGCCCGGAGAATTCGGGGAAATTTACCCGGATAAAAGTACCATTGAGACGAGCATAAATAAAATTGAAAACCCTTCATTTAGCCAGCGATATTGGTGGAACACAGGAGGAGAAGGAAAAGAATTTGCTTTATGGTCGCTCAGAAACAAAGGGAATTATGTGAAAGCTCTGAATGACCAGAAAATTGCCCAGTCGCACGCCCTTTCGAAACCATTAAAATGGGGAGCACAAAATCCAAAAACCGGAGAATTTTCAAAAGATGATGCTGGCAACAAAATAGTTGAAATAAAGGATAGACTTCCGGCAGATTTTTATGCGATGTACGACAATCAGGTTCAATATAACTCGCCGAACATGTCAAATCCCAAAGTATGGGATATGTACGCGGAATATTACATCGACTGGTTTAAAAATCACCCGGATCAGGATTATGTCTCCATATCTGCTGAAGATGGTCTTGTTCGTGATTCCCGTAAAGCTTCGCAGGCATTATCCAGTATGGAGTTTGACTGGATTCAGGGAGATTTTTCGGCAACCGACCGATTGTGGTTTTTCCATAACCGGGTAATTGAAAAAGTTGTACAAGTTTTCCCGAATAAAAAGTTTGGCGTCTATGTCTATTCCAACAATACGCTGGCACCAAGGATTGAACGGGTCCACCCGAATATGGCGCTTGTTTATGCGCCGTTATCCGTTTGTCCTCTTCATAATGTCAGGGATGAAAAATGCAAAACAAACGTTACTTATCGAAAGTCATTGGAAGCTTGGGCTCAGCAGGCCAAAGCCGTTGGAGCTGAAAGTTATTATTACGATTATATGCCTTTGGGATTTCAGTGGAATGTCGCGATGGTTTGTCCGCAATGGGCGATCATGGGTAAAAACTATCTTTATTTCCACCAACTTGGATTAAATGGATTTACAAGTCAGGGATTTGATGATTGGGGTTCTTCGCATTTCAACAATTGGGTCGCAATTCGTCTTTATTGGAATGTGAATCAGGATTACAAAAAAATTCTTGCCGATTATTGTACGATTCGCTTTGGAAAAGCTGCACCCGCAGTGCTGGAGTATTGTGAAATCCTCGAAAAAAGAATGGCCGAAATTCCCGACCTCTGTTCCAATGAAATTTGGGGCAACCACCTTATTCTTACTCCTGAAGTTCGGGAAAAATGCCGCATTGCGCTGGACAAAGCGACTAAACTGGTAAAAGGTGACCGCGAAAAGGCACATTTGGAAACATTGGTTGACATGCAAGTCAGTACAGATGCCTGGTGCGATGGGATTGAAATAGCTAGAAATGAAGGAGATTATATCAAAGCCATGAAGGTCATGGAAAAGAGTTTCGGGATTCAAAAGAAACTGAATAAACTCTATTCTCATTTTGTAAATCCTGAAACTGTAAACAGGGAAAGTTTACAACGATTCACTGCAGGAGGATGGTTTAACAAGTATAAATCTTTCGATGAAAAGATTAAATCTTCTTCAGCGCATGTTATTTTACCACAATACATGAAGCTTGCTCTTGATACCGATAACACGGCCTGGACCAAAGGATGGCAAAAACCAGAAGTATCGGTCGATGATCTTGAAGAATGGGACACGACGGTTGTGCCGGATGTAAAATACGGGACTCAGCGCGAAGTTGCGGCTTTTTTCTATCGTTGCGAAGTCAAAGTTCCAGACAATTTCAATATCGCAAAAACGAAGATATATTTCCCAAGCATCATTGCGCGAACTCTTCAAATCTGGATCAATGGGGAACCTGTTGAAATCAAACATGACAAATACGACGACACCATTTTTAGAGGTCCGCCAACATTTTGGTACAACTACAACCACGAACTTGAATTTGATATCAGTAACATGTTAAAATCAGGCCAATTAAATACGGTCGCATTTCGGATATTCAAAAGCCTTGACCATGCCGGAACCTACGATCGGGTTTTCCTGTTAGCAGAATAATAAAATGCCACAAAGGCTCTATGGATCATTGCTACACTATGGTTATTGCAATTACTGTCAATACTTTGTGAGACTTTGTGTTTTGGTGCCTTGGTAGCGTTTTAATACTTTAATTTTTACTTTGAATTATAATTTCAGCTAGTAAAATACGACATTATAGACTTTCAATTACTTAATAACTAAACAAGCATGATCACTTTTTTTATTTCAATAGTTGCCCTTGTTTTAGGATACATCTTTTACGGGAAATTGGTGGAGAAGATTTTTGGTGCCGACAAAAACAGGGAAACACCGGCTATGAGTATGAACGATGGTGTGGATTACATGCCATTGCCCAAATGGAAAACTTTTCTAATTCAATTTTTGAATATTGCCGGACTAGGACCTATTTTCGGCGCTGTTGCCGGAGCCATGTGGGGGCCGGTAGCTTTTCTCTGGATTGTTCTGGGGTCGATCTTTGCTGGAGCTGTCCATGATTATTTCTCAGGAATGCTTTCGGTCAAACACAAAGGTTTGAGTATTCCCGAAATTGTTGGAATTTATCTGGGAGTTGGCACCAAACAGTTTATGCGAGGTTTTACAGTTGTTTTAATGGTGATTGTGGGTGCAGTCTTCATTATGGGTCCAGCTAAAATTCTTGAAAGTTTAACTCCAGAAACCCTAACGATGAATTTCTGGGTTTGGGTAGTCTTTATTTATTACGTTTTAGCTACGATGTTGCCCATCGATAAAATCATAGGAAAGATTTATCCTGTTTTTGGTTTTGCTCTGTTGTTTATGGCCGTTGGATTAACGGTTGCCCTTTTTGTCGAAGGTTATCGTATTCCTGAATTGACTTTAAGCAATCTGACAAACTTTCACAATCAACCCGAAAAGTTTCCAATTTTTCCGATGATGTTCATCACGATTGCCTGTGGTGCCATCTCTGGATTTCATTCCACTCAGTCACCCCTGATGGCCCGCTGTATTACCAATGAAAAGCAGGGCAAGGGAGTATTTTACGGAGCGATGATCACTGAAGGAATTGTTGCCCTTATTTGGGCTGCAATAGGTATGGCGTTTTATGGAGGTGTCGGACCTTTAAATGAAATTATGATTGCCAATAATGGAAATGCTGCTTATGTGGTAAACGAAATTTCGAATTCATTGTTGGGCAAATTTGGAGGTGCACTTGCTATTCTTGGCGTGGTTGCTGCCCCAGTCACATCAGGAGATACCGCTTTTCGAAGTGCCCGTCTAATTGTAGCTGATTTCCTGAATTATAAACAGGGACCAATAAAAAATCGATTATTTATTAGTATTCCGTTATTTGCCATAGGTTATGGCTTGACACAAATAGATTTCGCTGTAATCTGGCGGTATTTTGCTTGGTCGAACCAAACGCTTGCGATGATAGTACTTTGGGCCATAACTGTTTATCTGGCACAGGAAAAGAAATTTTACTGGATCACACTCATTCCTGCATTGTTCATGACAGTGGTAATAACTAGTTACTTGTTGTTTGCTCCTGAAGGATTTGGATTTCCTTATACAGTTTCCATTTCGACTGGACTATTATGCGCATTGTCAATAGGCATTTTGTTTTTTGTGAAGGTGAAACGATAAGATTTCTTACTTTAATGCATAAATATCATTCAATTGGTCTAATTAATTCAATGACTTGATCGAATCAATCATCTTTTAGTTAAGTATGCAAATTGTGACTTTTCCCAAAATTGATAAACTTGAACGAAATAATCACATCCGAATATAAAAAACACGTTTAATTATATTTACACATAACTTATGTATTTCATCAAATAGATAATAAAATGACATCAAATAGAAGAAATTTTCTTAGACAAACGATGATTGGTGCGGGTGTAGTTGCATCCGGATTTATAGGTCATGCTGCCACATCAAAAATTGAAAAAAGTTCAGAAACAACAAAGAAACGATTAAAACAAATATTTAATATGTCGGGATTTGCAGCTCCAAAACTCGATAAAGTTCGTATCGGTTTTGTTGGTTTAGGGATGCGAGGTCCAAGCGCTGTTGAACGAATGTCTTTCATCGAAGGTGTTGAAATTGTGGCATTGTGCGATCAATATGAAGATCGAGTTGAAAACATGCAAAAGTTGATCGAAAAAAAAGGCTTACCACGAGCGACATCATATTCAGGAAGTAAAGATGCGTGGAAGTTAATGTGTGAAAATCCAGGTATAGATCTAATTTACAGAGCCACTCCCTGGTCAATGCATACGCCCATTGCTGTTTATGCTATGGAGCATGGAAAACATATTGCTACTGAAGTGCCTGCTGCTGTTACAATTGATGAGTGCTGGCAGTTGGTTGAGACTTCAGAACGTACCAGAAAACATTGTATGATGCTAGAAAACTGCTGCTACGATTTTTTTGAATTATTAACTTTAAATATGGCACGGCAGGGATTCTTTGGCGAGATAGTTCATGGCGAAGGAGCTTACATTCATAACCTTCGTGAACTTAATTTCAATAAAAATGGATATGCAGAAATGTGGAGACTGAAAGAAAACCAGCATCGCAACGGAAACCTCTACCCAACACACGGACTGGGGCCAATTTGTCAGGTGATGAACATCAACCGTGGAGACAAGTTGGACTACCTCACTTCTATGTCGTCAAATGATTTTCAAATGGAAAAGATTGCCGGTGAACTGTCTGATTTAGATACTTTTTTTAGCGAATTTGCCACCAATCATTACCGGGGAAACATGAATGCGACTACTGTTCGTACTCATAATGGAAGAACCATTATGATTCAGCATGATGTGACCAGTCAGCGAGTTTATTCTCGAATTCATTTGGTAAGTGGTACCAATGGATCGGCAAGTAAATATCCTAAACCAATGATTTCAACCAGCCACGAATGGTTAAATCAGGATGAAATGAAGGAACTGGAAGATAAATACACGCCTGAAATAGTTAAAAAGATTGGCGAAATGGCCAAAAAAGTGGGTGGCCATGGTGGCATGGACTTTATGATGGATTGGCGCCTGATTGATTGTTTGCGTAACGGACTTCCGCTTGATCAGGATGTTTACGATGCTGCCTTATGGAGTTCAATTGCTCCATTAAGTGAAAAATCGGTTGCAAATCGCTCAAATTCAGTTGATGTGCCCGACTTTACCAATGGTTCTTGGAAAATAAATCTACAGGTTGAACTGACTTTAAAAGGTGGTGGAACAACTGGAGTAAGGGAAAATAAAATAGATTCATCAAACCAGCTAAAACTTTAATTTTACTTTTGAAATCCATGGAAATAGCAACAATTTTAACAGCATTTGGCATTTATACTGAAAACAGTGAAATCAAACCATTGGGAGACGGACTTATCAATAAAACCTGGATTACCAGGGAAATATCAACTGGCAGAATTTATCGACTATGAGATTTTGTGATTTGAAAACATTTAGTTTTTAGCGATATCATTATATATATATATAATTCAAATCAAATAAATATGATAATCAAGAAACATTCACAGAAGAGCAATACACTATTCATTCCATTACTTATCGTAGGAATCTTATTTTTTGTTATTGGATTTGGAGTTGGAATCAGCGGATTTCTTACTCCTTTTTTGAAAGATGCGTTAAATTTATCTGTAACAGAGTCCTATTTAGTGACAGCGGCAATTTTTTCTGCTTTTGTTGTTTTCGGTGCTCCGGCTGGTTGGATCATCAAAAGAGTAGGCTATAAAATGAGTATGCTTATCGCTTTTTTTATCATGGCACTTGGGATGATCCTATTTGTACCATCAGCAAATATGGCAAGCTTTCCTATTTTTCTACTTGCCTTATTTATCGGGGGAATCGGGAACACCTTATTGCAGGCATCGGTTAATCCTTATGTCACGATTATTGGGCCACATGAAAGCGCTGCATCACGCATGTGTTTCATGGGTATCATGAATAAACTAGCGTGGTGGATGGGCCCTGTGTTTCTTGGACTATTTCTTGATCTGAAAAATGTTCAATTAAGCCAAGTATCCTTCCCTTTTTATATTGTAACAGGCATTTTGGTTACTTTAGGCATCTTCATGTATTTTGCTCCACTTCCAGAAGTCAAAGCAGCAGGAGAGGATGAAACGGAAGAAAGTTCAGCAAGCTCTTATGCCAATAGCAAGTCAAGTGTTTTTCAAATACCCCACTTGATGTTGGGTGTTTTAGCTTTGTTTCTGTATGTTGGAGTCGAAACCTTGCCAATGGCATCGATTATTGGTTTTGCCAAGGCCGTCTTTGGGGAAGGAATGGTGAATCCTGAAGGATATGCCAAATACGTACCTATTGGAATGTTTGTTGGTTATCTTTTTGGAGTGACAATGATTCCTAAATTCATTTCACAAACAAAAGCACTGAAATTGTTTGCTATAATAGGATTGATTGCTTCCATGTGCGTCATTTTTCTACCCGGTGAAATGGGTATTTACAGTTTGGTGGCTATTGGTTTTGCCAATTCAATTATGTGGGGAGCCATCTGGCCATTGGCCATTGCTGATTTGGGGAAATTTACCAAAACAGGTGCATCATTACTTGTGATGGGAATCGTCGGGGGGGCTGTACTGCCATTAATATTTGGATTCCTTGTTGATCTATTTAAAACAGGAGAGTTCTCAACGGTTGGCGATTATCAAAATGCGTATTGGATATTTATTCCAGCTTATCTTTTCATTTTCTATTTTGCCACGATCGGTTACAAAGTGAGAACAAAAATTGAGGTTTCAAACCGAGTTAATAAATAATTCTGTAAGCCAGCGATGATAATTAATTGTAATAATATGCAGTATGTCAGTATGTTATGTTTGTTTAAGGATTTAGTTAAACATACATTTGAAAGATTAATTATCGTATGATAACATTAAAAGTCAACCCTTGATTCAATAATTAATGGATATTGTTACACAAAAAAAAAATTCGTCAGTTTCTCTGATCTCATTTGAGAAAGTGCCTCTAACTGTTTTTTCGAATATAAACAATGCTTCAGTTGCGGTAGCCAAGGAGATTGCTGAATTAATAAGAAAAAAACAAATTCAAGGAGAAATTACCGTTTTGGGTTTGGCCACCGGATCAACACCCAAAAAAGTATATCAGGAATTAATCTTACTTCACCAAAATGATGGCTTGAGTTTTAAAAATGTACATACATTTAATTTGGATGAGTATTGTGGCATTTCTCCTGAATCACCTCAGAGTTATTACAAGTTTATGAGTGAAAACTTGTTTGATTATATTGATATTTCACCTGAAAATTATCATATTCCAAATGGGAATATAAATCAGGATGAGTTGAAACATTATTGTGAAGAATATGATCATAAAATTGATCTACTTGGTGGAATTGATTTTCAATTATTGGGAATAGGGAGTAATGGGCACATCGGTTTTAATGAACCAGGGTCGCATATCAATTCGGCCACTCGTTTAATGACACTTGATATTACTACAAGATCAGACGCTGCCAGAGAATTTGGGGGATTGGCAAATGTGCCTAAAAAAGCAATCACCGCGGGGGTAAATACCATTTTAAAAGCCAATCGAATTGTGCTACTTGCCTGGGGAGAGCAAAAAGCAGAAATCATCAGGATGGCTGTAGAAGGTCCTGAAACGGAATCAGTGCCAGCGTCTTATTTGCAAGGTCACAATAATGTAGAATTTGTTGTTGATGAGGCATGTGCATCTTTGCTCACCAGATTTAAAGAACCTTGGTTAGTCGAAAACATCGTATGGGATAACAATATACTTAAGAAAGCGGTTACACAACTTTCGTTGAAAATCAGTAAGCCTATCCTGAAATTAACAAATACCGATTATAACCAAAATGGATTAAGTGATCTACTGGCTTTGTATGGTAATGCCTATGATATAAATATTGAAGTTTTTAATCTGCTGCAAAGAACAATTACAGGTTGGCCAGGAGGAAAGCCCGGTTCTGACGATTCGAACAGACCGGAACGAGCTGAACCATCCCCCAAGAGGGTACTAATATTCAGTCCTCATCCCGACGATGATATTATTTCAATGGGAGGCACTTTTCAAAGACTGGTCGATCAAGGTCATGAAGTACATGTCGCCTATCAAACTTCCGGAAATATCGCAGTGGCTGATGATGAAGCTTTACGGTTTATTGAATTTATTCAAGAATTTAATCTCCACTTCAGAATCACCGATGAACATTCAGAAATTACCCAGAAGCAGGTAATCCGATTTTTGAAAACAAAACAAAATGGAGAAAAGGATATCGAATTTGTCCGGTATGTAAAAGGATTAATTCGAAAAGGTGAAGCATACAATGCTTGCAGATTCGTGGGTGTACCGGAAGAGCATATACATTATTTACGCTTACCATTTTACGAAACAGGATTATTGGAAAAGAAACCATTGAGCGAAAGTGATATCAATATCATTGAAGAATTAATAGCCACTGTTAAGCCTCATCAAATATTTGCTGCAGGCGATCTGGCTGATCCACATGGGACACATAAAGTTTGCCTCGACGCAATTATTGAAGCAGTAAATCGGCTTAAAGCGAAACAATTCATGTCGGATTGCTGGATTTGGTTATACAAAGGAGCGTGGGCAGAATGGGAAATTGATAAGATTGAGATGGCGGTACCCATGAGTCCTGACCAGGTTTTAAAGAAAAGATATGGAATTTTCAAACACCAATCTCAAAAGGATGGAGCTGTTTTTCAAGGTTCCGATAATCGTGAGTTTTGGCAGAGAGCTGAAGACCGGAACAAGGGTACTGCCAAACTATATAATCAATTGGGACTTGCCGAATATGAAGCAATTGAAGCATTCGTCAGGTGGAAATTTTAATGAGATAAAAACAATTATTACATACTGTGTCAATTAATCTGATTTTAATATAAATTCTTAAACACATGGATATTACAACAATTCTAAAAGCATATGGCATTGATTCCGAAAACAGAGAAATCAATCCGCTAGGCGATGGACTTATCAATTCAACCTGGTTGGTTGTTGAGAAAATTACTGGACGCAAGTTTGTTTTTCAACGTGTAAATGAAAAGGTATTTAAAAGTCCTGAAGATATTACCTTTAATATTCGGTTGATAAACGATTATTTATAAGAAAAATATCCGGACTACCTTTTTACATCACCGATAGAATCATTGTCAGGCAGCGATATGATGAAAGGAGAAGATGGTGGATATTACCGTCTCTTCGAATATATCAATGGATCAGTTACTTACAATGAATTGAAAAAGCATGTCCAGGCTTACGAAGCGGCAAAGCAATTCGGGAAATTCACCAATCTATTATCAGGTATTCATGTTTCTCAATTAAAAACTACTATTCCTGATTTTCACAACCTCATGTTAAGATTCAAACAATTTATTGAAAGTATGAAAAATGCGGATTCGTCGCGTATCGAAGAATCAAAAGAAACGATTTCCTTTTTGCTTGACAACCAGTAAATTGTAAATCAATATCTGGAAATATTGAATTCTAAATACTTCAAACAACGAGTCACCCACCACGATACAAAAATAAGTAATATTTTGTTTGACCAGAATGACAACGGCCTTTGCGTTATTGACTTGGCTACGTTCGTGTTCGTTTAGATGAGCTGCCATTTCTCCTTCAATGGCACTCTAAAAATTGCTTGAGCAAAGGGGCAAAAACGCCATCCTTGCCTGTTAAAGATTGACCGCTCATCAACTGTTGAAGAGCTTTGTCTCGCATCGTCTTAAATTCTTCTGATTCCATACGCGTTGTCTAAAGTTCAATTATAATTATTTTTTGCTTTAGACAGAGTTCAGTTTACAGTCTCTAAACGACCTAATAAAGTGATTATGTGCATACTGTTTGATGCCACTTTGCATAATCTTTTTCTCCGCATAAAAAAAGAGTTCTATCTGGCAACGATTTTTGTATAGCAATGCGTCCTGATCGATGTGACCTGAAAATTATTGGTTAGAAAAACGAAAGTCCGTTTGGTTTCCTGATTGTAAAATTTCACCCTTCTTGTTTCGCTGGATACTCTTTAGAGACATAAAATCCTTTAAGTTTTTCAATTTGATCAAATAAAACTCCTGTACTTTTGTCAATCCTCAAGGATTGCTTCGGATAACCCTGATCCCAAAGCCAAGATGGTAAGACTTACTACTATGGGCATCTAGAGTATCAATCTGATCCCGAAGACCATCGCGATTGGAGAGTTGCCAGAAAAGCATACAAAGTAGTTGGTTCCAACACGAAAAATATTTGACACCCACTTGTTGCCATTATACTTCTCGATAAAACGATCGAGAATCCGCTGTGGCAAAGACTCAAATATCTGTGCGAAAACATATTTTTCTTGATTTATAGTCGGATGTTTTTCCAACTAACCTAATCAATTCAAATCGTCACGCTAATTAAACTCTTGCAAATTATAGATTATAAATGATTTCAATCAACGTATTTATTTTTTTAATGATCTTAAAAATAGTTTCGATCGCCTTAAATATTCTGATCAGATGTATTTATTTGATTTCAAAAGAATTAGTTGTGCAATTAATCTAGAACCTTCTTCCCACACTTTTCTTTCTTTTTATCATCTGTTTTTCATTTTTCAAGTTTTTCTTATTATAATAGTTAGGAATTAATCGAATTAAGTCAAAAAGCATTCTATAGTTGCCCAGACCATCCTTTGAATAATTCACTTTTTCCAAAGTATCGGCATCGATCTGTTTAATCCCTTCTGATTTTCCCTGCGATTGATAAAACCTCGGCCTTTCCTCAAAATTCGACATTTTTATAGGATGCCGAACCGGATTTCCATTCCCATCAGTCACAAATATTAGATGACCTTTATTGGCGTGTCTAATTTCAATATGAAATAGTTTCATCGCATCGTTATACATTTGTTTACTAGTGATAAAATCCATCGAATTGAGCTCTTTAAAAAGGCTTTCCAAATTTTGTTTCAGGTTCTTACTATATGCCGTGAATTTCAGGTTAATCTTTTCTTTCGGCTCATCTTTGGTCAGTTTATAGGCTTGCTCCATCTCTTTGATAAACTTTTGGACCTTATCTTTCTCGTAACTGTCTTTGATCTTTTTGCCGGTTTGCTTGTCAATTCGTGTGGAAACAATATGAAAATGTACCCGGTCAATATCGGCATGTTTATAAACAAAATAAGGTTGATTGCCATAGCCCAAATATTCCATCATCCGGTTTATTTCAGTTCTGATTCCTTTTTCACCCAACCTGACCATATCGTTTATTGTTGGGTTGAAGGAAATATGCAGCCCCTTATTTTTAACCCGTACATTTGAATCCTCAATACGTTTAAAAATTTGATTACGGTGTTGTGTCGTATAAATAAATGGATTTGTTGACGGGGTATTTCGGCTATCGTAAAATGTAGCTTTACCTTCTTTTACTTTCCGCTCATAATAAAACAAAGCATTCTGGGTGCTGGCTGCCTGGTGAATCACAATAACCATATCGATTTGATGTTTTGCTATTCCTTACGGAATATGATCCATATATTTTTGAAGAAGTGCGAAGCAGTTTTTCAGCATTTCATAGGAGTTATTCAGTGTTTGCTTATCTTCCGAATCCAATTGATAGCCCAAGTAAGTGTTCAGCTTTTTGGCGATCTGGTTTAGATTGACTCCAATCTTATTGAGTTCAAAATCCATTTTGCTCATTAACTCCGCAAATTCTTTACTGGCTTCAATTTTCCTGATTTCCCGTTTTCGCAACAGTTTGGCCCGGCCAAAATCACTTATGGTTCGGTAGCCTTCTTTACGACACCGTTCCGTCAGCAATTGTTTTTCCTTTTGGGTCAGACGAACCCGAATTCCTTCTCCAAGCTTTTTATTCTCCGGGGTTTCGGGCCTCATGAGTTTGTTTATCTGGATTAACTGGATTGGATTTTAACTGGCTTTTCTTCAAAGAGGGGAATCATTTTCATCAACCTTAAGGGGAATGAGGGGAATGCTCCGCAGGATCGGTTTTGACCGTTTTTGTGGAACAAAAACACATCTTGCATTCCCCTCTTTTATTAGATTCCCCTCCCCTCTTTGAAGCTCCTTTTCATTCAAAAAGACAAGAAAAAACCTTTTAAAATTCTTCCCGTCTTTGATGGTTTTAATTTGCGGTAAGTACAAAAAAGTTAAATGACTTTATTCTTGGTTCCTGCCTACCGACCCTTTAACGTTCAGGAAAGCGAAATAACTATATCGGAAATTTGAGTGTAGCAAACAACTATTTAATAATAAAATACAGGATTTGCCTTTCTTGAAATCCAAAAAATTCAATAATATGGCAGTATTTCTTAAAAGCAAAAAAATCTTAGTATTTATATGCATTAATTATCATTTTTCAATATCTTTCGCATAAAATTACTAAAGTGTCAGGAGTAACAGAATATATTACCAAGTCCTTGCAATATGAAGAGTATGCATTTACCTGGGAAGAATTAAAAAAGAATTCTTCCAAAACTAATGTTGCGTTAATCAATGAACTTTCCCGTTTAGTCAAAAAGGGAGAGATTGTTAATCTGCGTCAAGGCTTTTACCTGATATTACCACCAAGATACAGAAGTTATCAAAAAATTCCTTTGGACCTTTATTCTGAAAAACTCTTTAATTACTTAAATAAACCTTATTACATTGGGTTATATTCTGCTGCTGCATTTTATGGTGCCAGTCATCAGCAGGTTCAAAAGGAGTATCTGATTACTCAGGTTCCCAATATCCGGAATATTAAGAAAGGGGTAATTTTCTTGAATGTATTTGCAAGTAGCTGTTGGCCATCACAAAATATCCTGCAAAAAAAATCTGATGCCGGTTATTTCAAAGTTTCTTCCCCAGCCCTTACCGCAATTGATCTGATTCATTATCAAACAAAACTTGGAGGGATTAACCGGATGCTCGCCATCATTGAAGAGCTGATGGAAGAAATAAAGACAGAAGACATTAAAAAATTACTTAGCTGGTATCCTCATACCAGTTCTATTCAGCGACTTGGATTTCTTTTGAGTGAACTACAAGCTGATCCTGCGATTGTGAAACTTTTGAGTGAATATCTTAAAAAGAAAAAAAATTATCCCATTTTACTGAGCCCTGAGAAAAACAGAAAACCAGGTAGTACAGACAATATCTGGAAAGTTGATGTTAATATTGAAATGGAAAGTGACTTATGATACCAAGACCATACATAGCCAAATGGAAAGATCTGGTAGCCTGGCGATCAGATGCCCAGGTTGAACAAGACTTGATTATCTCAAGAGTATTAGTTGCAATCTTCTCTGATGATTTTTTGCGTGAAAATATGGCTTTTCGGGGAGGAACAGCGCTGTATAAACTATATCTAAATCCGGCTCCTAGATACTCTGAGGATATTGACCTTGTCCTGATAAAAGAAGGTCCCATCAAACCAATACTACAAAGAATCAGAGAAAAAATTACTTTTTTTGAAGAACCCCGGGTTGTAAAACCTAAAGCAAATAACAATACCATTTTGTATCGATTTACCTCGGAAGTCGCTACCGTACAGCGATTAAGACTTAAAATTGAAATTAATTGCCGCGAGCATTTTAATATTTTGGGATGGAATTATATTCCGTTTCAAGTAAATAGTGATTGGTTTTCAGGCAAGTGCGAAATTAAAACTTATCATTTGGATGAACTCTTAGGAACCAAACTAAGAGCACTTTATCAGCGAAAAAAAGGACGTGATTTATTTGACCTATTTTATGCCAGCCAACATGCTGATATAAATCTTGACAAAATTATTCAATGCTATCGTGAATACATGACATTCGTTGTAAACAAACCACCTTCGCTAAAGGAATTCCAGAACAATTTAAAAGAAAAGCAAATATCCCCACTATTTTTAGGAGATATGGAAGGATTATTAAGTCCAGATATGATTTATAACCAGGACTTAGCATTTGAGTGGTTTGAGAAAAATATAGTTCCTGTCATTGGTTAGACAGAACAGTTTTTAACTTTTATCACATTAATCCAAAATAATCAAATCAGAATACCGGAAATTCAATTTCTCAGGATTACAATATTTTGTCAACAGATACTATTATTCTAACCTTTTGATAAACTGCCGTATATTTTCCTTTTCGTAATTGTCTTTGATATTCTTCCCGTTTTAACTATTGGTGCGGGAAGAACCAATATAAAAATATGCTAATTCAAAATCATTTTTTTTGGCAATTTACATTGAAATATCTATCCGCAACCCTACCTACAACTTTCAGCACTCAACTTCTTTTGTAACTGTTCCATATCATTCGAAATCTTCGAGTCAACAATTCGGGCATAAATCTGAGTGGTTTTCAGTGAGGTATGCCCAAGCATTTTTGAAACTGTTTCCAAAGGAACTCCATTTGTCAAGGTTACTGACGTTGCAAAGGTATGCCGGGCAACGTGCATGGACAGATTTTTCTGAATGCCACGAATATCAGCCAGCTCATTTAAGTAGCTATTCATCTTTTGATTGGAATAAATTGGAAGCAATCTGTTTTTTGATAAGGCAACCGGATCATTCTCATATTTCATCAACACATCTTTAGCAGCTGGCAGCAATGGAATTCGGCACCTTGATTCAGTTTTTGTTCGGTCAATGATGATCCAATCATTTCCAATGGTTAAAAAACTGGTCTCGATCCAATTTTAAAAGTACCCTGTTTGATGCTATTTTACAAGCACCAAATTGAGTCAAATTGAACCAAATTAAATTGAAATGCAAAGAGTTACGTCATTTAGCGAGACCTATTGGCGATTTTTTGGAATAGGTCTCGCTATAGTCCCTTCTAATTTGATTTTAAATGAATATTTTGGTGGTTTGGCACCAACAAAAAAGCACTTAAATCATTGAATTTAAGTGCTTTTAGTTCATTTTGATATCATAAAAGTGACCCAGCTGGGGTATTAACCCAATCAGGTCAATTATTTAATAATCAGTTGCTTTCTAAATTTTCAATAAAATACCGTACCGATTTCGTACCGAATTTCTGTCCAGTTTTGGCTGTCCAATGACTTCACTTTTCTGCTTAACTGTTCGGGTACAAATCTAAATACTTTCCGGCTAATATACAAATCCTTGATACTCAAATTCGTTATTCAGGTGCAAGGTGCACGCCTATATCTATATATAGGCATGCACCTTGCACCGAATTTGCCTGATCCACCTGAAAAGAAAAATAATCAATTTTAAATATTCATCCAGTTTTTCTTTTCAGGCAATTTTAGGCAGTCTGTTTTATTCATCCACAAAATTATTATCAAGAATTTTTACTTTTCAAATTTCTGATTTTTAGTACATTACAGGTACATCTGAAAATTAATCATATACATACTATTATAATACTATTAAGATTCTCCATTTCGCTTTGCGGAACTTTGTCAAAAAATAAAGCGATATGGAAGTAATCACTATGGATAGCCGGGTTTACAAAGATCTGGTTGATAAAATTGATAAAATATCGGCCTTCGTTGTAAAATGCGAAGCTGGTATAAAGCCGCAAAGTAACGATGAAATCTGGCTCGATAGTCAGGAAGTGGCCAACCTGTTGCGCATCAGTACACG
>JBBSBP010000032.1:0-48294 GCA_038251165.1 Bacteroidales bacterium | reverse complement strand
TGTTAATAACAGTAGGATTATTGCAGTTTTGGAGTAATTTCAACAACATTAATTCAGTAGACAGGTAAATAGTTACAAAGAATCTTAAATTTTATTCAACAGTAAGCATCCTTATTGGATATCTCAGGAACACACTTACTGCAATATCAGCTTCGTCTCCAATGGGTCCATATCTTTTACCACCTATCAATATGGCTGATCTCTTCCGTAAAAAATCGGAAAAATAAATACTCATGGATTTCAATGTTTTTCGTTGTCGGGCTGCTCATTAATTTGTACCAAAAAACAAATAAAATAATCATCAATTATATACTAAACATGAAAATCATGAAAAATATCATCATCGTTTTTGTGCTTTTGTTCATAATTGCACAAAAAAATGAGGCACAATCAACCGTTCAAAAGCCGATTCGTCTGGCTATTGTTGGAATGACGCATGGACACATTGCTTTTATTCTGGGCAGAAAAGATAAAAAGGACTTTCAATTGGTGGGTGTTTTTGAACCAAATACTGAAGTAGACGACGAGGCAACTCTAATCGTGACTTATCCCAAAGCACAGTGTATTATTCAGGCATCCTGGAACTGGCCCTTCGGTCGGAAGGATATGGAAATTTATGGAGATTCGGGTTATATCGTTGCGGTGAACAACAATTCGATGCGGCTGAGAAATGGAAAGATGCAGGTCGAACAGCTAAAACAGGTTACTTCAAAGGATATCGCCGTTTATGAAGATCCGTTCAGCTATTTTGCTGACGTTATAAACGGAAAAGTAAATATGACAAAATATGATCCGTATTCCCTGAGCAATAATTTAGTCGTGGTTAAAATCCTTGACGCAGCAAGAGAATCGGCCAAAACCGGGAAAACAATTGTATTTTAAAAATAATGTTTGACGACGCAAACGAAATAAATCCCAAAGAACTGCCCATATATAAAAAGGGATTGGAAATCTACGAAGTAGTTCATCACATTGGTGAGCTCATTCCGGACGATGATGAAATGTTGCAACATGTAAAAGGCATTATGCTTGAGGATGCTATGTTACTTACCGTAAAAGTGGCCGGAGCAACCGGAGGTCAATTGTACGACATCAAAATGGAATGTGCTGCCATTATCCGGAAAGCTGCCCGTGAACTGATGATCCAGAACCACTCCCTGGAAATGTTTGGTTTTGAGCATGTGGAATATTATCAGATTGTCAGGGATTTAATTGAAGAGTATCGGTTGCTGTTTATTGATTGGGTTGCAGGTTTCGACAAATGGGAGTACATCATCGATCGCTGGGGCCTTTTTAATCCGCCGGGAGTTGGGCCATTTGATCATGATCCGGATGATGATATTCCTTTTGATGAAAAAAAATGTCTTCACCACGGATTGATTTGATTTCCCGGATTTTTTTTCATCAAACTAATCAGCCAATCCTACGAATCAGTGGTTCAGACATTTTTTAAAACTAAACAGCTAAACCTGCGAATCAATGGTTCAGACATTTTAAACACGATACACAAAAAAAAGCAAGGAAAGTTAAATTGTCCTAAAATAGTTGTACAAATCAACTGTTGATGATATTTTTGAACCAAACATAACAACTATTACTTTTGACCTATACCCATGCGAACAGTTATTCCCGTTTTCTTCTTTTTGAGTTTTTTCATTTCATCACTGCATGCGCAGGAAGGGCATGTTCAATGGCAGGATAGTCCGCTGAAAATTGATGGCCTTGCCAGCGACTGGGGCGAAAACTTAAAGTATTACAACGAGTTCGCCGGTGTCCGGTACGAATTCAGGAACAATGCTACCCATCTGTACCTGGTTTTTCAGATTTCCGATCAGAAAAATCAGATGAAAGTAATGACCAGCGGAATACAGATCGGCATCAGCTCGAAACGTAAACCCAAAATTAAAGCCAGCCTCAAACTTCCGGTGATGGCGCATCAATCGGTGCAAAGGAACGAAGGAAACCGGGCGGAATTTTCCGGATTCAGGGATTCTTATCTTCTCGGGAATTTTCCGGTCGATCTAACGGGATTTAAATTCAGCTCCGGTCTGGTTTTTCCGAAAGGCAATACCAGCTGGGTTTCGTTTGCCTACCAATGGAATGCTGCCGGTGTTCTGTCCTATGAAATCAGTATCCCGATCCAGGAATTGTTTGGTCCTGATTTCAAACCTGAATTGGTTTCGGACGCTGAACTAACTGTAGAAACCAAATTGCTGGCTCTTCAAAATCCATCGAAGGCTTCGGGTAATCCCCGGGAAGGTGGAATGTCCCAGGGAGACGGCATGTCCCAGGGTGGTGCCCGAAGAGGCGGAGGAATGGGCGGCGGTGGCATGAGCGGAGGAGGAATGTCTCCCGGCGGAGGCCATTCAGGCGGAAACAGAGGCGGAGGACCTGCCGGCCAAAGGCCTTCAGGAGACAATCCGGGAATGACCAGCAGGTTTCAGGAGCAGTCGTTTGTTCAAAAAATACATTTATCGATCCATCAAACCAACCGGCAATAATCAGTTCAATGGGTTTTAAAACCAAGACTATCCCAAAAATATATTTCCTTTTAGCTTTCTTTCTGTTGTTTTTCGGGCCGGTAAATGCCCAGGAGAAATTTACGATCAGCGGTAAAATTTCGGATTCGTCAACAGGTGAAGATTTAATCGGGGCAACGGTATTCCAGGAAGGAACAACCGTTGGTACCATCAGCAATACCTATGGTTTTTACTCCTTAACCTTACCCCGGGGAAATTTTAAAATTCAGATCCTTTACATGGGGTATCAAACCTTAAGCAAGGATTTGATCCTGGACAAAAATATCAGCCTGAACATGAAGCTTGATCCATCTGATATTAAGCTGGAGGAGGTTGTTGTTACTTCGGACAGGCTCGACCAAAACATCAGCTCGACCGATATGGGCATGGAGAAGCTGGACATCAAACAGCTGGAAACGATTCCTGTACTTTTTGGCGAAAAGGATGTGCTGAAAACCATTCAGCTGTTGCCGGGAATCAGCGCGGCATCGGAAGGAAGCAGCGGATTTACCGTTCGCGGGGGTTCCATCGACCAGAACCTGATCTTGCTCGATGAAGCGCCGGTTTACAGCGCTTCGCACCTCATGGGTTTCTTTTCAGTTTTTAATTCGGATGCTTTAAAAAACATGTCGGTTTATAAAGGCGGAATTCCGTCACAATACGGCGGAAGGGCATCATCGGTTCTGGATATTACCATGAAAGACGGGAATAACCGGAATTTTTCGGCCTCCGGAGGCATAGGACTTATTTCGTCGCGGCTTACACTCGAAGGACCGGTGATTCCGGAGAAAATGTCGTTTATTGTTTCGGGCCGGAGAAGTTATGCCGATCTGGCCGGGAAAGCAATAGGAAAACTGAACAAGGATATGAGCCTGTATTTTTACGACCTGAATGCCAAGCTGAATTACACGGTTAACGATAAGAACCGGCTTTATCTTTCGGGCTATTTTGGCAAGGATGATTTTGGATTTGGCGACATGGGGATGAGCTGGGGAAATTCAACAGGTACTTTACGCTGGAATCATTTGTTCAGCAGTAAACTGTTCTCGAATACGACGGCCATCTACAGTAACTATGATTATGGATTCAACATGGGAAGTGATGCCCGGATGAGTTCAGGCATTGAAGATTACGGTATGAAACAGGATTTTACCTGGTATATAAATCCGGACAACACCGTTCGTTTTGGATTTCATTCGACCTGGCACACGTTTAACCCGGGCAAACTGTTGTTCGACAATGTTGAAAGTGTGCAGATCGTACTGGATCAGAAACAGGCTGTTGAGAGTGCCGTTTACTGGTCGGATAACCAGAAGTTTACCGATCGGTTGTCGGCTGAATACGGGCTGCGGTTGTCCATGTTTAACCAGGTTGGTCCGGGCTGGAACAACCGGTATGACGAAAACAATGTGAAAATTGATTCGACCCGGTATGCCGGTGGTGAACTGATGCAGACTTACCTGAGTTTCGAACCGCGTATTTCGCTGAACTACCGGCTGGGCGGAAACAGCGCGGTGAAAGTTTCCTTTAACCGGATGGCACAGTACCTTCATTTATTGTCGAACAGTACCTCCGGTCAGCCAACCGACACCTGGATTCCGAGTACCCAAAACATTAAACCAACGGTTGCTTCGCAGTTTGCTTTGGGTTATTTCCGTAATTTTGCAGACAATGCGTTTGAATTTTCGGTGGAATCGTATTACAAAGACATGCAACATGTGATCGATTACGAGGACGGAACGGATGTGATGCTGAATGAAAATATTGAGGCCAATATCCTTTCAGGAACAGGAAGAAGCTTCGGGGCCGAGTTTTACCTGAAGAAAAAAATTGGCCGTTTAAACGGATGGATCAGTTACACCCTGGCCCGGACTGAAAATAAAATTGAGGGGATCAATCATTCGGACTGGTACCCGTTGAAATACGATAAGATCCATGATTTTTCGGTAGTAGCCAGCTATCAGCTGAATAAACGCTGGTCGGTTTCTTCTTCCTGGGTTTATTACACCGGCAATGCGGTGACCTTCCCCAGCGGGAAATATGAGTACGACAACCGGATCTGGCCCTATTATACCGAGCGGAATGGTTACCGTATGCCTGATTATCACCGGCTCGACCTGAACGTCCACCTCAAAGGAAAAGAAAATCAGAAATATGAATCGAGTTGGGATTTTTCGGTTTACAACCTGTATAACCGTAAAAATGCCTACGCCATTAATTTTCAGGAAAGCGAAACAGTACCCGGGACAACCGAAGCGGTTAAACTCAGTTTATTTGGTATTATCCCTTCGGTGACCTGGAATTTTAAATTTTAGCTTTTGGGGCCGGGAATTCCGGCGATTCACAACAGTTGATGTCACGAAGGTATTGTGCAGCTTTCAGGATAAAAGGATAAAAATTTTAAAAATTCATGAATACGATGATCAGACCGATTTCGAAAATACAAGTGATGACCTTCATGCTGCTGGTGCTTCTGTTGAGCTCGTGCGAGGAAGTTATCCAGCTTGACCTGAACAGCTCGTCGCCCCACCTGGTAGCCGAAGGACAGATTGAAAAGGATTCGGTTGGCTGGATCAGACTTAGTTATACCACCGACTATTTTACAGCACAGCAGCCTGCTTTGGTTCAAAATGCTGCGGTTTCGATCAGCGACAACCGGGGGAACTCCGAAATTATGGAATACCGGGGAAACGGACTTTATAAAGGTGTTTCGTTAAAAGGAAAGGAAAATTCGGACTATACCCTGCGGGTTGAAGGACCGGATTTTAAGGTTCAGGCGATCTCCAGGCTTTTTCCGGAAGTGAAAATCTATTCCGTACGATTCGAGGAACAAAAAGACCGGCGTCCCGGCAAGCCGTCGAAAACGTACCGGATGAATCTTAAATTCAGCGATGATCCGGAAACCGTGAATTTTTACCGGATTAAATTCTGGATCAACGATACCCTGAGAACGAACAATTACACGTACCTGAAGGATAGTTATTATTATACGATCGGCGACACCATCGAATATGCGCCCATGAGAATCAGCTTCAAACCGGACGACCGGTTGAAAATTGGCCTCTATTCGATTGATGAAGCAACCTATACCTATTACAATCAGCTGAATGATGTATCCGGCTCAGGAATGCGGGGCTCGTCGACCCCCTACAACCCCGGATCAAATTTTGGAATTGGCGTGTTGGGGTATTTCATGGCGTATTCGTATACGACCTGCGATGCGATTGTCAAATAAGGTTTTCACGGAATTTTAACGTAAATGCAACCCATCTAAAATCGGGTCAAATGATATTCTTATGGGGAAGAGAAAAAACAGGTCAAAAATGATGATTTAAAAAACCTTATTTCACCTTTTTCTGATCATACTTCAGGAAGTGAACCTATTCCTGTGCAAAACTCACCACGACGGCAGAGTCGTCGCATGTTTATAGAAAGAAGATGGTACAAAAGGTGATACGACCGGGGTCGCATATTCTTCCTGTTAAATGATTTCTATAAACATGCAAATCCTCCGGATTTGAAAACCCTGTCTAATTAGATGTTTACCGTGAAAAAAATCACCTGCGGGTTTTGTATTGGAAAAATTCTCCCCCGCAATTATTTAAATTGATCCAAATCCATAACAGGACGATCTGTGGCAGCACCAGGTGGAATGAAATGGAACCCTGTGAATAAAAATCCATATTTTGGACAAGGTTCCTTCGATAGCTTTGCAGTCTTCGGCGTGCGCTCTGTCAAAGACTCCGGGGCTATTCAAACGAAACAACACGATTTTCATTTCTTTTTCCTATTTTTAAAAATTCAAAATTGAGAATTCCGGCATTAATTGAGTAATTAAAAACCTAAACTTATGACTAAGCTGAATATTTTAGCGATAACATTTTCCATTATCTTTCTTTCCGCACCCTTTACCGACAACTGGCCTAATTTTCATGGACCTGACCGCAATCAACTTACTTCAGAAAAGAATCTCCCTCTTGAATGGAGTTCCGGCAAAAACCTGAGTTGGAAATATGATTTGGATGGAAGAGGCTGGTCCAGCCCAATTGTTTGGGGAGAAAAAGTATTTTTTACCAATGCAGTGTTGGAAGATCCATCCGTTTTGCCAGCCGCACCCAAAAGCGGCAGGTTGGATAATCCGTCAGATGCAGTTTATAATTTTGAAGTTATTTGCCTTGATTTAAATTCCGGAAAAGAAATCTGGAAAAAAGTAGCGTACCATGGCCTGCCCAAATACAAAACTCACCGTGACAACAATTATGCTCCTGAAACCATGGTAACCGATGGTCAGAATGTTTATGCCTACTTTGGAATGACCGGATTGTATTGTTTCGACCTGAATGGAAATCTTGTCTGGGAAAAAGATCCTGGAAATTTCCCCATGCAATCGAACTGGGGCACCTCAACTTCTCCGCTTCTGTTCAATAATGTATTGTATATGCAAATTGACAACGAAGAAAATTCATTTTTAGCAGCACTGGATTCAAAAACAGGGAAAGAACTCTGGCGGGTGAATCGCGATGAAAAGTCGACCTGGGGGACACCTGTGATCTGGAAAAACAGTGTACGGACCGAACTGATTACACCAGGTAAAAAAGCGCGCTCTTATAATCCCGAAAATGGCGAATTGAACTGGGAACTTGATCTGAAAGGTGGCCGGACTATTTCATCGCCGGTTACGGATTCAGACATGCTTTTTATGGGAAATGAAAAACGCAGCGACGGTGGTGGCACCTTGTTTGGCATAAAAGCCGGGGCATCCGGAGATATTTCCTTAAAGGAAGGTGAAGCTTCAAATAAATGGGTTATCTGGTCAGTACCTGAATCGGGAATTGCAATGGCTTCTCCTCTGTTTTACTAAGGCCTGATTTATATTAACGACCGCAACCTGGGAAAAATATATTGCTATGATGCCGCTTCAGGAGCGGTCATATATCCCGGCACTAAAATTACAGGTGCAAAGGCTTTTTGGGCTTCACCCTGGGCATTTAACGGGAAAATATATTGCCTTGAAGAAAAAGGAACCACACATGTTATCCAGGCTGGGAAAAACTTCAAAGAGCTTGGGAAAAACACACTGGACGATATTTTCTGGTCCTCTACAGCAATTGCAAAGGATTCATATGTTTTCAGGGGTGAGAAAGCAATTTATTGTATCAGGTAAGTTCCCCGGCTTGCCTATTGGCCGACGATCCGCCAGCTGACGGGATTATAACCTTAGTAACGGGTCAGGCACCACCAACCCAAACCCTATCTGCCTTATTTCACCTTTTCCTGATAATACTTCAGGAAGTGAACCTATTCCTGTGCAAAACTCACCACGACGGCAGAGTCGTCGCATGTTTATAGAAGGAAGATGGTACAAGAGGTGATACGACCGGGGTCGCACATTCTTCCTGTCAAATGATTTCTATAAACATGCAAATCCTTCGGATTTGAAAACCCTGTCTAAATAGATAGTTACTGAAATCTTTATTGAGTTGTATTCGATTTCCTGAAACGACACGGGTTCAGGGTTTACCGGTAATGTTTCTGTTTTTCGCTCATCAAACCGGAGAATCAGGATAGAATAATTTTGATTACCTTTTGAACCTAAATTCCCGGATCATGGACAGAAGAAAATTCATCAGGACTACATCCGTAGCAACAGGGGCAATGGTATGGGCTGAATCCACCGCATTCGCCGGTCTCAGCAGTCAGGAAGAGCAGACCTGGTTCAACCGCCCCATGCGGTGGGCACAGCTCACCCTGGTTGAAAATGATCCCGGCCGTTTCGATCCTGATTTCTGGCTCAGTTATTTTAAACGAATCCATGCCGATGGCACGACCTTGAGTGCCGGCGGAGTGGTGGCTTATTATCCTACGGATGTACCCTTGCACCACCGGAGCGACTGGCTCGGCGACTCGGACCCTTTTGGTTACCTGGTAAAGGGATGCCGAAAGATGGACATGTCAATCATTGCCCGTACCGATCCTCATGCCGCGAGGCAGAATGTATATGATGCCCACCCTGACTGGATTGCCGTGACCGCCAACGGGGAAAAACGCCGTCACTGGGCGAACAGGGAGTTGTGGGTAACCTGCGCTCTGGGGCCGTATAATTTTGAGTTTATGACGCAGGTGCACCGCGAGATTATGGAACGTTACCAGCCTGATGGCATTTTCTCCAACCGCTGGGCCGGCCACGGCATCTGTTACTGCGAACATTGCAAAAAAAATTTCAAAGCATATTCCGGGCTCGATCTGCCAACGGGCAGCAACCGGTTCGACCCGACCTACCAAAAATACTCCGAATGGAGCACCAAAAGGCTGAAAGAACTTTGGGTTCTGTGGGATGGAGTTATCCGAAAACAAAGATCCACTTCACGATTTATCCCCAACGGGTTTCCCGACAAGGTGGTGACCGGTGAGTTGTCGGATATCGTTTTCACCGACCACCAGGCCAGGAGCGGTGTAACAATGCCCTGGTCGAACGGAAAAGGAGCCAAAGAATTACGGGCATCCATCGGCAATAAACCTTTGGGAGGTATATTCAGCGTGGGCGTTGAGGAACAATACCGCTGGAAAGATTCTGTTCAGACTGAAGCGGAAATCAGGATCTGGGTGGCTGAGGGCACAGCCAATGGCATGCGTCCCTGGTTCACCAAATTTTCCGGAGTACTCTACGACCGTCGCTGGCTCGACACCGTGGATAAAATATACCAGGAACATTACCGCAATGAATGGTACCTGAGAAATACCGGACCACTGGCACGTGTGGGCATGGTGTTTTCGGAACAGAACAGGAACTACGGAAGTGAAGCCTGGCAGCAGAAAAGCGGTGATCATGCCCTGGGGATGTACCATGCGCTCATTGAAGACCGTATGCCTTTCGAGATGGTCAACGACCGGCTGTTCGACGCGGAGCATCTGGCGCCTTTTAAACTGCTGATATTGCCCAATGTTGCTGCCCTTTCAACAGAACAGTGTGATCAGTTACGCCATTTCGCGGAAGGTGGCGGAAGCATCCTGGCCACTTTCGAAACTTCACTGTATGACGAAACCGGCCAGCGGCGCACAGATTTTGGTCTGGCCGACCTGTTTGGAGTTTCATTTGATCAGCAGGTGGAAGGACCGATGCAAAACAGTTACCTGCGCCTGAAGGAAGATCCGGAAACCCATCAGTTTCACCCGGTCTTAAAAGGTCTGGAAGATGCTTACCGGATCATCAACACCATTCATCAGGTGAAAGTTATACCCCGCAGCTCATTCCCGGGTCCGGTGACGCTGATCCCCTCCTACCCCGACCTTCCGATGGAAGATGTTTACCCGCGGGTTCCGGAGACCAGCATCCGTGAACTATACCTGCGCGACACCGGGAAAGGACGGATAGCTTATTTCCCGGGTGATATCGACCGGACCTTCTGGCAAATCATGGGTACCGATCATGGTACACTTTTGCGGAATACCATCCGGTGGGCGCTTCAGGAAGAACCGATTGTTGAAGTGAAAGGCCCCGGGGTGATCGATGTCACGGTATGGAAACAGGCCCGATCCATGACGGTACACCTGGTGAACCTGACCAACCCGATGATGATGAAAGGACCGTGCAGGGAGTTTATCCCGGTCGATGAACAGGTCAGTCTGATTATCCCGCAGGGAATAAAAATCAGTCATGTTCAGCTTCTTGTAAGCGGACAAAAACCGGATTTTCAGATCAGCGACGGTAAGCTGATCCTTGCCGTACCGCAAATTTACGATCACGAGATTATAGGAATCGATTTAATCTGAGAACCTGACCAATCAACAATCACTGAAACCTGAAATATGAACAAATCGGAAAATAAAAATCAGGCCCTTTCAAACGGCAGTTCCTTCGCCGGTACCGGTCGCCGGGCATTCCTGAAAAAAGCTGCGGCTGCAACAGCAGTGCTGGCAGGTACTGATTTACTGACATTGGGCGCCGGACAACTGGTCAGCGCAAAAGGAACTGCGGTTGAACTGCCCTGGTACCGGCGGGTAACACGCTGGGGA
Source organism: Bacteroidales bacterium (assembly GCA_038251165.1). Lineage (GTDB taxonomy): Bacteria > Bacteroidota > Bacteroidia > Bacteroidales > Prolixibacteraceae > Aquipluma. The sequence goes on along the minus strand of JBBSBP010000032.1, from coordinate 37,762 downwards.
CAAACCAATATTACTGAAAAAGATCCTGGCCATTACGATATTGCCTGGTGGCGAAACCATTGGAAAAATACCCAAACACAGGGGGTCATCGTTAATGCAGGCGGCATTGTTGCCTATTACCCGAGTAAGGTTCCACTTCACCGTCAGGCGCAGTTTCTGGAAGGACGTGATCTTTTTGGCGACTTGTGCCGGGCAGCCCATGAAGATGGCCTGGTTGTGTTTGCCCGGATGGATTCGAACCGTGCCCATGAAGAGTTTTACCGGGCCCACCCCGACTTGTTCGCCATCGATGCTGAAGGCAAACCGTACAAAGCAGGCGATCTGTATATAACCTGCATAAACAGTCCATACTATGAAAAACATATCCCATCCATCCTGACTGAAATATCTGAGCTCTATCATCCTGACGGATTCACAGACAACAGCTGGAGCGGGCTGGGCCGCGATTCGGTCTGTTACTGTGAGAATTGCAAACAGGATTTCCACGAAAAGACCGGTTATGAAATACCACCGGTTAAAAACTGGGAAAATCAGGCTTACCGCGAATGGATCAGGTGGAATTACAAGCGCAGGCTTGAAATCTGGGATTTGAATAACCGCACCACCAAATCGGCCGGGGGACCGGACTGTACCTGGTCAGGAATGAACAGTGGCTCAATCAGCGGTCAGTCCCGAAGTTTCCGCGATTATCAGGAAATCTGCAAACGGGCCGATATCATCATGCTTGATTCCCAGGCCCGAAGCGATGCAGGTGGTTTTCAGCAAAACGCGGATACCGGAAAGCTTATTCACGGACTGCTGGGCTGGGACAAACTTATTCCTGAAAGTATGGCCATGTACCAGGCCGGAAGGCCAACCTTCAGGCTGGCCAGTAAACCGGTGCCGGAGGCCCGCATGTGGATGCTGGAAGGAATGGCCGGTGGTATCCAGCCCTGGTGGCATTATGTTGGAGCCTCACATGAAGATCGCCGTATTTATCACACGGCAGGACCGGTTTTCCAATGGCATCAGGCAAACGAAGAATTCCTGATCAACCGGGAGCCTGTTGCAACTGTCGGTGTGGTGTGGTCGCAGCAGAACATGGATTTCTACGGACGCGATGAAGCTGATCTGATGGTTGATCTTCCCTGGCGCGGGATCACACAGGCCCTTCTCCGGGCACGGATTCCCTATCTGCCTGTACATGCCGGTCACATCGACCGCGAAGCGAAGAACCTTTCCCTGCTGGTGTTACCCAATCTTGGTGTTTTGACCGATGATCAGGCAGCTGCTGTCAAACGATTTGTTGAAGGTGGCGGAGGATTGCTGGCTACCGGTGAAAGCAGCCTGTATGATGAATGGGGCGATCGGCGTTCTGACTATGCACTGGCCGGTTTGTTTGGCGCCCACCGGGAAGACCTTCATCCGGACCAATCCGGAAGAACAGTCCGGAAATGGGCCGGGGAAACGATGCATACCTACCTGCGGCTCTCACCAGAGCTTCGTGGAAACGTTGACGGACCTCAGACCGGACTGGAACCGCCGGCCAGCGGACTGCGCCATCCGGTACTGAAAGGATTCGACGAAACCGATATACTCTCCTTTGGTGGTTTACTGGAACCTCTCCGGATGGATTCCGGGGCGGAAGTGCTGATGACATTTATTCCATCCTTCCCCATTTATCCGCCCGAAACGGCCTGGATGCGGGAACCAAAAACAAATATCCCGGGTCTGGTCCTGAATACCGGGTCCGGTGGCGGACGTGTCGCTTTTCTGCCCGCCGATCTGGACAGACAGTATGGCCGTTACAATCTTCCGGACCACGGGAACCTGCTGGCCAGCCTCATTCGCTGGGCTGCCAGAGACGACATTCCACTGGCTGTTGAAAGTGTTGGCCTGATCGATTGTAACCTGTACCGGCAAACCGGTCGCCTGATTTTGCACCTGGTGAACCTGACCAGCGCCGGAACATGGCGTCAGCCGGTGGACGAATTTATTCCGGTAGGACCCGTCAGCGTACGGGTTAAATTACCGGAGGATGTACGGGGCAGAAGAATACAGTTGCTGGTGTCCGGTCAGAAGCTGACCGCTTCCAAAGAAAAAGGGTGGGTTCATTTCACGATCGGTTCAATCACCGATCACGAAGTAATTGTTATCAACTAACGGCGATTCAAAATCTATTCACATGCAAAACAAAATTTATTTTTTAAAGCTATCGGTTCTGGTATCTCTGGCATTTATACTGTCAGCCGCTGTTAAAGGCGCTGCAACCGGTGAAATCCCCAAAGTATCGGTTGTAACCGATCAGACAACAGGCGCATCCGTTTCCCATGGACTGACCAAACTGACCGATGCTTTACGGGCGAAAAACATTGCATTCGAAAAAGTGAACTCAGTCATGGAGGCCAAAGGCAGCATGCTGGTTGTGGCAGGCCTGTCTTCCGGAGAAGGAGAAGCGGCGAAAATATTAAAAGCATTGAACCTGGAGGTACCCGGAGTATCCGAGGCGCTGACCATCCGGAAGACCAGGTGGCAGAACAAATCCGTTTGGGTGATCAGTGGGTTTGATGACCGGGGACTGATGTATGGCTTACTGGATGTGGCCAGCCGTATCGGATGGAGTGACGGGGACAAAAATCCGTTCAGTGAAGTCAGGGATATAACCGAAAAACCTGATGTGCCTGAACGGGCCATTTCGCTCTATACCATGAACCGGGCCTACTGGGAAAGCAGGTTTTACGATGAAGCCTACTGGACACGGTACCTTGATCTGCTGGCGCAAAACAGGTTTAACTCCATGGTGGTGATTTTTGGCTACGAAAACGGTGGATTCATGGCTCCCTGTTATCCCTATTTCTTCGACACCGAAGGTTTCTCCGGCATCCGGATGGTGGGAATTACTCCGCGCGAACAGCAACGCAACCTGGAAGCCTTAAATCATCTGATCGGGATGGCTCATGACCGGGGCATCCGTTTTACGGTTGGTATCTGGGATCACATTTACCGGGGAGGGGTTCAGGGCGGAGGCATTCCGGGAACCAGGGACGCTCCGGATAAACCCATTCCCGGGCTGGTCTGGGGAGTGACCGGTGATAACCTTATTGCATACACCAAGGCAGCCCTGGCTAAGTTTGTTAAGCTGGTGCCCGGACTGGATGCCATTCAGTTCCGCATGCACAACGAATCGGGATTAAAAAAAGAAGAACAACTTGGTTTCTGGACCGATGTTTTTAAAATGATGAAAGAGACTACTCCCCATCTGCGGTTCGACCTTCGGGCCAAAGAATTACCCGATGCGGTTGTTCAGAGCGCCCTGGATACGGGAATAAAATTCCGGATTACAACCAAATACTGGATGGAACAGATGGGAATGCCGTATCATCCGACCCAGATCAATCCTGAAAAAAGTGAACGGCGCCACAGTTATGCCGACATGCTGCATTATCCGCAGGAGTATAAAATGCACTGGCGGTTATGGAATGGCGGCACATCGCGGGTTCTTTTGTGGGGTGATCCGGAGTATGTGCGCAGGTTTGCCGGATCCACTCACCTGTACGACGGTGACGGTTATGAAATTAATGAACCCCTGGCAACTAAAATGGAAGCCCAGCCTCACGATGCCAAACCTTTTCATTTACTGAATCCTTCCTACCGATACTCAGACTATGAATTTGAGCGGTACTGGCATTTGTTCCAGGTATTCGGGCGAATCGGGTATAATCCTGAAACATCTCCTGAAATCTGGAACCGGGAATTTGAGCAGCGTTTTGGCCTGAAAGCAGCTCCATTCATCGAAAAAGCGCTCCACCAGGCAAGCTGGATTCTACCACGGATCGTTACTTCCGTTTATCCGTACCGCGGGTTCCCGATGACACGGGGTTGGGCCGAAAAACAACGGCTTGGCAACCTGGATGCCTACGCGAATAATACAGGAAGTGACCTGCAGCAATTCGCCAGTTTCGATGATGAGGCCCGGCTGCTTATTGAAGACGGGGAATCGGCGAAGATCCTTCCATCCATGAACAGCCGGTGGTTTGAACAGACTTCAGCCGATCTGGATCAGCTCATTGTTCAGGCCGAAAAAGCCGGAGGGAATGAAGAAAACAAGGAATTCAAATCCACCATGACCGACCTTAAAATTTTATCCGGACTTGCGCTTTATCATTCCCGGCGAATACCGGCAGCAGTTTGTTACCGGCTGTTCGAACGGACCCGGGATGTGAAGGCCCTGGATGAAGCCATTGCCCATGAACGAAATGCGATTGAAGCCTGGCGGCAACTGGTGACCGCAGCCGGCGATGTTTACACGGACGATTTAATGATGGGCGTACGGGTTGCGGACCTCTGCGGACACTGGAAAGATGAACTTACCGCGCTGGAAACCGGACTGACAGCCCTGGAACAAAAACGAAGCAGTCTGAAGGCCGAAGATTCGGCAACCACAGCTCCACCCTATCGGGTTGCTTCCCAATCCGACTGGCATGAACTGTTCCGGATCAGCCATCTGCCGGTTACCAGCCTGCCGGTTGGTCAGCCCCTTAAAATCAGCATTAAAATTACGAATCCGGCAGGCATTAAATGGGTTAAACTGAGTTACCGAAGCGTAAACCAGGACATGGAATACCAGACCATTCCCATGCTTCCGGCCGAAGAAAAGGACACCTTCGGGGTCAGCATTCCTGCAGACCAGATGAACCCGAAATGGAATATGATGTACTTCATCCAGGTTATGGATCAGGAAAATCATGGCATCATCTATCCCGACCTGAACAGGGAAACACCTTATATTATCGTGAAATTAATCCGTTCATCGTAAAGATGTTACAGAAAAACCAATAACCCTTATGGAAACCAACCGACGTCAATTTATTTCAACGGCTGTTGCCGGTGGCCTGGCTGCCACACTGCCATTAACATCCGGCTGTTCATCCGGCAGGAATCAGGGATCTCCGGCTGAGATCGGAATTAAAATGTCTGTACTCGACGAAATACTGAAACAGCCGGTATTTAAGAAAGAACTGTTTAATACCCCGGTCATCATTGAAACGCTTGAACTGCTGCGTTCCGGGAATAGTTATCTATGCCGGGTGCGGTCGAACGACGGAGCAGAAGGGTACTCGGTCGGTCACAGCGGACAGCTGAGGACGCAATACCCGATTTTCACCAACCTTTTACAGCCGTTTTTTATCGGTAAAGATGCCCGCGAACTGGACCTGCTGATGGAAAAGGTTTACATCTACAAGCTCAATTTCAGGTTATCCGGAATGGCTCTTGGAGTACCCCTGGCTACCATCGAGTTTGCCATTCTCGACATGATGGGACGAATTGCCGGGAAACCCATCGGTCAGCTGATCGGCGACATTCACCATCCGGAAGTTGCCGTTTACCAGGCTACCGAATACCGCGAAAAGTCCGTGGAGAAATCGATGGAACTCATTCAGCGGGATGTGGCAGAGTACAATGCCAAAGCATTGAAAATTAAGGTCGGAGGACTCATGTTCGGGACCACGGATATGTATGCTGTTGGTCCGGCAGGCAGAACAGAAACAATCATCCCGCTGGTCAGGAAAACATTTGGCGACCAGATGGTTCTTTATGCCGATTCAAATGGGTTCTATCCGGTGCAGGAAGCCATCCGGGTTGGAAAATTGCTGGAAGAATACCGTTTTGAATTTTTTGAAGAGCCTGTTCCTTTCGACTGGTACGAAGAGACCCAGCAGGTTGCTGATGCGCTGACCATCCCGGTTGCCGGAGGAGAACAGGAATACAGCCTTCACGGGTTCCGCTGGCTGATTGCCAACGACGGCCTTCAGATCGTTCAGCCCGATTGCTTTTATTTCGGCGGGATGATCCGTGCCATGAAAGTGGCGCGAATGGCACATGCATTCGGAAAATCATGCACCCCACATATGTCCGGGGGAGATTTGGGATTTTTGTATATGATGCATTTTGTGTCGGCGCTTCCAAACGCCCTGCCCTATCATGAATTCAAGGGATTTAAAACTGATGTTATCTACGAGTGTAAAACATCACCCTTAAAAAGTGAAAATGGCATGGTACAGGTGCCTACCGGGCCGGGGTCCGGAATTGATCTGGATTCGGATTTTATCCGGAAACACCAGCCTGTAAGCTAAAACCAAGAATTATGACTATAGAACTATTAATCAGGTTTTTACGATTAAAAAACCTAAGTTAAGCAAAAATAATATCAAAATCAATATGAACACTAAAGGTACAAAAATGCTTACCTTCCGCCCGGTTTAATACCTAAAAAATACTGATCTGCGTTTCGTTGAACAATTCGCAGTGAAGGTCAATGAGCTGCATCCTGATCTTTTGCTCTATAGCGGCGATATAGTGGAGGGTGGAAGGCAGGAAGGTATGATGAGCGTTTCAGCCAACGAAAAAAAGTCAGCGAAATATTGGGAAGCAGCCCGCCAGATCTGCCGGTAATCCTCCTGGATCACCGCCCCACCGAACTGCAGGAAGTCAGCCGCACGGCGGCAGATGTGCAACTTTCAGGACACACCCATAACGGGCAGTTATTTCCCATCAACCTGATTATCCACCAGATCTACGAACTGAGCTGGGGATACCGGAAAATCAGGAATACCCATTTTTTTGTGACCAGTGGCTTACGCTTATGGGGACCTCCGGTAAAAACAGCCGGCAAATCAGAGATCATGCTGATTGATATTGATTTTAAATAGGGTCTGCTGAAAAACTAAAGCAGCATGATTTTCTGGTTTTCCCGAGGGAATTAACATTCATATATTTAGGCCAATTTCCCCGGGTTTTCACGTAAGCTGGGTCGCATTTTCCATGGGTGGTTTCATACCTCCTTACCCGGGGTCACTAACATTAAACCCTGCGGGTTTTCGTCCGATTTGGGTTGCGTTTTCCAAGGGTTTTCAAGGTCCCGGGTAGTTAAGCACGGTAGTGCGTTTTGCACGGTGGTGCGTCTCAGAATGCTGATAAAAAAGAAGCGATATTAAATAACGAATATCCAATATCCAATATTGAAATTGCGGCGCATAGGGTGTTTGTGTTTCAATCGGGATCGGCGCATGCGCCTTTGGTTCTTTAGGTCGCGTTTTGATTCGGATTCCAGCCTGATAAACCGGAGCTTACATACAAGGTATCACCGGGAGCCAGGAAAATTCCTTCAGGAAAAATAAAGCTTACCCCCTGGTCGATGCTGTAACCGGAAAGATCAATTGTAAGAGCGGATGGATTATACAAGGCCAGGTATTCAGGACGGACAGAATTCAGCGGATTGATGTAAATCCGGCAAATCAGCACATCAGGTTTCAGTCCGGGTTTGATGTTGTTTGACTGAGAATCTTCCGGATATCCTTCCGGCACGATTCGGCCAGGAAAGGTTCGGCAATTGCCTTTTGAAGTAAATCAGTCTGATGCCTGTTCACGCTGAATAACGAAAAAACCTCACGAACCGAAAGACTTTCCGGATTTCGTTCCAGCAATAGAAACTCATCTCCTGTCTTCACCGTTCCGGGCTGTAAAACCCGCACATAAACTCCGGGGAACGGGGAATTCCAGAAATTTTCAACCACCGACTGGTTGCCAAACCGGACTCCCAGTTTAAAACAGGGCTGCCGTGGCTGGCTGACCTCAATGATTGCCTGGCCCAGCTGATACCGATCGCCAATGTGTATTTCCGATTCATCCAGTCCGCTGACAGTCAGGTTTTCACCAAACATACCCCACATCCATTCCTGATCCGGATATTTGTCTTTCCAGAAGGGATAATGTTCGGCCGAATACAGGTAACAGGCTTTATCGGCTCCGCCATGGTAACGGCGATCCATCACAGAATCGTTTTCAACATCTTCGGTCCCCAGAAAGACCGGTGTATCGACGGCATATTTATAAATGCCGGTCTGCACATCCTGCCCACGCCACACGATGGTGGTTGGTTTTGCAATATTGGTTGATAAAACTTTCATAGAAGCTGACCTACAGGTTAAAAAATACCAAACATTAAGGAATTGGGCGAATCCGGCTTTATTCTTCTTCCAGGATTTCCTGTACCCGTCCAACCTCACCGGTTTCAAGTCTGACTTTTATTCCGTGGGGATGGTTTGGCGAATTGGTTAACAGGTTTTTCACAATACCTTCGGTTAATTCACCGGTTCGCTGATGATGTTTCTGTACGATATTGACCAACAATCCGGGTTTTACATCGCTGCGTTTTCTTCCGTCCATAATCTGTATTTTTTCTCCGGCAAATGAACGAAAAAATTAATCCTGAAACGAACTTCCGGCTTAAAATCAGACTCCTAAATTCAGGGATAAATATTTCAGGAACTCATCTTTCCGGCGGGGATCTTTAAATACACCCCCGTATTCAGCGGTGATGGTAGAACTGCCTTCGTCCTGAATTCCCCGGCTTGAAACACAAAGGTGTTTGGCATCGATCACTACCGCCACATCTTCAGTCTTTAGAATTCGTTTCAGTTCATTGGCAATCTGTACGGTTAATCGTTCCTGTACCTGTGGACGACGGGCAAAATAATCGACCACGCGGTTGATTTTCGACAAACCGATCACCTGACCGCTTGACACATAAGCGACATGAGCTTTCCCGACAATAGGTAAAAAATGATGTTCGCAGGTCGAATTCATGTTGATGTTTTTCTCAACCAGCATTTCGCCATATTTAAACTTATTCTCGAATACTGAGATTTTGGGTTTGTTCTCCGGATTAAGACCCGAAAAGATCTCTTTCACAAACATCTTTGCCACCCGGTGCGGGGTACCGTTCAAACTGTCGTCGGTTAAGTCCAGCCCCAGCGTATTCATGATTTCACGAAATTTATCTTCAATCAGGAGCATTTTTTGTTCATCGCTTAATAAAAAAGCATCTTCACGCATGGGTGTTTCAAGCGAAGTTGCAACATGATTGTCTCCGATCAGATCGTGCCCGTTGTAATCGTTATTTTGTGGCAAATGATTCCCGTTATATTTTGGCTTTGCCGTTTCTGTTTTTAAAAATCCATTTACTTTCATTTTTTATCCTCCAAATCGTTTTTATTTGTTCATTCAAAACAGTACGGAATCAGTTTTGTTTAAGTTATTTTGATATTTTTTAAACATTATTTCAGAAATATAATATAACTCCTTTATAAAATGGCAGTTATATACATATTTATTCAGAAATAAATAAAAATAATCTAAAAAAAAAAAACGAATAAGTTAAGATTGCGCAGACTGTTCGATTCAAATAAACAGCATGAGAAGGAATTGGTTCAAAAACCAAAGTGAACCCGGAATAATACATGAACCTGAAACCTGGAATCCCGTTAATCTTTCGGAATTTTTTCACCGGGGAACCGTTTGCCCCATTCCTTCCAGAACAAGCTGACTTCAGATTTCATTTCCTTGTGCAGCATCAGTATTCCGAACAGGTTGGGAATAGTCATCATGGCAATTGTAATTCCGGACAAGGTCCATATAATCGTCGTATCAGCAAAAGAGGCAACAAAAAATCCCAGAACATACACGATCCGAAAGTACATATCAGCTTTCACTCCAAAGAGAAAAATAATAGCCCGTCCGCCATAATACGACCAGGAAATGGCAGTTGAAAACGCAAAAAGCAACAACCCAATGGAAACAATATAACGGCCGTAATCGCCAAACCAGCTTTCGGTAAAGGCTTCGGTGGTAAGAGGAGCGCTATGGATCAGCGACTTGCCGGCAAATAAAAAATTGCCAGTTTCGACAACCCGGCCATTCAGTACCTGCAGATCGCCTGTATAATTCATGGAATTGGATTGAACAAGTACATTCTCCGCAACTGACCGGGCATGAATAACAGTTACCGGATTTAAAATTTTTCCATCGGCAACCGATAGATTTCCGGAAAACAGATCCAGATTCTGCCTGCCCGAAAGGTAATTGTGCAGATCCTTGACTCCTTCCGGATTTTGGTCGGAATAGGAATCCTTCAGAATGGAAAGATCAGCATACTGAAACTGGTTATCAATCTTTTTAGACCAGACTCCGGAAGATAAAATAACCATCCCGGTAAGCATACATATAATAATGGTATCAATAAAAGGTTCAAGTAGAGCCACTAAACCTTCAGACACCGGTTCGTGTGCACGGGCGGCGGCATGGGCAATCGGTGCGGAACCCTGTCCTGCCTCATTGGAGAACAAACCCCGGTTTACGCCGCGGTTAAAGGCAAAGGCAAATCCGGCACCCAAAAACCCGCCTGCAGCAGCTGTTCCGGTAAAAACATCACTGATAACTGAAATAAGCGAAGGAATGATATTCTGATAGTTGTAGGCAATAACACCAATGGCCCCAAAAAAATAAATAATGGCCATGATGGGTACCAACTTTTCGGTGATTTTGGCAATTCGTTTGATCCCGCCAATAATTACAAATGCCAGGAAAACCGATAATATAGCACCTGTCAGCATTTTATCGATCCCAAAAGTTGTAAACAGCGAACTGGCAATACTGTTGATCTGGGGCAGACTTCCTGTACCAAACGACGAAAGGACTGTGCCAATCGCAAAAATAACAGCAAGCCATTTCATGTTCAGCCGGTTTTTCATGTAATACATAGGTCCGCCGGCGATCGAACCATCTGCCGCTTTTTCACGGTATTTATGCGAAAGGGTAACTTCCACAAATTTAGTAGTCATCCCTATAATTGCGGTCATCAGCATCCAGAACAAAGCGCCGGGACCGCCCAAATGAATGGCCAGGGCGACGCCGGCAATATTTCCGGTTCCTATTGTTCCGGATAAGGCTGTGGACAGCGCCTGAAAATGAGAAGTATCACCAACATCTCCTTCACGGTCAAATTTGCCCTGTACAATCCGAACAGCGTGTTTTAAAAATCTGAACTGGGGAAACTTCAGGTAAATGGTGAAGAATAAACCGGTTCCGAGCAGGAGATAAACAAACCACTGGGAACTACCAATATAACTGTCAATCAACGTTAAAATATCATTCAAATGCTGCATTTAACCGGTTTTATATGAATCAATAGCCGATAAAAATAGTAATATCTTTTTAACCTGATACTTTTTCCCAATCTCAAATTAAAGTAAACTAAAGATTAATCCTGACATTGTTTCCGTCCCAAAAGTTATTGAATTGTCAAAAGCCTTAAAAATGATCCGCAATCATGCCATAAATTCTCTTTTTTATCTAATTTTGTTTAACAAACAATCAAATAACAAGTTATGCTGCCAAAATTTTTGCTTGCCGACAATTCTCAGGATATGCCTGATATGTTGTATGTCGTACACAATGAAGCACCACGCTTTATTGTAGGAAGCGACATTGAGGATTTTACCGTAAATCAGCAGATTTACTGGATTGATGAAGAACCTGCAGATAAAGAACTTATCGCGCAATTACTGACTGAAGCTGAAGAGTTTCTTGAAGCTGAACTGGATAACCAGGACAATTATTTTGAAGACGGGGAGGACGACTAAAATGGCTTTGAAAAAAAGACTTACCAGATCAAACGAAAAAATGGTTGCCGGTGTTTTAGCCGGAATAGCAAACTATTTGGATATCGACCCAACGATAATTCGTATTTTGTATGTCGTTTTGTCGATAGCCAGTGTTGGTTTTCCCGGTCTAATTGCCTACCTGATTATGTGGGCCATAATTCCCCTGGAAAAATCCATTTAATTTTGTGGTACTTGTTTCAGGCTTAATTGAATTCGGTTTCGCTGTAAATCGAGTTCAATTACCTTGACATGTACATGCTGATGCAGTTTTACGATTTCAGAAGGATCGCTGATAAAGCGGTCAGCCAGTTGTGATACATGCACCAATCCGTCCTGTTTAACGCCCACATCAACAAACACTCCGAATTTGGTGATATTGGTGACAATACCCGGAAGAACCATTCCGACCTGTAAATCCTCAACTTTATAAATATCAGGAGCAAATTCAAACACTTTGATGGCCTGACGCGGATCACGGCCCGGTTTGGCAAGTTCTTTCCGGATATCTTCCAGGGTTGGCAAACCAATCTGATCCGTAACATACTGCGGCCAGGCAATCTGTTTCTGAAGTTCTTCATTCGAAATCAACTCCTGAATGCTGCATTTCAGATCCTTTGCAATCTTTTCCAACACGAAATACGATTCAGGATGAACGGCTGAATTGTCCAGGGGATTTCCGGCATCAGGTATTCTCAAAAAACCTGCGGATTGTTCATAGGCTTTTGCTCCCATCCGGGCCACTTTCTGCAATTCAGCGCGTGAGTGAAAAGGTCCGTTTTCTTTCCGGTAATCAACAATGTTTTGAGCCAGTTGCGGCCCAAGCCCCGAAATATAGGTGAGTAAATGCTGAGACGCGGTATTGACATTCACACCCACCAGGTTAACACTCGATTCAACGACCTTATCGAGGCTGTTTTTTAGTTTTTTCTGATCAACATCATGCTGGTATTGACCAACACCGATTGATTTCGGATCAATTTTCACCAGTTCAGCCAATGGATCCATGAGTCGACGGCCAATCGACACAGAGCCCCTGACCGTTACATCATACTGAGGGAATTCATCCCTGGCAATTTTGGACGCCGAATAGATTGAAGCGCCATCTTCCGAAACCACATAAACGCGAAGTTCACGATCGAAATGCAGTTTTTTGATGAAGTGTTCAGTCTCCCGGCTTGCAGTACCATTCCCGATAGCAATAGCTTCAATCTGGTATGCACTTACCAGGGATGAAATTTTACGGGCTGCCTGCTTGATTTCTTCCTGAGGTTTGTGCGGATAAATTGTTTCGTTGTGCAACAGGTTACCCTGGGCATCCAGACAAACCACTTTACATCCGGAACGATAACCCGGATCCAGTGCCAGAACACGTTTCTGCCCAAGCGGTGCGGCCAGTAACAGTTGACGTAAATTATCGGCAAAAACACGAATGGCCTCTTCATCAGCCTTTTCCTTCGATGAGTGGGCAAATTCAGTCTCGATGGAAGGTTCGAGCAATCGTTTGAATGAATCGGTTACGGCCAGTTCCATATGATCAGCACAGCTATTTTTACTGTGAATAAAAAATCGTTTCAGACTCAGAATGGCATCTTCGTTCCCGGGACTTACCGAAACCCTTAAAAATCCTTCGTTTTCGCCCCGACGCATGGCCATCAACCGGTGTGAAGGACATTTTTTCAAAGGTTCATTCCAATCGAAATAATCATTGTATTTGGCAGCTTCCGCTTCTTTACCCTTGATAAGTTTTGAAGTTATAAATGCACCGGAATCAAATGCCCGCCTGACAATTGCTCTTGCCCGCTCATTCTCACTGATCCATTCAGCAATAATATCACGTGCTCCCGACAAGGCCTCCTCAACCGATTCAACCAACTCACCGACAAAAGAGTATGCTCGCTGGTCAATATCCTGATCGTTCTGTTTCATAATCAGATTTGCCAGTGGCTCCAATCCCTTTTCGCGGGCAATCATCGCACGGGTCCTGCGTTTTGGCTTAAAAGGCAAATAAATATCTTCCAGTTCGGTAGAATCAAAACAATTATCAATCCGGTTTTTCAACTCCGGTGTCAGTAAATCCTGCTCCAGTATGGTTTTCAGAATAGTATCCTTACGTTTAAGCAATTCTTCCAATCTCTCCTTCTCATTTTTAATCGACTCAATCTGAACCTCATCGAGACTGCCGGTACGTTCCTTTCGGTAACGCGAAATAAATGGCACTGTTGAGCCTTCATGGAGTAATTCAACTGTATTATTTACCTGCAGAATTTGAATTCCAACATGTTGAGAAATTAATTCTATTATTTTCCGATCCATAATCAAACTTAAAATTGAAGCCCGAAGTTAACTTTTTTGCACGAATACCGGATAAGCATGACTTTTAATGGTACAAATAATTTTTTAAAAAAAATATTCGCATTGCTAAAAAACATATTCTGATTATTGGTGTTATTATATTCGTCTGAAATGATAAACAAAGACAAAATCCGGAAGAAATCTGGTAAAAATCGATTGCGAAAGGACGATTAGAAAACTATAAATATTTAAAAAAATATGGTGTTTTTGTCAAAAGAATACTTTACTTTTAACTACACAAAACTGAAATATGAGTATATTCTATACAATTCTAGGCTTCATCTTAGGATTCGGTCTTGTTTATGTTACAATACCGCCATTAATCAGAGTATCCATTGCCAAACATTTGTATGATACTCCCAACGAACGGAAAGCGACGAAAGTTGTAGTTCCTACTCTTGGTGGAGTGGCAATTTTTATTGGATTCATTTTAAGTACAATTATCGCTACCGACGGGTACCCCTTTGGTGAGTTGAAATATTTAATCGCAGCTGCTATTATCATGCTATTTCTTGGATTAAAAGATGACCTCATAGAGATCTCTGCCCGTAAAAAACTACTGGTACAGCTCGCTACTGCAGTCATGCTTATCACGATCGGGAATTTCCGGTTTACTGATCTTCAGGGAGCATTTGGGATACATGAACTAAACTATCCTCTCAGTTTTGCCATAACTTTATTTGCCATGATTGCTTTAATAAATGCATTCAATCTGATTGATGGTATTGATGGTTTAGCTTCAGGAATCAGCATTATGATTTCAACTGTTTTCGGATCATGGTTCCTTTTGTCAGGTCATACTGAATATGGTATCATGTGTTTTAGTTTGACGGGTAGTTTAATCGCTTTCTTTTTTTATAATGTTTTCGGGAAAAAACACAAGATATTTATGGGAGACAACGGATCCTTAATACTTGGGGTAACTGTGGTTATTTTAGTGATCAAATTTAATGAATTCAATATCAATCAGCTGGCTCCTTATGCGATCCAAAATGCTCCGGTTGTTTCGATTGGGATTCTGATTATACCTGTAATTGACACGCTGCGGGTATTTTTCATCCGTATTTCGGAACATCGGTCACCTTTTTCTCCGGACATGAATCATATCCATCATCAATTTCTGAAACTGGGAAATTCTCACCGCAGATCGACTGCCTACATGCTTCTGATTAATATGCTTTTCATAGGCTTTACATTTTCTCTCAACCGGGTACTTAACATTAACAACCTGATGATAAGTATTATTACCATGGGATTTATTTTAGCCTATATGCCAAGTTTATTCCTTCAACGGAAAGCGCTACAATCTGAACTGATGGTTAGAAAAATCAGTTCAAATCAAGAAAGTCTTTCGAGAAGATTGGCTAAGGAAGCAGAACCGGCAACTTTACGGTCTTTTGAGGTTGAACATGGCTTTAAACAAAAAAATATCAAGGAGAAAGAGGAATTGGTTCAATCTGGATATTAACTACCTTTAGCCTGTAAATTGAATTTACAAAATCCTGTCGCCTTTTTGTAAAATGTTAAAATAGTCTAATCACTAATCGAAATTCACTATGAAAAAAATTGTCTGGATATTTATTTTGATTGCAGGGATAATTAGTTACGCTTCCCAGGATTTAAAAGCTGAAGTAAAAAATAAATCCTTGCTTGGAGAATGGATTTATGAAGTAAGCGATGCTCCTTACGGTTATGAAAAAGGAAGCTTAATATTTTCCGAAAAAGATGGTCAGACTGTTTGTGTTATTAAACTTGAAGCCGGAGAATTGCCTGTAAATGATCTGAAAATAATAAAAGGGAAGATTACCTTCACAACTTCAGTTGACGGAAATCCCATTCATGTTGAACTGGACCGGGATAAAAACAAACTGTCAGGAAAAGTTGACTCACCTGAAGGACCCAAAAAATTAACAGCAATAAAAAAATAAGGCACTTAAAACTTTAATAAAAACCGGTTTTCCTGAAAAGAGATCCGGTTTTTTTATGCTTTCAAAATAAATCATTTATTTATAAATGAGAAAAAAACGAAAAAATCTGTTCATTAGGCAAAAACGAAAAATCAATTGCTTCTTTTCGGGCAAATTTTTGAGATGAACTAAACCTGAAGGATTGATCTATGGAATGGCTCCTGCCGAATTCAGTAAAGTGGTTAAGGATCTTGGCATGAAAATGACCAGTGCTCATTTGGGAGGTCCGAATTATACGAAAGAAACAAAAGGGGCGGCCATGGATTGGAGGAAAAAAGCACTCGAAGATCACCTTGAGGTCGGCGTTAATTTCCTGGTAAAACCAAGTATGCCGATGCCTAAAACGATGGATGAATTGAAAATGTGGTGCGACTTTTACAATGCTATCGGAGAATTGACTTCCAGTTCAGATGTTCTGTTTGGCTATCACAACCACAACCGTGAATTTGCAAAAATTGAGGAAGAACTCATCTATGATTTAATGCTAAAAAACACCGATCCGAAAAAAGTCTTTTTCGAAATGGACGTTTATTGGGTCATGAAAGGCGGATACAAGGCCGTTGACTACATGAAAAAATACCCTGACCGTTTCCCTGTTTTGCATATTAAGGATGAAAAAGAAATCGGTGAAAGCGGACAAATTGATTTTAAGCCGATCTACGAAACGGCCTATAAAAACGGTCTGAAAGATTCTTTCGTCGAAGTTGAACGGTATAATTTTGACCCGGTTGTAAGTGTACAAAAGAGTTATGATTTTTTAAGTGCAGCATCTTACGTGAAATAACAACGCCTTGTTATTCTCCATGAAGTTGGCAAATGAGAATTCACTTTTTTTTTGCCAATTTCTTTTACGATGCTAAATTCCAAATTTCCGAACCTGCTTTCTTAACCTGAAGCCGAACAATATAGCTGCGGTTGAAAGTCCGAACACAAAACCTGTCCAGACTCCCGGTGAACCCATATGAAATACAAAGGCGAGCAGATAACTTACCGGTAAACTGACCATGATGTAGGAGAAAAAAGCAAGAAGCATAGGTATCCTGACATCAGCCATTCCACGCAATGCTCCAAGAAAAATAACCTGAATTCCGTCAAAAATCTGGAAGAACGCACCAACGACAAGTAATCCTGCAGCAACTTCGACAACAGCGGGATCAGAAGTAAACAACAGTGGCAACTGGTTCCGAAGAAGAACAAATAAAATACCCATCAGTGTCATAAATGCAATTACAATATGAAGCGAGGCAAATACAGCATGTTTGAGCTCATTCCGGTCATGTTCTCCAAAAGCATGGCTAACACGGATGGTTGTTCCGGAGGCCAGCCCAAACGAAATCATATAGGTCATTGAAGCCATACTCATGGCTACCTGATGGCCGGCCAGTGATTCTTTGGAAATCCATCCCAGCATAATCGCACCTATACTGAATGACAAAACTTCAATAACCATCTGCAATCCAATTGGAAATCCGATTGAAATAATTCGTTTAATTTTCAGTTTTTCAAATCCCGAATGCATCGCTTCAGATAAATAGACTCCGAAAGTATGCCTGTTATAAATTACCACTACAAATATTACGGGCATGATAATTCGTGAAATCAGCGTTGCATAACCGGCGCCATTAAGGCCTAAAGCAGGGAAGCCAAATTTTCCGAAGATCAGGATATAGTTTAATCCAATATTGACCAGATTAGTTATAATGGTGATGATCATGGCAATTTTTGTATTTCCTATACCTTCAAAAAATTGTTTGACCGAGAAAAACAACATCAACGGGATGAGTGAAGCAACCTGAATCAGGTAATAGGGAATTGCCATCCCGACCACGTCATCGCTTTGTCCCATTTTGCCCATGAATAAGACAACCGAGGACATTAGCGTGCATAAAATAATGGACGTAGTAAAATAAACCAGAACACCATTTTTCAACCAGCTGCCTGTATTCTTTTGTTTTTTGGCAGTGAAAGATTGTCCCACCAAGGGAGTCAACCCAAATGTTATTCCAAGTCCGAAAAGCATACCCACATGAAAAACATTGATTGCAAACGAAGCAGCAGCCAATTCGGTAGTTCCTACATGTCCAACCATCATATTATCGGCCAGGTTAACGGTAACCTGTCCGATTTGTGAAAAGATTACCGGAATAGCCAGTGTCAGATTTTTTCGGTAAACAGTTAAGTAATCAGAAATGCTCACGGTTATTAAATCAGAAATTCAGCGCAAAGAAAACAATTATAAAGAAAACCAGTAGCTGAATTTGATCATAAATACATTTTGTGATTTGACACTCCAGATGTTTCCGAAGCTTTTCCAGATCGATTGATCCAGTTTATCGGAATAGGCGGACCGGGTATTTGTCCAAACCAGGTACAAGGTTGATCCGGGCCTGAATTCCCATCGTCCGACCAGGTTTGATCTGAATTCCTGAAAGTTGAAATCAGGATTTCTGATGGTATATGCAGTTCTTCCTTCTTTTTGAAGATCATAGAAATTATTTGCCGCGGGAAAATTAACCAGGCTGGTGTACCTTTTATCGAGCGATTTATTGGATGCTTCCGCAACTTCTCTGAAATTCTGATACGTTCCGGTTGAAACATAGGGATTTCCATAATACTGCAGCGAAATTTCGGGAGATAAAAAGTATTCGAACCGAAGTGTTGAAGAAATTGTATTTCGGTCTATGGTTCCAACCAGGTATTGGGTCGAACCTGAAAGGTCATTCGTTCGGGTAACAAATTGATGATGATCAATGGTATGATCAAAAACTGTATGAGAAGTAATGCTGAACTGGTCGCTTATCTGCCATCTCAAATGTGCGGTAAAGTATGATGTTCCGGAGATTTTGTCGGAGAAAAACTTCAGCCTTGGACCAAAAGCGGCAAACAGTTTTTTTACCGAATTGGAACTAATGAATAATTCCGCATCATTATATCCATCCTTAAATAAATTTGGTCCTCCCCTTAGTTCGCGGGTATCATAAATGTTGTAATACTTTTTCAGGTTCAGATGCACATTCCACAGATTATTAAACTGAAGGTATCCGTGCAGTTTTAATCGGTCTAGTGTATTTTCTCCTCCAAAACTCCAATCATGCTCCTGTTCAAATTCAACATAATAGCTTCTGATTATATTTTTGGGGTTACTTACTTTGTACGTCAGGTTAACTAATTGCTGTATCAGGTCAGCCTGATACAAATAACCGACATCATTGAAATCAACACCTGGAGAGCGCCAGTTCAGGGAGCCGGTGGCTCTGAATTTACCACTCCGCTTTCCTCCCTTTAGCAAACCACCCCAACCTGAAAGACTTGTTCTTTCCGGATCATATTCCAGGTAATCGGCATCAGTTCGCTGATAATAATGCACTGGTGACCGTTGCAACTGAGAAATAGATTCTTTGTCGCCATGGATATCACTGAAAAATCCTTTGAAATCAACAAAATATTTGCGTTTTTTCCAATTATGCTGGAAGTCAATTCCACCGGCCAGGGATGAATTGGATAAAAAATTCAGATGATTATCCGTAATGTTCCGGATGGTTGAGGTAACCATTCCGCCCAACACGGTATTCCCTTTATTAAAATCCTGTTTAATCCGCCCAACCATAAAATTGGTAAAGGGCTCAACTGCAATTTTTGATTTTGAATTTCCGCTGAATATGGTTGCATTTTCCTTTGCAGTAATACTTTGTACAACTCCAACAGATAAACCATTTTTTGTTTTTCCGGTTATTTTTAAGGCACTTAATATTGGCGTATAGTCAGAAATTGACATGATCTGGTTTTCTTCCAAATCGGGGAAATAACCGGGAGCATGACCTATCCTGCGACTATAAAACAGCAAATCATTCCCCATGCTAAAATCCAGAATAGTATTCCCTTCCAGGAAAAACGGCCTCTTTTCCTCATTAAAAACTTCATACGAAGTCAGGTTCAGAACAGAGGGATCAGCTTCCACCTGTCCAAAGTCGGGATTAACAGCATAATCGAGCGTAAAACCTGAATTCAGTCCAACTTTACCATTTAAGCCAATTCCATAGGTTGTCTTGTTTTTCAAATCAGTATTTGGACTGAACCGGGCATTGAGGTATGGTAAAAACTCGTAATTGGTTTTCGGTTTAACGCCCTCAATACCTCTTAACTCGCCAAATAAATAAACCATTGCCGGGGCATCAATCGGAATAAGCTTCCATTGGCTTTCTTCGTTAAAGCGGTCGATCCAACGCCAGATATGCATTCCCCAAACCTGTTCGCTTCCCGGGCTAAACCGAATCTGACTAAAAGGAATCTGCAATTCTGCAGTCCATAGTGAATCATAGACCTGAGCCTTTCCATCCCAAACTGCATCCCAGTTAAAATCCCAGGCATAAGCTCCCAGGTGTACCAGGTCAACCTTCTGCCCCGATGCTGCAACATTAAACTCATAAGCTGTTTGTTTGTCATGGTATGAGTCCAGTGCAATTCCTACAATATCACCAACACTATTATCCCTTCGGCTTAAAATTGGTCTGATTTTTCCAGGTCCTGTATCATGGCATTTAAATCCCACATAAATATTGTCGTCGTCGTACAGGATATTAAATTCAGTATCCTGAGAAGGTTGCTTTCCCTGCGCAGGAATCTGTTGGATAAATCCACCCGACCAGATACCCGATTTCCAGCAGTCATCATTGAGCTTACCATCAATTTTCGGATGAGTATTTATCCGGGTAGCAA
Organism: Bacteroidales bacterium; assembly: GCA_038251165.1. Classification (GTDB taxonomy): domain Bacteria; phylum Bacteroidota; class Bacteroidia; order Bacteroidales; family Prolixibacteraceae; genus Aquipluma. Next base: position 17,247 of record JBBSBP010000032.1, on the reverse strand, counting down.
AATAGATCTTTTTTATTCCGGCAAGACGGTTTACTGCAGAATCTGTTGAAAGGCTATATTTCTCATTATTTTGAGCGAAGACTGAACCAATTTGGAAAAGTAGAAATAAAAGAAAATATAACAGGCGAAAAGGCATATGGTCTTTATTAATGAAACAAATATAGCAAAATGTAGATTTCTGTATATGTTAATTGTTTTTTTTTATCAGATTAGAATGCTATTTCGCAAACAATTCCTACTTTTCACGGTTTTTAAAGTTTGGTAACTGTATTAAGCTTTCAATTTCATCACATGGAACAAATCCGGATGTATCGGGGTATGTTATGTTAATACCCGGATATTCAATTTATTAATTATTTAATTTTAGAGTGAATTAACATCAAACACATGCGAAAAATTACAAAGATCCTTATTGCCAACCGTGGCGAAATAGCCATCCGGATCATGCGGACCTGCCGCGAAATGGGTATTTCAACGGTTGCAGTATTTTCTGATGCCGACCGCACTTCGATGCATGTCCGGTATGCCGACGAAGCTTATCATATAGGCCCCTCTTCGTCATCTGAAAGCTATTTAAATGCTGAGAAAATAATTGAAGTTGCAAAAAGATCGAAATCAGATGCCATACATCCCGGCTATGGATTTTTATCGGAAAATGCAAATTTTGCGCGCAAATGTGCGGAAAGCGGAATAAAATTTATCGGCCCTTCACCTGAAGTAATTAATCAGATGGGCGATAAAATTCAGGCCCGGTTAACGATGATTGCAGCTGGTGTTCCGGTAGTTCCGGGCACAACAGAAAGTATAAAAACAGAAGAAGATGCCATTGAAACGATAAGGCAAATTGGCTTACCGGTAATGGTTAAGGCTTCAGCCGGTGGTGGTGGAAAAGGAATGCGCCTGATCACGGAAGAGAAAGACATCATTTCTCTGGTCCGGTCTGCCAGGTCTGAAGCCATGTCATCATTTGGAAATGATTCTGTATACATTGAGAAATACATTTCGTCACCTCATCACATTGAATTCCAGGTACTGGGTGACCAGCATGGCAATACAGTCCATTTATTCGAACGTGAATGTTCCGTTCAGCGCCGGCACCAGAAAATGATCGAAGAAACCCCTTCCCCACTTGTAACTCCCGAACTTCGCCTGAAAATGGGGAAATATGCTGTTGAGGCAGCCCAGGCGGTTAAGTATGAAGGAGCAGGAACAATCGAATTTTTGGTTGACAATGAATTAAATTTCTATTTTCTGGAGATGAACACCCGACTTCAGGTTGAACATCCCATTACAGAGCGTGTTACAGGGATTGACCTTGTCAAACAACAGATTTTAATTGCTGAAGGTCATCCGATAGCTTTCAGGCAGGATCAATTGCATCAAACGGGTCATGCCATTGAATGCCGGATTTATGCAGAAGATTCTGACAACAACTTCATGCCTAATCCGGGGAAAATTTACAACATCACTCAACCCTTGGGCCTTGGGGTCAGAACGGACGGATATGTATATGAAGGTTACGAAATACCGATCCATTACGACTCCATGATTTCGAAACTGATTGTATGGGCTGAAAACCGGACAGAAGCTATTGCACGGATGAAACGGGCACTTTATGAATATAAAATTACAGGAGTCAAAACATCCATTAAGTTTCTGGAACGAATTATGGACACGGATGATTTCAAAAGCGGAAATTACGATACCAATTTTATTGAAAAAAATAAAGCCTTTTTACATGCTGACACTGTTTGTCCGGTAGAATGTGAAGATATGGTCATTATTGCGGCTTACATCGAATACCTTGACAGGCTCAACATTGTCCAGACTTCGAAAGGTATGTATACGGCTCAGAACCGATGGAAAAAATACACCTATCAAAAGAATTTTGAACGTTTATAATCCCCCGAAAAATGTCAGTAGAAATTAAATTGGATAAACGAATCGCATCAGTTGAAATATTGAAACAATTCGAGAACCTTCTGGAAATTAAAGTTGATGATAAAATTTACCAGGTCGATTTGATGCACAACGACGAAGGTATTTTTTCGATTCTTGAAAATGGAAAATCCTATAACATAGAACTTGTTCCTCATCCAAAACCTAAATTATTTACGGCTTACACCCTGTATCACAGCTACGACGTTGAAGTGATCGATGCTGAAGCAAGATATCTCCGGAATCGCTCCGGGGCAACTCAACTCGTTTCCGAAAATACAATTTCATCGCCAATGCCCGGTAAAGTGGTAAAAATACCGGTTAAAGAAGGCGATGTGGTAAAAAAGGGTGATACGGTTATTACCATTTCTGCCATGAAAATGGAAAGTGAATACAAATCGCCCATCGACGGAACAATTGTAAAAATCTTTGTGAATGAAGGCAGTACCGTTGATGCCAATCAAAAATTAATTGAAATCGAATAAATCAGAAAATATGGATTTAAAAGCCAAATTTGATCAGTTTGAAATCCTGAACCGACAGGCAGAATCAGGTGGTGGAGTTAAACGTGTTGAGAAACAGCACGAATCAGGTAAAAATACTGCCCGCGAAAGGATTGCGATCCTGTTGGATCCCGGTACTTTTAACGAAATCGACAAAATGGTCACTCACCGGGCGACCGACTTTGGAATCGATAAGCAAAAGTTTCCGGGCGACGGGTTGGTAGCAGGATATGGCAAAATTGAGGGTCGACTGGTCTATGTGTTTGCACAGGATTTCACCGTATTTGGTGGTACGCTAAGCCGGGCCAATGCAGATAAAATTCTCAAAGTTCAGGACCTGGCCATTAAAATGGGCGCTCCGGTAATCGGACTAAACGATTCGGGTGGAGCCCGTATTCAGGAAGGCGTTGAAAGCCTTGCCGGTTATGCTGACATATTTCACAACAACGTGATTTCGTCCGGCGTTATTCCCCAGATCAGTGCTATTCTTGGACCATGTGCCGGAGGAGCTGTTTATTCGCCAGCCCTGACTGATTTTATTTTTATGGTTGAAAAAACCAGCCACATGTTTGTTACCGGTCCTGAAGTAATCAAAACCGTGACTCACGAAGATGTTACCAAAGAAGAGCTTGGCGGTGCTATTACCCATGCTTCAAGAAGCGGGGTGGCCCACTTCACAGGCAGCGACGAGGAACAAACACTCATGATGGTTCGGGAGCTGTTTAGCTTCATCCCTTCCAATAACATGGAAGAACCGCCCTCAAAAATTAACACTGATCCGGAAAACCGGCCCGATGTTTCTTTAAACCAGGTGGTACCGGTTGATCCGAACAAACCCTACGACATCAAAGACATCATTACCAAAATAATTGATGATGAGCACTTTCTGGAAGTCCAGCCGCATTATGCCGCCAATATTGTGATCGGATTTGCCCGGATGGGTGGAAAACCAATCGGCATTGTTGCCAATCAGCCTAATCATCTGGCAGGTGTTCTGGATATCAATTCATCGTCGAAAGCAGCTCGTTTTGTTCGTTTCTGCGATGCTTTTAATATTCCGCTTATCACCCTGGTCGATGTTCCCGGATTTTTACCCGGAACTGCCCAGGAATTCGGTGGAATCATCAAGCACGGAGCCAAACTGTTGTATGCTTTTGCTGAAGCAACAGTTCCCAAAATTACGCTGATCACACGAAAAGCATATGGTGGCGCTTATGACGTGATGTCGAGCAAACACATTGGCGCAGATGTGAACATGGCCTATCCGACGGCTGAAATTGCCGTGATGGGGCCTGAGGGTGCAATCAACATCTTATATCGCGGGAAACTCTCCGATGAGGAAAAAGCTTTAGCGGTTGAGGATTACCGTGAAAAATTTGCAAATCCATACCGGGCTGCTGCTCTGGGATATATTGACGAAATAATTTTACCTCAGGATACGCGGTATAAAATTATTCAGGCATTGCATATGACACAAAACAAGCGAAAATCGAATCTGCCGCGAAAACATGGCAACATTCCGCTTTAGCTTTATGCGATTCTTTTTTTTGCATCTTTCAGGTATCTTAAAATCGACCCACCAAAAGAAAACAGATCCAGAAGCCGGATCCGCGATCAGTTTACCAGGATTTTTTACAGAAAATAAAAAAGCCAGTTTATGCTGGCTTTTTTATTTGTACATCAGTGAAATTGTCAGCAGCTCATTTCTCCGGCATTTTTCTTTGCCGACAGCAGGTTGTAAGCACCTTTAACGACCACTTTGGCCGTCTTAATATCGAAGCCTTCCGGCAAAATTATTTCGGTATAACCACTGTCTGAAATACCTTTTTGAACCTCGATCATCCGGTATTCCGTAAACGGCTTACCGTTTTCTTCCTTGTTTTTATCGAAAACAAAAATATAATCCTTGTCGTCGAAACTGACAACCGCATCGGAAGGCAGGGTGGTAACTTCGTTATTCGACGCTTCGATAATGGCATTCACATACATCCCCGGCAAAACATTTTTGCATACACCCTGAACACTTGCATATACCTTATAGGTTTTGTCAGCATCAATTGATTTGCCTGTCTGGTAAATTACTGCTTCGTGGGGTTCGGTTTCGTTGTTGATGAAAAAACGGATTTTCTGTCCTTTGGCTACTTTTGCAGCATCTTTCTCAAACAGGGTGAGTTCAAGAAAAAGTTTGTCGCTGTTGACAATTTCAAACAAAACATCGGAAGGGGCAACGAATTTACCGATATTGATATTTACCGTTTTCAAAAAACCCGAAATTGGTGAAACTACTGCAACCGAACGGCTGATATCATCTTCGTGCAGATTGGCCGGATTAATACCGATCAACGCCAATTTCTGCTCCAGAGCTTTAACCTCTGCTTTCAGGCTTTTGTAATCGGAGGTGACCTGCTGCAGATTTTGCTGTGAGTATACGTCGTTCTTATACAGTTCGGTATGCCGTTTAAATTCGGCTTCGGCAAATTCAAGTTTATTCTTTGCCTCCAGATAATTCTGTTGAATATCAATAAAATCCTGGTTTTCGAGAATAGCCAGTATGTCGCCTTTTCTAACCACATTGCCAGGCATCAGAGATGTACTTTTCACAAAACCGCCCAATGGCATACAAACAGTTGCAAGGTTCTGGGGCGCAACAGAAACAATGCCACTCACTTTTAATTTGCCCCGAATGGCCTGCATTTCAATACTCCCGGTTTCGATATTGGCCATTTTGATCTGGTCGGCCCGTAGCTCAACAATATCTTCAGGAAGCACCTCAACTTCGCTGGCTTCTGTATTACCTTTTATTTTGCCACTGCATGAGATCATAGTAAAAATAAGCGTGGCAAAGATTGCCGTTATCAGGTGTTTAATAAGTTTCATCATCATCGGAATTAAAATATTTTACCAGTTAAATTGTCAATTGAAATTAAAATTTGGTTGTAGTTATTCAGTGCATCAAGGTAGTTTTGCTTTATACTTAAAGCCCGGCTCAGGTTCATGATGTAATCGAGGTAATCCATTGCCCCGGCCCTGTAACTGCGTGTAGCCTGATCAATGATTAAACCTGCTTCAGGAACGGCTTGTTTTTCGTAATAATCCACACTATTACTGAACTTGGCAAATTCGCCCAGTAAGGAGCGGTATCCACCTTCAATCGATTGTGAATAATATTCAGCATTTGTTTCAGCCTGCTGTTCTTTCAATCGGGCAGCCCTGGTTTTGGAAGAATAAGGCACAAACCAGATTGGGATGGCTATTCCTGCCTGGACACCTGTGAACCGGTCACCGGTACCGAAAGTTCGGGGCATTCCGTTTATTTCCTGGATGCCCTGCATGGTTTGACTGAAATAACCAATGTTGAAATCAGGCAACATGCGACTTTGTTCCAGTTTCGTTTCGTACCGTGCGATTTCAAGCTGTTGCTGCACATATGCCACTGATGGGTTACCTTTCAAAACCAGGCTATCAGCAACCGGAGAAAAACCTGCGCGGTGCAGCACGGTATCTTCAGGAGACAAATTTGATTCTGTATTTAAAAGCGTTTGAAGCTTTTGTTCAAAGATATACAGATCGGCTGTAATTTGCTGCAGCTGGTTTTTAACTTCAAGGCTTTGCGAACGTGCATTCATCATTTCCAGACTGTTCGTTTCACCCAGTCTGGCACGAAGTTCTGCCGCTCTTTGGAAACCGGAATATAAACTATCCTGATAATTAAACAGTTCATGTTTTGAATGCAAATAAACCAGCTGCCAGTAGACTTGTTTTACCTGTGTGGAAATTTCAAGCTGAGAAGCTTTCAGCTCTATTTCACTGCTTTTTATGCCCGCATTGGCAAGTTTATTCTGATTGATGTAGACCGTTGGGAAAGCGAACGATTGCGACAGGGTAAAACTGTTGTCCCTGCTGTATGAATTGAACTGACCGTATTGTCCGTCAATGGCTGTTTTGGGAATATCCCACGAAGTGCCTTTCAGCGCTTTCTGAACATCGACTGAATAAGCTGATGAGGAAATAGCCAGGTTGTTGTCCAGGGCCATTTGAACCGCCTGTTTCAGACTAATAATTTCTGCGGGTTGTGCGGTTGCAGTATTGAAATGGAATAAACCAAGCAATAACAGGATTCCTGATACTGCAAGGAATGATTTTCGTTTCCCTGAAATCCTGAATTGATGTGAAGAAAAGAAAATATAAAAGACCGGAAGAATAATCAGGGTAAGAATCGTGGCGGTTATTAATCCACCGATAACTACAGTTGCCAGCGGTTTTTGAACCTCAGCTCCTGCAGAAGTTGACAATGCCATTGGCAGGAAGCCGAGTGAAGCAACAGCAGCGGTCATGATTACCGGGCGAAAGCGTGTGCGCAGACCTTTCAGAACCCGTTCGGTCAAATCGGTAATGCCTTCCTTTTCGAGGCGGTTGAATTCAGCAATCAATACAATACCATTAAGCACTGCCACACCAAACAAGGCAATAAAACCAACGCCTGCCGATATGGAAAAATTCATATCCCTAATCCACAAGGCAAACACACCACCAATAGCCGACATGGGCACAGCCGTAAAGATCAGCAAGGATTGTTTTACCGAATTAAACGTGAAATAAAGCATCACAAATATCAGCAGTAATGCGACCGGAACAGCGATGGACAACCTGGCTTTGGCCGCCTCGAGGTTCTGGAACTGACCACCATACGACACATAATAACCTGTTGGAAGTTTAATCTGCTGATCTATCTGACTGGTCACTTCATGAATAACACTTTGAACATCGCGGTTACGGACATTAAAACCTATGGTTATACGGCGCTTGGTATTTTCGCGTGAAACCTGGGCAGGACCCGACTTAATCTCAATATCGGCAACCTGTTCAAAAGGTATTTGTCCGCCATTGGGTAAGGCCACCGAAAGGTTTTTTACATCATCGAGGCTTTGACGGTAATCTTTATCCAACCGCACGACCAGCCCGAATCGTTTTTCTTCGTCATAAACAACTCCAGCCTGGCTTCCGGCAAAGGCAGCCCGTAACACACGGTTTACTTCGTCAACCGATAATCCGTATTGTGCCAGCCGGTCGCGGTTGTATTTAACCTGTACCTGGGCCAGGCCGGTAACTTTTTCCACATTAATATCTTCAACGCCTTCAATATTCTGAATAATCCGTTCCACTTCGGTTGCTTTTTCCGAAAGTGTATTCAGATTATCGCCAAATATTTTAACCGCAATATCCTGTTTTGAACCCGAAAGCAATTCGTTAAAGCGCATCTGAATTGGTTGCTGGAACTCAAATTTAACCCCCGCCAGCACGACCAGCTTTTCTTCCATTTTTGCCACCAGTTCTTCGCGGGTTTCAGCACTTGTCCACTCGCTTTTATCTTTGAGGGTAATGATATAATCGCCCGTTTCCATAGGAGTTGGATCGGTAGGAATTTCGGAAGCTCCGATTTTGCAAACAGCATGTTTTATTTCCGGAAAGTTATCGAGCAGGATTTTGTTGGCCATCACGACCTTTTCAATGGTATTGCTTAGCGAACCGCCCTGCAGGGTCATGACGCCAGCTGCAAGGTCCCCTTCTTCGAGCTGCGGAATAAATTCACCTCCCAAACGATTAAACTGAAAGATGCTGAACAGGAACAAAATAAGAGACAATACCGAAACCAGCAATTTTCGCCTGATCGCAAATGCGATTACCGGATTAAAGGCTCTAAATAACCAATCCATCATCTGATCCGAAAAATTATGCCGGTGTTCGGTTTTTTTGCTCAGGAACAAAGCCGAAGCCATTGGAACATAGGTAAGTGAAAGAATGGCAGCCCCGATTAATGCAAAAACGACTACCTGCGCCATCGGGCGGAACATTTTGCCCTCAATACCAACCAACGCGATAATCGGAAGGTAAACGATGAGGATAATAATTTGCCCGAAAGTGGCTGAACTCATCATTTGTTTGGCCGAATCGAATACATTTTCATCCATTTGTTGCTGGGAAAGCCTGGAAATGCCCTGATGATGCTTGCTCATCTGGATCCGGTACACCACACTTTCAACAATAATAACAGCCCCATCCACAATAAGCCCGAAGTCGATGGCTCCCAGGCTCATCAGGTTTCCTGACACACCCAAAAGATTCATCATCGATATGGCAAAGAGCATTGCCAAAGGGATTACCGAAGCAACTATAAGCCCGGCACGCAGGTTACCCAGTAACAAGACTAGAATAAAAATTACAATTAATGCCCCCTCTATCAGGTTTTTGGCAACCGTACCGATCGACCGTCCGACCAGGTCGGAGCGGTTTAAGAACGGATCAATTACAACTCCCCTGGGCAACGACTTCTGGATCGATTGTATGCGAACTTCCACATTATCAATAACCTCATGTGCATTTGCTCCTTTAAGCATCATGACCACACCACCAACAGCTTCGGTGGTATCAACCACCAGGGCTCCGTATCGCGTTGCATGGCCAAATTGTACGGTGGCCACATCCCGGATCAAAAAAGGGATACCCGAAGGATTGTTCTTTACGACAATCTTTTCAATATCCTCTATCGTTTTAACGAGACCAATGCCACGAATAAACCAGGCAGTAGGTTTTTTGTCGATGTACGCACTTCCGGTATTTTCGTTGTTTCGTTCAAGAGCCTGAAAAATATCAGTAAGCGAAAGGTTCAATCCCCTGAGCCTCTCCGGATTTACGGCTATTTCGTATTGTTTCACAAAACCACCGTAACTGTTAATATCGGCCACACCCGGAGTACCAAGCATTTCCCTGCGCACGGTCCAATCCTGCAGTGTCCTCAGCTCCATGGGAGTGTACCTTTTCTCTGACCCTTTTTCAACGGCAAGCCTGTATTGGTAGATTTCGCCCAGACCGGTTGAAACGGGAGCCAGTTCTATTTTTGCCAATCCTGCAGGTATGGCTTCTTCTGCTTCTCTTAGCCGTTCGCTTAATTGTTGTCTTGCCCAATATACATCCACCTCATCTTTAAAAACAACGGTTACAACGGATAACCCTAAACGGGATATGGAACGAAGTTCAATAATATCCGGAATATTGGCAACAGCTACCTCGATGGGTGCAGTGATGAAACTTTCAACTTCCTGGGTAGCCAGCGATGGAGCGAGTGAAATAATCTGTACCTGGTTGTTGGTAACATCCGGGATAGCATCAATCGGCAACCTGATCAGGGAGTAAGTTCCCCAACCGATGAGTGCGACAATGAATAATCCAATAATAAATTTATTTTTTATTGAAAAATGAATGATATACTCTATCATAATCTGAATTGAGAGATTTTTTTTATATTCGACTGGTATCTAAGCCGTTAACCTGCGGTTTGCAGGAATAGAAAGGAATATTTTCCGCGTATGGAGCAAAATAAACGGTCAGAAATTCAGTTGAATAAACCGTTCATGAGCCGGATTAGCGCTGAGAAAATAAGCATGTAGATTAAACCAGGTAAGGAGGGGCCCTGAAAGGGGAAAATTGCCGGATATTAATAATCAAAACAGGATTCTGGTAATTCGCTGTTTTGAGACCTGACAAAACTGAAGACAAAATGATTGAATCAAGGGAACCTGGAATAATCAGATCGAAAGAATGTATTTCCTGACCGATAACAAAGTCAGAGGGTATTTTGGCATAGGTCAGTTCATTAAAGGCCTGACAATGTTCAGGAAATCCGGAAGGCAGTTTCGAAGTGTTTGTATGACAGGCATCCTCGCTGTTGAAAACAGAAAAATCGGAATGATGGTCATGATGAATAAAAAGATGAGCCAATATGACCAGGCCAGCAAGTCCAATAAATAAAAACGCACTATGTTTAAAAAATTTATTCACTAATTCATTCTGTTTCTGATAAATCAGTGCAAATATAATGATTATACTTGTAAAAATGGGTCACATTGTTATTTAGGTCGATTCCAAATAGAATAAAGCCTGTTCAACTTTTATTTAACCGGGTCTCTCTGTAATTTTCTATCTTTAGAGAAACATTCGGCATTTTCCCGGTATCTAAGCCTGAAAATGTGCGTAACAAAATTATCTTTGTTTGAACAATTGTTTGGTATGGATCAAATCAATATGACACAGGCAGCAGAAGCATATACTGATAATTTCTCGGTCAGATTCCGGGCCCTTTTGGAACAGGTAGCCCAAATCGGGCAACTTGATGAGCTATTGACAACACTTGATAAACAGTCGGTTGAACTGGGAAATCTGTTCATCGAAATGGGTCAAAAAGCTTACCATGATATTTCGGCCCTCCGGAAAACAGATGAGCATATTTCTATAAATCAACGGTTGCCAGATTATATTGTAACTTACCAATGTTCCGAATCGTTGAAATTTTTCATGATTCTTTGGAGAGACAGTATTTTTCAGCTCCAAAAGGCCCGGCTTTTTGGCCTTGATACTGCCGGAAACGGGACCATGCAGCAACAGTTAATTCAGGACACCAAATCCGTACTTCTGAGGGCAGGCCAAGATTTACTGGACAGTTTACACCATGATATTCAGGAAGCGAAAGAAAATCCCAACCGCTATAAAAAACAACTTCGAAAATGGTTTTTAGAGAAAAATCCCTGGCCAGGCTACCAAAATCAGATCCTGGAAATTCTTCGCCAATGCCGGATTCTGCATGAAAAACACCTGGTAATTTACAATACGGCTCAGGGTTTTCAGGGAGTTAAATCAAAAATTCTGGATGCTGTAAAATTCTGTCAGGAGGAATTAACTGAAGTATCTGATTTCATTAACCAGGCAAATGAATGCATCGGGCAGGAACGGCAATCTCCGGGCGATAAAAGCTTAACCCGAATTGCGCACAAATTACAGATCATTGAATCGCAGGTAACTCTGACCTATCATATCGATCTGTTTAATACACTGCTGGAGCAGGAACTGGCAAGAATCGCAGGTGAAACAGAATTCACCATTCAAATTCAGCAGGGATTGCTGTTGCAAAACAAAATTAATTTTCTGAAAAGGCTGTCACTATGGCTGAATCGTGAAATACTGCCGCTCTTATTCGAAGTTTGGGAGATTACTGAATTAAGCAAAAACGGACTAAAAATGGCTCTTCAGAACATCCGGAATATGGCCATTCTCAGCAATTCGGAAACCTTGGATAAGAAACAGCTACTTCTGAACGACCACATGTTTTTTCGTCCTCTGCAGTTGTTGGTTGAAAACAACTCGGAAGCGGTACGCCAGTTAAGCGAATTTTCCAATTTACTTTTACATCGTATCGATCATGACCTGAAACTTTCACTACTTTACGATACTGAACGATTTTTTCTTCCTTTTTCAACAGGTACTGCCATCACCAACCGGCTAAACCTCAGCAAAAGCAAATTACTGAAAGTATCACAATCATGGTTTAGAAATCAAATAATCAGGCTTCACAGCTACCGGAAAAAAGTGGTTCATGAATTCACGGTTTCCCGGTCCGAAAAAATGGTGCGCTTTCTCCAGCTTCGGCAACGCGATGATTCAAACAGTCATTACACAAGCTTTTTTACTACCAAGGGCTATTTTGGCGATTTATTTGCCATTGGCCGGGATGAAGAACTCGCACATCTTTCGCTCCTGATCAAAAACTGGAGAGACGGATTCCAGGGATCAGCCATTATTACCGGTCAGCGGTTTTCAGGAAAGACCTTAACCGGAGAATTGGTAGCCAGCAGAAACTTTCCGGAGAATACGATCCGGTTAAGTCCGGGAGTTACCATATCGCTGGGTGGAAGGAAATTGGAAGCAAATTATAATATTTCAGAATCCCTTGAATTTATTCTAAAAAACAAACAGGATTCGAAATTTCTGATTTGGATTGATGACATTGAACTTTGGTGGGAACCTGGCATTCCGCTTTACCGGAATATTAAAGAACTGACCAACTTTATTGATCACAATTCGCCAAATTTCTTTTTCATGGTATCCATGAACCTGGCAACCTACCATCACATCAAACAGGTCATGGAACTGGACAGGATTTTTCAGGCTCATATTCACCTTGGAAAACTTTCGGCAAAGGAGATTGAAAAAGCCATACTTATCCGGCATATGGCCACGCATCGAACACTCCTGAATCAAAAGCAGGAAAAAATCGGTCCTGCTGAATTTAAACGCATTTCGAAAGAGATTACACAGGAAAGCAATGGCAATATTGGTGATGCATTGAATATGTGGTCCTACTTTACAAAGAAAATTGATGAAGACACGGTAATGTTCACCCTGGTTCCTCTGTTTAGCTTCCCTGAGTTTTACCGGCCGGATCTGGCAGTATTGCTTACTTCCATCATGCTGCAAAAAAGAACCAATGAATACCGGTTGCGCAAGCTTTTCGGGCCGGCTTTCACGGAGCGCTATCAACCCATTTTACTGAGAATGATCTCCATCAGGGTTATCCATCGGCAACTTGACGGATGGCTTGAAATCAATGAAAAAGTAGTGAATGAACTGGGTATGATGCTGAATACCAAACATTATTTAAATTACTAAGCCAATGAAAGAAATAATAACTAATTCGGTCAGTTGGTTCACCTTTATAAGTATTTCGCTCTTGTTAATCATTGTACTGCAAGTTGCAACTTATGGTGTCAGGTATCTTCATAATTTAATGATTTTTGGCCGTATAAGAATTCCGGTTTCAGATTTTGCCAAAAGAGGACTGGTAATTCTCGAACCTGTTATTTATCTCTGCATTCTGGGATTGTTTGTATCCATCCATCCGGTTAGTCATGGCATTGGTGTACTTGCATGCAGTGCAATCACATTCCTGCAGATACGCGACTATCTGAGTGGCCGGATTATTCTCTATACGAGCACGATCATGAATGATAAAAAGATCATTACCGGAAATTACAAAGGAAGTGTGGTCAAAATTGGCAGACTGGGCATGCATATCAGTACTCCGGAAGGTGTATTGTATTTAAACCATTACCGGATCATTTCGGAAGGATATACGCTTTCAGCAGGAGAAGAACTTGGGGAATACTGTCAACTGGCGCTTTCTTCAAAATCAACTGACATAAAAACTCAGGATGTTATCAGAAAGCTGAATGAATTGCTGGTGACCTTACCCTTCGTGAACTGGAAGTATAAACCGAAAATTTCAGGCAATAGCCAAATACCCGGCGATATTGATATCAAAATGCTGCTTCATGAAAAAGTTGCGACTGATGAAGTTATCCGGTTTTTTGCTGAAGCTGGCTATCATTGTGTGATAAGGAAAATTTAAATCTAAAATCCATGGAAATATTAAACTCATATAACCTGATCATTGAAGCTTCTGCGATTATCATTTTGTCATTTATTTTTGGGGAGCTTTCGCACAAAACCAACATTCCTTCGGTTTTAATGCTTATTCTGCTTGGAATGGGCCTCAATCTTGCCATGAAAAATTTCCTGACGGTGAGTTACGATTTTTTCCCGGCGCTCGAAATACTGGGAATTGTCGGACTTATTATGATTGTACTTGAAGCTGCGCTGGAATTGGAATTGAAGAAAAATAAGCTGCTGCATATCTTTAAAGCCATGATGATTGCCATGGCCGGTTTAGGCTTATCGGCCTGGGCAGGAGCCGAAATACTGCAGTATTTTATTCCGGATATGACTCCAATTCTGGCATGGATCTATGCTACTCCACTTTCAATACTTTCTTCGGCCATAATTATCCCAAGCGTTTCAGGAGTGATTGCATCAAAAAGGGAGTTTCATATTTACGAAAGTACTTTTTCAGATATCCTCGGGATCATGTTGTTTTATTTTTTAACCAGCCAGGTTGAAGACGGAGGACATTCCGGGTCTTTGCTGGTTTTTGCAGGGAACCTGGGTTTAACGATTGTGATATCCTTAATTGCCGGTTATGGACTTCTGCTTATATTTCAGAAAATCCGCTCCGATATTAAATTATTCCTGCTGATCTCGATTCTGCTTTTATTGTATGCATTAGGTAAAAAAATGCACCTTTCCTCTTTAATCATTATCCTGATATTTGGCTTACTGATTGCTAATATGCCGCTGTTTTTCAAAGGAATCCTGAAAAAATGGCTCGACATGAAAAAAGCAAAGGAAATGTATGACGGGCTCCATGTTGTAACACGCGAATCTGCTTTTGTTGTCCGTACATTCTTCTTTGTAACTTTTGGCATGACCATCACAATCGGTTCTTTGCTCGACCTGAATGTTGCTTTGGTTTCCATCCTGATCATTCTTTCCATCTATGGGATCAGGTTTGTGCTGTTACGCATTTTTATGGGTGGCGATATTATTCCACAGGTATTCATTGCCCCACGTGGGTTAATTACGGTCCTGCTTTTTTATGCCATCCCAAAAGAAATTCAGATTCAGGGATTTAATGCCGGAATTTTACTTTTCATCATTATTGTCAGCAGCCTGATCATGACTTTTGCACTCATTTACGATAAACAAAGAAGTATGAAAGCTATCCGGAAAACGGAAAGCATTCCGGTCGGATTTCAGAAATGGAAAGCTCCCGATGTTGATCGTTACATGAAGAGTACTCCAACTCCTGATCAACCGGCAGAATAGATCAGATCCACAACGATCATCTCAGGACAAATTGTATTGCCATTAATATAACTCAATTGTTGCAGCATACCTACTACTGAAACAAAGTGCCAATCGCCATCCAGTAAGTAAACAACCGGATATTTTTTTTGAGTATCCTTATTGCCTGTTTCATTATCCGGCTTATACACCCAAATGGGTCGTTTTTCATCCCTGTTCAATAATGTATTTATACTGAATTCTACGTATGGTCTGTTAACGCCCCTCCCATCGGGAAGCTAAATGAAAACGTACTACCACCTTTCATCCCGGATGCCAGGTCTTCTACCTGACTTTCGACCCGGATTTTTCCACCATGTTTTTCTACGAATTCTTTACAAAGCAATAATCCCAGTCCTGTTCCGGTTTCTTTTGCTGTTCCCTTTGTAGTTATGACTTGTGAAATATCAAATAATCTGGGCAAGTTTTCAGGTTTAATTCCAACGCCATTGTCTGAAACTGAAATCGTTACATTCCCGGAACATTTTTCTGCATGAATATCAATTCTGCCACCATTGTTTGTAAATTTTATTGCATTCGAAACCATATTTCTTAATATGGTTTTTAGCATTTCATTATCAGCAAATACATTTATGTTATCTGTTGCAGAATAATTAATCGTGATGTTTTTTGTATTAGCGCCTGGGATAAGAATTTCAAGTGTGTCTATGTAAATGTCTCTAAGGTTAATTAATTTGGGATTGAAAGGCAACTTCCCTTGTTGTGATCTTGCCCAAACCAATAAGTCTTCCAGTAATTTATATGTGTTTTGTGCTGTTGAATTAATTTGGTTCGCAAGTACTTTGATTTCATTCATATCGACTTTGCCTATGTCTTCGATCAATATTTCAGATAAACCAAGAAGATTATTAAAGGGATTTATTAAATCGTGACCGAGAATTGCTATAAAACGATTTTTGTCAGAATTGAGTTTCTCCAGTTGTATATTTAATAATCTTATTTGTTTAACACGAAGTATTGCATTTATTAATCCTATAGATAAAAAAAACATTAGCAAACTAATGATGATGCCACTTATTATAATAAACAATTGGCTATGATGAAGAAGAGACATTTCTTCATTATTACCGGTAAAAATTAATGTCCATTCTTTACCATTAAATTGAATCGGGAGATTAAGATATAAGTTTGACCTGGATTTATTTCTTTCTATGTCATTAATCTGGCTATCATATAGCAGCGATTCAGCAGAAATGTCATCATTATCATAAATTCTTAAATGTATACGATTTTCAGATCGTAAATCCCAATTCCCTAAAATACCCTCCGTCAAATCTTTCATACGATAAGGACTATAAACCCAGCCTTTGATTGCAGTACGTCTTTCTTCTACAGTCTTCGTAAGCATCCCATTTTGATATACAGGCACATACATTAATGAACCTGCCTGTACATCTTCGTCTGTTTCCTGAACCAAGAGTACTTTCCCTGAAAGCATTGCATAGTCTGAATCTCTCGACATTTCCATTGCTTTTCTACGCACAGGTTCAGAAAACATATCGTAACCAAAAGCATTGAGATTTCTGCCCGAAAATGGCTCAAGATAAATTATAGATGTATAAATATCCCTTTCTCCGATTGGTTTTACATTATAATCAGGGAACCCATTCTTCCTGAAATTTTGGATATGTTTCGTTAACTGATTTTTGGGAATAATATATGAATAACCAAATCCTTGTATTCCGGGTAAGTATTTATTGATTCTTTCATATTCATTGAAATTTTTCCAGGTTTCTTTTGTAATGGTATCCGACACAGCAAAGAGTGCTGCACCGCTTCGTAAAAGTAGAGCGTGTGATTTGAGTCGGGTCTCCAGTTTTGATTTTAAATCGCTACATACAAATTCAAATTCCTGAATAGCAATCTCCTGCAAATTTTTCCTTACTACAATAACTATCACCGCAGTTAATAGAAGCCCTATTAAAAAAACAACTATTGTTTTCCAGTAAGTTTTTAAATGAAAATTGGAGATTAATATTTTATAGTTAAAATCAGATAATTTCATATTTAATTGGATTTTTCATAGTATATGATTTGTATAGGTAACGATTAACGAATAAACCTATCTCTTTGGATTCCTAATCTACTTTTTAAAATGTTTCTTAATAAGCTCATATAATATGATCCTGTTAATTGGTTTTGTAATAAAGCTGTTGCATCCGGCTTCCATTGCTTTTTCTTTGTCATCGGAAAATGCAAAGGCTGTTTGAGCCACGAT
>JBBSBP010000031.1:0-48404 GCA_038251165.1 Bacteroidales bacterium | reverse complement strand
CAAAAGCCATGAAAGCTGTTGACCCAAACATTCACATTGTTCCAAACGGAAACTCTGAGCAATTCTGGAAAACAGTTCTGAAAACTGCAGCTGGTTATATCGATGATATTTGCATCAGCAATTATCCGGTTTACAATTACAAGGCAGCTTATGCCACCTACCGCGATACCCTTCAGGATTTAATGGGACCAGTAAACAGGGCGCTGAAAGCCATTGACGATTATGCTTCACCCGGAGACCGGGACAAACTCAAATTAATTGTTGCTGAATACGGTCCTTTCGACTGGGGCAAGAAATGGCCATTTGTGAATAACATGGGGTATAATTTGGCAAATTTTGAAATTACAGGAGAGCAACTCCTCGAACCACGTATCCTGTTTTCCTGCTTTTGGAATACACGTTGGATTGACAATGATGTTGAACCGTACAGCGTTTTTGATGCCCTCGATAAAAACGGAGGTTTTAATGCCAATGGAATGGGGATGATGATCTGGGGTAATTTTCTGGGAAACAAAATGGTTAAAGCTTCCTCTTCATTGCATATCCGCACATTTGCCAGCTTCGTTCCTGAAGAAAAGAAGCTGTATGTTTATCTGATGAATAAATCGGAGCAATCAGTGAATGTAAAACCTGATATCAAGCGATATAAAATACTAAAAATCAATCAGGCGTGGGAACTTGTTGGAACCGGACCAGACGACACAAAGCCAATTTGGAGAAAAGTACCAAATCTGGGAAAAGAAGGTTCTCAACTATTAAATGGCACTTCGATACGAGTTATTGAATATCTCTTAAAATAATTGTCAATTTTAAAAAGAAAAACGGATTTCAATAGTTATGAAAAACCTGATTATACTTTTAACAGCTATTCTCTGTTCTGTTAATGTTCTTGCTCAAAACATTGAGAATGGCGTGAACCCTTTCGATTCTGACTGGCGCTTTCATCGAGGAGGTGCACTTAGTGCTGAAAAACCTGACTTTGATGATTCGAACTGGCGAGTGTTGGATCTTCCTCACGACTGGAGTATTGAAGACCTGCCCAATACCAACTCTCCATTTGACCGCGATGCAATAAGCCAGGTAAACGGAGGTTTTACAACCGGAGGCACCGGATGGTACCGAAAGAGTTTTACGGTTCCAGCTGATCAAAAAGGGAAACGGGTCGTAATTCAATTTGACGGCGTTTATATGAATGCCGAGGTATGGTTGAATGGCAAATCATTGGGAAGTCATCCGAATGGCTACACCTCATTTTGGTTCGATCTCACCGATAAAATAAATTTTGGTGGCAATAATGTGATCGCAGTAAAAGTCAGGAATGAAGGTGAAAACAGCCGCTGGTATTCGGGATCAGGCATATACCGTCATGTTTGGCTGGAAATCAAAGATCCTGTTCATATCGCACAATGGGGAATAACAATTACCACTCCCGAAGTAAAATCCGAACTAGCCAAGGTCAACCTCAAAACAAGAATACAAAATGAAACCAGCACTTCAGCTCTGGTAAAAGTTGTTACCCACATCTTATCTCCCAAAGGGATCGAAAGTTCACGAATTGAATCGGAGCAAATGATGGAGGCAGGCGACACTTTCGAATTTAATCAGGATTTATTGGTCAAATCGCCTGAACTCTGGTCAATAGAAACTCCTTCGTTGTACACTGCTGTAACTGAAGTCTATCAGAATTCCGGAATGAAGGAATCAAAAGAAACTAAATTTGGAATCAGAACCATTTCTTTTAATGAAACCCTTGGATTCCAGCTGAATGGAAAATCAATAAAAATTAAAGGAGGTTGTTTGCACCACGACAATGGTCCTTTGGGTTCAAAAGCATATGATAGAGCCGAGGAACGCCGGATTGAGCTGTTAAAAGAAAGTGGGTATAATGGAGTCAGAACTTCACATAATCCCCCGTCTCCGGCTTTTCTGGATGCTTGCGACAGGCTGGGCATGTTGGTGATTGATGAATTTTCAGACATGTGGAGGGATGCGAAAAATCCGGAGGACTATCATCTGTATTTTGATAATTGGTGGCAACGCGACCTTAAAAACATGGTTGATCGCGATCGCAATCATCCTTCCATTATTTTGTGGAGCATAGGGAATGAAATTCCCAATCGTCAAAAATCCGAAGTAGTAGAAGTTGCCAAAATGCTGGGTGATTTTATACGGAAAATGGATCCCACGCGTCCCATCAACTCAGCAGTCAATGATTTGAGACCGGATAAAGATCCTTATTTTGCTACTCTCGATATTGCAGGATATAATTACGCCACCGGCGGCGATCATGGAAAGAATGATATTTTTGCTAACGATCATATTCGTGTTCCAAATCGGATAATGGTTGGTACTGAATCATATCCGCTTGAAGCTTTTCAAACATGGATGGATGTTGTTGATAATCCTTATGTGATTGGTGATTTTGTCTGGACAGCTTTCGATTATATTGGTGAAGCGAGTATCGGGTGGCGTGGTTATTTCCAGGAACAGAATTTTTACCCGTGGAATCTTGCTTTTTGCGGTGATATTGATATTTGCGGATGGAAGCGTCCCCAATCTTATTACCGCGATGTACTTTGGATGGAAAACCAGCTTTCAGTTTTTGTAAAGCCACCAAAGCCTTCATTTGAAGAAAATCCCAACAGGGAATCGTGGAGCAAATGGCACTGGCTTGATGCTGTTGCCGATTGGAATTGGGCAGGTAACGAAAATATACCACTCGAAGTAAGTGTATATTCATCTTGTGAGGAAGTAGAGTTGTTCCTCAACGGTAAATCGCTGGGAAAAGAGAAGACCAATCTTACCACCGAATTCAAAGCCAAATGGGAAGTCCCATATCAGTCCGGAGAGCTTAAAGCAAATGGTTATCAAGGCAAAAAGAAGGTTAATTCAGCAATACTTCAAACAGCAGGCGAACCCTCCCAAATTAAATTAACTGCCGACAGAAGTAAAATCAAAGCCGACGGGCAGGATTTAAGCTACATTACTGTTGAACTTCTAGACAAAAATGGAATCAGAAATCCCAATTCCGAAAATCTACTGAAATTTGAGATAGATGGCCCTGGAAGTATTGTTGGTGTCGGCAATGCAAATCCGGTAAGCCTCGAAAGTTACCAATTGCCTCAAAGGAAAGCATGGCAGGGAAGATGCCTGGTAATAATTAAATCAGATCAGCGGGCAGGCAAAATAGTTTTAAAAGCTTCATCAGGAAATTTAAAAGGTTCCGAAATAGAAATAAATACCAATTAAATATACCTGTATTGGGCTTTTTCGAAGGAAGGCATCAACTGGAAAGAAGGCCAGTCATTGATAATACAACCAAGCGAGGGCATCTGGTCAAAAGATGTGCGCACAGTTTTGGGGTTGATTGATGAGGGCAATTGGAAATTTACAGTTTTCTACACTGGTTTTGAGCAAGTTCCTGACTGGAACCGGCTGCTCACAGGTGCAGGTAAGGAAACCTGTGCCGTTGGATATGTTGAATTGGAGATTGAATAGAACGTTCATATAATATTGAAGGCAAAACAGTAATCATTTTCCAAAAATTTATTCCTAATGAAAAAATTAACATTGCTGATTGTTTCAGCTATTCTGACTTTAGGTTTTGCCTTCGGTCAAAATGAAATTAATCAGATCGAAGGATACACGAATCCAATTATTCCCGGATTTCATCCCGATCCAAGCGTTTGCAGGGTTGGCGATGATTATTATCTGGTCACAAGTTCATTTGAATATTTCCCCGGAATCCCGATTTTTCACAGCAAGGATCTGATCAACTGGGAGCAAATCGGCCATTGCCTCACCAGAAACACTCAGTTGGACCTTTCAAATACTGGGATATGGAGTGGCGTTTGGGCTCCGACACTCCGATATCACAAAGGCACATTTTACATGATTACTACCAACGTCACCAATGGTGGTAACTTCTATGTTACTGCAACCAACCCCGAGGGACCATGGTCTGACCCAATATGGGTTGATAATGAGTCGTTCGACCCATCTCTTTTTTTTGATGACGATGGGAAAGTTTATTATACCCGACGAGGAAAAAAGGGAATTGTTCAGGCAGAAATTAATATAAAAACAGGCAAACTTTTTTCACCACTAGTAATGATCCATGACGGATTTTTATCTCCGGATACGGAAGGACCACATCTATATAAAATGAAAGGCTGGTATTATCTGTTAACGGCCGAAGGTGGAACACGAGCTTTGCACATGGTTAATATTGGCCGTAGCAAAAGTCCCTGGGGACCATTTGAAGCTTGTCCTAAAAATCCCATTCTTGCTCAACATTATAACTATCAAACGATCCGATCAACCGGTCATGCCGATTTATTTGAAGCGCACGATGGATCGTGGTGGATGGTTTTTCTCGCTACCAGACATTATAATTATGATGCCATGAGTTACATAGGCCGCGAAACTTTTCTGGCACCGGTCAAATGGGTAGAGGACTGGCCAGTAGTGGATGCCGATGTCACAAATGAACTAAAGGTTAAGACAAAAACATTGCCCAGAGTGCCTGTTGCAAACCTACCCGCTCGCGACGAATTTGACCAGTCCAAACTTAATTTTTACTGGAATTTTCTACGTAATCCGATTGAAGGTTCATGGAGCCTGACGGAAAATCCGGGCAGTCTGGTATTGCATGGAAATAAAAATTCGTTGAATGATATTGCTGCTCCTGCCTGGGTAGGTCGCCGTCAGGAAGACGTCAATTGTACCATTGAAACCAAAATCAGTTTTACTGCCGAAAAGGAAAATGAAGAAGCCGGATTAACGATTTATCAGAATTTTCAGCATCACTACGAGTTCACGGTCACACGAAAAGCAGGATCACAAGTTCTTGTGATTCGAAAAACAATTGGGGACTTAACTTGCGAAACAATAACAGTTCCACTTAAAAACCAACAAGTTTTCCTGAAAATTCAGGGCAACAAAGATAAATATGTATTCAGTTATTCGGTTGATGGCTTAAAATATGAAAATGTGGGTACAGCCAATCCACAATATTTGGGAACCGAAATCGCAAGCTCGTTTACCGGTGTATATTTTGCAATGTATTCGACAGGAAATGGGTCGGTTTGTACGAATAAGGCCAGTTTCGATTATTTCAACTACAAGGGAATTGACAAGCATCAATAGAATGATATAATTACATTTAATCATTTAGATATGGATTCAGCAAATCTTACTTGTAAATTTTATAAACGCTTATACAAAAATGGAGATACCGGGCAATTCCGGGAAACAGTCCTGACAAATGCAACAGGTTATTTTCGAATGAATTAAGAAACCGGAAATTGAATTTTTCATTGCTAAAGCTTAAGAATATGTCACATCAAAATAATAGTAAGAAAGGTTTTTCCCGACGTGATTTTATAAAGATATCAGGATTGACTTCAATCGCTACACTTGTTTTACCCGGGTCGGTCATTGCTGCACCTCATAGCCAGGAAGCGATTGGGAAAGTTAAATTTCCGGAACAAAACCTCCCTGTTCTCAACAAATGTGATGTACTTATTGTCGGTGGCGGATTTGCCGGAGTAACTGCAGCGAAGACCTTTGCTAAATCTGGCGCATCGGTTGTACTTATTGAACGTCGTATTTTTCTGGGTAGGGAAGTCGCAGCAACCTGCCGGCCATGGATCAATCATGACGGGCTTTCACGCGAAGAATTGCATGAAACGATTCAATCCTGCATTGAATCTTCAATTGAACAACCCGGCAACGACCAGACCTTGCTTCGGTTTAACCACGTAAAATTGGCGCTTGAAGAAGAACTACTCAAACTGGGTGTTGAAATTATATATGCCAGTTATCCTTTGCAACTGATTGCCCAAAAAGACAAATTGCAGGGTCTGGTTATCGGAAATAAATCTGGCCGTCAGGTTATTCTTTCCAAAATGATTATTGATTGTACAGAAACAGCATCGGTCTTAAGATTATCAAATATCGGTTTTCAAAAACCACTTCAAGGCCTGACATATTTCACCCGAACGCTTGAATTTATTCAGATAAAACCACTTTCCTATCATTCGCTGGATGTTCCGGCTGAATTAAAAATGAAAGATAACCGGATTTCAATTCAACAGGGATATCTGGGACGGAATCATTATTATGTGGATTGCACCATGGATTTTGGTTCAGCCGGTTTTGAAGTTGAATCGACCATTGATCGGGAAAAGGAAGCATGGAAAAGAAGCATGGCCGTAACAAAACATTTGTTTGAAAATGTTTTGGAATTCAACGATGCCCTGCTGGCCAGTTCTTCCTATTCGCTGGCCGGAATTTATTCTACGCAAATGAATAAGCCGAATAATGGTTTGCTACTTGCTTTACCTGAAGGGCAATTCAAGCTGAATGAATCGGATCCGGTTTCAGTTCATTCGTTTGCCTCCACGTATAAAAATCTTTGGTGTATCAACGAGGCTGCAAGGGTCTCAGCCGAAACCGTCAAAATTTTGCTCAGTCCGCAGGGAGCCTGCTCTGTTGCAGAACCGCTCTCGCAATATCTGATCAATAACTGGGATTTATTAGCAGCAGTTTCACTGCCACAAACTCTGGGATTCGCCATTCCTGCAAAAACAAATAACAATTCAGAAATAAAAGAACAGACGAGTCCGCAAAAAGGAAGGGCTTACGACCAGATTGAGGTTTCGGCTCAGGAAATCCCCTTTTTAAACGAAGTGGACATTCTGGTGGTTGGTGGCGGGTCAAGTGGCGCCACTGCTGCAATTGCTGCCGCTGAGTCAGGAAAAAAAACAATGGTAATTGATATGAACCCGGGATTTGGGGGAACCGGCACCTACGGAGGTGTTTTTGATTACTGGGGGCATGGCAATTATAAAGGATTTGTAGCCAGGCACATCAAAAGTATGGACAAAATTCACCAGTATGTGCAGGATTGTTCGAAGCGGTATCTCGATTGGGTGAAGCCATTTGTCACCTGGAATGTGCAGGGTAAAATGTTTATGCTTTTAGACGAAATTGAAAAGGCGGGTGCGCAGGTGGTTTGGAATTCCATCGTCATTGGCAATATCATGGATGGTAACAAGCTTACCGGAGCGGTAGTGGCTACTCCTCAGGGCATAGTGGCAGTAAAGGCCAAGGTGGTAATCGATGCCACCGGCGATGGCGATGTAGCCGCTTTTGCAGGCGCTCCCTTTGTTTTTGGCTCTTCGTCCGACAATGTGCCGATGTGGTGCGCCCTTTGCAAAACCAGCCCTCCCGGAATTACCGAAACGAGTTTCCAGAGCACCGTTGATGTGAGCAATATTCACGATTATACGCGGGCGGTAATGGTGGGTCTGCGAAGCGGAAAACAGATGCACGACCATTATCCATATCTTGCTCCGCGCGAATCACGGCATATTTTGGGCGATGTGGTGGTTACCCTGACTGATCACCTGGTCATGCGCGAATGGGATGACGTTATTAATATCCATTACAGCAATTGCGACATCAAAGGATATCATTCGTCCGACTGGCTGTGGATGGGTTTCATTCCGCCGAATTATGAAATTGAAATTCCATACCGGGCTCTGGTACCAAAAACAGTTGAGAATTTGCTTGTGGTGGGAAAAGCGTTTTCTGTAAATCACGAATCAATGGCTACGGTACGCATGCAGCCAGATTTGGAAAACCTCGGAGGCATTGCGGCACTGGCTGCTGTATTCGCTTTGGATTCAGGAGTTTCTGTGCGCAAAATTAATGTGTCGGGTTTTCAGAAATTGCTTGTACAAAAAGATTTGTTACCGGCAACTGTTCTGGGACGCAGTATAAAGCCAAAAACCTACAGCAGTGAGGAACTGGAGCAACTCATCAAAAAATTCAACCCGGAGAAAAGCCTGCATTCTTATTCCGATATGGAACTTGGAGAAATCTGGAAAGAACGGATACCTCTGGTTGAAGTTTGTACTTCACCGCCAGAGATAGCCATTCCGGCACTTGAAAAAGCGTTAAAGGAATCATCGGGTCAAATGGCTGTGAGAATCGCGCAGGCTTTGGCTATGTTCGGCGCCGAAAGCGCTGCCCAAACCCTTCACGACGAAATAATGAGACAATTGCAAGGCAATAAGTTGCCTGAATTACTGGTAAGTGTAAAATGGAGCGACATCCGGAAAACACCACCTGATCAGGCAGCTGTTCCGCCATGTGGAAACCTCATTTATTCACTGGGTATGACCCGCAGCAAATTGCTTATTCCGGTTCTGAAACGGGTAGCTGATATTTTTAATCCTACTGAAATTGGAGAATTTTACACCAACCAGTTCGGACTATTTCATTACATCGATGCGGTATCTTATGGAGCTCAATTGCTTGGGAGTACTGAAGCCATTGAACCACTCAAAAAACTTCACGCCAACAAATTCCTGAACAACCGCTCGTTGAAAATGGGCATTGAAGAGAATTATATCATGGAAAGGCTGGCTTTACTTGACCTGATTTTAGGACGTGCTCTGGCTCGGAGCGGCAGTGTTGAAGGGTTGGAGGTATTGGTGGAATACCTCGACGATGTGAGAGCTGTCCTTGCCGGCTTTGCCAACTCGACACTGACAAAAATTACCGGAAAAGATTTCGGAAAGAACAAAACTGAATGGAGAAACTGGATACAATCCAATGCATTAGGTTTCAAACCGCAGCCACTGGCAGAGCGAATTGATGGCTGATTCTTTCAAATAACTGAAAACTAAACCGGGTGAGAAAGTTTCGTTTATTAAAGCAGGATTTGATATGATACGCTTGATGATTTTCATATTGCTGTCTATGTTGATTCCTTTGGGTTTAAATTTACCTTTTGATTCGGAATCAGGGAAAGGAAAAACTTTCATTCATAAGATTTTGGATGAAAATGACCCTTTCTCTGCTGATGAAATTATTGAGCAACGGGATGAAAACGAAATTCCGGTTTGGTTTTACCGGGATTTCCTTAAACAGGTATGTACCGATACCACCTGCAAGATGGCCAGATTGCGCATTTATTGGGATGGAACTGGAAATTACAGCAAGTTTCAGTTAATTGAAAATGAACCGCTAACCAAAACTGACCATACGCAATTCACCCTGGCCGATTACCAAAAACTTAACTCGATACTGCCCGATACCGGTTCAATTTTGAAGAATTTAAAAATGGATGAGATGATTGTCAAAAATGAAAGCAAAAGACGGGTCGATGCAAATTCAGGTGCAACGCTCCCTTCTTTAAAGCAATGTCTGATTCCAAATGCCGCCTATACATGTTATACCTTGTGGCATACCGTTTACGGGGTCACCCGCGATAGTATCCTGTCTTTTCTTGACCAAAAGGCCGATGCCGGTTTTCTGAAAATGCTTCTGCAAACCAATGAACCCAACAAACAGCTTTGGGTAATCAGCTTTATTGACAGGCATCCGGATTTTCAGGCATCTTTTTCTGATTCAATTCTCAATCTGACTTGCTCTGCAAACAGAAATGTTTTAAGAAAGGCTTTCGATTATTTTCTCCGGAAACGAATTGAATCGCCTGAAATTCAAAATAAGCTAACCAGCCGGGTTGGACTATTTCCGCGGACTTACCAGCTTGAACTGGTTCAGAGACTTTCAAAATTGAGCTATATCGACAACAGTACCTTTGTCAATTTTATAAACGCTTATACAAAAGGACAACTCGATGCAGGAATGCTGAAGTCAGTTTTCGAGACAACTCAGCCAGCCGATTGGAACGATAAAGACCTGATAAATACATTGATTTTGCTCTCAACAAATAAAAATCCATTTGTCCGGGAAATGGCAAAGAAACTTCCTGTTGAAAATCATATAGAAAAAAATAATTGATAAAAATCCATAACATGAAACGAACAAAACAAATTCTATTATCAGCACTGATTCTTTTTAGTCTGTATAGTACGGTACTAGCACAAAAGAAACTTCAGGCAGGTAAAAATTATCTGACTGTTGACGGAAAACCAAGCTTCATTACCGGAGTCAATTATTCCCCCTCAACCGGTTGGTTTCAGATTCTGGATAACTGGAACCCAAAAGCTATTGAACGCGACATGGATTCGCTTCGGAGTATTGGCGTTAGTTTTATCCGCAGCATGCCCTTGTGGTACCTCACCCAACCTGAAATAAACCGTTTCGACCAGCAAAAATTCGACCGCTTCAACGAACTGGTTAATATCGCCGGGGAACGGGGCATTATGGTACAACCTGCACTGGTTACCGGTTGGCTCGATGGTGGTATCTTTACACCTTCATGGGTTGATAAAAACCTGTTTACCGACCAGAAACAGATTGATGCCACCGCCGCAATGGTGAAGAAATTCGCAAAAATGCTGAGCAAAAATCCCTATATACACAGCTATGATTTTGGAAACGAAATCAATGCCTTAAAAGGAGCGGGTGGGTTTCAGGCCACTCCTGAACAAATCAACAGCTGGATGAAAATCATTTACCGGGCCTTTAAAGAGGGTGACCCCGACAGGCTGGTAACCAATGGCATTGGCACCGGCTACGACAAATGGTTTCCGGTTGAAAATATTGCTCCGTCGTGCGATTACATGTCGGCACACTCCTACCCTTATTTTCATTCCACATTGCTTGACGATCCATGGTTTGGCCTTCGAACAACATACGGCACCAACATGATGATTGCCTGGGCGAAAATGGAAGGGAAACCGGTATTGATGCAGGAAACAGGTATTTCAGGCGATTGGGTAAGTCAGGCAAAAAGGGCCAAATACCTCGAACTGGAATACTTCAGTTGCTGGGCCGATGGCGCTGCCGGTTTTGTATGGTGGTGCTCGCACAACATCGACACCGCTTTCAGGGTAAAACCTGCCCCCGACGGCAGAGCTTTTGTTAAAGACGGGAAATTCGACCCGCTGGAATATCAGATGGGGCTTTTAGATGCGAACAACAATAAGTTCCCTGCCGCAAAGGCGTTTAAAAAATGTGTCGATTTTACCAATACGCTGGGACTGGATTGGGTAAACCAATTGCCGGTATGCTACATTCTGGCTCCTCAGGGCATTTCGTTGAACGATTATTTCCGGAAAATTGTAAATGCATACGTTCTGGCCAAACAGAACCATGTTGAAGTCAGGTTTTTAAAAGAAAGCAGCGAGATTCCGGCTGATGCGGCTTTTGTAGTGATCCCCGGCTTCTCAGTTCAGCCCGAAAGCAGGAAATTTATTCAAAAATACCTCGAAGGCGGAGGCAAAGTCTATCAATCGTTCTACAATGATTTTGCTCCAAGAATTTATGCCAGTACCATCAATTGTTCAAATCCGAAAGAACCGGTCGAGTTGGTTGTTACCAAGCACATTGCCGATTTGGACCTCCTGGAAAAACTTCCACTGGCCGGGCATGTCAAAATTACCCAAATGAGCTATTCAAGTGGATATGAAGTGCTGTTCAGGCTGGCGAAAAGTGGTTACAACAGCAGCATTATTGAGAATGGCGAAATTGCCTATTCCCGGATACCCGTGGGAAAGGGAAGCTATTTTTACAGCGGGGTCAATCTTGAAGAATCGCTTTGCGACACCTATAATCCCTGGGAAAACGATGCATCCTACAAGTTTTATTCAGTGCTAAAACCTAAACAGGAAATTGATATCGATTCAAAATACGTGGAGTTTTTTCACAAAAAGAACGAAAAGCAGGAAATGCTCATTTTGCTTAATCATTCCTATCAGGACCAGAGCACCCATATTCATTCACAAAACCCTATTCTTCTGAAAGACAAACAGACAGGAGAAACATTGGGCAAAGGAACCGAATTCAGTCTTCGGCTAAATCCTGCTGAAGTCAGGTTTCTGCTGGTTGAACGAAAATGAAAATCTCATAAATGATCGAACCAATTCAAAAAAATAATTTCTAAAACTAATACTTGAAAAATGAAAACATCAAATCTTAACGCTGAAGAATTAAAGGCGGAAATTCTGGAAAATCTAAAAATGAATCATCAGCAAATTCATGGTCATCTTTTTAACGAATTGATTCCTTTTTGGGACAAAAATGCTGTTGACAAGCTGTATGGTGGTTTTTTAACCAATTTTGATGAACAGGGTAACGCCATCGATATGCCCGAGAAATACCTGAATACCCAGTGCCGGATGATTTGGTGGTTCTCGCATCTAAACATGATTTCACCATCGGAATCGCATGCGGAAAAGGCAAAACAAGGTGTCGATTTTCTGATCAAATATTTATGGGACACAGAAAATGAAGGCTGGCGCTGGAAGGTGAAAAGTAACGGCTCGCCGCTCGACAACGGGAAGGTGGTTTACGGACAAAGTTTCGCTATTTATTCGCTGGCTGATTACTACCTGGCGACTGGCGATGAACGCGGTTTAATCTATGCAAAAAAAACATTCGATTTACTTCAGAAATATTGCGCCGACACCCTTTATGGCGGCTATTACGAAAACCTGGAAGACAATTGGATTCCTGCTGAAGGTGGTTTCAGCGCCGGAGACCGCAAAGGTCTGGATACCCATCTCCACCTGATGGAAGCCTTCACCTCGCTGTTTATGGCTTCAGGAGAAGAACTGCACAAACGAAAGCTGA
Organism: Bacteroidales bacterium; assembly: GCA_038251165.1. Lineage (GTDB taxonomy): Bacteria > Bacteroidota > Bacteroidia > Bacteroidales > Prolixibacteraceae > Aquipluma. The sequence continues at coordinate 35,849 of JBBSBP010000031.1, read as the reverse complement.
TCGAAGTTATCCGTTTAATCAGCGAAAAGATGGTCGATCATGTGGCTGGCTCGGGCCTTAATCAATTCGACCTGGCATGGAATCCCATTCCTGCAATCAACATTAAAAGAACCTGGAATGCCGAACGTGAAGGCGAAAAACCTGCCGATCCTACCGAAACGACTTCGTACGGACATAATACCGAAATTGTGTGGTTGATGGTCAGGGCAATCAATGCAACTGGAGAGTCGGTTGAGCCCTACAAAAAGGTTATGAAATTGTTGCTCGACAACGCTGTGAAATATGGGATTGATGCTGAATTTGGTGGAATTTACCGTGACGGATTGCGCAAGGGTGGCGCGTTGGTGCTGGAAAAAGAGTGGTGGCAACATACCGAATCGCTGGTGGGTTTTCTCGAAGGCTTTGAACTTTTCGATGACCTTCGGTATTTTGAGGCTTTTCAAACCATCTGGAACTTTGTCGATAAAAACATGATCAATCATGAAGTCGGCGAATGGCGCAGATTACTGGAACGAAACGGGGAAATCATTGACGGTAACATTGGCAACGAGTGGAAAGTCGCTTATCACTCCGGACGTTCGATGATGGAATGTGAGAAACGGCTGCAAAAGCTGATGAAACTATAAAACTGAAATAATAAGAATGCGTTTTTAATCCTGAATTTATGAAATTGAAACGAGTACAATTCTTTCATTTGCTGCTGGTCCTAATCCTTTTTTATGGCTCTGCAACAGCGCAAACCTATTCCTGGAAAAACGTTAATCTTCAAGGGATGGGCTATGTTACCGGAATTATAGCCCATCCAACCGGAGGCATGATTTACGCGCGAACAGATGTGTACGGAATTTATAAATGGGATTCGGTGAACTCTAAATGGGTTCCGACCATGGATGGTAAGGTTTCCCAGGCCAGTATAGAGAGTTTTGCAATTGACCCGGGCGATGAAAATACCGTTTATGCAGTGGGTGGGAACAACCAAACCGGAAAGTTATATAAATCAACCGATCAGTGCGAAAAATGGATCGAATTACCCAATTTCAATACAAAAGCAATAACCGTTTTGGGCAATGGCCCTTGGCGGGGTGCAGGCGAACGTTTAGCTGTTGACCCTAACAATAAAGGGAAAGTGATTTATTTTGGTTCACGCACAAAAGGTCTTTGGAAGAGCAGTGATAGCGGTTCTACCTGGACACAGGTACCAACCTCGCTCATTCCTGCAGGGTCGGTGGGGGGTATTATTTTCGTGGTTTTCGACCAATCAACAGGAAACTCCGCAACCAATTCACAAAAGATATACGTTGGCGTTCAGGGGAAAGGTATTTATGCCACGGCAAACGAAGGTGAAAGCTGGGAGCTTTTAACTGGTGGTCCTGCCACAACTGCTTTTCCATGTCGTGCCACATTTGCAAATAACGGGACCTTGTACGTTACCTATTCTTCATCGGATGGAGTTGGCGCAACGGGTTATGTCTATAAATATTCCGGTTCTGGCAGTCTGGTCAATGTAACGCCCACAGGAAAATCAAATGAAGGATTTTGGGGGATTAGTGTCGATCCAAATAACGCTGATTGGGTTTCAACTTATCAATGGAATCCTGAAAACGGGAAAGGCATCCACTTTTCAAGTAATGGGGGAACATCGTGGACAAGCTCAGGTTTTTCACGACCTGCAAACCGTACCGAACCATCGTGGTACCCCACCTGGGCTGGCTGGACCTACTCGGCTGGTATGGTAATCGACCCGCTAAACCCATCCAAAGTATGGTTAACTACCGGTTATGCCGTTTACCGCACCGATAATATGAATACCAGTTCACCTAAATGGACTGCTCAAATGGCCAATTTTGAAGAACTGGTTGTCACCATGGTTAAATGCCCACCAGTTATAGGAGGCGCTGACCTGATATCCGGCTTTGCCGATCAGCAGGGAGTAAGAATCGCAAATAAGGACTTAGTGCCAACCGGAACATTCGAACCCAACGGTTTTGGTATCTGCACGGGCATTGATTATTGCGAAGCCGACCCGAATTTAGTGGTGACGGTTGGCGGTAACCAAAACGATGGCAAAGATTGGGAAAGTAAAACCACAAAATACAGATTTTCAACAGATAACGGTAAATCATGGACGAATTTTACCCCACCTACGCCAACTTCAGTTAACGGAAATGTTGCCGTTTCGTGTACCGATAAATACCGTTGGGTCATTGCTCCCAAAGACAGGCAAGGAACTTTCAATGATCCTTATTTTACAACCAATTCAGGAAGTTCCTGGACTAAAACAACTGGAACTCCAGCAAATACCGAGAATGGTTGTACAGAACAATGGAGTGCCAGTGAGTTCCTGGTATCGGATAAAGTAAATGGAATGACTTTTTATTATTACGCTGACCGCCTGTCAGGAAGCTCATCAAGCGGATTTTTCAGAAGCACGGATGGCGGAGCAAATTTCACACGATTATACGCTGGCATGCCCGCTTCATACAAATCACAGATTGCCGCTGTTCCTGGTAAAGAGGGGAATGTTTTTTATTGCTCAAAAACGGGAAGTAGTTTATACTTAACCATAAACGGAGGTTCAACCTGGAATAGAGTCGATGGTGTAACAAATTGTTTTTCAATTGGATTTGGCAAGTCAGTTGCACCCTCTATAGAACCAACAGTTTTCATTTATGCCACAGTAAACGGTAAAAAGTCGCTTTACCAGTCAATCGATTTTTGTAAGAGTTGGGTTGAAATTAACGATGGAACACTCCCAACTAATATCTCAAATATTACGGGCGATATGCGCACTTCAGGATTGGTTTATCTGGCTACCGGAGGCAGGGGAATTATTTATGGTGTACTTAATAGTAGTACAGGGCTGTTCGAACCCAGCATCAATAATCAAAAATCAGTAATTAAAATATATCCCAATCCTGTTTCAGGTGAGTTCGAACTTGTATTAACTGAATTTAAAGTAAAGAACATGACAATTCAATTCTTCGATTTAACAGGCAAAAAAATAGCTTCTATAAAAACACCTAATCATAGCAGTCGCATTACCTTAAATACCAATTAATTAAATCTAACCAATGGATTATATTTCATACATGCATTTTCTGATAATAATCAATTTACTGGCAAAATGGTTGTGAAAAAACGGCTTTGACAGGTTAGAATATTTGATAATTAATTACCTAAAAAAATGAAAACTGAAGTAATATTATGTTTTTTTGTACTTATTGGATTCATCTCCCATGCACAATATTCTAAAATTGAACAGGTATCCACAACTAAAGATACACCCTGGTTTGTTCAGAAGAATACGATTTTGAAATCCTCTGTTTTAGTTGCTGATGTTGAAGTGCTGTTAAGCAACCAATTGCAAACGATTGAAGGGTTTGGAGCTTGTTTTAACGAATTGGGCTGGACTTCCCTTAGCGCTCTTTCCAAAAAAGACAGAAACCGGGTAATGGAAGAACTTTTTAAACCAGCTTTTGGCGCAAATTTTACTATTTGCCGGATGCCGGTTGGCGCCAATGATTTTTCGCGCGATTGGTATTCGTACAATGAAACAGAAGGAGATTTTGCGATGGATAATTTCAGCATAGCCAACGACCTGCAAACCTTAGTGCCTTTTATTACCAAAGCCCAAAAATATAATCCCGGACTTAAGATCTGGGCCTCGCCATGGAGCCCTCCTTCGTGGATGAAATGGAACAAACATTATGCATGCAGGGTTTCGGAACCTGAATTAGCGGCAAAGTTTCAAAACGGGCTCGATACACAAAAACAGGGAAAAGAAGGCACAAATATGTTTATTCAAGACGATGAATATTTTAAAGCATACGCGTTGTACTTCTCGAAATTTATTGAAGCATATCGCAGTCAGGGTATAGCCATTTCGACCATTATGCCGCAAAATGAATTCAATTCATGCCAGATATTTCCGAGTTGGACCTGGACGGCATCAGGCCTTGCTGAATTTATAGGCAACTATCTTGGCCCTGCAATGGAGAAGCAAAATGTTGAAATAATGTTTGGCACCATGGAGCGTCCTGCAGAAGCTTTAGTTGATACCGTTCTCAATGATGCAAAAGCAGGTAAATATATTAAAGGAATTGGTTTTCAATGGGCAGGTAAGGAAGCCATTGCTGGCTTACATAAGCGCTATCCGAACATGAAACTTTACCAAACAGAGCAGGAATGTGGCGATGGTAAAAACGATTGGGAATACTGCTGTTACACTTGGGATTTGATGAAACACTATTTCAATAATGGAACAAGTGCTTATATGTACTGGAATATTTCGCTCGAAAAAGGTGGCTATAGCCGCTGGGGCTGGCAGCAAAATTCATTGGTTACTGTTGATGCCAGCAAAAAGGCCTACACCTTAAACCATGAGTATTACCTGATGAAACATTTTAGCCATTATATTAAGCCTGGTGCTAAAATGCTGCAAACCAAAGGCTCATTTAATAACCTGCTTGCATTCATAAATCCGGATAAGACCATTGTAGCTGTTCTTGAGAATGAAACAAATCAATTAATTACCAGGACAATAAAACTTGGTGAATCTTATATTTCAACTGAATTGAAGCCAAATTCATTTAATACTATTTTGATAAAATAATTTTAATCAACGGTGAAAACAGAACAAACAAATATACGGATCCGAATTAGTCGGGCAGTTTTTCCGCTGGCCTGCTTCTTTTGTTGTTTTTTATCACCCGTTGCTTTTAGTCATACCGATACAGCTCGTTTTAGCATAGCTGTTTCCAATCCGGGAGCACAAGTGGCACCTGTTTGCAGTGGACAGCACCCAGCTTATTCGATTAGCCTACTTAGAATTATTAAATAAGTGCAAATGGTAAAAGTAAATTTAACCTATTGAAAATATGAAACTCAAAATCATTTTTATTCTTTTAATGATAACAACCAGTTTCTCTTGTAATAAACTGGTAAATCATTATACCGATTCTTCTGTTTACTATCTTGATAGTGAAGGAGGCGATGATAACAATAACGGATTATCTCCTGTCAATGCATTAAAGACAATTGCAAAAGCAAGTAAATTGTCACTTAAAGCCGGTGATAAACTTTTGTTAAAAGGAGGTCAGGTTTTCCACGGAACGTTGATATTGGATTCCGTTTCGGGCAATACAGTTCTTCCTGTTGAAATTTCTTCATATGGCAATAACCGGGCAATTATCTTTTCAGGCGATTCTACTGCCTTTAAAGCCAGCAATTGCAATTTTCTTGTGGTTAAAAATCTGATATGCAAAGGTTCAGGCCGGTTGAATGGAAATGATGCAAATGGTTTCGATTTCATCAATAACACGAACCTGACTGTTGACAGCGTTGAAACAAGCGGCTACCTTTTTTCAGGCATCAGGATAAAAGGAGGTAGAAATATCCGTATAACCAACACTTTTGCTCACGATAACGGCTTTTGCGGCATTCATGTTACTTCTGATAAAACTGGAAAAGACGACTCGAAGGAGAAGTCAATCCGCAATGTTTATATTGGCTACTGCGTTACCGACAACAACCCCGGATGCCCTGCAATTACCGATAACCACAGTGGAAATGGCATTCTGATTGGCGGTGTAACAAACGGAACCATTGAGTATTGCGAATCGATGCGAAACGGCTGGGATATGCCCCGGAAAGGCAATGGCCCTGTCGGCATTTGGGCTTATCAAAGCGACAGCATTATTATTCAGCATTGTTATGCACACCATAACGCGACTTCGCCTGAAGGAAAAGATGGAGGTGGTTTCGATTTCGATGGGGGAATGACAAATTCGGTGATGCAATATAACCTTTCAGCCTTTAATGAAGGTCCGGGTTATGGCATTTTCCAATATGCCGATGCATTGGAATGGTACAACAATGAAGTACGTTTCAACATTAGTTACCACGATGGCATTAAAAACGGACAGTGCGGAGTTCTGATGTGGTGCGACCCGGCAGCCATTCCAATGAAAGATTTCCATGCCTACAACAATACCATTGTCAATAAATTTGGTTATGGTATTAACTTTCTTCCCGGCCACTATGAAAATTTTGTTTTCGAGAATAACATTCTTTCACTTACCGGAACCGCCAACAAGTTTGTAGGAGGCGAATTCACCGGTGCTTTGTTCAACAACAACTTATATTGGAGTGAAAAACCGGCCAACAAAACCTTCCCGCCTTTCAAAAAATTCATCGACTCAAGCCTTGTTCTGCTAGATCCGATGATTGAAATGCCTGATAACGAAACTATCGAAGTAAACAGGATCAATGAAGTAAATTCCATTCCCTGGTTCAGATTAAAGAAAAACTCACCTGCACTCAACGGTGGTGAAAAAATTGCCAGTCCCGGCGAATTCGATTATTGGGGCAATACCCTCCTGAATTTTGAAAACCCTTCCATTGGTGCCTACAGCTTAACCCACACTTACGCCATGCCCGGGAAGGAATTGATGAAAATTGCTGAAAAAATATTGTATAAAAAAACACCTCAGGAGGATATGTACCTTTATCTACTTCGTCCTGAAAAGACAGTCAAGGAAGCCTTGCCGGCTATTATTTATTTCACTGGAGGCGGATGGGTGATGGGTGATGTGGCCGGTCAGATTTCAATTGCAGCATGGTATACCGAGCATGGTGTTGTTTCCATAACAGCAGATTACAGGGTCAAGTCGAGGCATCAGACTTCACCGCTGGAATGCATTGCCGATGCAAAATCGGCTGTTCGTTACCTGCGAACCCATGCTGAAGAACTGGGCATCGATCCCAACCGGATTATCGTGGCCGGTGGTTCGGCAGGCGGGCATATTGCCGCCTGCACTCAACTTGAAGGGGGCGATGAGCCCGGCGAGAATCTGAAAATCAGTTCCAAACCGAATGCTCTTGTGCTTCACAACCCTGCACTTGGTGTGGGTTTCGGAGCTGAATTTTTTAGTAAATATCCTGAATTCTCACCGGTATTAAACGTGAAAAAGAATTTCCCACCAACCATTATTACCTGCGGAACCGACGACGAGTTAACTCCGCTAAGTGGTGCCCTGGAATTTGTCGACAAAATGCAAAAGTCAGGAAATGTATGCGAACTGATGACAATTGAAGGAGCAGGTCATTCATGCGACTGGCCGGTTTCAAACCCTAATTTTTATCCTGCGATGAACAGGATCACAACATTTATAAAGAAAAATAACATCATTAGATAAGAATATAAACCTATTCCAATGACCTTTAAAAATCTATATTTATTAATTGTTGGTGTACTTTTGATCAATTGTAGCCCGAAATCCGGAAAAAAGACTTCCGGAGAAACTGCTACCAGTACAATCGTTAAAACACGTTTCTTTTCCGATTCAAGTTTCTGGAACCAGCCGCTTCCGGAAAAAGTTGAGATTGACCCCAAAAGTGACCATTTTATTGGCCTGATGAAAAAAGATCCGGTTGGCGCCTTTTTCAAAATCAACCTGGAAGCCTGGACTATACCTGTGTATGAGGTTAACGACTCAACCCCTCGGTACAAAATCGGTCGGCATTATTTAAGCAATGAGGAGAAACAACACTGGAACACCCAAAAGGAAACCTATGGGCATGGTGTTTGAATTCGACACCGAACCGGTTCCCGTTCCCGACGGGGCAAAGGCCGATAAAATGGAAGATGCCCATTGCGCTTTTGTTGACTGTAAAAACAGGATAGCCTGGGACATGTGGGGGCTAAAAAAGAATGACGATGGCAGCTGGGAATCAAAAACAGGAATGAAATACAGCATTGATGGCAATGGGGCTTTCGATCCTTCAAGTTTTGCAATGAAAGATGGTGAAAGTGTTCATTATTACGGACCAAGTTGCGCTGCGGGTGGTTCCTGCCATTGCCGGGTTAATCATGTACGACGAGGTCGGAAAGTGGTAAAAGAAAACTTTCCTCAAAATCATTATTTGTTGATGCATAAATTTTAAATGTTACGGAAAAACAAAATAACTTCTAATCAATACTAAGCATGAAAAAATTAACCGTAATCCTGCTGTTCTGTTTGGCAGGCATAAGCTTATTAGCGCAAACCGATTATCAGCGCAACATTCTTTTCGACAGCGACTGGAAATTTTTTAAGGGAGGAAAACAGGGTGCTGAAAAACCCGGTTTTAACGATTCGGATTGGCGAAAACTCGATTTGCCACACGATTGGAGTATCGAAGATTTGCCCGGAACACAATCTCCATTTAATGCCGATGCTGTTGGTCAGACCGGAACAGGTTTTACCGAAGGAGGAATTGGCTGGTACCGGAAAACGTTTATCATTTCTGAAGGTGACAAAGACAAAATAATCCAGCTTCAGTTCGACGGGGTTTATATGAATGCTGAAGTCTGGCTAAACGGACAACTGGTAGGAAAACACGCTTATGGATACACCACTTTTTTGTTCGATATTACTGATAAAATTCTGTTTGGGAAGGAGAACATACTCGCGGTAAAAGTGCAGAATGTAGGAGAAAACAGCCGTTGGTATTCCGGTTCAGGTATTTACCGCCACGTTTGGCTGAACATTCTCAACCCGGTTCATTTTTCCCAATGGGGAACCTTCATCGCTACTCCTGAAATAACTGCTGACAAGGCCAGGGTCATTATCAAAACGAACATCACCAACACCATTGAAAATGCGGTATCGATTGAAATAAAAACGATCCTTTTGAATGTGCAAAATCAGGTGGTTGGTGCAACCCGCGTTCAGAAGCAAATTAATCCAAAGACTTCAATTGAGGTGGAGCAGGATGCCGAAGTTTTAAATCCTGAATTGTGGTCAATCGATAGTCCGGCACTGTATAAAGCCGTGGTAGAATTGTACCTGGGCGAACAAATGATTGATAGAAATAGTAGCAAATTTGGCATTCGCACCATCAGTTTCGATGCCGCAAAGGGATTCCAACTGAACGGCAAAACCATTAAATTGAAAGGTGGCTGCGTGCATCATGACAACGGCCCGCTGGGAGCAAAAGCATACGACCGTGCTGAATATCGTAAAGTAGAATTGCATAAGGCAAGCGGCTACAATGCCTTACGCAGTGCGCACAATCCACCGTCAACAGCGCTGCTCGAGGCCTGCGACAGTCTGGGAATACTTTTTATTGATGAAGCTTTCGACATGTGGAAAACTGGGAAAAATGCTTTTGATTACCACCTCTATTTCGACGAAAACTGGAAAAAAGACATTGAAAGCATGGTGCTACGCGACCGGAATCATCCTTCCATTATACTTTGGAGCATTGGTAACGAAATTCCGGATATGGACAATCCGAAAACTGTTGAGGTGGCCAGCATGCTAGCAAATCATGTCCGGGAACTGGATGCAACAAGACCGGTTACAGCTGCCGTTAATGGCGTTAGCGATGCCAAGGATGCCTTCATGGCATCACTCAATGTGGTTGGATACAACTATGCACCTGAAAAATATGTGAGCGACCATCAGCGCAAACCTGAGCGAGTGATGGTTGCGACAGAATCATCACCAATGCTGGCATTTAAATATTGGATGGGCGTTACCGACAACCCCTGGGTGGTTGGTGATTTTGTGTGGACATCGTTCGATTACATCGGTGAAGCTAGCATCGGCTGGCTGGGCTACTGGCCTCATGGAGGATTCTATCCCTGGAACCTTGCCTATTGCGGCGATATCGATATTTGCGGATGGAAACGTCCGCAATCGTACTACCGCGATGCGCTGTGGCAAAATCAAAATGCACTTTCAATTTTCGTTAAGTCACCCACACCATCGTTCGAACTGAATCCGATCAAAGAAGAATGGAGTCAGTGGGACTGGCACGATGTACTGGCCGACTGGAACTGGAACGGCTATGAAAACAAACCGCTCGAAGTCAGCATTTATTCCTCGTGTGAACAGGTTGAATTGTTCCTGAATGACAAGTCGCTTGGCAAAAAACCGGTCAGCCGTACCACTGAATTTATGGCCAAATGGGAGGTTCCCTATCAGCCCGGGAGTTTGAAAGCGGTTGGTTACAGAAACAATAAACAGGTTACACTTTCTGAATTAAAAACTGCCGGTGAGCCTGAAAATATCAAACTTTCAGCCGAAAAAACAGTGTTAAAAGCGGATGGACAAGACCTCAGTTATATCACTGTTGAATTAACTGATAGCGATGAAATCAGAAACCCGAAATCAGAAAATCTTGTTCAATTTGAGTTGGATGGGCCGGGTGAAATTATTGCCGTAGGAAATGCCAAACCCAACAGCCTCGAAAGTTACACCCTTCCGAAGCGCAAAGCTTGGCAGGGCAGATGCATGGTTATTGTAAAAACAAAAAAACAAGCAGGTGCAATTACCCTAAAAGCCAAATCAGAAAACTTGAAAACTGCAAGCATTCAGTTGGAAGTAAAAAAATAGCTGTCTTTCAGGGTTCAAGAAAAAAAAGAGGAATTGTGATAAAAGCCATTTTAATATTATCCATGTTCAGAAATGTGGATTTTAAGGGTGAGATTGACTCACTGTAAGTTACGGTTTCGTCGGCAATAAACGACCTTGATGCCACACTTGAAGTCAGGCGTGACAGTCTGAACGGGCAAGTGGTTGCAAAAACAAAACTACCGTATACCGGCGGATGGTATGGATGGAAAACGTTAAGTTGCGAAGTGGAAAAAACAACAAAGGGAATACACGATCTCTATTTTGTATTTCAGGTAGTAACGGAAAGAAAAATTCAACCATAAAGTTAACTGCATGGTCGATTATTTCCGGTTTTAGGTAAATGATTATTAAAAGTCTAAAATGGTCTTTACCTATCAAACTTGTATGCCATAATTAAGATTTTTTGCTTAATTCAAAATTGGTGGCTATAAATTATTTACAATTTTCCCTGAAATGCTGAGGTGTTTCCTTGAAATGCGCCTTAAAAACCTTGGTAAAATACTGATTGGAAGAAAATCCACAATCGTAGGCAATCGAGGTGATGGTATTCCCAGAGTTTTCAGCAATCAAATTCCGTGCTTTCAGAAGTCGCAATTTATTCAGGTAATTCACAGGTGTGCAATTGGTTAACTGGTAGCAATGCTTCGAAAACTGGGTGATTCCCAAGCCGCAGTGTTCGGCCATGGTGTTGACAGTCCAGCCATTTACAAGTTCATCTTCAAGATGTTTCAGGAACATGGAGACACTTCGCTTTGAATCAATCAGCGCATCATTCAGAATTGGCCGGTCTTTTTTCAGCATTTCAAGCAAAAGAATCAGGATTTCATTCAGGTAAACTTTTATTCGCGAATCGAAATGCTCTTTTTCTTGGTATTTTGCCATCCGCCCGATCTGTGCAAAGCAGCGTTTCATTTCATCACTCGCCTTCCAAACAGGCTGTTCGTTCAATCGTAAAATCCGAGTCAGGTCGTCAAGGTCGTCTTTACTCAAAATCACCCAATCGGGCCAAACCCATTCCTGATGAGGCTGTCGGACTTCCAAAACGATGATAAACCAATGAAGTTTACAAAAACCGATATTCGGATTGCCTAATTTGTGCAAAATCCATGGACGGGTAATGGTTAACGTATTGGGCAACAATTCGTATTCCTGATCGGAAAGCGAAAAATGAAGGTTCCCGGTTTCGAGCAAACAGAGTTCGATGCCTTCGTTCCGATGCCAGTCGAGTCCCCCAGCTTTGCAATTTCTCCGAATTCCAGTAACCGACCGATTTTATTCCCTTCAATTCATTTTCTTTCAACGAATAACCCGGATAAGTACCGCGTGCCAAAGCCTGCAATTCAACCTGCCCTGTATTCCTACTCTCAGTTGTTGAAGGTAAAGATGGTGTTTTTCTGTTGGTGGCCGAAGGATAATCCGTGGAGGGACCGACGCTTCAAATTGGTAATACGAACAGCAGCTATCGCTTTTCAATTGGTGCTAAACGCTTCATGAATGAATGGTCAAAACAAGGCCCGGCAAATCATTGCGCCATTGGTGTCGGTCACATTGCCGATAAAATTAAGAAACTCGGGCAGATTTTGGGGATTGAGGTTGTGAAGGTTTGCTAAAATTAGAAGTTCAAACTGCCAATCATCTGAGCGCAATGGAAACGAGTATTTTGTTGTTTAAGTTTGCAGCGTAGTTGAGGACTGGTTGCCTGATTTGGTAATTTTCAATGAAATACCCAATCTATTCAGGTATTTTTGTGCTCAGGTAATAAGGCAAATTCATCAGCAAATAGGGCGTTCCACCCAATGATAAACTTTTCCCCGCTGGCGCGACTTTGCAATCCGCGACATAAGTGTTTAAGCCCTCCATACCAGCATAAAAATTGTTTTTCTATCGAAAATTTGGTTTGCCCCTTTGCCCGGATTTTGGGTGAAGTAGTTTTTTCTTTTTAGTAAAGCTAATCGTATTTAAAAGTTGCTAAAATAAGGGCACAAAGAGCTTTGCTTGTTTTCGGGTCAATTGTACCTAATTTTTCGTTCAGTCTGGATTTGCCAATTTTAAATAATAACTCCTTCGGCGGCTCCGGTTTCAGACAGTGCATTTTTAATTCCACCGATTTCACGAGCCATGTTTTCAATGTTAACTTCCCAGCACACCTGAACGGCTATTACAACTTGTTCGTTCTGTTTCACCAGAAAATTACATTCATTGTTCTATTGCCTGAAGTATAAGATAACTGAACTCTATGCCGATGGCTATTCTGTTTTGGATTGGCAATACGCACCAACAATATTTGTCCAAGATAAATTTCAATTTTAAAGGTTTTGTAGTAGCAACTGTTCCTGAAATCGAAAAATAAAATACTTTTATGAGATTCAAATTGATATTAAATTTATAAGTATGGCAGCAGCATTTGGCAAAACGTGGTGGGGCGAACAATGGTTAAACTCGCTAAACAACATCGACTACAGTAACCGCTTGCCACGCGGGGCTTCGTATGCAAAAAAGGGAGCGGTTGAAAAAATTAAAATTAATGGCAACCACATTGCCGCCAAAGTGTCGGGTTCGCGACCAAGACCGTACAATGTGGATATTATTATGCCGCCCTTTTTCGACCCCGAACTGGGTAATTTTCTGGCGGAATTAACCAAACGCCCGGTAATTATCTCAAAATTACTGAACCGCGAACTTGATCCGGGAGTGCTTGAACTGGCCGAGCTGTTTGGGTTGAAAGTGTTTCCCAAGCAATGGAGCGACCTGAAAATGCAATGTTCTTGCCCCGACTGGGCTGTACCATGCAAACACCTGGCTTCGGTGATTTATAAAGTTTCTGCCGAAATCGATAATAATCCATTCCTTGTTTTTTCGCTGCACAATGTCGAACTTTTGAAAGAGCTTGAAAAATTTGGTATTGTTATCAAAAAACAGCAAATTGAAATCCCCAAAATAAAAGATTTGTATTCCGATAAAAGTAGTCTGGGCATGGATTACAATCCAGAAAATGCCTATCAGAAACTTTCCTACGCACATTTATCCCCTATTCATGGTCCGCTAACAGCACTGCTTTCGCCTTATCCTGTTTTTTACACCTCGTCGGCAAGCGATTTTCGCGAAAAATACCTTGCGGTTCTTAATCGGGTAGTAAAAAACACGCAGCGGGCTGCCAGCGGGAAAATAGCATTACCAGAGTTTTTTGCCGGAGCCTATACCGATGACCCGCACATCAGCCATCATTCAACCAACACGGTGCGATTGGACGAATCGCTTCTGGCTAAGGTTTTTATAAACGACCGCGAATACTCCATCGACCGGTTTCTGCAACAACTGGCACAAATACAAAATGCCCGGACATACGACTATCAGCCATCAACCGCAGCCTTGCACACCGTTTTAAGTCTTGCGCTGCAATTGGTGGGCAATGGCGCCATTGTTCCACAAATTGTGCAGTTGCCCGACAAAACTTTTGCTATTCGCTGGCTTCCTGCCCTGTTGAGTAAAGAAGTGAAAAAGCTGGTTGACGGACTGGGTCAAATACTTCCCCCGGATGTATTTACCTTCGGGGAAAGAAAAAAACAGAAACTGGTAAACAAAGATGTTGCGATAAATTTGTTGTCGTTGTTTATTACTGAAATAGTGAGATTGGTCAGTTATAACCTGAATTCAGATATTTTTGAGAATTTATTTTTCAGGAGCGACAGTTACCCGTTTACCAATCCTGGTGAAGAAGCGCTGGCCGGTGGCATACAGTCCTGGCTGCAAAAGTTTTACCTCACACAGGGTGAATTTCAACCCATGCTGGTAGTGGAAGAGTTGAAAGGTGAAAAGTACGGGATAACTGTAATCGTAAAGGATACAAATGGTTTGTTGGAAACTCCGGTTCCGTTGAAGGAAATCCTTACCCAAAAACATTACGAACACCGCCGATTCGAGATTTTGCAGTCGCTTATACAGCTCAGTAGCTTCATTTCAGGCCTCGACGACTACATCAATTCGAATGGTGAAAAGGAAATGGTCATGGACAATCAAACCTTCACACCATTTTTGATGCAGATGATTCCTGCCATTCAGTTGCTCGATATTTCGGTATTGCTGCCCAAATCGCTTCAGGAAATACTAAAACCAAAAGCCAGCGTAAAACTGAAAAACAAAACTTCAGGAAAAGGGTTTCTCCGGCTCGATAAATTGCTTGATTTCGAGTGGCAGGTGGCTGTTGGTGATACGGTTATGGATGAAGCCGAATTCAGGAAACTGTTGCAAAAATCGGAAGGACTTATTAAGTTTAAGACCCATTATATCTATGTTGAAAAGGAAGACCTCGAAAAACTGTACAAACATTTTTCGCAATCGAAAGAGATGTCGGCTTTCCAGATGCTCCGCACAGCCCTTTCAGGAGAATATTTTGGCGCAAAAGTGGCCATTGACGATGATGTAAAAAAACTAATAAAAGAACTGACTGAATTTGGTGAAACGCCACTTCCACAAGGCCTTATCGCCCAACTGCGCCCGTATCAGAAACGTGGTTTTTCGTGGATTTACCGGAACACCCGGATTGGTTTTGGTTCGGTATTGGCCGATGACATGGGTCTGGGGAAAACCATTCAGGTAATTGCTGCAATCCTGAAATTTAAGGAAGAAGGCCATCTGGAAAAAGAAAAAGTGTTGGTTGTGGCTCCAACTGGATTGCTCACCAACTGGCAGGCCGAATTTCAAAAGTTTGCCCCGGGAATTGTGATGCAAATTTATCACGGGGGACAACGCGATTTAACCAAGTTGAATGATTACGATGTATTGATAACATCTTATGGAATTGTTCGCAGCGATGCCGACCTGCTCAAAAAAATGAAATGGCATTCGATGGTGATTGATGAGGCACAAAACATAAAAAATCAGGGTACGGCGCAAACCAAAGCGGTGAAGTCGATTAAATCGGGCAATTTTGTTGCCATGAGCGGAACTCCGGTTGAAAACAGGCTGAGTGAACTTTGGAGCATAATGGATTTCTGCAACAGAGGTTTCCTTGGCAGCCCAAAAGAATTTGCTGAAACCTTTGGCAACCCCATCGAGCAGTTGAACGATCGGGAAACCGCTGAAAAGTTGAAAAAAGTTACCGCGCCCTTCCTGATGCGTCGTTTGAAATCGGACAAAACCATCATTTCCGACCTTCCCGATAAAATTGAAATCGACAGCTATGCCACACTCACCAAAGAACAGGCAAGCCTCTACGAAAAAACATTGGAAAAGGCAATGGACGAAATTGAAGGCGTTAATAAATCGGATCAGAAATCATTGTTTGTGCGGCAGGGACTGGTGTTACAAATGATTATGGCATTGAAGCAAATCTGTAATCATCCAACACAATTTTTAAAGAATGGGATAAAGGATGCTTCATTGAGTGGAAAACTTGGACTACTTTTCGATAAACTCGACAGTATTATTGAAAGCAACGAAAAAGTATTGATTTTCACTCAGTTTACTGAAATGGCCGGGTTGCTCTACCACTTTATAACCGAGCGCTATAAGGACGATCCGCTTTATTACCATGGTGGTTGTACAATCAACCAGCGAAAGGAACTGGTCGAACGATTCCAGAATAACCATGCAGACAAAGTGTTCCTTTTGTCGTTGAAAGCGGCCGGAACAGGCTTGAACCTTACGGCTGCCAGCCATGTGATCCATTACGATTTGTGGTGGAATCCAGCCGTTGAATCGCAGGCTACAGACCGGGCCTATCGTATCGGACAAAAAAACAATGTGATGGTTCACCGGTTTATCACAAAAAATACTTTCGAGGAAAAAATCAATGAGATGATCCAGCAGAAAAAAGCTCTGGCCGAAATGACCGTGGCTACCGGTGAAAACTGGATAGGTAATTTGAACAACAAAGAATTGCGCAATATTTTCAACATTTCGTAGCCTTGTCCTATTCGAAAGTCCGTGCGCGACTTCAGTTCGCACCCGGACTTATGAGTTAAAATAGGTGTTTAAACCGCTTAACGTGTTTGCAAAGAATAGTTTGTAAAGTACTTACCATAGGTTTGTGAACAATGAATTTATTGCACCCCTTCTTTTGATTGGGTTTTTCCCTATTTTAGCGAAAAATATTTTCGCATGATAAACCGTATTCTCACTTTAGGCCTGATTGTTTTACTTTCTACAGGCATTTCCAACGTTTTTGCCTGCACCAACCTGATTGTTTCCAAAGGCGCCAGCAACGACCAGTCGGTAATGATCACTTATGCTGCCGATTCACACACCCGTTACGGCGCTATTGCATTTTATCCTTCGGGCGATCACCAGCCCGGCGATTTGTGCGAAGTTTTCCATTATGAAAACGGGAAGCTTATGGGTACCATTCCTGAAGTTGCTCATACCTTTTCAGTTGTTCAGCTGATGAACGAAAACCAGGTTGCCATTGGTGAAACTACCTGGGGTGGACTCGATTCTTTGGCTAAACAGCCTGAAGCTATCCTTGATTATGGATCGCTGATGCGAATCGGACTCCAGCGCTCAAAAACGGCCCGCGAAATGATAAGGGTAATGACCGAATTGGTTGACAAATATGGCTATGCCACCTCCGGAGAATCGTTCTCTATTTCGGATGCCAGCGAAGCATGGATCATGGAACTGATTGGTAAAGGAAAGTTCGAAAAAGGTGCAGTGTGGGTCGCACGTCTGATTCCTGATGGTTACGTGAGCGGCCATGCCAACCAGGCCCGGATTACCACATTCCCGTTCCGGAACAACAACAACTGGAGTGATCTGAAACAAACGGTTTATCATTCTCCTGATGTAATCAGTTTTGCCAAAAAACATGGATTTTACAAAGGAACCGATGAATCATTCAGTTTTTCGGATGTTTACAATCCACTCGAATTTGGCGGTGCACGTTTTTGCGATGCAAGGGTTTGGTCATTCTTCAGAAAAATAAACAGGGAAATACGCGATAATCCTGACTATACTGATTATGCACTGGGAAAGTTTACACATAATCCGAAACTGATGGATCAAAGTCCAAATCCAAATGGATATGTTTCCAACCGTTTGCCCTTGTGGGTAAAGCCTGATTCGCCTGTCACACTTCAGCAGGTAAAAGCAGCGATGCGCGACCATTATGAAGATACTCCCCTCGACATGCGCAATGATCCGGGAGCCGGACCGTTCAAATCGCCTTATCGCTGGCGCCCGATGGAGTATGTGGTCGACAGTGTGATGTACCTCAACGAACGGGCCATCGCCACCCAGCAAACCGGCTACAGTTTTGTGGCCCAATCGCGCAGCTGGCTTCCGGCTCCAATCGGAGGTATTTTCTGGTTTGGCGTTGACGATGCTGACGGTTGTGTTTATGCACCCATGTACTGCGGAATCAAAAAAATACCTGAAAGTTATGCTGTTGGCAACGGTTCAATGATTTCGTGGTCGGAAACTTCGGCTTACTGGACTTTTAGTCAGGTCAACAACTGGGCCTATTCGCGCTATAACCTGATCCATCCTGAAATTGAAAAATACCAGGCTCAGCTTGAATCACAATTTGAATCGGAAGTAAAGGTGGTGGATAAACAGGCGTCAGAACTGTTTAAGCAGAATCCTGAGGTTGCAGGCGAATACATTACCGGCTATTCTGTCTATTCCGGAAACAAACTGGTTAGCGACTGGAAAGCTTTTTACCAGTTCCTGTTTATGAAATATATCGACGGGAATGTTAAAAATTCGGAAGGACACCGGTTGCTGGAAAACGGGAATGGAAAAAATATACCTGAAATGCCTGCGCAACCCGGTTACGGGAAAGACTGGGAACGGATCATGATGTCGGGAACCGGTGACCGGCTGAAAGTTCCGAAAACGGAATAAGCCTGAAATCAGGATTAACAAATCTATTCCCGGGTCGGATCCGTGAAAACAGGATAATCAGCTTGAAGAACAGAAAACCCTTTAGGTTAAAAATTTTAACTAATTATCATTCAGCGTATTTCTGACATTTATTATTTATGCCTATCTTTCGCGTCTGTTTTTAAACTGAAGAACATTAAATCCAGACTGAAAAATTACAACATCGTAAGCATAAACCGGAGTTTTTCCGATGATAAATCGTACAAAAGTTTAAACTATAAATTATGAACCGAATTAACTTATTGACATTAATTTTAGGATCAGCATTAGCCTTCAGCAGCTGTACACCTAAACAGGCAAAAGTGGAAAATTGCTTCACCCTGAAAGCTGAAGATTTCCGGAAAACGATTGATGGCAAATCAACCGATCTGTATTTCCTTAAAAATGGAAATATCCAGGTGGCCATTACCAATTACGGAGGCCGTATTGTGGGCCTTTGTACACCCGACAAAACAGGCGAAATGGCTGATGTTGTCCTGGGATTTAACAGCATTGACGGTTACCTGAATGCCAGTATGCCTTACCATGGCACTCTGATCGGACGCGTTGGAAACCGCATTGCCAAAGGGAAATTCACCATCGATGGTACAGAATTTACCCTTCCGCTGAATAACGGAGTGAACCATCTTCACGGTGGTCCGGGCGGATTTCATGCGGTGGTCTGGGACGTAAAAGCTGTTACCGATTCATCCATCGTTCTGAGCTATCTTTCGAAAGACGGTGAAATGGGGTATCCCGGAAACCTGGACGTTGAAGTTCAGTATTTGCTGGATTCAAAAAGTGAAGTGGTCATCAGTTACAAAGCAACCACGGATAAAAGTACTCCGGTGAATTTAACCAACCATGCATTTTTCAACCTGGCCGCCGAAGGCAACGGAACAATTAATGATCATATTCTTACAATCAACGCAGATGCCTACACCACGGTTGACTCAACCCTGATTCCAATTGCAGGTAATGAACCTGTTGAAGGTACTCCCTTTGATTTCAGGGCCGGGAAAGCCATTGGTACCGATCTGGACCAGGTGGAAACCAATATGCAATTGAAATATGGCCCTGGATATGACCACAATTTTGCACTGAATAAACCAGTCGCCGGCGAAATGACGCTTGCTGCCACAGTCGTTGAACCGGTAAGCGGACGCAAAATGGAGATATTCACCCGGGAGCCGGCCATTCAGTTTTATGGCGGGAACTTCATGGATGGTGCTGACACCGGCAAAAGTGGTAAAAAATACGATTTTCGTGAATCATTTGCCCTCGAAACCCAGCATTCACCCGATTCACCAAACAATACCAACTTCCCTTCGATTATTCTGAAACCCGGCGAAGTCTATCAAACCTCATCGATTTACAAATTCAGTGTGGTTCAATAAACTAACCAAACGAATAAATCCTTTTCTTTAATCTAAAAAAGGCCATCCCGAAGACAGAAGCAGGTTGGCCTTTTTTAGATTTCCGACTTAAGAAATACTTGTCAGATCCTTCAATCGATTATTCATTCAGTGAGTTACAAATTCGCCGGTTGATTTCCCGGATGCGTTGCTCATCCATTTTAATCACTTTCCGGTCGTAAGTCATCAATCCGTTTACTTCACCTTCCACATCGGTTGTCTGCGTGTAAACAGCGGCTGAAAAACCGGTTTTAATCATTTTCAGCAGAGTTTCGGCATAGCTTACATACTGGTCGGTTACTGATTTTGAATCTTTAAACTGAATGTAACCCCAGTTTTTGTCGGTCGACCAAAGATGCCCTTCAAGTGCCAGTCCGATACCACCATATTCACCCAGAACCGTTGGACGTTGCCCGTCATACAAATACATTTCCGGACCGGGATAATTGTGCAAATCGAGCATATCGCCCACCGGGTAATGATTGCCGCCGGAGGCAGGATTCACCAGGCGGCCGGGATCATATGATTTGGTCCATTCCACAATTTCGGGAGTTTTGAACTGTCCCCAGGCTTCGTTAAACGGAACCCAGCAAACAATACACGGATTGGAATAAAGGAAGTCCATTATTTCTTTCCATTCCTTGCGGTAATTGGATTCTGATTCCGGACTGCGTTTTAGTTCATTTCCATTGAAATAATTGTGATTTTGCCACTGAGGTGAACGATCACCGCTGGGCATATCCTGCCACACCAGCATTCCAAGCTGATCGCAATGCATGTACCAGCGGGCCGGTTCAACCTTCACATGTTTTCGGATCAGGTTAAATCCAAAGTCCTTTGTTTTCTGAATGTCGTATCTCAGCGCTTCATCGGTTGGAGCGGTATACAGTCCATCGGGCCACCAACCCTGATCAAGTGGTCCAAACTGGAAGTAAGGTTTGTTGTTCAGTTCCAGCCGAACAATGCCGTTGTCGTCACGTTTGGTCGAAATCTTCCGCATGGCAAAATAGCTTTTTACCTGATCAACAACGACCCCGTCGCTGATGAGATTTACCTTCATCGTGTAAAGGAACGGTGATTCAGGACTCCAAAGTCTGGCATCCGGCACTGCTATTTCCAGCGTTTCCGATGATGAAGCTTTCCCGGAGGCCTTGAGAACACTCCCTTCAAAGATTTCTGCTTCAACAATATCGCCAAACGACGGCGTATTTGATTCCACTTTTATGGATGCCTGGTTTTTATCGATGTTTGGGGTGGTCCGGATATTTTCGATGTATTTGCCTGCAACCGGTTCCAGCCAAACCGTTTGCCAGATTCCGGTCACCGGAGTGTACCAGATTCCTCTGGGTTCACTGGTTTGTTTACCGCGGGGCTGAAATCCTTTATCGGTACCATCCCACACTTTGACAACCAGTTTCTGATCAACACTTTTATTCAGGAAAGGTGTAATATTAAATGTAAACGGTGTGTAACCGCCGGTATGTGTGCCAATTTTAATATCATTCAACCAGACTTCAGCCTTCCAGTCAACAGCCCCGAAATGAAGCAACACATTTTTACCTTTCCATTTGGCAGGTACCGTAAAGTTTCGTTTATACCAAACTTCATTCTCCCCTCCTACCGCTTTCTGAACTCCCGAAAGACTTGATTCTACAGCAAACGGAACCAACAGCTTACCATCGAAGTGGCCAGGTTCAGACGATCCGGCCTGAAGTAGGGCATAATCCCACAAACCATTCAGGTTCAGCCATTCGGGACGTTCCATAATTGGCCTTGGATATTCAGGCAATACATGATTTACATCGATCTTTTCAGCCCAGGCAGTTTTGATTTTGTCGCCGGCTGGTTTCCACTGCGCGAAGCCTGGAGTTAGGCTGAAGCTAAATAAGATGAGAAAGAAAAAGGATTTCATGGTTTAAATTGGTTTAGTTTGGAACAGGATGCAAATTATCAATTTATTTTCTCAAATCTTTTATTGGACAATTTTTTTTGACATCCTACGGTATAAATGAAGTTTATTCATCCCCAAATGAAACACCCATTTTCCGACCTTTTAAAACCAACCCATGATTATAATCAACAAGCCTAAGTTTACCGCCAACTTCTTCCAGTGGCACTGTAGTTAACTCGTTTTTGATTAAGGCGACCATGGTGCCGAAATTTTCTTCGGCAATACACTGAGCGGCAAAAGCGCCATACCGTGTAGCTAAAATGCGGTCCATCGGCGATGGACTTCCTCCCCGCTGAGTGTAGCCTAAAACAGTTTCGCGAGCTTCAACATCCAGCTTCGATTGGATTGATTCGGACAAATACCTGGCTGCCGACATGTTTTTGGGGTGTTCAATTCCTTCAGCGACTACCACAATAGTATAGGGTTTATGGTTTTTATAGCGTTCCTTGATCTTCGAGATAACCGACTTCATGGAATACTTAATTTCAGGAATCAGGATGATATCGCCACCACCTGCCATTCCGGCATAAAGAGCAATCCATCCGGCATTATGGCCCATGACCTCAACAATCATTACCCGTCCGTGAGAGTTGGCCGTACTATGCAGGCGGTCAACGGCTTCGGTGGCAATAATCACAGCCGAATCAAAACCAAAAGTCATATCTGTTCCCCAGACATCATTATCAATAGTTTTAGGGATTCCAATCACATTTAATCCGATTTTCGATAACAAATGAGCAGTTTTCATGGTTCCGTTGCCGCCGATGCACACCAGGCAATCCAATCCCAGGTCATGATAGTTTTGTTTGATTAAATCCGGTTTATCATTGTCTTCTTCGGTCACAATTTTGAATGGTTTTTCCCTTGAAGTACCAATAATAGTGCCGCCTAAAGTCAATATACCCGATAAATCTTTTTCCTTGAGCTCCACATATTGTTTATGTATCAGGCCGGTATAGCCTGAAGAGAATCCTATAACTTCCATCCCGTATTCAACAATTGCAGTTTTCCCAACGCCTCTGATTGCAGCATTTAATCCCGGGCAATCGCCACCGGCAGTTAAAATGCCAATCCTTTTTGTTTTTTTGTTCTTACTCATATGAAAACTTTTTTATGTGTTAATTTTTTGTTCCTGAAAACTCACCTAAATTACTAAAACATATTTATTTCAATCTTAATTCGTTTCCCGGAATATTCAACAAAATCCAAATAAAAATGTCGTACAAAATTAGTCTTTTTATCGGTTTTTTTTCGTGTTGAGAAAACGACAGGCTCTAAAAATGAGAATCAGAAATTAGATTTTATTTGGTAAAAAACTGTCAATCGTCTGGAATATTTAATTCTGAAACAATTAATTTGTTGAATTCAACCGTAAGATTTCTAACGAAAAGGTGATTTAATCCAGTGGGTTCTTCGCTGTATACAAGATATCAGCATCCTTTAAGCTCAAGATTTTTTATTAACTTTGTGATCTGCGTCTAAAACCACATTTAATTTTCAATAAACTAAAATTATTTTCTCATGAAAAAAATCTATTCACTAGTATTGGCAGGCACTGTATTTTTTGCAGTATCGTGCCAGAGTGGCCAGAAAAAAGCCGCTGAAAAATCAGCAAAAGACTCCATTGCTGTTGCTTCTCAAATCAACACCCTGACACCTGAGGAAGCAAATGCAGGCTGGCAGTTATTGTTTGACGGAACGACCTCAAACGGATGGAGAGGATACAATAAAACCGAATTTCCCACAGGATGGGAAATTGTTGACGGAACCATGCATTGTATAGGAACCGGAACCGGTGAAGCAGGCGCTGAAAACGGTGGTGATATTCTTTATGACAAAAAATTTAAAAACTTCGATCTGAAAGTTGAATGGAAAATCTCCAAGGGTGGCAACTCGGGTATCTTCTATCTCGGACAGGAAGTTGCGGAATGGCCCATTTATAAAACAGCTCCTGAAATGCAGGTTTTGGATAATATTAATCACATTGACGCCAATTTGGGCAAAGACGGAAACCGCCAGGCCGGCTCCCTATACGACCTGATTCCTGCCAAACCACAAAATGCAAAACCTATCGGCGAATGGAACTCAGCTGAAATCATTGTTTACAAAGGAACTGTTGTTCACAAACAAAATGGAGAAACTGTTCTAGAATATCATTTATGGACCGATGACTGGAAAAACCTGGTTAAAAACAGTAAATTCCCGAACCTGAACGAAAACTGGGCTGATGTTGCAACTGAAGGATTCATCGCATTCCAGGACCATGGTGACAATGTATGGTTCCGCAACGTAAAAATCAAAGAATTGGAATAACCCATCGCATGATATCGAACGAGCCTCCTGAAAAGGGGGCTCTTTTTGTTTGGATGTATTCCAAACTTTCGAATAAATAAAAAATTTTAAGGACAGGTCATCCGATACTTTTGGTTCAGCAAAAGTGATGGCAGACTGGTTCAGTTGCTGATGGGGATTGCCCTATGGCTGATAACCGGACTGGTTAAGTATACTTTGGAAATCATTATTTTCAAGCAAGCCGGCCAGTTTAACTTCCGGATGCTGTTTCATGTACGAACGAACAATCTGCCAGCCAATCCAAACTCCCGTCCGGCCCGGCGACTGATCACCAAATGAGGAAGTATATGGACCATCGTCAATAAATCCTTTGATACTCATCCGGTCGGTTGAAAAAAGCAGCTTATGCTCAGCCAGGAAAGTCCACATGGAAGCTTCATTTTCAGTGCAGAATTCAAGCTGTTTCAGTGTAATGCCCATCTTCACCGTGTCAGCTAATTCCGGCAACATGGCCTCCACAAAATACAACATTTTGCCTTCCTGAATCATCTGACTCAGCAAACTATTGGCATTCCCGGTTTTCGGCCACTCCGTCACACCCCAGCCGTACATCACATCAGGAACAATCTTTGCCGGATGCATGTTTCTGCGTTTGTAAGCAGGCAATCCCAACTGATTATAAAAGATGCTGCCGGCGCCCAGGTATTTATCCAGACTAATGCCTATCAGATTTGCAGAAGTCACTACCGACTGATTAAAACCAGAGATACAGGTATAAACAACCGGAACCTGTTTCTGTGGAAAATAATACCTGAAATGTTTAAACGCTCCTTCCAGATCCTTCCGGAGTTGCAGGGTATCGATTTTTTCCGAAACCTGTATCTCCAGATTTTGGATGAGTGTATCCGAGACAAATGAATAAAGCATTTCAGGAAAATTCTCCTGCTCAGAACCACCGATACTGATCATCCGGTACGTAAAAATATCGAAGAATTCGCCGTACGAACTTTTTAATGCGGGAATTGCTCCCTGAATCTGATCTTGTTTTTGCCTGAGTAAATCAACATCCAGATGTTTGATTTTCAAATCAAGCGGAACATCTGACACATTTATATTCAGCGGATTGCGTATACATGAAGTCATTAAAGTCAGCAAGCTAAACAAGAAGAGTATTTTTTTCATTTCAACAGATATAAGTTCACAAAATTCAAAAAATCATCAGAAATTACAATTGTCAATTATTCTTTTAAGCGTATAAATGACTAATCTACGTACTAATGTCTTTTTTATTGTCATTTTAATATAAATTCAGTTCATTTATACGTTCCAACGATGCACAGTCCTTCTGATTTTTTGCCTGATGAGCTTTATAAATAAAATGAAAAGAAGATCGGGGTGTTATGCATTGTCTGGTGTCATGAATATCATGTCATTATTAATTTTAAACTTTTAACTTCGTACTACATTCAGCAAATTAAACGAAAAACGATGAGACAATTATTTTTATCAGTCCTTTTAGTTGCCTGCGTTCTAACCGGAATGAGCCAGACTCACTTCAGGCTTTCATTTACCGGAAGTCCGTCCGTAAACTGGATGAGTTCCAACAATTCGGTTGCAGAACGGGAAAAATCCATACTTGGGTACGACTTTGGCCTGAATGGTGACATTTATTTTTCGGAAGATGAACGTTATTCCCTGCTAACCGGATTGCAGATTTCGAATGTCGGCGGAGAAATATCCTACCAGACCAGTGTACCTTTTGAGTTTTCAGGAGCAACCTTGCCTACTTTAAGTAAAATTAAATATAGTTTACGGTATGTCGAAATACCAATGTCCATTAAACTGAAGACCAATCAATTTAACCGCGCCCGTTACTGGGGCTATTTTGGTTTGTCAGGGTTGATGAATATCCAGGCGAAAGGCTACAGCAACGATGGCCAACTTCAGAAAGCAAACATCAACGATGAAATAAACCTGTTTAACCTCGGCATGAACATCGGGGCTGGTTTTGATTTTGATTTAGGCGGGAACAATGCGGTGACCACCGGAATCATATTCCAGAACGGACTGATCGACGTAACCACCGATAACGCCTTCAACGACAAAACCGTTACCAATTCGCTGAAACTGAAAATCGGCCTGATTTTTTAAGAAATAGTATTATGAAGATTGCACTTGCTCAGCTGAATTATCACATCGGTAATTTTGAACAGAACTCCTCTAAAATTATTGCCAGTATCCAACAATCGAAAGACAGGGGAGCCGAACTGGTGGTTTTCTCCGAACTTTCAGTTACCGGTTATTATCCGCATGATTTACTCGAACGTAAGGAATTTATTGAACAGTCAATGGAGGCTCTTATTCAGATTGCGTCGCATTGCACCGGTATCGGGGCTATTGTCGGAGGACCAAGTATAAATCCTGAGTCCAGAGGGAAAAAGCTTTTCAATTCAGCTTTTTTCATGTACGACGGCATCATACAGCATGTGGTTAACAAATCGCTTCTGCCAACCTACGATATTTTTGATGAGTACCGTCATTTTGAACCCAACAGTAATTTTTCAGTTTTCGATTTCGGCGGAAAAAAACTGGCCATTACCATTTGTGAAGATCTTTGGGACGAACAGGAAACACAAAACGAGTTTGGACGCGAAAAACTTTATCAATCATCGCCGCTCAGGGAATTATCAGTTTTGAATCCTGATCTGGTCATCAATCTTTCAGCTTCGCCATTTTCATTCAATCAGGAAAACTGGAGGAAAAACATCCTGGTGAAAAATGCAAGGAAATACCAGTTGCCAATCCTGTATGTCAATCAGGTCGGCGCTCAAACCGAACTGGTATTTGACGGCGGCTCTTTCTACCTGGATAAAAACGGTGAAATTCAGGAAGAGCTGAACTATTTCGAAGAAGACTTCCGGATTGTAGACACTGAAGTCACAACACAAAATCTTCAGCCCCAAACCGACTACATCGAAAAAATTTATCATGCGCTCATTTTAGGAATCCGGGACTATTTTTTCAAGATGGGCTTCAAAAAAGCGACATTGGGTTTGTCCGGGGGAATTGATTCAGCCCTGGTTCTGGTCCTGGCTGTTGAAGCCCTGGGCAAAGAAAACGTCCGGGTGCTGCTCATGCCTTCCAGGTATTCGTCTGACCACAGCATCAACGATGCCTTGCAACTAGCCAAAAACCTGGATATTCAGCACGAAATCATTCCGATTCAACCGGTGGTCGACAGTTTTGAGCAAAAACTTTCCGAGGTATTTGCAGGACAGCCAAGCGACATTACGGAAGAAAACATTCAGGCCCGGACCCGGGGAATCCTGCTTATGGCCATCTCGAATAAGTTTGGGAACATCCTGCTCAATACAACCAATAAAAGCGAAAGTGCGGTTGGTTACGGAACCCTTTACGGTGACATGAACGGCGGATTGTCGGTACTGGGTGATGTTTATAAAACGGACATCTTTAAAATGGCTCACTGGATTAACCGGGATCATGAAATTATTCCGGCAAATACCATCCTGAAGCCACCTTCGGCCGAACTCCGCCCCGATCAGAAAGACTCTGACTCATTGCCTGACTACGATATTTTGGATCAGATCCTGTTCGATTACATCGAACTGAATCACTCGCCTGCCGAAATTATTGCCAAAGGATTTGATGAATCAACCGTACTTCAGACAGTCAAAATGGTAAACACCAATGAATACAAACGATTTCAGGCTCCTCCGATTCTGAGAATCAGTTCAAAGGCTTTTGGGTTTGGTCGCCGGATGCCTTTGGTAGCAAGGTATTCCTGATATTTTTTTATAATTACATTGGATGTATTTCACAACTATTTGTGTCATTATCTGAAAAACAAAATAAACAGGCTAAATTTTCTTATTTGACAAATTTACTTAACTTTGATGCTGCAGAACATGTAAATTTATTGCTATGGCGAATCACGAAATGGGGATGAAAGACGTTTTTGAGAATCCAAAATCAATTTTCAGCATTCTAACCCCTGAGGAAAAAGAAGATTTGCAAAACCACCTTACCCTGGTTTATTACAAAAAAAACGAATTCATATTCAAAGAGGGCGAAAAACCCAACAGCATTCTGTTCCTGCTCGATGGAAAAGTGATTATTTACAAAGAAGGTGTTGGCGGTCGGGAACAAATCATCCGGATGACAAAACCCCTTGGATTAATCGGTTATCGGGCCTTGCTGGCCGATGAACTGCATATTGGTTCTGCCATTGCCCTGGAAGATTCAACCGTCGGTATAATTTCGCCTGAATACCTCTTCCACAAGCTGATCAAAAATCCCAGTTTTTCACTTCGTATCATTCAAAAATTAGCGCGTGAACTCGGGTTTTCCAATTCGCGTACAGTAACGCTTACCCAAAAACATATCCGCGGTCGTTTAGCCGAATCGCTTTTGCTGCTGAAAGAAAAATATGGCTGGGAAAACGATGGCGCAACATTGAAAGTATACCTGTCACGCGAAGATATCGCCAACCTGTCGAATATGACCACATCGAATGCAATCCGCACGCTGTCAACTTTTGCCGGCGAAAAAGTGATTGCTATTGATGGCCGCAAAATCCGTATCCTGGATATTCAGCGTCTGGAAAAAATCAGCAAACTGGGATAATACTGTTATACCTGTACTAATTCCCATATAGTAATCTTTACTGTTGAATAATTATTTTCCGGGTGGTAACCTGCTCTTCATTTCTCAACCGTAGAAAATAAATACCATTTTTTAAATTACCCTTTGAAAACCTGATTATTTTCTCTCCTGCAGGAAACTTTTCATTGGCCAGTTCCCTCACTTTTTTGCCGGAAATATCAAATACATTCAGGCTCACCAATGAATATTTATTTAACTGAAAATGAATGGTGGTTTGGGTGTTGAAAGGATTGGGGTAAGTCACAAATAAGTTGCCATCCAGGTCAGGTAATAAAGTTGAAGAGGTAACTATCAAAGCATTTTCAATCGCTGTTTTTGCTTTGCCAATATCCGAGCTTGTTCCCTGGGTTCCTTTAAATACTATCTTTCCGCTTTTATCAACAACTACCAATCTATCGTAGGTTGTTTTCCAGCCTTGTGCAACAGAGCTTCCTTTCATCAAATAATTAATATCGAGCCCGGTGTGGGATTTAAAGGCCTGAACCTGCGAAGAGCTTCCATCCCAGGTGTCAACACCAATGGCCAAAAAGCCTGATCGGTTCTTAAATGTATTGATAATTTCACTGTTAACGGAGGGCGCTGCCGATTGGCAAAACGGACAGGCATAGCCCAGCCAAAATATAAAAACCACACTGCCGAAATGTTCAGATAAGGTAAAATTACCACCCTGCAACTGTTGAAGCATAAAATCAGGAGCCTTGTCGCCCACATTTTGACCCTTTCCGGGCAGAGTCAGAAAAAGGCAGACCATTAAAATAAAAGTAAAAGTTTTCATGATTATCAGTTTTTTAGTTAAAATCGTGTTGCCCATCGTAATTCAAGGCCTGTAAAATCAAGAACTTCGTAACAAACTCCGGAGGTACATGCCGGCCCTCCACGCCTTTGCCCTGCAAAAAACTGAATCGAATTTTTTGAATTTGGTTTGTAGCTAAAGTTCATGCTTAAATAATTACGCTTACTTTCAACCTGCTCTGTTGATGCAAGATCAGCTGCGAGCACATCGTTGGTGAATTCCCAGACCAGCGCCGTGCTGAATTTAGATGACTTACTGACTATCAATCCGGAATAATAATTCCGGAATGTTCTTGAAATTCCATAGGCCCTATTGATTTGCTGGCCTTCAGTTTCGAGCTTAACAGCCCAGCGCTTTGGCAAGGGTTTCGTCAGATAAAGTCCGCCTGCAATCCGTTTATCTTCCTGTTTAAATTCGTCGAATGAATAATCGAAGAAGGTTTTCATTTGCCACGATGTAAAATCCGAATACCATTCACCAAAGTATTCCTGAAAACGATACACCTGAAGAAAATCATTCTCTCCTCTTGAAATATTCAGTGTGAGATGCGAAGTTTCATTCAACCGGTAAAATGCTTCCAATTGAATTCCCCGTTCATCCAGCAATTCGCCAATATGGGTAGAACGGTTCAGTAATTTGTAGCTGTGCTCTTTCACCAGGCTTGGCGGATCGGACAGACCCGAACCGATCAAAAAGTTGTGGTAATCTTTCAACTCCAGACTAATTCCAAGTTTTGCCGCCGAATAATTGAAACTGCAATAGGCGCCATACGAAGTTGCATCGTCGAAGCTCAAATACCTGAACTGATCGTTTATCTGATGTGCCAACTCACCGTAATAATCCAACCGATCAGAAAGATTACCTCCCAAATGAAAATCGAGATATTTTGAATGACTTCCTGGATTTTCATTATCCAGATAAATTCCCCCCAGCCGTTGGGTTTTTACCGAAAAGACGAGCTCTCCGGCAGTTACCAAATCTTGCCTGTTATCCGGATGATCGGGCGGAAGCTGACCAGCAAGACTCTTTCCACGAAGCGCTTTGGCTTCGAACCATGAATTGCCGTACCTTAAAAATGCGCCGCGAACATCTTTGTAAAATCCCTGGCGAACGCGGTAAATACGATCTTCGAAAACCGATCCTTTTATTTCATATCCACGCAGCAACAAACCACGTCCCAGTGTTTCATAGAAATTTCCCAGCTTGGCTTCCAGTCCATGATGATTGTAATTTAAGCTGTACTGGGAAAATTTTGTGTAATCATCGCCGCCAGGCAAAGTGCTGTAAAATTGTTCCAGTCGCGTAAATGCACGAACCCCTTTCCACTGGTATTGCAGATTGAATTGGTCATAAATCGTTTTCAAATCTTTTGGCTCCTGATCCGGAATATTACCCCATTGAGTTTCCATGAGGTTGTTTCCCGACAACTGAGCTTTCGCTTTCGTTACCAGGCTTCCGAGAAGCAATATGATTAGAACATGCTTCATCCCGCCTGAGTTAAAAGCTGCTGGATCTTTTTCCTGATCAATTCTTCATCCCCCGGCTGATAACCTTCATGAAAAAAAACAACCTTTCCTTTCTTGTCGAGAATGAGCAAAGTTGGCATCACACTTACATTCAGGATGTTCATCAATTCCTGATCGCCATCCAAAAAGACAGGATAACTGATGTTCATTGACCTGGCGAAGGGTTTTACCTTCGACTGATTTCGCGGGCTGTCGATGTTAATTCCCCAAAAAGCAACTCCTTTCGCCTGAAATTCAGTGGCCAGCTGATTTATCTCAGGAATAAATGACAGGCAGGGTTTGCACCATGTTGCCCAAAAATCAATCACTGTAAGTTGTTTCCCTTGAATGTCCTTCAGTTGCACAAATCTTTGATCCAGATTTTTCAATTCCAGATCGGGAAGCTGGGCAAATCCTGACCATATCAAACCGAAAAGTAAAACTGATAAATACCACCTTTTCATGTTGTTGCTTTTAATTCACCAACCAATATTTCACAGACTTAGGATCGGTGAGTTAAAACTGAAACAAGCGTATAACTCAATGGTTCAATTCAAAAAGTAAAGTATGAATCACATTTTTGTCACAAAAGTATCACCGGATCATAAGTTTAATATTTCCGTATCCAAATTGCAGGTTTTTGGTTATTCGTTATTCGTTATTGGATATTGGATATCCGTTATTGGATATTGGTTATTGGATATTGGTTATTGGTTATTTCAGCAATGCCATTTTGCGGTTGTTAAACAATAAAAAAAACTGATTCTAAAATTCAGCTTTAAAAAATTGACATTATTGGTGCGCAATCAAACCGCCGAATTAAATTATGAGGAGGGGAATCCGCATTTCTCTTTACTCCTGCAAATAAACCCGTTTTACACGTTGCGAAATTCCGGTGAGTATTTCGTAAGGAATGGTTCCAATAGTATCTGCAATCTGGCTGACCGGTATATGTTCACCCATCAGTTCAACTTCATCGCCAACGGCAACCTGCAACCCGGTCACGTTAATCATGCACATATCCATGCAAATGTTTCCGATAACCGGAACAATCTGTCCTTTCAGGTATACTTTGCCAACACCGTTGCTTAACCGGCGATCGTAACCATCGGCATAACCGATCGGTAATATGGCAATTTCACCATCTTCGGCAACGACTCCTTTGCGTCCGTAACCAACCGTTTGTCCGGCACTGATTCGCTGAATCTGGGAAATACAGGTTTTAAGCCGGCTGATATTCCTGATCTGTCCGTTTTCGCAGGCGCTTACACCATATAAACCAATGCCCAGCCTGACCATTTCAAACTGGAATTGCGGGAAACGTTCAATACCGGCCGAATTTAAAATATGACGGAAAATTTTATACGGTAATTTTTGTGTGATGATCGAACTGAAATTCATGAATTGCTGAACCTGGCCCAGTGTAAACTCATCATGAACAGGTTCATCAGCCCCGGCCAGGTGAGAAAAAACTGATCTCACCACCATTTGCTCCTGCATCATCAGTTTTTCAGTTAATTGTTCAACCTTCTCAACCGAATCAAAACCCAGGCGATGCATCCCGGTATCCAGCTTCAGGTGAACAGGATACCGTAGTACGGCATGTTGCTGTAACATTTTGTGAAACGAATCAAAAATTTCTGCCGAATAAATATTGGGTTCGAGCCTGAACTCGATCATGTTTTCAAAACTATGTTCTTCCGGATTCATTACCAAAATGGGCAAATCAATGCCTGCCTGCCGTAATTCAATTCCTTCGTCGGCCACGGCAACTGCCAGGTAATCCACTTTATGAAATTGAAGAATCCGGGCAATTTCGGCCATTCCGCTACCATACGAAAAGGCTTTTACCATCACCATAACCCGTGTTTCGGGACGAATAGCCGACCGGAAAAAATTCAGATTGGCAATCATCGCATTCAAATCGATTTCAAGAACCGTTTGATGGTATTTTTTCTGTAATACTGAAGAAATCCGTTCGAAATGAAAATCACGCGCTCCTTTCAGAAGGATACATTCTTTCCGGTAATTTGCTGACTGAAACGATTCCAGGAACAAACCGGTGGTCTCATAAAACTCAGCCAGCGGATCAAACAAGTAGCTGTATTTCCTGATTTTCGGGCCAATGCCAATCACCCGGGTTGCCTTGTTCAGCTGAAGCAAACGGGCAACCTCCCGGTACAGTTGTTCATCCGGAATGCCGGCCTGCTGAATATCGGATAAAATTACAGTTTTTTGTAAATAGGGATGCCGGCCATGATTGTTTAAAAAGCTAAGTGCAATTTGCAGTGAATTAATATCTGAATTGTAATAATCGTTAATCAGCAGGCACTCGTTGATACCTTCCTTCATTTCCAAACGCATGGCAACGGGCTGCAAACTCCTGAACAATTCCAGTACCGAAGGTTTTGCATGATGCTGCGACAATATAAAAGCCAGGCAATGGCAGGCATTCTCCAGGCTGGCTTCATCCTGAAACGGCAAACCTATACGATAGGTTTTCCCTTCAAATACAGTGTCAATTTCAACACCGTACACCTTTTCCTTTTTCCTGAAATACAAATCAGCTGTCGGGTCAATGAATGACCAGGCCATAAGCTGAACCGATTTACGGAGACTTCCGTTCTGAATGGTTTGTTGCACCAAATCCTGATCTTTGCAGTAAATAAGAGTAGTACACGAGTCGAACAGCCTTAATTTTTCCTGAAGTTTTTCCTGCTTCGATGCAAAATTTTCCTGGTGAGCTTCCCCGATATTGGTCAGAATGCCTATGGTTGGCCGTATAATTTCACCTAATTTCTGCATCTCGCCCGGTTTCGAGATTCCGGCTTCAAATATAGCCAGTTCGCAGCCAGGATTCAGATTCCATACCGAAAGTGGAACACCTACCTGTGAGTTGTAACTCTTGGGACTTCGAACGACTATCCTTTCGCGAAGCAGTTCATACAACCACTCTTTTACAATGGTTTTCCCGTTGCTGCCTGTAATCCCGATAACCGGAATGTCAAATTGACTCCGGTGCCATGCTGCCAGCTGTTGCAAAGCCCGGAGCGTATCAGGCACAACAATAAAACTGCAGTGATTGTATTTAATATATTCATCCGTATAATGAGAAACCACAAAAGCCCTGACACCCAGGTAAACCAAATCGGCGATATACCGGCGCCCATCGTTCCGTTCACTTTTCAATGCGAAAAACAAACTCGATTCAGGATCAAAAATGGTTCGGCTATCAATAGCGACAGAAGAAATTGAAAATTCGTTGTTGATTTCAGGAGCATAAAGCCCGCCTCCAACAATTGAAGAAACCTGAAGAACGGAAAGAATCGGCATTATCGGGTGGCTTTAGTGAAACAGGAACGGCAGAGGGGTTCGTATTCATCTTTTTCACCCAGCAATACCAATTTGTCGGCTTCCGATAATCGGTGCGAAAACTGGGCCACATCACCACACCGCATGCAAATGGCGTGTACTTTGGTAATATGATCGGCTACTGCCATCAGACCTGGAATTGGGCCAAAAGGTTTCCCTTTAAAATCCATATCCAGTCCGGCAATGATAACCCGGATTCCCATATTGGCCAATGCAATACTCGTTTCAATCAGGCCTGAGTCAAAAAACTGGGCCTCATCAATTCCGATTACATCCACATCGCTGGTTAAAAGCATAATGTTTCCGGAACTTTCGACCGGTGTGCTCAGAATTGAATTCTCATCATGCGACACAACTTCAGCTACTGAATACCGCGTATCGATGGCCGGTTTAAATATTTCGACCTTCAACCTGGCAATTTTTGCCCGTTTCAGCCGCCTGATTAATTCCTCTGTTTTCCCTGAAAACATTGAACCTGCAATGACTTCAATACTGCCGGTTTTTTTTTGTCTGCTGATTCCCCTTTCAATAAACATGTAGGTGATATGCTAAAGATTTTTGTACTTTTACCAGGCTTCAATTACCGGGTTCGTCATATAGCCTGATGTTTCAGAAAATAAATCCCGGTATTGAAAACAAAGATAAATTTAAATCTTTATCAGGGAATGATCATGTCTCGATTATATTTTAATGCCGGCGCGCATTCCTGACAACAATAATTTGCGAAGCATGAATTATACGCTTTCGATTTAAATGATAATGTGCATGTATTCAATTTATTAACCAATTAATTTTCGGGAAGGAATTAAGCTTGAATTACCGATTAAAATCACAAATAAAAATGAACAAACTCAAATTGGTCCAGATTATCGTAAAAGATCTGGAAGAAATCAAAATTTTAGCTGAAGAAGCTGCTGAATCAAAAAACAATTCGTCATTCATTATTGACCTTGCCTTGAGCAAGGCTAGACTTTTATGTCAGGAAATTGAATTCCTGCGCGAAGTTTCAGATCGGTCTGCAATATTAAACCAGGAAACCGAAGAAGATTTAGCTGAAGAGGATACAAACGAAGATTCAGACTATCATTTTTCTGATCCTGAACTTGAAATCATAGACTTTGCAGATCAGGAATTTCCTGAATCAACGCAGTTGCCCGATGAAGAATTAATAATCCCGGATGAGGATGAGGAAATTTCTGATGAGGAAGAACCGGATGAGGAAAGTGTGATCGAAGAAGATCCCCGGGAGCCTGAAGAACATGCATTACAGGTTGATGTTCTGACTGAAGAAACAAAAGAACCGGAAGTTGAACTGCCGGAAACTAACGAGGAAACGATCGGTCAGGATGATGATTTTTCGGAGTCAGACGAGGAAACTGAAGAAACTGAGGAAACTGAGGACGAAGATGTTTTGGAAGAGGAAGATGAGATTATAGAGGAGGATGAATTTGAAAATGAAGATGAGATTCCAGTCGAAGAGGAAATTGTTGAGGAAGAGGAAATCGAAGAGGAAGATGAGATTGCAGAGGAAGAGGAAATTGTTGAGGAAGATGAGATTGTTGAGGAAGATGAGATTGT
>JBBSBP010000030.1:0-51281 GCA_038251165.1 Bacteroidales bacterium | reverse complement strand
TTGATAATAACACATCTTTCAATTTACATGCATAAGTCTCCTAAAACTTGTAAAAATACAGACTAAACCCAACCTGATTGCTGCAATTATTTTTCTGGCATCACTTTATCAATATTACACTTTCTTAGAATTATATAAACTCCAAAAAAGCGGCTATAAGCCGCTTTTTTCTTGTCCTTTCCTTTCCTCTTTCGCCACCCGTTATTTGTTGTCATAAACAATCGCAGCGCCTACTCCCTCTCCTTTGGAGAGGGCCGGGGTGAGGCTTCTTTTTAATCCTTTTATCATGGCAACCTCTTACAACAGGCGCATCAACCTTTACATCAACGGTCAGCAAGTCACCAACGACATTGCCAGTATCCGGGCCGAAATGAACAAAACGATCAATGCCCAGTCGCGCATGACCATTGGCTCCAAAGAATATTACGCCCAGGCTGCTAAAATCAAACATCTGAAAGGTATTCTCGATCAGCATAGAGCAGACATTGGGCAGATCGAAAACAAATGGTCCATGCGAAACATCGGACGGTTTGTCCATTGAGACACTGGCGGCAACGCTTGAAACCCTGGCACCGCGGTTTACCCAACCTGAAATTGCCGGCCGTGGACTCCGGGGAATGTTGCTTCGTCTGCAAACCGGGGCTGATGATACCAACCCGGCCATCGTGGGTATGACAACTGCCATCGAAAACCTGGGCAAAAAACTGCTTACCCCCAAGGAGAAACTTGAAATGTTCGGCCTGGAAAATATCAATGTGGCCAATACCTTGATCACCAACGTAGAAGAATTAAAACATTACGAAAAGGCTCTGACCGGGACCAATGTGGCCATAGAGCAGGCTGCGATTAATACAGATAACAACAATTCAAAACTGGCACAGGCCCGCAACCGGCTCAATGTAATGAGTATCGAACTGGGTGAAAAGTTAGCCCCGGCACTTCAGGTAAGTACCAATGGATTAACTTATTTCATCAAGGCATTAACGATTTCCATTGGTTTTATCTCCAAACACAAAGTTCTGATTCTTACCCTGATTTATTCGCTTACCGCTTATGCCCTTGCAACCAAACTGGCAACTATGTGGGAAGCCAGAAAGAATAAAGAAACGCTTTATGGAACCGTGATAGGTTGGTTACAGTCTGCTGCTTATACAGCCCAATTTGCAGCTATATCACTTTACAATGCAGGCATTGCACTGCTCTCCGGAAACCTTGCTGTTGCCACCATTCAGTTCCGCGCTTTCTCGGCAGCAATGGCCGCCAACCCGATTGGTCTGTTTGTCGGATTAATTGTTGCCGCCGGAACTGCCCTGTATTTCTATTCAGCGAAATTAACCGATGCTCAAAAAGCCCAGCGGATGTTGAGTGATCTGAACCTCTCGGCAAAAAACAGTATTGTGGAAGAAAAGTTGCGCATCCGGCAATTACTTGCTTTGGCCCGGGAAGAACTCGCTTCGAAAGAAGCACGTCTGGATGCTATCAGAAAACTACAGGACATTGCTCCGGGTTACCTGGGAAGTATTACCCTTGAAACGATCAACACAAACAACACAACCGATGCCATTGGCAGGTATTTGTCTGCTCTGGAGAAAAAAGCCAAGGTTCAGGCTGCCATGGAGCAATTGATAGATGTGGAGAAAGAGCTGAATAGTCTGGAGGCCGGGAAAGGATATGAAGCTTCTTTCTGGCAGGCTACCAAGGCATTTATTCGGGCGGATGGAATGTGGATGGGCTACAAAAGAAACATGAATGAGTACCGGAACCAGAATTTTACAGATAAAGAGGATCAACTTCTAAAAAAGAAAAAACAACTGTTGGAAATTACCAAACAGCAGGTTGATCTGGAGAATTCCTACGATCCCAATGATGGAGGAGATTCAGAGCAGGATATTGCTATGGCTACTGATCTGGTCCGTGCAAAAGAACTGGAGCTGGAAGTGGCAAACCATCCAAAAAGAAATCGACCGCTTAAATGAACTGGGCACCAAAAAGGAAGGAAAAACGGATGACAAACAGGAATCGACAGCTGAGAAGAAAGAGAAAGAACGACTAAAAAAACTCATTGATGATGCTACTGCCCGGCATGAAGCAAAAATGGCCCTGATCAAATTAGACCATCTGGAAACCAAAGGATCTGAAGATCAATTCAAGGCAGATCTGCTGATGGAAGAGATCAATTTCCAACAGGCAAAAATGGCTATCTATAAAAAAGGAAGTAAGGAGTATGAAACGGCTTATTCTGAATCTTTGCAGCTTCAGGTAGATGCAGAGAAGACGGTTAAAGACCTTTTGGAAAAGGCTGAGAAAGAACTGGCGACTGCCAAAGTTGAAAACCTGACTGAGGGCATCAGAAAGCAAAAAGCCATTGAGCAAAACCGGTGGGCGGATGAATTGGCTGGATTGAAAAAACAGCTGCTCGACAAAACTGATCTGAAAGAACAGGAACTTGCCCTGAATGATACCATCAATAAAACCATTCAGGAGAAAACAACCGCACACCTCAAAGTCATGTCAGACCTGGCCAAGGCCGAAAATGCGCAGAGGGTAATGGATGCGGCATTGATCCGTGAAGCGAAATCTCAAACAGATGAAGAAGAATTTGCCGCGCAGCGTGATTTAGCCCGTGCGAGTTATCAGCAGGAACTGATTGATGCCAATGATAATGCGGCCAAAATTGCTCAGGCTGAACGCAGTCTTTCCGATAAACTGATTCAAATCAAACTCGATGAACTATCAAAACGGCAGGAACTGGGTGATGCGGTTTTCTCTTCGGCAAATACTTTATTCAGTGGTTTAGCAGAATTAGCTGGAAAAGAAACCGCATTAGGAAAAGCCTTGTTCCTGTTTCAGCAGGCAGCGGCCATTGGTCAGGTGGTGTTTAATACCGCCATAGCAAACGCCAAAGCTGTAGCCGAGTTTCCCTTAACATTCGGTATGCCCTGGGTGGCGATTAATACAGCTTCTGCAGTAGGAAGTATCGCTTCCATTGTCGCTCAATCCATTGCCAATTTTTCACAACCCAAAGGATACTTTTCCGGAGGATACACGGGCAACGGAGGAAAATATGAAGCTGCCGGAATTGTGCATAAAGGCGAATATGTTGTGCCTGCTGATATGCTGCGCAATCCGCAGATCGCAATGATGGTAGCCGGGTTGGAGAACTTCCGGCAAACCAGATATACCGTCACTCCGGGAGCGGTACAGGCAAGTAAAAGAAGAAAAGAAGAAGCCCAACAGCCTCCCCCCGCCCCCTCCACAAGAGGGGGAGCAGGAACGCACGCGAATGGATATGTCCAGAATGGAATTTCCGGCAAACAGGCTGATGAACTAACTCAGGCAATCCGGGAATTTATGCAGTACCGTCCTTCAATAGCAATCGAAGCTTATGAACGCAAACGGGAACAATACCAGAAAACTACCAATAGTGGTTTGAAATAGAGAACAGCCTCTCCCCAACCCTACAAGCCTCTCCCCAGCACTAGAGCCTCTCCCCAGCCCTCTCCGAAGGAGAGGGAGCAGGACCGCGCTGATTAAGCAATACCGCTAAATCAAGGAGTTTTTTAAGTCTCCCGTTGTGCCTGCCGGTAGGCAGGGGGGAGATTTAGTGGGGGCTTCTGGAGTGGGCTTAAAAAAACTGTCCTTTCGAGGATTGGTTGCAAATCCGAAATTTGAAGTATTAATCATCGCATCCGTTTTTAAGTCCTCCCCCTCGGGGAGGATTTAGGTGGGGCCGTAGCTTATTTTTTATGTCCGTTTCTCATTTTATCACCGGAGGTCTGGTTCATCTCTCGGGAAATCCCATCCAGATAACTCTTACAGCCAATGCTGCCAGGGCCAATCATAAACTGGTTGTCAAGGTTACTTGTGCAGCCTTGATGGGATCTCCATTTGTGGAGGAAATTGCCCCCAAGAACCTGGTATCCGTTTTTGACATCTCCGGATTCATCGATCAGCCGGTAGCTTATGATTTTGACTTTCCTGCTGTTGGTGTGGTGAGCGCTCATCCCAAACAATGCAAAAGAATTTATTTACACAGGATCAGGTTTGCAATTCAAATCTGGCAGAAATCGAAATCAAGTATTCAACACGGGTCAAGCCATCCGAAATGGAGAAAGTAGTTACATCACACGAGGCTTACGAAATACTCAAACAGATCTATCCCAGTCTGGAGCATCGGGAATACTTCTACATGCTTTGCCTGAACCGGAACAACAAAGTGCTGGGCTATTCCCTGATTTCAATGGGTGGTTTATCAGGCACAGTGGTCGATGTCAGGATCATTTTCCAAACTGCATTAAAAGCTTCCTCATGTTCAATAATTTTATCACACAATCACCCCTCAGGGAACCTAACTCCCAGTGAGGCAGACATAGACATCAATAAAAAGATCAAAGAAGCGGGCAAGTTTCTGGATATTCCGGTGCTGGATCATCTGATTCTGACTCCTGAATCTTACCTGTCATTTGCCGACGAAGGATTGATGTAGAAAAAAGGCCCCAATTGTGGCATTTTTTGTTCGTGCAGTACTCACCAAACCATTGATAATTAAACACTAAACCCCATTGGTTCGGGTACAGAGAAGGTGTACTCTCACTCAAATTTCGGCGCAAAGGTATTTACGCATCCCGGAAAAGTAAAGGGTGGCTTCGTTCAATGCAACGGTGGTTAAGCCTGTCGAAACCACGCTTCGCGCTCGGTCAGCTTTTA
The DNA here is from genome assembly GCA_038251165.1 of Bacteroidales bacterium. Lineage (GTDB taxonomy): Bacteria > Bacteroidota > Bacteroidia > Bacteroidales > Prolixibacteraceae > Aquipluma. The sequence goes on along the minus strand of JBBSBP010000030.1, from coordinate 46,574 downwards.
ACTTCCGGCTTCCGGCTTCTGACTTCCGACTGGTCAAAACCAGACATTCGCCCATTGACTGGAATCCGGTCTGCTCAATGGTACTGGCTTAAAATTAACAGGAGAGCCAGCCTACATAAATCCACAGGGCAGTGGTAAAATCAATGAAGTTTTTCGAACATGTTAAAACGCTGGATGAACTGAGAAAGGAGTACCGGCGATTGGCTTTCATCTACCATCCTGACAAAGGTGGTGACACGGTTCTGATGCAGATACTGAACGATCAGTATGAACGGCTTTCCCGGAAGCTGATCAATGGAACAGCCGATTTCTCCCAGTCAAGGAAAGAATACGAGCAGCAGGTTTCAGAAGAAATCAGGGAAATGCTGGACAAAATCATTTTTCTGCAAGGTGTGGAAATCGAAATGATTGGCGCATGGATTTGGATTACCGGAAACACGTTTCCAATCCGGACAACTCTGAAAGGGCTGGGATTCATGTTCAGCCATCCAAAAACAGCATGGTACTGGCACAAAGGCGAATACCGGAAGAAAAACGGGAAGATCCCAACGATGGAAGCCATGCGCGAATTCTGGGGATCTCAAAAGATTGAAACGGAAACAAAAACAGCTAATAACTTACAATAAAGGAGGAATCAAAATGGAAAATCTTGAACTGAATATTACAGAAACAGACCGGGTGCTGAATGCTATCCTGTTTTGTCTGGGTCCTTCAATGGATGATAACAGCATCAGGGAAAAACCCTGGCTCAACGAACTGGCAGATTCTTACAACGAAATAGTTGTAAAACTTCCGGTTAACTGGAGGTTGGATCACCATCAATACTTACATTTTTAATTTAAACGGCGTGCCAGATGCCAATAAAAGACCCAAGGGCATGGGCAATAACTTATGAATATTTCATTAAACGAAAGCTGGATTAACGGCCACTATATCTGTGGCAATATCGATACTTCAATGGGAACAGTTGAAGTTTTCGATGAAGATTTTTTTGCACAGGATGAACATGCCTGGGAAATCATTACTGAAATCCATCGGATTTGGCTGAATTCTGAAACAACACAAGAGCAGGCTTTTCAACTCTGGATTTCACAAAACTTTTAAATTGATAGAGGCAAACGCCTCTATTTGGTGGTTGTTATCAGGTTTCTACTTCCCAATAGTCTGCCTTTCAGTTTTTTTGAGTTTTAGTTTTGATGTCAGATCATCACATTCCAACCGGTTGATATTTCGATTTTTGGTCACCTTTGATTGAAGTCTCCGGAAGGCATCTTCGGGAACTTGATCAGGGAAGAAACAAGTGAAAAGCCGAATCAGGCCATGTACATTTGTTTTCCATTTGATTTCAAAACCATGGATGATTCCGTTCCAATATTGCAACATCGCCTTTTATGAAGAACTACCGATTTTAGGATAAAACTATTCGTAACCCTTTCCGGTAATGGCTTTTCGGGCAAAGCAGGTCATACTCGTATTTTTAATGTCAGTGATAATTCTCCGCGAAGCTTGGACACGTTTTAGTCGTTCGGTCCCCTCAATAAAGAATTTTCCCGGCATAGCCTATAAATTGTGCCAATTTCCTTAACGGTATTCCAGTTGCTTCTTGATTGCTCCTAAAGCTGCGCCCTTTCAATCTTGCATATAATTTTAACTTTAAAAATTTACGTTATGACAACTTTTGAAAAACATTACATCGGAAAAGGAACTCAAGTAGCTAATCTTGACATCGTAAAAGTAGTTCTCCCAGTTGAAGGCCTCGAAGCTGCAGTTTTCGAAAAAGACGGAATCAAATACATCAGCTTCGAAATTGCCAAAATGAAACAACCTGACAAATTCGACAGAACTCACACCTGCTACTTCCAGACCAAAGTTTACTCCGAAGATGCACCAACTCCAGAGGCTTCAAAACAAGCAAAGGCAAAGAAACCTTCAAAGAAAATCAAGCCGGTCGAAGAAAATGAGGATGATCTTCCTTTCTAAACCACTCAAAAAAGCCGAAAGGCTTTTTTTTATGTCGCGAACCTGTCCTTTTAGAGGTCAAGGATCCCTTGCATTTTTGCAAATAAAACTGCTATGGATGCTGAAGTTGCCAAATACCTGCTGATGGTGGCAGGCGCTCTGATCGTACTGCTTTTGGGTATTATCGGGTATTTCCTTTCCAAACACATCAGTGTTACCGAAGAGTTGACCAAATCGGTTAACGCCCTGAATGTGACCGTTGGCCTTCTGCAAAACAACCAGCTGAATTTTTCAACCAATTGCGGCATCACTCACAAAACAATTGATTCCCGCCTAAACGCTCATTCTGCAAAGCTTTCAGAACATGAAACGGCCATCACAGAACTGATGGTTACCCAAAATATTACCCACAAAAGAAAACAGCAAAATCAATAACACTATAATTTATCATACCATATCAATGAAACGAATACCACTCACAAAAAATCTTTTTCTGGATGAATACATCCCCCGGGAATTGTATTCGAGTTTTGAAACCAAACCGTATATCCTAATCGGATTACTTGATGCCAGGTTGGTCAAAGCCGACCAGATGCTGCGTGATCATTTCGGACCGGTCACCATCAATAATTGGTTTTCAGGAGGTGAGCGTAACTGGTCAGGAATCCGTACTCCGGATTCTTCCCTGTTTTCATTCACTTCACAACATGCTCACGGAAGGGCAAGCGATAAACTGTTTTCACAAGCTACAGCACAGCAAGTGAGGGAATACATCCGTCAGAACTGGATGATTCTGGGGATAACCTGTATCGAGGACAATGTTTCGTGGGTGCATTCCGATGTCCGTAATTGCTTACAAAAAGAACTTTTAATCGTTCAGCCATGAAGATTATCTATTCTACAATATGGAAATGGGCAGCCATTTTCTTAGCCGGAATATTAGTTGGTCTTCTTGCTGCAATCAAAATACTCGATAAATCGAACATCACCAATATCCAAACCGGAACCTATGTTGCCGGATTGGAACAAAAAATTGGCAAGTTAAAGCAACGTGGCGAAGGAAATGTGCAGCAGACGTTACTGCTTCCCGAACTACCAACAACCAGAAAGGAAAAGCGACTTGCCAGAAGAACAGCATGCCGGGAACGAAGATTCAATGAGCAAACCGAAAATGAAGAATCGGAGCAGAAAAACTTCTGATAGAACAGTACTGGTGCGTTGCTTACTTACTGTCCTTTCGTGGGTAGCCTGAAACGCCGAAGTTTGATCATCTTATTGATTTTAAAACCAAAATTTACACAAAATGAGAACACTATTTTCTTTTTTGATCTTACTGGTCGGATTACTTGTAGTAATGCCACCGGATTCAGTCCTGGCTTTCGGGCCTAACCAAAGTTCTTTTGTTGCTGATGTAGGTAATGTAGCACCCTCGGCAATGGCCCAGGAGGAAGGAGGTGTTCAGGCTGCTCCTGAACAAACCAATGTAGGACAGGAAACTGCTGGCAATTTCTTTTCCGAAAATTGGGGAACCTTGATTCTTGGTTTACTCGGATTCTTTGATCTGGTCGCCCGACTGACCCCGACAGAAAAGGATAATTCGATCGTCAATTTTCTGATGTCGCTCTTTAATGCCATCATACCGAATCTCAAGAAAGGAGGTGGCAGCTTCAGGCTGCTGTCTAAATAATTTGGCTTTTTTGTGATTTTTAGAAATAAATATTGACCAAAAGAATCCCCATGATTGACAATCAATTATGGGGATTCTTTATGCATAATAAAGTAGCAATTAACGGAGGTGGTAAGAAATATGGCAAGAATGAAACCCTAAAATCATTGTATATGTTTGATATTCATCTTTTTGATATTTCCTACAAGTGTTCCTTTCAGGACGTTTATGCTTTCATTGCTTATCATTTCCATTTCAAAAGATATGAAAATAGCTTCCCGAAGAGAGGGGGCAAAACATCGAAAACTTTGTCGAGAACTCGGTCGAACGGTGTGATGGGGGTGAGTCAGAATTTTTTAACCATATTATACGACATTATTTCATTCTTTCCACCGAACTTTGGTTCCTGAAGGAACCTGAAAAGTTTTTTGTTTCTTTGCTGTTAAAATATCAGGACTTAAAACTTCATTCCAATGACCAACAACGATATCTTAAAAAAACTGCGTATTGCACTGAAACTTCGTGACGAAGACATCATTGAGATTTTGATGCTGGTTGATTTTAAGGTTTCCAGGAGTGAACTCAGTGCTTTGTTCCGGTCTGAAGACCACCCGAATTTCAAGGAATGTGGTGATCAGTTGCTCCGGAATTTCCTGAACGGACTGATTATCTATATGCGCGGACCAGCACAGGAAGAACCAAAACCAGTACCTGAGAAAGAAAAAGTGGCCAAAAAAAAGCCTCAGGTAATTATTATTAAAAAATCGATCAGACTGAAAGGAAAACAAGATCATTAAAATTCTTTCGGGAGGAAATACAAGGTGAAAATTGTGATTCCTGCCTCTTTACTTTTGCTTTTGAACTTGTTTTCAGGGTATCTGCGGTTTCCCGGCTTCGAGCCAGGCCGAATAGATTAATTCAGCCAGTGTTTTGGAAGACTCTTCGAGTAATCTGACCGTAAACAAATTGGTTTTTTCCCAAAGATTTTGGTAGTCAATCAGTAACTGTCAATTCAGGCCATGCTTTTTTGAATTGTCCTGAAAGCAAAAAAAGACCCCTTGAAAATCAAGAGGTCTCTCGCAGGTTGAGGTTCCTGGCGGATTCGAACCGCCGTACACGGTTTTGCAGACCGCTGCCTAACCACTCGGCCAAGGAACCAATAGGTTCTTATTATTCCCGATTTGGGTGGGCAAAGATAACAAAAAATTCACCCAACCTGCAATAAAAAATTGTTGACAGTCCAAATATTTACCTGTGTCGGTGACCTTTTGTTCCTGAAATCTCGTTTGCCGGATGGAAATACACTCAAACATAATTTGTTAAAACAAACGGTTCAGGATTCGTTAATTGATATTCTGTACGTATGTATAACGATTGGAATTCGTTTACTCTTCCTGTTTATGAAAGGTTTTGTTTTTTTCAATTCCTTTGGTGTAGTTCATATACCAATCGTAAAACTTGTCAATTCCCTCATATACCGATGTATGCGCCTTGTAGTTTAAATCATTGGCTAGTGTTGTTGTATCGGCATGGGTATGATAAACGTCTCCGCTTTGCATATCAATCCTGTTAATAATCGCTTGTTTATGGGTAACACTCTCAATTACAGCAATAAAATCTTTAAGCCGGACGGGGCTACCGTACCCTAAATTGTAGATTTTATACGGAATAGGACCTGCCGGCGGATTCCCGATTATTAATGACAGGCCTTCTACAATGTCGTCGATATAGGTGAAATCGCGGGAAAGTCTTCCGTGGTTATAGAGATTAACCGGAATTTGGCTGATAATGGAACTCATAAACAGATATGGCGCCATATCAGGTCGCCCCCATGGCCCGTAAACGGTAAAAAAACGAACACCGGTTACCGGAATATGGTAGAGGTTACTGTATGCATAAGCCATCAGCTCGTTTGATTTTTTACTGGCAGCATAAAGGCTTACCGGTGAGTCAACCTGATCGGTTTCCAGAAACGGCACCTTTTCATTCAGCCCGTAGACGCTGCTCGAACTGGCGTATACAAGGTGTTTTACCGGATGAAAGCGACATGCCTCAAGGATATTTAAAAAACCCAGAATGTTCGAATTGATATAGACATAAGGATGATCGATCGAATACCGGACTCCCGGCTGGGCTGCGAAGTTGCATACCACATCGAAACGTTCCCGGTTAAACAGTTCGTCAATGAACTCCTTATCCAGAAGATCGGCCTTGATAAACCTGTAGTTGGGATATCGTGAGCTTTTTACGGCTTTATGATCCTGAATATGCGACTTGCTGATCCCTGTTTCTTCCAGTCGGTCATATTTGAGATTAACATCATAGTAATTGTCGATGTTGTCAATCCCGGACCACCCGGTCGCCTTCAGCGGCAAAATGTTTTACCGTATGGAATCCAATGAATCCGGCAGCTCCTGTTACCAATATTTTCATGCTGTTATTTTAGGTGTGGTTTATCATTCTATTTCAATACAATAGTAATTTCCGGATTGATAACTCGGTCTGCCTTTTATAAACAACTGCAACGAGTCATTGCGATCGATGGCTTTTTGCCAAAGGAACAGGATAGCTGGTTTTTTTATGGGTAGTTCTGAACGGTACAAGTCAGCCATTCTGAGCTTCTCCAGTTTTTTCCCGAGGTAAACATCCAGATTATCGCCCCTGCTCATCTCGCAGTAGTAATAGTTCTCAGCACCTTTTTGAACGGAAACATTTTTTGCATGATTGCACAATTCCTTCAGGCCAATGATGGAGTTAAATTTTGGTATAGCAAATGAAACAACAAAAACGGCCAGTAACATTCCGGAACCCGTTGTAATTATTGCACGATACAATCTGGCTTTCACCAGGTACCGAACCGAGAATAAGCCTGACAGGAAAAGGATCAGAGCAGCTGAAAATACGACCGGTGAAAAGCCGGGAAGAGGTAATTCAAAAAATTTCCGTGAAATCAATACTCCCGGAAGAGACAGGCAAAGTAATCCGGCAGGAATACCGGCCAGTATAAACAACCACCTGGGCGAACCCAGTTTGGGGAGCCACAACAAGGCAATATAGACAAAGAAAGGAAATGCCGGCAGCAAATAAACAGCAAGTTTAGAGCTGAAAAACGACAAGGTTATAAATGTTGACAGGGCAATTACAAGGAAGAAAAGTTCCAGATCAGTTGTTGCCAGCTTCTTTTTTAATCCCACCGCCAGAACGCCGATGTATAGAAATGACCATGGAGCAAGTGAGTACCAGATGGTCAACAGGTAGAAGTAAAACGGTTCCTGGTGATGGAGCGAATTCACTGCCCGGTTGACCGTTTGCTTGAAAAGCAGGTTGTTCAGGTACTCGCTTCCCCCTTCAGCATAAACTCCTGCAAACCAGATTCCACAAAATATTAACAGAATGGCCAGTGTTTTCAACCCCCAGTACACTCCAACTGATTTTATATCTTTTTTAAAATACAGGAATACAGTCGTTGATATCAGGGGAACAAGTATCCCGATCGGGCCCTTCGAGAATAAGGCCATAAATACGAAAAAGGGAAAAAGAAATGTATCCCGTTTTTTTCCTTCACCGGTATACATCCTGAAAAACGTATGAAGAGCCAATACGATAAACATACACATGAGCATATCCATTCGCAATACAATTGCGGTACCGATGAAAAAGCCGCTTGTCAACAACATAAGCTGACCGGCTAATCTTTCTTTTTCTGAGAGCTTATTTTTTACCCATTTATCCATGATATACAGAACTGCCAGAGCTGGTGCGTAGGAGAAGATTCCTGTGAAAAGCAGATTGTGATTTCCGAAGAGCAATTTACCCAGCATTAAAATCCAGAAATAAAGCGGTGGTTTATCAGCATAAATGATTCCGTGGTTGTAAAAAGTAAAGACAGAGCCGTTGTGCAGGGCTTCATCGGCTATGCTTAAGTATCGCAGTTCATTGTCGGGTGTGAAGTCGCGGAAAATGAAAACAGGTAAAACTGCCAGGGCATAAAGTCCATACCTGAACGCATTGTTTATTTTGAAGTTATTCAACATGGCGTGCGTATTTTAATTCGTTTCGGTACAGAACAATGTTGCGGGAATAGGCAATAAATCCCACCGATTGTCCCATAATCAGGATGGGATCTATCCGGATTAAACCATAGATTACAATTATTCCGGAGCCAACCAGGCTGATCAGCCAAAAGCCCATGGGGAGAATAGACTCATTTCTCTTCATCGAATAGAGCCACTGGTAAACAAACCTTAAGGTAAAGATGACTTGCCCTAAAGAACCAAAAATCACCAGTCCTAAAGGGATATCCTTATTTTGAAGGAAGTTGCTGAGAAAGTAATTGCCATCTCTCAGAACGAATCCGAAAGCACAAACCGGAGTTAAAATGAGAATCACCTTCAAAAAATTGTGGATTTTTTTCCACGCTCCGGTTTCATTCAAATTCCAGATGTAGATATAGTAAGATATACTTTGTCCGAGAAGTATGGAAAAGTCGTTGCGTAACCATCCGTAAATAAAGAACAGGTAAGAGGCTATTATGCTCAGGACCCAGTAAATGGTCGGCGAAATTACCTTCCTGGCCCGTTCCGACAGAATCCATTGAAGAAGGGTACGGGTAAAAAACAACACCTGGGAAATAAAACCTATGACAAAGATCATCATTGCATTACATTATTCTCGGTGACCTGGTAATTGATATACCTGCTTTTCATCCATCGATAGGCAAAGCAGTCGATAAGCGGCGCAACCAACCTGTTTCCCAGGTTGTATTTTGATTTTCCGGCCATTCGGGGGAAATGCCTGACCGGAACCTGTTTTATCCAGCCATCCTGTAACAGGATAAGAGCCGGTAAAAAGCGGTGCATGCCTGTGAAAAAAGGAATGCGTTTGGCCGTATCAGTCTTCATTATTTTTAAGGGGCATCCGGTATCTTCAATGCCATCTTTTGTCATAAAGCGGCGGAATCCGTTGGCTATTTTAGAGGATATTCTTTTTACGAACGGGTCTTCACGATTGGTCCGGATGCCCATAACCATATCATATTCTTCGATGTAAGGAAGGAGAAGGTTAAAATCTTCGGGTGCAGTTTGTAAATCGGCGTCAATATACCCCAGGTAAGTCGAATAAGTCACATCAATCCCTGCTTTCAGGGCAGCACTTAGCCCTGCGTTTTTTGCAAGATAGAGGTAGTAGAAATGTTTTTGACGGTTACAAACCTCAACAATCAATTCCTGGCTGTTATCGGCTGAGCAGTCATTCACAAACAAAACACATGCAGGCAATGACAATGACTGTGATACAAACATGGAAAGTCTTTCCTCAAGCGCAATAATGTTTTCCTCCTCGTTATACAAAGGAACTATTATCGTAAGAGCGTACCCGGAAGTTTTGCTCATCCGTTTTTTTTCGGAACGTTTGCTTGCCAATCCTGGCTTACCTGGAATTTGAACCTGAATCATATTCCTGCTTTTAACAATTAATCTTTATCCTGTTTTTTTCTGTAACCTGTATGAAAAATCAACTGAAAAATCTTTTCTGGAATTAATCTGTCAAAGTAGAATTACACAATTTCTTATTGCCCTGCTTCCTGCATATACACATCAACTTTTCTGAGAATACTCTTGTCCGAAAGGGAAATTGTGAATTCCGGCAAAACGGTGCAACGGTAGTTTGTTGGACTTCAAATTCATTTTAATCCTCTAATGTACAGCTTTAAATTTATTAATAAGCATTCGGAGGTGCTGTTTTTTTTTAATATTTCAGGAAAATTCAACATAACGAAAACGACAGGTAATCTAACATGATCGAAGATCCTGAATTCCGGCTGAGAAAAGATAACCTAAAATCTCCCACCCTGAAGGCAAAAATATGCCTGAATGAAAAATATGTTCCTAATTCCGGCTGTCGTATTCCGACCGGGCACGAATGATGGCTTCCATATTACCTGAAGACCAAAGGGCAAGTTCCGAAATCTGTTGCAGTAATCCTTTCCCCAACGAGGTTAATTCATATTCCACACGGGGAGGAACTTCCGCAAAAATAGTTCGTGTAATTAATCCGTCGCGCTCCAGCGACCGAAGTGTTACGGTCAGCATACGCTGCGAAATTCCGCCGATTTTATTTTTTAATTCGTTGAACCTTGTTTTACCCGAACTGCCCAGATTCAGTATGGCCAGCAAGGACCATTTATCTCCAAAACGATCCATAATATCGCGAACCGGACAAAATTCATGGTGTTCTTTCCCTTGTTTGGAAAACAATTCAAAAATGAGCGTATTAAACAATTTGAAATGGCGTTATGCCACCAAAAAAATGAACGGACAAAAAATTCCGGCAGAAAAACTGGAAAACATTCTGGAAGCGATTCAACTGGCTCCATCCTCCATTGGTCTGCAACCTTATACGGTTTTGGTTATTGAAGATTCAGAACTCAAGGCAAAAATAGCACCTGCTATTTACAATCAACCCCAGATTACCGGTGGGTCTCATGTGCTTGTATTTGCTGCCTGGACAACAATCAGCGATTTAAGTACGGACAAATACCCAATAAAAACAAACTGAATTACAGCTTGTATTCGGATAGCGACGGAAAGCTTATCAGGTCAATGGGAATCGCATTCAAGGCACCCGAAATAAATTCGGGGTGACAGGTTCATCGATTAATTTGACTTTTGAGACAGCCTCTTTTGTTATTGAATGGAATGTTTGAAGTATGATCACCTGTATTTAATAGGAAGAACCATGAAGGAACCTGATCAACTGACTGATAATCTGATTTATTCAGAACGGATGCCACTTTTATTTATTGGGCATGGTAGTCCCATGAATGCGATTGAAGACAATTCATTCAGCCGGAAATGGGTTGAACTTGGCCGGATATTGCCCCGGCCACAAGCTATTCTGAGTATATCTGCTCATTGGCTGACCTCGGGAACCTGTGTTACTGCCATGCAAAAACCACGCACGATTCATGACTTTGGGGGTTTTCCTGAAAAATTGTTTCTACAGCAGTATGATGCCCCGGGATCACCTGAGATCGCTGCGGAAGTTGTTCGAATGGCTGCTGAACACCCGATCACTCCGGTTTTGGATTGGGGCCTCGATCACGGTACCTGGTCAGTGCTGAAACCCATGTTTCCCTTAGCCGATATTCCTGTTTTTCAGCTTAGCATCGACTATTCCATACCTCCTGAATATCATTTCAAACTGGCAAGGCAATTGGGTAAACTCCGGGAAAAGGGTGTGCTCGTAGTGGGAAGCGGGAATATTGTTCACAACCTCAGGATGTTGCAGATTAATGATCAGGTTCCGGATTGGTCGTTTGAATTTGACGCCAGAATTGCCGACTTTCTCCAATCCGGTGATGACCTGTCGGTGGTAAACTTTCTTCAGATGGGTTCGCTGGCCCGGATGGCACATCCTTCGTACGATCATTTTTTGCCTCTGATTTATGCACTGGGATTCAAAATTAAAGGAGAACAGCCTGAATTTTTTAATACCGGATTTCAACCGGGCAGTATTTCCATGCGATCGGTGATCTGGAAATAAGAAACAGTCAGTTTAAATGTTGTGCCAACTGGACACCTTACATTGGCGAAGGCCACTGGCCCGATGCCGACATGCTGCCTCTGGGACGGATCTCCATACGCGGAGAACGGGGAAAAGACCGGATGACCGGATTCACACAGACGGAACAATACACCTTGATGAACCTTTGGGCCATGTTTCGTTCACCCCTAATGTTTGGCGGCGATCTGCCCGGCAACGATGCGTTCACCCTTTCGCTGCTGACCAACGACGATGTACTTGCCGTTAACCAGCACAGTTCCGGCTATAAACAACTGAAAGAAGCTGACGGATTGATTGTCTGGGCTGCTGATGTGCCGGATTCTGAAGACAAGTACGTGGCTTTTTTTAACACCAGCGATGCCGGAACATCCGATATTTCAGTTACCCTTGCCGAACTCGGAGTAAGTGGCAACTATCAGGTAAAAAATTTATGGACAAAGGAAGATAAAGGATCTGCAGCCGAAAAATTCACGGTTTCAGTTGAACCGCACGCTTCGGTTTTGGTGCGCTTTTCCAAAGTAAAACAGACAGTACCCGGATTGTGATTACGATCCTGAGAATAATTTAACTTCCGAAGGACGCATCGGATAAAGCTAACCTTCCATCGTAACACTCACTTTTCGAATCTGTCCTCCCATCGGGGGATTCATTTTCGAAACCTTTACAGCCACTTTTTGAACCTCCGGAAATTCAGATTTAATCCGGTTGATGATGCGCTGTGCCACATGTTCGAGCAAATCAGAAGGAACGGCCATTTCTTCCTGAACAATTGAATAGGCTTTCTGGTAATCAAGCGTATCTTCCAGCTTGTCAGTTTGTCCGGCCCTGCTGCTTTCGATTTTTATTTTCAGGTTCACGAGAAACCGGTTTCCGGCAATTTTCTCCACTTCAAAGTGCCCGTGAAAGGCATAAAACTCCATTCCTTCAATTTCGATCAGTGCCATCGTTTTCGGATTTTATTTAAGGGATCAAAATTAATTTTAATGTTCCGGAAATCAATTTTCAAACGCTTAATTATCTGATAGCTGAAATCATTTTATACTTTTGTCGGTAATTTTTAAGAAAAGAAACAATACACAAGATATCAGGAACAGGACAAAGTGCTTCAAATGAGTGTGGTGAAAGCCTGACGGGTATTTTTTGCGCAATTGTTTTAATAATGGAAGTGCATATAAAATTGAAATCCAATGAGCGAACATGTGATTGAAAGTGACAACGGGACTAAATCGAATAATTTTATTCACCAGATTGTTGAGGAAGAATTAAAAGCCGGTAAAAATAATGGACGTGTACATACCCGGTTCCCGCCGGAACCCAACGGGTACCTGCATATTGGTCATGCCAAATCCATTTGCCTGAATTTTGGAACTGCTCAAAAATACAACGGTTTGACGAACCTGCGATTCGACGATACCAATCCATCGAAAGAAGAAACCGAGTATGTGGATTCCATCATGGAAGACGTGCGCTGGCTGGGATTTAACTGGAACAATGGCGAACTTTACGCCTCCGATTATTTCGATCGGCTTTATGATTTTGCAGTCCAGCTGATTCAGGAAGGAAAAGCATACATCGACGATCAGGATGCCGAAACCATCAGCACACAGAAAGGAACACCAACCCGTCCGGGTATTGAAAGTCCTTTCCGGAGCAGGACCGTTGAGGAAAACCTCGACTTGTTTATACGCATGAAAGCGGGCGAATTTGATGAAGGCATGCGGGTTTTACGTGCAAAAATTGATATGACATCGCCCAACATGCACATGCGCGATCCGATCCTTTACCGGATTATGAAAGCGCCGCATCACCGCACCGGAGACAAATGGTGTATCTACCCGATGTACGATTTTGCCCACGGACAGTGCGACTACTGGGAAGGAATTACCCACTCCATCTGTACCCTGGAATTTGAAGTTCACCGCCCCTTGTACGACTGGTTTATCGATCAGCTGAAAGACTCGGATTACCGTCCGCGACAGATTGAATTTTCGAGGTTAAACCTCAATTATACCGTGATGAGCAAACGAAAATTGCTCGAATTGGTAAAAGACAATCATGTAAGCGGTTGGGACGACCCGCGTATGCCCACTATTTGCGGATTGCGTCGCAGAGGTTACACTCCCGAATCGCTCCGGAATTTTGCCGACCGGATCGGAATCACAAAAACTGACGGAATCACCGATGTAGCTCTTCTGGAGTATTCCGTTCGCGAAGACCTGAACAAACGGGCGCAACGTGTGATGGGTGTGCTGAATCCGCTGAAAGTGTTGATCACCAATTGTCCTGAAGGTGTTGTTGATCAGATGGAAGCCATTAATAATCCTGAAGATCCGTCAATGGGAACCCGTTTAGTACCATTTACCCGCGAACTGTACATCGAACGCGACGATTTTATGGAAGATCCACCCCGGAAATTTTACCGTTTATCACCCGGAACTGAAGTGCGTTTACGTTATGCCTTCTTTATTACCTGTAATGAGGTGATCAAAGATGCCAGCGGTGAAATTACGGAAGTACACTGCACTTACGATCCTGCCTCACGAGGAGGTAATTCGCCCGACGGACGCAAGGTGAAATCGACCATTCACTGGGTTTCGGCTACCGAAAATGTGGAAGCCGAAGTCCGTTTGTACGATCGTTTGTTTTCCGATGAAGAACCCGACGGACACAAAGACATCGATTTCAAGGAATTTATGAACCACGACTCACTGCAGGTATTACCCAAATGCTACATCGAACCCTTTGTGAAAGACGCTAAAGTACTCGATCATTTTCAATTCGAGCGATTGGGTTATTTTAATGTGGATCAGGATTCTACTCCGGGGAAACTCATTTTTAACCGTACCGTTCAGCTGAAAGATACCTGGGCCAAAGTACAGCAGAAATAAGCTCTTACAAGCTTTGATCAGTAAAAATAAGATAACCATGATTCAGGCAAAACAGTTAATACTGAAAAATTTAATCCTCGTGTTTTTAGTATTCACAGGAATGGGACTTTCAGCTCAAACCGATTCGATTGAAAAGGCGGTTTTCAACAATAAACTTACATCCGGAGAAATTAATGCGGATGAATTTTCGAAAATCGGAATAGAATGGAATCTCATGATAAAAAAGCTCGGTAAATACCCCGATTTACCTCTGGATCAAAATAAAAATGTTCATTATTCATTTCTGAATAATTTCAGCAATTCCACTAAAGAAATCCTTTTCAACAGAACATTGGAGTGGATTTCAATAAACTATGGAATATTTCCGGCCAATTTATATTCGGGTGTACGACAAAATTCCCTTTTTGATTTTAATCAACTTTCAATATAAATAAGCCTTTTCTCATTCCGTCCGAAAACAGGCAATTTCTCGTATGGACGATTTACCGCGGACGGGTTTCGCATCCTTCATTGTCAACGTTACTAAGGTTAAATATCTGAAAATAAGGTTTTTATAATTTTGATTTTCTCCGTTTCAATTGCATCCTGATTCTGATTGTTCAACTATTCTGAATTTCAACTGTTCTAAAAAGATAAAAAAGCAGTGAGATGGAACAAAAATCGAATCTAATAATCAAACCCCTTGGATTTCAGTGGGAAACACAGGACCCGTTTATTTTTTGTGTTCATCACAGGGATGAATTTCCAAAGGGAAATGAACAGATGGGACCTGATGCCTCATTAAAAGGGCGCAATATCGGTCAGGATTTTACGGTGAAAGATGGTTGGAGGATGTATCATGGTCAGGAGATACCTGGCTTCCCCTATCATCCGCATCGTGGTTTTGAAACTGTGACTGTGGTTAAGGAAGGATTGGTTGATCATACCGATTCGCTGGGTGCTGCAGGTCGGTTTGGAAAAGGCGATGTGCAGTGGATGACTGCCGGAAAAGGAGTTCTGCATTCTGAAATGTTTCCGTTGATTCATCAGGATAAAGGCAATCCGATGGAGCTTTTTCAGATTTGGTTGAATTTACCCAAAGCCGGCAAATTTGTTGAACCATACTTTAAAATGTTATGGGAAGACATGATCCCGGTTTTAAAGGAAGAAGACAGCAATGGAAATCAGATCGAAGTGGACATCATTGCCGGCAAACTTAAGGGTCTTTATGCACCCGGTCCGACTCCCGATTCCTGGGCCGCAAATCCGGATCACGAGCTTGCTATTTTGACTATTACGATGGATGCCAATGCAAGGTGGGTTTTGCCACAAGCCAGTCCTGAAGCAACCCGGGTACTTTATTTTTATAAGGGTAACCACATCCGGATTAATGGGGAAACAATACCTGCCTATCATTCCGTGCAGGTACAGTCTGATCACGACATTGAACTTCAGGCAGGGAATGAGCCTTGTCTGATCCTGATGTTGCAGGGGAAGCCGATCAACGAACCAATGGTTCAATACGGACCATTTGTAATGAATTCTGAAGCTGAAATCAGGGAAGCATTTCAGGAATTCAAGCGAACTCAGTTTGGTGGCTGGCCATGGCCAAAACACGAACAGGCACATCCACGAAATAAAGGCCGGTTTGCTTTGTATGCCGACGGAAGGGAAGAAATCAAATCCTAAACTCATGGAATAACCCGTTGGTCATGGCATCAATCTGCAAATCATCTGCCCCGGCAAGATCCCAAAACTTAAACTGCCGTGCAACTTAGGAATGAAAATCGTCAAAAACTTAAATAAGGATTTCTACGTTACTAGGAAATTCCATTTCAGCACCATCGATTTTTCAACGGCTTAAAAATTAATTCCCCTATCTTTGCTCCCTGAAACTTAATCAAAATCATATGCCATTTTCATCTCTCGGTTTATCGCCGGCGTTAATAAAAATTTTAGCTGATCAAAATTACGCACAGCCATATCCTATTCAAAAAGAGGTTATTCCTGCCATTTTGAATCGGAGGGATGTTTTAGGTATTGCCCAAACCGGTTCGGGAAAAACCGCCGGATATGTGTTGCCGGTTTTAACCAATTTGCAGAACGTACAGCCTTCTAAAAACAGGTATGTCAAAGTTTTGGTATTGGTTCCCACCCGTGAACTGGCCATGCAGGTACGTGATGTTTTCATTTTATTTGGATCAGCGCTTCCAGTGCGTGTCAAAACGATAGCCGTTTTTGGCGGTGTGTCAATAAACCCGCAAATGATTGGTTTGCAGGGTGTTCAGGTTTTGGTGGCTACACCCGGAAGGTTACTGGAATTGGTTGATTCGAAAGCCGTTCACTTATCCGAAATCGATACCCTTGTATTGGACGAAGCTGACAAAATGCTCAACCTGGGTTTTCAGGAAGAAATGAACCGCATCTTTGCATTGTTGCCACAAAAGCGTCAAAACCTGTTGTTTTCAGCAACTTTAAGTCCTGAAATTGTCCATATCAATCAAATCATTCTGCACGATCCGGCAGTGATTAATATTGAACCGGAACGTGATCACATTGAACTGATTGAACAACTGGGCTATTTTGTATCCCTGGAAAAAAAAGGTCCTCTGCTGCGATACATTATCAAACACAATGATCTGAAGCAGGTGCTGGTTTTTACATCTTCCACTTTTCAGGCTGATAATGTTGCCGATAAACTATGCAAGAATGGAATCGATGCCGTGTCGATACACAGTAAAAAAAGCCAGGGGGCCCGGACAGAAGCTTTGCGTGAATTCAAAACGGGTACGCTTCAGGTATTGGTCACCACCGATTTGCTGGCACGTGGTATCGACATCGAATTTTTACCTCACGTCATCAACTACGAATTACCCCGTTCACCCAAAGACTACGTTCACCGTATCGGGCGCACAGGCCGCGCTGAAAATCCGGGAGAAGCTATTTCTTTTGTAACTCCCGAAGATCAGCATCACTTCAGAATTATTCAGAAAAAGATGGGGCTGTGGGTCACCATGATCGATAGCCAAAATATTGATTTGAAGGGTTATTAAATCCCAATCTTGTTGTTGTAAAAAATATTTCTTAATTTTAATACGCTTTTGAGCAGGGAACCCGGCTCCGCTTCGATGCATCGCATCCTTGCCTGAAAAACGATCCTGCTTAAAATCCTAAAAAAAGAGGGATGTATAATGAAATCCACAAATATAACAGCATTGAAACTGGGATTGAACCGGGAAAGTCAGGAAAAGGTAAAAGAATCGGACAAAATTAAAAACATCAAAAAATGAAACCTGATTTAGTGGATTCCGGATTTGGTTTTATTACTGCTGAAGGTCAAAAAATCGACCATGACATTATGATCCGGCTGTCGGGGAAAATCATAAAACGAAATAAAAAGCTTTCAAAATCAGTTTAAGGCATATCACATACGTTATGAATAATAAATACAAAAAAATCGCAGACGAGATTTTCGAATTATCCGGAATTCAGGTTAACGGCAGTAATCCCTGGGATATCCGGATTCACAATCCGGCGTTTTACAAAAGGGTACTTACCGAAGGTGTATTGGGCGTCGGGGAATCGTATATGGATGGCTGGTGGGATGTTGAAAATCTTGACGAATTCATCAGTAAAATTTTCAAAGCACAACTCGATGATAAAATAAGACGAAAGTTTTCGGTCCTTCTTCAGCTTTTTTGGGTAGGATTTTTCAATCTGCAATCGAAACGAAGAGCATTTATTGTCGGAGAAAAGCATTATGATCTGGGGAATGATCTTTTTCAGAATATGCTGGACCAGCGAATGAATTACAGTTGCGCCTATTGGAAAAATGCCGTCAGCCTGGATGAAGCTCAGGAGAATAAACTGGATTTGATTTGCCGGAAACTTTCGCTCAAACCAGGAATGCGTGTACTCGACATGGGTTGCGGATGGGGCGCTTTTGGGAAATATGCTGCAGAGAAATACAAGGTGGAGGTGGTTGGAATTACTGTTTCAAAAGAACAGGTCGCACTTGGAAGAAAGTTATGTGAAGGGCTTCCGGTCGAGTTTCGGTTGTTGGATTACCGCGATTTGAATGAAAAGTTTGACCATATTGTTAGTGTAGGGATGATGGAACATGTGGGGCATAAGAATTACAGGGAGTATTTCAAGGTGGCTAACCGGTGCCTTGAAGAGAATGGTTTATTTCTACTCCATACGATTGGTCGTATAAATCCTTTAAAAACAATTGATCCGTGGACCCATAAATACATTTTCCCCAATGGCATGCTTCCATCAGTACCCCAGATTAGTCAGGCGATAGAAAATCTTTTTGTAATGGAGGACTTGCATAACTTTGGCGCCGATTACGATAAAACGCTCATGGCCTGGTATCAAAACTTTGAGCATAACCGGGACCATGTAAAGAGTCAGTACTCCGAACGATTCTTCCGGATGTGGAAATTTTACCTGCTTTCAGTTGCTGCTTCATTCCGGGTTCGACGGAACCAGTTATGGCAAATCGTTCTATCCCCAAAAGGAGTCCCCGGAGGTTATCAGTCGATCCGGTGATGAAACAATCAATTTTATCAGTTCCACATCTCCTGTAATTGTTTTCAAGGAGTTTACGAAACAGTCAATTCCGTTTTCCCTTTCTGCAAATCGAAACAAACGATGGTTTCTTTGTCTCCGCAATAAAATGTGCCGGATTTCAAATCGGTCATCTTATTAATTCTCTGAAGTGGCACACCGGCACTGAGGCTCAGTTTTTTAACTGCCGAATTTAATTTCAGTGTAAAATTGGGCGCTGCAAAAGGCGCTTTCAATAATAAACTCTTTTCGTTTGCAGAAATTGCCGTTAATTCTTTTGCTGCCCAATACCTCGAAATTTCAGCTAACTTCATCCAGATCAGGTGGTCGTATTTCTGATCGAGCCGGCGTTTAATTTCTTTCAGGATGTTGAATCCTACTTTATCGCCGTTGTAATAAATTCCAGGCCAGTGGCAAACCATAATTGCTGGTTCGCCGCTTTCGATCACGTCAACCATTCGTCCGCTTTGCAAGTCGGCGGTAATGAATTTATTCACATCGCCCGGGACCAACCCGTCCCAGCCTCCAAACCAGTCCTCGGTGCAGCCAATAATGGAAACCACGCATTTCGGATCGTTTGTATCCAGTCCCGACGGAAACCTGACCTGAGGAGCAACACTTTTGTCCTTTTCAGAAAAAAGGTCACGAAAGTAGTGCGGTATTTCTGCGCCAAAAACATCACGTACGGCATCCAAAGTACCCAGAGCCAGGTTGTCCTGGTTTCGTCCGCCATATCCTCCGGGAGTTGTCAATCCTTCACATTCCAGTCCCGCATCTTTAAGAATATTCAGTGCATAAGCCTGATAAGCCGCCAACTCATCGGCACTTTTTTTCTGGCTCCATTCCCAGTTTTCCATAAACCCGGGAGTGGCCTGGGCATACGGTTTCCCGGTTTTTATATCAATAACCCGCGTGTGGCTAATCATTTCGGGGTGAATATCCCAGTTGGGCATAATTACATCACGCACCAGTTTCAGGCTGTCTTCCAGTTCGCGCTGGGTCCAGCCGGGAATGAACCGGTTAACCCAGCCGGTGCAGGCCGGGTAGGGGACAATGCTGTATTTCCCTTTTACTCCGTTTTCCTGGCTCCATTCTCCAAATTCGCGTACAAAACTATCCGGAATTTCACGTGGCAATTTTCGCCAGTCCTGTTTGTAATTTTCAGGAAAAACCTGGGCAAACTGGGGGATTCCGAAATGCGCCATGTTCACCAGGGTAGTTGAATCGTCTATTATCAGGCTAACCGGTACACGGTTCCTGGGATTCATGACTTCCACTTTTAATGATTTGTCGGCTGAAAAGCCGACAAATGGGGCCATACTTAATGCCAGGCCACCTTTAACAGAGGTTTTTACAAAGGCACGACGGTTGTAGTTCATGAGAAAATAATAGAGTTAATAAATTGAAAAATAGCACGTTCATATGGAACTCTCATGCCATGAGACATTTTCTTTCGACTAAATTTTTATTCTCTTTTTGTGCCGCCTCCTTTGAAATTAATTCCGCGGCATGTTTGTTTCATGGTAAATCAAATTATTGTTGAAAGATAATTAATAAGATGCCAATCAAATGCTTTTGAATTATAAAAACTTATGTCCGGAAAAAATCGGACATAAAGTTGTTTGTCTGCCGGGGTCTTCGTAAATTTATCTGTCACGAAACAGTAAATTACCGATGTATGCTGATTAAAACTTTTGCCAGCGCCGTCCACGGCATCGATGCTACCTCCATAACCATCGAAACTGAAATCTCACAGGGTATCAAATTTTACATGGTTGGATTACCCGACAATGCTGTTAAAGAAAGCCAGCAACGTATCGAATCAGCGATGAGGCTCAACAACTTCAAATGGCCCCGGAAAAAAGTGGTCATCAACATGGCCCCCGCCGATATCCGCAAGGAAGGTTCAGCCTATGATCTGCCACTGGCCATAGGCATTCTTGCAGCAAACGAACAAATAAAACCGGACAAGGTATCCAGCTTCATGATGGTGGGTGAATTGTCGCTCGACGGAAACCTGCAACCGGTGAAAGGGGCCTTGTCTATTGCCATCAAAGCACGCCAGGAAGGATTTGAAGGGTTTATCCTTCCAAGGGAAAATGCGCGCGAAGCCGCTGTGGTGGATAATTTGACAGTTTATGGTGTTGAAAACCTGCGTGAAGTGATTGATTTTTTCAACGGTGAAAAGGAACTTGAAAAAACCATCGTCAATACCCGTGAAGAATTTTTATCGAAAACAAACGAATGTGATATCGATTTTTCGGATGTCAAAGGTCAGGAAAATGTAAAACGGGCTCTCGAAATTGCAGCATCCGGAGGTCACAACATCATCATGATTGGCCCTCCCGGGGCCGGGAAAACCATGCTGGCCAAACGAATCCCGACAATCTTACCCCCGTTTACACTCCGCGAAGCATTGGAGACGACCAAGATTCATTCGGTAGTTGGGAAAATCGACCGCGATACTTCGCTGATGACCCAACGTCCGTTCCGCAGCCCCCACCATACGATATCCGATGTCGCACTGGTCGGTGGCGGCGCTTTTCCCCAGCCGGGCGAAATCAGCCTGGCACACAACGGAGTTCTGTTTCTCGACGAACTTCCCGAATTTAAACGCCAGGTTCTCGAAGTCATGCGCCAACCTTTGGAAGACCGGACGATTACTATTTCACGGGCTAAATTCTCCGTGGAATATCCGGCCAGTTTTATGCTGGTTACTTCCATGAATCCATGTCCCTGCGGCTATTACAACCACCCGACCAAAGAGTGTGTCTGTGGTCCGGGTGTGGTTGCCAAGTACCTCAATAAAATATCCGGGCCATTGCTCGATCGCATCGACATTCACCTGGAAGTTGTACCTGTCCCTTTCCGGAAATTATCGGAGCAGGCCCCCACCGAACCCAGCAGTCGCATTCGGGAACGGGTTATCAGCGCCCGCGAAATACAGTCTCTCCGTTTTGCTAAAAGTGATGGTGTATTTTGCAATGCCCAAATGTCCTCCAAAATGATTCGTCAGTATGTCGACCTGGATGAGGTCAGCAGCAGTCTGCTGAAAAATGCCATGGAAAAACTGGGTTTATCGGCCCGTGCCTACGACCGGATTCTGAAGGTTTCGCGCACCATAGCCGATCTCGAAAAAAGCGACCGGGTCGAAAGCCATCATCTGTCGGAAGCCATTCAGTATAGAAGTTTGGATCGGGATAATTGGGGCGGATAATTCAAAAGAAAATGTACTTAAGCGACCATGTGAGTTTTAAAGGATTTATCCTTCCAAGGGAAAATGCGCGCGAAGTCGCTGTGGTGGATTCTTTGACAGTTTATGGTGTTGAAAACCTGCGTGAAGTGATTGATTTTTTCAACGGTGATAAGGAACTTGAACAAACCATCGTCAATACCCGTGAAGAATTTTTCTCGAAAGCAAACGAATGTGATCAATGTTTTCAGCTATCAAAGCCGAAAGCTGGATGAATAAATATCATTTCCAAAACTAAAAAAGTGTGCGCTTTGTTTCAGACGGAATGGAAATGGCTTACAAAAATATAATTTACATTAACCATACAAAACCATATAGAACCAATTTTCAAAAGCATTTCAATAAATTTTCAGAAAATCATTTTCAGTTTTTGCAAATGTTTTTTGTTATTGATGAAAAAATAAGAATCATAATTTTTCCAAAATTTCCTTTGCAGGTTTGTGTTCAGGATTTAGCTTGAGCGCTAATTCGATGTGCTTTTTGGCATTTGCAGTTTTGCCTCTTTTCTTTTCGATTAATCCCAAATAATAATAGGCATTTGCCAGACTTTTATCATTTTTATTCGCAGTAAGCCGGATAAACTCGTTTAGCGATTTTTCTCCTTCATCCATTTTATTTCCTGAATTTGCTGTTACCTTGCCAATTTGCAAATATGCCTGCCGGTTTTCCGGAAATTTTTTTACCGTTTTACTGTACGTCTCCAGAGCTTTATCGGTATTCGGAATTGCTTCATAAAACCGTGCCATGGCGTAGTAATACTTAATGCTGTCGGGTGCAAGGGTTACGGCAGTCTGATAATTTTTCTCGGCAAGATCATTTCTCTTTTCCGAACGCCAAATGGTACCCCAGGCACTATTCCCTTCCGCCTGATTGAGTTTCATAATTTCGTCGGCAACCGCTTTACCTTTTTCGACATCGCCTCCCATAAATTTGGGAGCCCTGATGTAATAGTTAATAAGCATCCATCTTGACTCGATGTTTTTCGGATCAAGCCTGGCGGCAATTTCAAATTCATTTTTAATTTTGGGTGCGAGCATTCCCTGTTTTATCAGGTTGGCATCAACCGCCATTTGGCCGAACAAAGATCCCAGGGCAACATGATAATCAGCCTTGTTGCCATTTAGTGCAATGGCTTGCTTTAGATAGGTCTCGGCCTTTTCCAATTCTTTCTTCCTTGTGCTGATTATTCCAAGGTAATACTGGCTGTCAGCAAAACCAGGGGAGTCTTTTCTGAATTTTCCAAATTCGGCAGAAGCCTCATTAAATTTTCGTTCAGAAAGTAATTTTTTTCCGAGGTTTAAATCCTGTGAAAACCCGGAAATGCAAAAGAGGAAACTAAAAATTACAGGCAAAGCAGCAGACTTTATCTTCATGGCTCAAATGTTTTATCAAATTTGAAGTTTGTGTTTTATGAAAGTGCAAATCTAAAAAATACCTTTTTGTAAATACGCTAAATTAGAATCAATATGGGTGTACGAATGGTATTCAAGGTAATGTGCAAACTGTGTTATAACGAATCTTGCTGAGTTGCAAACTCAAGACCATTTACCCCTCGTTGCAAACGAGGGGCAGTGACGAGAGGATGAATTTGGAAACTTGAAATAATAACATCAGGTTGGGACGATCCAAGAAATATAATTCTCTCAGATTCGTATTTTGCTCCTCTTAAACATTGATTTCTAATCTCAATTGGTTTTGTTTTAGTGTTGTCTAAAACCAATATTATATTTAAAAAATAGGCTTAATGATGGAATAAACCAACTTTTAGGCAAAAAATTTCTTCTGATATTTATAATCTCAAAAAAATATTATATATTTGTTGTGAAAAGCCATCAATAACTATAATAAAATGATATAAAGATGGAAAAAAGCAACATTAATTGGCATGAATTAAGTGATGATGCTGTACAAGCTGTGATTGGCCGGTTTATTCAGGAAACACGTTTGCAGCAGAATAAAAGCCAGAAACAGGTCGCTGATGCTGCCGGACTAAATCGTTCGACATTGAGCCAGATTGAGAACGGGCGGGGTGGAACACTCCTGTCAATCGTTCAGATTTTAAGAGTACTCAACCAGATGTCATTTCTAAATGTTTTTCAGGTTGAAGAAAAGGCAAGCCCAATTTACCTTGCTAAAATGGAGATGAAAAAGCGCAAACGAGCCCGAAAAACCAATCCTACTGAACCGAACACTTTACCCGACTGGTGATGATTGAAAACGCATTCGTAAATATCTGGGATAAACGTGTCGGAGCCATTCACTGGAATTCGGGTACGGGAGTTGCTGATTTCGAATTTGATCCTGCATTTTTTCAACATCGACTTGATTTATCGCCACTGAAAATGCCTATATCGGAGGCACGAGGCAGAATATTTTCATTTCCCGAATTGGCAGGTAGCTCTACATTTAAAGGTTTGCCCGGTTTACTGGCCGATGTGTTGCCCGATCGTTACGGAAACGCGTTGATCAATGCCTGGCTTGCCCGGGTTGGTAGGCCGGCAGGAAGTATGAATCCGGTGGAGATGCTTTGTTTTACCGGAAAGCGGGGAATGGGTGCATTGGAATTCGAACCGGTTGTTCCAAAATCTGCCGGTCAGGCAACGAAGGTAGAAATCAGCAGTTTGGCGGAAGTGGCTCAGCAAATCCTTTCAGGCAGGCAGTTTTTTCAAACCGACCTTTCGCACGATGAACAAAAGGCACTTTCCGACATTCTCAAAATCGGAACATCGGCCGGGGGAGCAAGGGCAAAGGCTGTCATTACCTACAATCCGGAAACTGGTGAAGTACGATCGGGTCAGGCTGATGCTCCGGAAGGTTTCTCACATTGGCTGATCAAATTTGACGGTGTTGACGACAGTCAGTTTGGAGCCAGTTCCGGCTACGGAAGGGTTGAAATGGCCTATCACCTGATGGCCGTTGATTGTGGTCTGGAAATGACAGAATGCCGGTTGGTTGAAGAAAATGGAAGGGCACATTTTATGACCCGCCGTTTTGATCGTTTGACAGACGGTGAAAAGTTGCATGTACAAACTTTCTGTGCCATGATGCATTACGATTTCAATGAAATTTATTCATTCAGTTACGAACAGTTGTTTCAAACCATGCGCATTTTGCGGTTGACTTATCCTGAAGCGGAACAAATGTACCGACGGATGGTTTTTAACGTGATGGCACAAAACTGCGATGACCACACGAAGAATTTTGCTTTTACCATGAATCGGGCAGGAGAATGGAAACTCGCTCCTGCTTACGATATTTGCCATGCTTATCGCCCCGGAAGTGCCTGGGTCAGTCAGCATGCGCTTAGTGTCAATGGCAAACGGAGGGGAATTACCCACGAAGATTTATTGGAGGTTGGCAAACAGATGAACGTAAAAAAAGCGCCTTCCATCATTCAGCAAATCTCTGAAATAGTTGTCAAATGGCATGAATTTGCTGAGCAGGTCAATGTAGATGCTATATTGAGGGATACGATTGGGGGAACGTTGGTGATTTTGTAAGTTACAAATAGAACATAGATATGGATAAATATGAAAATGCTTTAGTAGTTCCTGAGGAGGTTATTCTAAGCAAGATATACTATGTACGGGAATTAAAGGTGATGATCGACAGTGATTTGGCTGAACTTTATGGCGTTGAAACCCGTCGTTTAAATGAGCAGGTTAAGCGCAATTCATCAAGGTTTCCCGAAGATTTTATGTTCCAACTCACAGATGAAGAATTTAATAACTTGAAATCGCAAATTGCGACATCAAGTTGGGGCGGACGCCGAAAACCACCGTTTGTTTTTAAAGAACATGGGGTATTAATGCTTTCAAGTGTTTTAAACAGCGAAAGGGCAATTAAAGTGAACATCCAGATCATGCGGATATTCACGAAAGTTCGGCAATTACTTACCGACAATTTAAGTGTACGCCTCGAAATTGAAGAAATCAAAAAGAAGCTGGCCAATCAGGACAAGAATATTGAACTGGTATTTAATTATTTGGACGAACTAATCGAGAAACAGGAGAATCCCAAACCTCAAAAACAAATTGGGTTTAAGAGGAATATTAGCTGAGGAATTTATTCGGTGAGTTGCAAACCAGGGAAAAGAAAGAAAATATTGATATTGGATTAGTAACAAATCATAATTAATCGATACAAGTCGAATTCCGATAAGTCCATCTTCATTGTATTCTGGTAAATAACAATCTCATTATGCCTCGAAACAACTATTTTCAGTTTAAACAATTTCGCATTGTCCAGGAACGATCGGCCATGAAAGTGGGAGTGGATGGTGTATTGCTTGGTGCCTGGGCTGACACTGCCCATGCAAAACGGATTCTGGATATTGGCACAGGAACCGGACTGATTGCCCTGATGATGGCACAGAAAAACAGTCTTGCCCAAATTGATGCGGTAGAGATCGAGCAGGAAGCTTTACAGGAAGCTCTTCGAAATATACAACAATCGCCCTGGAGCAATCGGATTCAGCTCAAATCAGGCTCCTTTCAGGAGTTTACTGAAACGATACACCGAAAATATGACCTGATCGTGAGTAATCCACCTTTTTTTTCCAACGGGCATCAGGCGCCACAGAAAAACAGGGCACAGGCGCGTCACTCCGATTCGTTGCCACTGCCGGTATTAATATCCGGGGCTGCAGGTTTACTGGCCGAAAATGGTAAAATTGCCCTTGTACTTCCAATCGAGAATCTTCAGGAGTTAAAACAACTGGCAATCCTGAATAACTTATACATTTCCCGCTTGTGCCGGATAAAACCGAATCCACAAAAGCCTGACTTTCGGATTCTGGCTGAATTAGTCCGGTCGGAATGCATTACCCGGGAAGAAACCCTGATGATTGAATTCGAAAAACACTTCGATTATACGCCTGAATACCAGGCGCTGACCTGTGATTTTTACCTGAAATTCTGAGTTTGTTTTAAACCAGGAACATGAACGGGTGGTAGGTTTTTTCCATGCGGTTGGCAAATCGCTCAATTGAACTGTGGTCAATTTTTGAAACACTTTCATGTACCCTGGCGATTTTTCTAACCAGCATTTTCTCTACAAAATTCATTTTGTCGAAGTTGAATTCTCCTCCGAAAATGGCTTCGGTCTTGGCCATCTGGTGCAACTCTTCCGGAAAGGCATTCTGAATCTCTTCACGGGCAATTTCGGGTTCGTACATGCAGCAGATAAATAAGCCGATTTCCTTTTCCCGGAGTTCATCCAGGTAGGTTTGGCAAAATTTCCGGATACGTTTCTGAATCTGACCGGCATGAATCGACCCTCCGATGATAATCCGGTCATACCCGGCTAACGGTGGTAAGGACTGATGATGTAAATCGAGACTTACAACCTCTCCCGACAGTTTTTGCGAAAGTTCGCTGACCACTTTTTCAGTGCAACCGTGTGATGTGGTGTAAATGATAATGGTTTTCATGTGGTTTTTGTGTGTTGGTTAATTGTCAGATTGAATTCGTTTCGTTAGATCAATCAGGACGAATTCCATGTTTTTGTTTTTCTGGCTTACTTTCAAAGTTACAGAAACAGAATATAAGAATCATCCGTTTTTGTCATAATTTTCAGATATTTTGAAGCTTTTAAACAGTAAAATCGAACAAAAATATTCCGGATGGGTTAAATACTGCAACATCTTTTTCAGAAATAAAATAAAAGATATATTCGTCTGAAATAGAAATAAATGATTATTTTTGCAGTCCAAAATTTGAAGCCATGATGAGTTTAGTAAAGCACGACATAAAAATTGACGAAAGCTTTTACAAGATAGAAGAAATCAGACACTTGACCGACGAAACATTTTCGTTGAAAATGCCAAAGGCCCGTTTTGCTTTTCAGGCAGGCCAGCACATTTCACTGGGAATATACGGTGATTATCAAAGCAGGGAATATTCGATATACAGTGGGGTGAAGGACGAATATCTGGAAGTCCTGGTAAAGGAAGTAGCGAAGGGCTATTTTTCACCTAAACTCCGGAAATTGAAAGCCGGCGATCTGGTTGAAATACATGGTCCGTTCGGCAAATTCGGAATGGAACCCAGAACAGCTGAACCCGGAAAATTCGTATTTATTGCCAGTGGAACTGGTATTGCCCCTTTCCGCAGTTTGGTTCGGACTTATCCGGAAATTGATTATACCCTGATTCACGGAGTCCGATCTGTTCAGGAAGCATACGACCGGGATGAATACGCCGCCGACAGGTATATTCTCTGTACGAGCCGTGATCCAAAAGGAACTTATGAGGGGCGACTGACTGGTTACCTGAAAAATTGTACCTTTGACCCCGAAACTCAATTCTTCCTTTGCGGAAACAGCGACATGATTTTTGATGCCCTGGAAATCCTGAAAGAAAAAGGATTTGAACGCGATCAGATTCACTGCGAAGTCTATTTTTAAGCAGGAGAATGATTATTTGGGCGTTCCATTTCGTTACAGATCTAAATTATTAACCAGAGGTTGATACGTAATTTGCAGAACCCTCGATTGAAAAGATAATAAATGAAGTACCACCTGATTACATTGGGTTGCCAGATGAACCTGTCGGACAGCGAACGGGTTAGCGCCGTGCTCGAGGGCATGGGTTATGTCCGGACTGAAAACGAGGAAGAAGCCAGTTTACTTGGCATGCTGGCCTGCTCAGTCAGGCAAAAACCTATCGACAAGGTGTACAACAAAATCGCCCAGTGGAACAAATGGAAAAACAAACGCAACCTGATTACATTTATTTCAGGATGCATTTTGCCGTCGGATAAGGAAAAATTCCTGAAAAGCTTCGACCTGATTTTTCAGATGAGTGAACTGGCACAATTCCCTCAAATGATTCGGGAATATGGAATTGTAACTCCTGCAGGTCTGAAAATACTTCAGCCGGTAATGCCCAAAAATGAACACATTGCCGAAATGTGGCACATCAAGCCCAAATACCAGTCGACCTATGAAGCATTTGTCCCGATTCAGAACGGATGCGATAAATTTTGTACGTTTTGCGCTGTTCCATACACCCGTGGCCGTGAGGTATCAAGACCTTCCGTAGAAATAATTGACGAAGTGCGCCATTTGGTGAATCAGGGTTACAAGTCAATCACCTTGCTAGGCCAGAATGTGAATTCGTACGGGCTCGATAAAAACGGTGAGGAAATCAATTTTGCTGAATTGCTCCGGCAGGTTGGCGAATTCGGCAAAACATCAGGTCAGGAATTTTGGGTGTATTTTACGTCCCCGCATCCGCAGGACATGAACCGTGAAGTTATTGAAGTCATTGCCGGGTATGATTGTCTGGCCAAACAGATTCACCTGCCCATGCAGAGCGGCGACGAACGGGTTCTGATCAAGATGAACCGGCGTCATTCCATGGACAAATACCGGCGAATTGTTGCCGATATCCGGGAACTAATTCCCCAGGCAACTTTATTTACCGATATCATAGTTGGCTTTTCAGGCGAAGGTGAAACTGAGTTTCAGAATACAATGACTGCCATGAATGAATTTCAGTTTAACATGGCCTATATTGCCATGTATTCGCCACGTCCGGGGGCTGCGAGTTATCGCTGGGAAAACGAAGTTTCGGCAGAGGATAAAAAAGACCGTCTGCACCGGCTTACTGAAGTTCTGAAAATTCACTCCAGGGAATACAATAAAACATTGATTGATAAAACCTTTCGGGTGCTGGTAAACGGCACCGACCGGAAAACCGGCTTTTCAACCGGCCTGACGGAGGGTAAACTGATTGTTCGTCTCGATCGTCACGATGCTTCACTCATGGGAAAAATGGTGGATGTTACCATCACTTCCGCGGCCGACTTTTCAATGAGCGGTGAATTAATACCAGATTTTGAACTCCAGGTTTCCAATTGGGAAATGAACAAGCCGGAACACGAATGAAAAAAGTAACCGGAATTGGAGGCATTTAATTTTGAAATACGAACTGTGATTACAAACCATAAAAAGAGAGTAGCATTTAAAACTTTGGGCTGCAGGCTTAATCAGTATGAAACGGATGCTTTGGTGACCGATTTCGATGAAGCAGGGTATGAACTGGTCGGTTTTGATGAATCGCCTGATGTGGTTGTCGTGAATACCTGCACGGTAACCAATCAAAGCGATCAGAAATCAAGAACTGTGATCAGTCAGGCTGCACGAAAAAATAAGGATGCCGTGGTTGTTGTGACTGGTTGTATGGCCAATAATTTCAAGGAAAAACTCGAGAACCAGGAAAACATCACCTTTGTGGTTGAAAACAACCGGAAAAGTTCTATCCTTTCGTTGGTTGATGCTCATTTTTCAGGCGAGATCATGCATCCCAACCAGTTGCCGCAGGATGTGTTCCGCTACGAACCGGTTCGTAAAAGTTTACATACCCGCAGTGCGGTTAAAATTCAGGATGGCTGCGACAATTTTTGCACCTTTTGTATCATTCCAATGGTTCGTGGCAGGGCGGTGTCGAGACCGGTTGCCGATGTTCTGGAAAGTGTCCGGAAAACCATCGCCAACGGATTTAAGGAGATTGTAGTTACCGGCGTTAATATTGGCCGTTATGAAGACGGAGAATCCCGTTTTGAAGATTTGCTTGCACAAATTCTTGAAGTTCCAGGGGATTTCCGGGTGCGCATTTCATCGCTCGAACCCGATGGATTTGGCGACCGTTTTGTGGAACTTTTTGCCCACCCCAAACTGATGCCGCACCTGCATCTTTGCCTGCAGAGTGGTTCAGATAAAACATTGCTCCGGATGCGCCGTATGTATGATGTGGAGCGATTCCGCGATACCGTCAGACAGTTCAGGTCGGTTTATCCTGAGTTTAATTTCACCACCGACATCATTGTTGGTTTCCCGGGCGAAACGGAGGAGGAATTTCAGCAAACACTCGATGCGGTAAGGGAATTCGATTTTAGTCATGTCCATACCTTTAAATATTCAGTCCGGAAAGGAACCCGTGCCGAACGACTGGAAAATCATATTCCGGAGAAGATAAAAACCGAACGTTCGGCGAAAATCAGGCAACTTTCGGGGAAAAATAAAACAAATTATCTGAGCAATTTCCTTGGACAATCGCAGGAGGTGCTGGTGGAGAAAACCGCTCAGGGAGTTGCCAACGGTTACGGACAACATTACATTCCGGTTCGTTTTAAAGCTTCAGGTGTACTGAAAAATACAGTGCATACCGTCAGAATTACCGAATTACGAGGTTCTGATGAAAATATTTACCTGTTTGGTGAACTAAACGATTAGCTTTATTGTCTAAGAGGTTAATACAATTCTGTTTAATCAAATGACGGCAAAAATTAAACAAAACGAAGCCTTGACCAGGACTCCGGAATTTGCAGAAAATTCCGGAAATTACATGGGAATATTGAAAACCTTCCGCGAAAAGCTGGCCGGGGTAAGTTCGCACGGATCAGAACCTGCGGTTGAGAAACACCGTTCGCGGGGAAAATTACTCGCCCGCGAACGAATCAATCTGCTGGTTGACCGGCAAACCCCATTTCTCGAACTTTCTTCTTTTGCTGCATACAATCAGTACGATAACGCGTTTCCATCAGCCGGGATTATCACCGGAATCGGTGTGGTTCATGGGCGTGAATGCCTGATTATTGCCAACGATGCGACCGTCAAAGGCGGAACATACATCCGCGAAACCATTAAAAAACATGTCCGGGCCCAGGAAATTGCCCGTCAAAATAAGCTGATCTGTGTTTACCTGGTCGATTCAGGAGGTATATACCTGCCTGAACAGGCCCATGTTTTTCCCGATCGTTTCGATTTTGGAAGGGTGTTTTACAATCAGGCACGCATGTCTGCCGAAGGAATTTCGCAGATTTCAGTGGTCATGGGATCTTGTACTGCAGGTGGTGCCTATGTTCCGGCGATGAGCGACGAAACGATTATGGTGCGTAACCAGGGAACGATTTTTATTGGCGGTCCGCCGCTGGTGAAAGCTGCAACAGGCGAGATCGTTACTCCTGAAGAACTGGGTGGGGCAGAGGTGCATACCCGTATTTCAGGTGTGGCCGATCACATGGCTGAAGATGACGTTCATGCATTGCAGATCTGCCGGGATATTATTGCCGGATTGCCAGCTTCTGAAAAACAAAAACTGGATATTCAGCCCAAGCAGGAGCCGCTCTTCCCTGCCGAAGAATTGTATGGTTTTTTGCCTGTTGACCTGAAAAAACCAATCCATGTACATGCTATCATCGATCGTTTGACTGATGGAAGTCAATTTCAGGAATTCAAGGCCGACTATGGCAAAACACTGGTAACCGGCTTTGCTCGGATATGGGGTTTCCCGGTTGGTGTGATTGCCAACAACAGTTTTCTCACTTCGGAAAGCTCGCTGAAAGGCGCTCATTTTATTCAGTTATGCGTTCAGCGAAAAATACCTTTGCTTTTTTTACAGAATATCACCGGCTTTATTGTTGGTAAAAAATACGAACATCAGGGTATTGCCCGTGATGGCGCTAAACTGATTAATGCAGTGGCCAATGCTGCTGTTCCCAAATTTACAGTTGTTATCGGCGGATCGTTTGGCGCCGGAAATTATGCCATGGCAGGCCGTTCCTTCGATCCGCACTTCCTTTTCATGTGGCCGCATTCCCGCATTTCGGTGATGGGAGGGGAGCAGGCTTCGGGTGTACTCAGTAGTATTGGAAACAATGGTTCCGGGGATTCGCTGCTTAACGATTTTAACGAACAAAGTTCAGCGTTTTACAGTTCTTCCCGCTTGTGGGACGATGGCATCATCGATCCTGTTGACACAAGAAAAGTTCTGGCAATGGCTATTTCAGTTTCTCTCAACCGGCCATTCGGAGAACCCGGATACGGGGTTTTCAGAATGTAGACCGGGATTAAAGAAGTTTCAAGTTTCAAGTTTCAAGTTTCAAGTTCAAAGTTTCAAGTTCAAAGTTCAGCTATTCAGATTGAAGTATTTGATTGAAAGATAGTTGAATCCGTAATATTGAATGCTGCAAAAATATAAATTTTTAAAAGGACAAAATTATACCTGTGAATCAAGACTATCACTATATCGGGATTAATTTGGATGGGTCGGTGGTCCGGATCAGCCTGAACCGACCTGAACGTCACAATGCGCTTGTTCCTGAACTGATTTCGGAATTGGACAAAGCATTGGAAGAAATTTCAGCCATGGATGAAATCCAGTTTTTAGTTCTTTCCGGAAATGGCCGCTCGTTTTGTGCCGGCGCCGATCTGAACTGGTTTTCAGGACAGGAAAAAAAAACCTACGGGCAAAATATTGCAACCTACAAACTGTTGGCTGATGTTTTACTGAAGTTGTTTCAAATGCCTCAAATTACGATTGCCACCGTTCGCGGAAACGTATTTGGCGGTGGCATCGGACTAATGGCTACCTGCGATTTTGTGCTGGCCGAATCGAATACCAGGTTCATGTTCAGCGAAGTTAAACTTGGTCTTCTTCCTGCAACGATTCTGCCTTTTGTCGCCAAACGACTTTCGGCCCGGCATCTCCGGAAATGGATATTAACCGGAGCTTTGTTTACATCAGGCGAGGCTCATCAGGCCGGGTTGGTTGATGTAGTATGCGTTGACGGACAACTGCAATCCGAATTATCCGATTTTACGGACTCCTTTAACATGGCCTCACCGTCGGCTGTAAAAAAAGCGAAACAATTGATTAACAGGGTTATTGCAGGAGACATTGCGGTTAGTGACACGGTGGTCACTTCATCAATACTTGCTGAAGCGTTATTATCACCTGATGGTCAGGAAGGAATCCGTGCTTTTCTTGAAAAACGAAAGCCGGTTTGGAAAAAGTAAAGGAGACTTTGTACATGAACCATAAAAGTTATACTTGAAAACTTTTCACAAGATTCTCATCGCCAACCGTGGCGAGATTGCGGTACGGATCATTCGGGCAGCCCGTGAATCAGGTATCAGTACGGTGGCAGTATATGCTTCCGATGATTCTTCCTCTCTTCATGTGTCGATGGCCGGTGAAGCAGTTCTGCTTTCAGGGACAAGCCTGGACGAAACCTACCTTAATCCGGAGAAAATCATACAGATTGCTTTGAATTCAGGAGCAGAAGCTATTCATCCCGGCTACGGATTCCTGTCAGAGAATGCCGGTTTTGCTCAGAAGGTAGCCGATGCCGGATTGATTTTTATCGGTCCTTCACCTGAAAATATCCGACTGATGGGCGAAAAAAATTCAGCGCTTTCCTACGTCAAATCGATCGGAATTCCGGTTTTGCCATCGTTTAGGGGTACTCCTGAGGAAATACGCCAACAAGTTGAAGAAAAGGATTTCCCGCTGATGGTAAAAGCTTCGGGTGGTGGCGGTGGAAAAGGAATGGTGATTTGTTCTACCCGGGCTGAATTATTACCTGCCCTTCAAAAGGCTGAGCGGCAAGCCCTCGGCTATTTTGGTAACGGCGAATTGTTCGTCGAAAAATACCTGCCCCATGCCCGACACCTGGAGGTTCAGTTGATGGCCGATCATTTTGGAAATGTGTTGCACTTTTATGAACGGGAATGTACTGTTCAGCGCCGGTTTCAGAAGATTATCGAAGAAGCTCCGTCTCCTTCTGCCGATAGCGGATTGCGTTCAGCGCTGACTTCGGCAGCGGTCAAAATTGCACGTTCCATGAATTACCGCAATGCCGGCACCATCGAATTTTTACTCGATGAGAAAAACCGGTTTTATTTTCTGGAGATGAATACGCGGATTCAGGTGGAACATCCCGTTACTGAAATGATTGCCAATACCGACCTGGTTGCACTTCAGCTGCTGGTTGCAGCCGGAAACCTGCTGCCCGTCAAACAGGAAGAAATCCAGATTTCAGGACATGCCATCGAAGTGAGACTTTGTGCCGAGGATGCGGAGAATAATTTTAAACCTTCGGCGGGCCGGCTTTCGCTTTGGAGAATTCCGGAGGAAAAGCAATTCAGGCTTGAAACATTTGTGAAAGAAGGAAATACAGTTTCTGCCAATTACGATTCACTGCTCGCCAAACTGGTTGTTTGGGGTGACCAGCGTGAATCGGCACTCGACCAGATGAAGAAAATTTTGTCAAAAACTGATGTATCCGGAGTTCACACCAATCTTCCGTTCCTGTCAGGACTGATCGAAAGTAAAGTTATTCGTGAGAATTCGGTGTATACCCGATACGTGGATGACCATCTGGCTGGTATTAACGAACAGATTCAGGAAAAAAAGAGTCAGCTGAATAAACACCATCTGATTGTGGCATACCTGATTTTTCATTTTCAGCAAAAAGACAACTCCGGAAATACTCCCTGGAATCAGATTGGATTTTGGAGGATGATGCAGGAATTCGAGGTCCTGTGCAATGAAGAAAAATATGAATGCCGGGTGGAATTAAACCGGGAGGTTCAGCTTTTCCGGATTAACCTGCAGGAATACCAGGTCTCGGTGATTCAGCGAAATGGGAAATTACTCGAACTGGAAATCAATGAGCAGACCGGCTTGTTCTATTGTATTGAAAATAAACAGGAAACCCTGATCGTTCATCATGGGTTTTCATTTGCATTCCGAAGCAATTCGTTACTTCACCAGGCTTTGGTAATTCGGAAAAAAGCGGTTACAGAAAAGTTTTTTCAAAACCTTATTTGCGCCGATTTGTTTGGTAAAGTGTTGAAATTAAATATTAGACAGGGTGATGCTGTATTTCCCGGACAGATATTGTTGACATTGGAGTCCATGAAAACCGAAATTCATGTTCTTTGTCCGGTTGAGGCAAAGGTTAAAAGGATTCATGTCGGGGAAGGAAACGTTGTGATTGAAAAGCAGTTGCTGGTGGAATTGGAACCTGCTGCCTCCGTCACTCCGGAAGCGGGCGGGGAAGTACAGCCTGAAACTGACCGGGAGTAATATAAACAGGGTCCGGGTTCAACCGGAACATGAAATTTGAAACGATAGATAATGAATGCATTGTTGAAAGAAAAACATCATCAGATCAGGGAGAAGGTCCGGCATTTTGCTGAGATATTCGTCAAACCGGTGATTGATGATTTTGATGAAAAAGAAATATTCCCGGTTGAACTGGTCCGCGAGATGGGTAAAACAGGCGTTCTGGGTATGACTGCTCCCGAAGAATTTGGCGGGCAGGGCAGCGATTACCTGTCGTATATTATTGCCATTGAAGAAATGGCACGGATTGACAGCTCCATGGCTGCAACTTTGGCTGCCCATAATTCGCTGGGGGTTGGTCCGATTATGGAATTCGGCACACAGCAGCAAAAGGAATTCCTGTTGCCTGCATTTTGCACGGGTGAAAAACTGTGGGCTTTTGGTCTTACCGAAGAAAATGCCGGCTCTGATGCGCAGGGCGTTGAAACAACAGCGCTGATTACCGGAGATGAATTTCTGGTGAACGGTTCGAAAAAATACATTACCAACGGTACTTCGGAAATTTCAGCAGGAATGACCATTTTGGCCATAACCGGAGAAAGCGATGGACGCAAAGAACTCACTGCCATACTGGTTGAAAAGGAACGTGAAGGTTTTACCCGTGAAACCATGAAAAACAAGCTGGTCTGGCGGGCAGCCGACAACGGAACCTTGTATCTCAATAATTGCAGGGTGCCACTCGAAAATCAACTGGGGGAGCGTGGAAAAGGCTTCAAAATTATGCTGAAAACGCTCGATTCAGGACGTTTGTCGATTGGGGCCATTGGCCTTGGCCTGGCACAGGGGGCTTACGAAATAGCCCTGTCTTATGCCAAACAACGCCGGCAGTTTGGCAAATCGCTCAGCGAATTTCAGGTTATCGCATTTAAACTGGCCGATATGGCCCTGAAAATTGAAAATGCCCGGAATACATTGTACAATGCCTGCTGGCTGAAAGACAATGGTCATTTGTTTGCGCAGCAGGCTGCAATGGCCAAGTTGTATTGTTCCGAAATTGCCCGCGAAGTGGCCGATGAAGCAGTTCAGATCCTGGGCGGTGCCGGTTTGTTTAAAAACCGCGAATGGCCTATTGAACGATTTTACCGTGACCAGCGGTTGCTGCAAATCGGGGAAGGAACTTCCGAAATTCTGCGGATGGTGATTTCACGGAACATTTTGAAAGATTAAAAAGTCAGGGGTCAAAAATTCGGAATGCCTTATGTTGATTTTTAAGCAATCACAACTTAAAAATCTGTAATTTTCCGAAATAAATGGTATTAAATACAGAGGCGCTAAGCCACGAATGAGGGAATGTTTATTGGTATTAAAACTTCGTGTCTTTGTGTCTTCGTGTTGAAAAAAAATCGCAATGAACACAGATCGCAAACTTGAACACATCAGACTAGCTCTTGATTCACAGACCAGACTGGCTGAACAGGACCTGCGTTTCAATTACGAACCCATGCTGGCAGCTCATCCTGAAAATCCGGACTTAAGTATCCATTTTCTGGGGAAAGTGATGAAGACACCCATCTGGGTTTCGAGCATGACCGGCGGAACCGGGGTGGCACGTACGATCAATGCTAATATTGCCCGAGCCTGCCGCGAATTCGGGATGGGAATGGGGCTTGGATCATGCCGCAAAATTCTGTTTGATAAAACGCTTTGGGACGATTTTAATTTCAGGGACGAAATTGGTGATGAACAATCCTTTTGGGCTAACCTGGGTATCGCGCAGGTGGAAGAACTGATCCTCTCAGGCAATATCCAGGCAGTGGTTGATCTGGTTGGTGAATTGCGCGCCGATGGCCTCATTGTGCACATCAATCCCTTGCAGGAATGGTTTCAACCCGAAGGAAACCGGCTGAAACAAACGCCTCTGCAGACCCTTGTACAATTGCTCAGTCAGGTTCAGATAAAAATTATAGTCAAGGAAGTAGGGCAGGGTTTTGGTCCTGAAAGTTTGAGGCAATTGCTTCAGCTTCCACTTGAAGCCATCGAATTTGGCGCTTATGGCGGTACCAATTTTTCGAAACTGGAAATGCTTCGCGATGATCATCAGAAGCTGGAAGCCAGTTTGCCCTTTGCTTTTGTGGGTGAATCAGCCGGTCAGATGGTCGGTTCAGTCAACCAAATCCTGAAGGAAAACCCGAATCCGGCTTGTAAACAGCTCATTATTTCAGGGGGCATACAAAATGCACTGGATGGTTATTACCTGACTTCAAAAAGCCAGTTACCGTCCGTTTTTGGCATGGCTTCGGCCGTTTTGAAGCATGCTTCGGAAAGTTACGAATCGTTGGCCATGTTTCTTGGAAACCAGATTCAGGCACTCAGCCTGGCAAAAGCCTATTTGAAAATTAATCCCGATTATCATGGATGATTCCATCCTGCAAGGATTTTCGAAATATACCAAACAGCAGCGAATCAATTCGTTGATTCAGAAATACGATTTAGAAGAGAATTTGGCTGCCTGGCTGGGTTCATTCGAAAATCCCGACGAAACAATCCGGAAAATTATCGGCGATCTGAGTGAAAATCAGGTT
This sequence comes from Bacteroidales bacterium, assembly GCA_038251165.1. Taxonomy (GTDB): domain Bacteria; phylum Bacteroidota; class Bacteroidia; order Bacteroidales; family Prolixibacteraceae; genus Aquipluma. Next base: position 8,257 of record JBBSBP010000030.1, on the reverse strand, counting down.
TCCAGTTTCCACCTTCCTTTTTCAATTGCTCCGAATTTTATGGTCAATGGCAGGAATTTGTTCTTTCCACTGGTTTCCGAAGAGAGTTCGGTGGTGGCTGCTTTAGCGAATGCTGCCGGTTTTTGGGCCCGGCGGGGAGGATTTTTTGCCGAAGTTTTGGGTACCGAAAAAAAAGGACAGGTTCACTTTCAATGGAATGGAAATCCGGAAAAACTAAAATTGCTTTTTCCTGAACTAAAAGAACTGTTGCTGGCTGAAAGTGCTGCACTGACTGAAAGGATGAGGGAACGCGGAGGTGGAATCAGCTCTCTGGAATTAAAGGAAATGTCAGGGGTATTGCCCTGGTATTATCAATTGGATGCGGGTTTTGAAACCTGCGATGCCATGGGGGCAAATTTTATTAATTCGTGCTTGGAGCAGTTTGGGATAAGCCTTCAGAAGTATTTCCGGAATAGTAAAAAGCTCCCGGAAGAAGAGCGTGAGTGTGAAATTATTATGGCTATTTTATCCAATTATACGCCTGATAGCCGGGTTCGGGCCTGGGTGGAATGTCCGGTGGCCGGTTTACTCGACGGAAAATCAGAAGAAGAAAACCTGCAGTTTGCTGAAAAAATGGAGCGGGCGGTCCGGATAGCCCGATCCGATGTTTCGCGTGCGGTGACACACAATAAAGGCATTTTTAACGGAGTCGACGCGCTGGCTATAGCAACCGGCAACGATTTCAGGGCTTTCGAAGCCTGTAGTCATGCCTTTGCTTCCCGGAACGGCGCGTACAGCGGATTGACTGAAGTTCAGATTCAGGATGGACGGTTTCGTATGAGCATCGAACTGGCTTTGGCTGCCGGAGTGGTTGGCGGAGTTACTGCAATTCATCCCCTTGCCAGGCTGTCCATGCAGATTCTTGGTTATCCAACTGCCCGGGACTTGATGATGTATCTGGCGGTTGCCGGACTGGCTTCCAATTTTGGTGCAGTCAAAGCGCTGGTTTCTGTTGGAATACAGCAGGGGCATATGAAAATGCACCTGAGTAATATCCTGAATCAATTAAATATTCCGGAAGAAAAACACGGGGAAATACAACATTATTTCCGGGATAAAACGGTGACGTTTTCTGCGGTAGAAGAGTACTGGCATAAACCTGGAGGAATTGGTTCAAGCCCTCCGGGGCTGCCGGATTAGTCATCATCTTTTCCGTGGGTGCAAACACACGGACAGAAAAAAAACACAACCCCATCCCTGAAAGGGGTAAACCTTTGAATCTTAAATCTTATCGGAGCTCTATTGTCTGTTTTAAATTCATATCGCGCCAACGGCAAGCTGCTATTAACAGGTGAGTACTTGGTTCTGCTGGGAGCCAAAGCCATTGCATTGCCGTTAAAAGTCGGTCAGCAACTGGCTGTTCATGATGATATTCAATTACATACGATTCTTTGGCAGGCTTTTTACGCCGGCGATGTTTGGTTCTCGTGTGAGTTCAATCCAACTGATTTTTCAGTTTTGAAAACCAGTCATCCGGGAAAATCACAAACACTGCGTGAACTGTTTCAAACGATCCGGACATTAAATCCTGCCTTTTTTCCTCCGGCCGGAATCCGGATCGAAACCTTGCTGGATGCCAGTCCGGAGTGGGGATTTGGGAGCAGCAGCACTTTAGTCAGTATCCTTTCGCAGTGGGCCGGAGTTGACCCCTTTGTTCTGAATGAACGGATCTTTAAAGGTTCCGGATTTGATATCGCCTGTGCAACTGCAAAAGGACCGGTTTTCTACCTTAAAAATGAAATCTCTCAGCCGGTAAACCTGGATTATCCTTTTGCAGAACAATTGTTTCTGGTATATTCGGGCCAGAAGAAAGGAACATCCGGCGAGGTAAACGCTTTCCTGAAGGCGAAAAAGGTATCTGTACAATTAATTCAGGAGGTTTCTTCCCTGTCGGATGAAATAGCCTTATGTTCTGAACAGGGGGAATTCAACCGGCTGATCAGGCATCATGAACAATTGATTGGCCGGGCGATTGGAAAAACTCCGGTTAAACCGGAATATTTTAATGATTTTGCGGGTGAAATAAAATCGCTGGGAGCCTGGGGAGGTGATTTTTACCTGATTTCGACTGCTTTACCCTTTTCAGAAGTCAGAAAATATTTTCAGGATAAAGGATTGACAATCCTATTCAGGTGGAATGATCTGATTTTAAAACAGGAACAACCATGACAGGAACGCTAAAACATGCTCATTGGAGAAGTAAATGGAGATGTCCCTCGAACATTGCACTGGTCAAATACTGGGGCAAACGTGATTTTCAGAAACCGATGAATCCTTCCCTGAGTTTTGTCCTTCAGAATTCCTTTACCGAAACTTCGGTGGAGCTGTTTAAGGAGGGTGATCAAAAGGTAGAGTTTTATTTTGAGGAAGTTGCCGGTGTATTTGGCGAACGGATTGAAAAATACCTGGATCATCTTTCGGCACAAATGCCATGGATAAACAAATACAATTTCAGGATTCACAGCCGGAACAGTTTCCCGCATTCAGCCGGTATCGCCTCATCAGCTTCATCGTTTGGGGCGCTGGCCTTGTGTTTAACCGAGATCGATTTTGCACTTTCGGGCAAAGATACGGAAAGCCCCGGTTTTTGGGAGAAGGCTTCGGAACTGGCACGTACAGGCAGTGGAAGCGCCTGCCGGTCGGTTTTTCCGGGATTTGCCCTATGGGGAAAAACTCAATTGTTTGAATCATGCAGCGACGAGCATGCCATTCCTTTGACGGATGGAGTTCACCCGGTATTTTCCGGGCTTCGCGATGCCATTCTGATGGTCGATTCGGGTACGAAGAAGGTTTCCAGTTCAGCAGGTCACCAATTGATGGATGAACATGTTTACAAACGCTCGCGAATCGCACAGACCTGGGAAAATATCAACGAACTTTACCTGGCCTTACTGACCGGAGATCTGGGAAAATTCATGACTGTTGTTGAAAATGAAGCCCTGAGTCTGCATGCCATGATGATGACATCCAACCCATCGTTTATACTGCTGAAGCCCAATAGCCTGGAGCTGATCAGCCGAATCAGGAATTTTCGTGAAAAATCGAACATTCCGGTATGTTTTACCATTGATGCCGGACCTAACATTCATTTGTTGTATTTTCAGGAGAATGTACCAGAAATAAAAGCGTTCATTGAGTCTGAATTGGTAACCTTTTGCGAAAATGGAAGGTGGATTGACGACTGGATCGGGACGGGACCACAACGAATCATGGATTGATAAAATGATCGGTGTATTTCCGGATTCCACATTCCTGCTTCACTGTTTCCCTGGCAAAGAGGCAGACTTCAGGTTGAACGATTGGTTTTGAAAAAAGAAAATAGGAAGGAAATAACATTAAAACCCTAAAAAATTAATTCAAAGCGCAAAAAGCGGAATATGGAACCTGAAACTAAATTTAACTCAAAACTCCTGCTCTTCGGCGAATACGGACTGATGTTCGATGCCATGGCGCTGTCGGTGCCCTTTAACCGGTTTTCAGGTCATCTGGATTGGGATATTGATCACACCAATACGGAAAGTTCAGCTGAAATCCGAAAGTTTTATGAACATTTGAAGACGGGAGAGTCCTTTCAGCAACTGCATTTTTCATTTTACCTGGATAGCCTGGAAGCAGATCTTGACCGGGGACTTTATTTCAATTCCAACATTCCGCAACAATATGGAGTGGGCAGTTCAGGTGCTCTGGTAGCGGCGCTTTTTAACCGGTATGCTGCCAGTTTGGTGCCTGAGCATGAACTTGTGCCTGAAATCCTGAAATCCGATTTTGCCTTGCTCGAAAGTTATTTTCACGGGCACAGCTCCGGGATCGATCCCTTAATCTCATTCCTGAACCGGCCTTTGCTGATCAATTCAAAAAAGGAAGTTCAAACGGTGAATTTTGATTTGAAACAGGCGGATTTATCGGTTGCTTTGATTGATACAAAAACAACCGGGGCTACCGGGCCCCTGGTACAGCATTTTATCGACCGGTTTAATTTTCCGGTGTTTGAAAAAGCTTTCGAATCCCTTTTCATTCCAGCCAACAATGGATGTATTGAATCACTTCTGAATAAAAACAACCGGGAGTTTTTTGTTTTTCTGGAACAATTGATCCGTTTTGAATTGATTCATTTTCAACGTATGATTACCGGCGATTTCCATTCTGTCATTGAAGATGCGCTCAGCGAACAGGTTTACATCAAACTGTTGGGTTCAGGTGGCGGTGGTTTTCTGATTGCTTTTGCCGAATCAGCTGATATCATGGGAAAATGGTCAGGAAAAAATAAGATTGAATTGCTGCATGCGATTTAATCAACACCGAAAAGGGTTTTCCATTACCCCTGAATTCGTAATGACAAGAACACTCAGAATCAATAAATAAGCTTCCATTTCCAAAAGCTTTATTGAATCCGGTAAATTCGTATGGTTAATACAATCCGGTTATTCTTTTGGTCCCTTATTCACCTGAGGCCTGCTCCTGAAAGGTCTGTTTCGTGTTGAACCATCCGGATTCGGCCTGTTTTCCTGTTGCCTGTTTTCCTGAGTTCTGTCTTCCTGTGCCCTGATTTCCCGGGGCTGATTTCCCTGCGGTCTTCTGTTCCGGTTGTTGCGTTTTTTGACCACATTGGGTTTGGTAAAGAACTTCTGGTCAAGTTCGCCCACATTCATCATATTTTCCTTCTTTGGTTCTGCATCGGTAAAGTAGCCGTCAATCGAAGGTTTTTGTCCGCGTTTGTTCAGGTTCAGAAACTTTTTAACATCTTCCAGTTCGAGAACGAAGGTTCGTCCGTCCGATTTATCGTACATGTACCATACCTTTTTCTGAAGGATATCGGTCTTAAAATGGCGTGCAATTCCCTTATCTGTTTCAAGAGTCAGCAGTTCATTCGGAAAATCTTCCAAAGATTCCAGGTAATGATCGAGTTCGTAGGTTAGGCAGCATTTCAGTTTGCCGCAGCGTCCGGCCATTTTTTCGGCATTGGGCGACAATCCCTGTTTGATGGCTGCATCCGAAGTAACACTGGTAAAGTCGGTTCTCCAGGTTGAGCAGCACAAGGCGCGCCCGCAAGAGCCAATTCCGCCAATACGGCCGGCTTCCTGACGAACTCCAATCTGTTTCATTTCTATTTTGATGAAGAACTCCCTGGCGTACAGTTTGATCAGGTCCCTGAAATCAACCCGGTCGTCGGCAATGTAATAGAAAATAGCTTTGTTATTATCCCCGCGGAATTCCACATCGCCGATTTTCATGTTCAGATTCAACTCATTCGCCAACTGCCTGGCACGTATCATGACTTTGTTTTCGCGCGCTTTGGCTTCTTCCCATTTGATCACATCGGAAGGAGTGGCTTTCCGGTAAATTCTATTCCATTCATACCGTTCCGGTTTTTTGACTTTCCGTTTAAACTGAAGTTCGGCCAACTTGCCTGTCAGCGAAACAGCGCCCACATCATGTCCCGGTGAACAGGAAACCACAACCAATTCGTCGCGTTTCAAATGAATCCCTTCTTCGTTCCTGAAAAACTCTTTCCGGGTCCCTTTAAACCGTATTTCGACAATGTTTGATTCGTTGGTTGTATCAGGTATATCGTTGAGCCAGTCGTAAGTTCCAAGCATGGCCGGCCGGTCTAAATCAGTATTTGTATTGCATCCGTTGCATCCCATATCTCTCTGTTTTTAGATCAAAGGGACAATATTATCAATTTTTAGCCAGACTTGCTATTTTTATTCTGTCTAAATAACGAAAACCGCATCAGATCTTACTGAGAAACCGAAGGACCGATTGAGGTTTTTAACGTTTATCTTTTCTCCTGAATCTATTTTTTTGATCCTTCCGTGTTTGTACAAAAGCTCTATCTTTAGCATCAAAATTCCACACTATGAATGTGCGTCTATTTCTTCTGATCTTTCTGCCGATCCTTGTTATTCAGCCCAAAGTACATGCGCAGCAATTAAGCTCAGGGGCAGTTATCAGCATTTTAACCTGCAATCCGGGACTGGATGTCTATTCGATTTACGGACACACGGCTATTCGGGTGAGTGACCCGGAACAGGGTTTCGATTCAGTGTATAATTACGGTGTTTTCAGTTTCGAAACACCCGATTTTTTATATCGTTTTGCCAAAGGACAAACCGATTACCTGATGATCGGTGAAAAATTCAGAAGATTTTTACCGCAGTATGAAGAAGAAAAACGAAGTGTATACGAGCAGGTACTAAACCTCACACCGGATGGGAAGAATGAATTATTTCAGGCTTTGATCGAAAATGCCCGGCCCGAAAACCGCATTTACCGCTACAATTTTTTCATGGATAATTGCGCCACCCGGGTCCGTGATATGATCGAACGTAACGCCGGGGCAACAGTTCGTTTTACCGATAATCATCCAACCGAAAGTTTCCGTGACCTGATCAAACATTTTCATCATACATTCCGCTGGTTTGATCTGGGAATCGACCTTTTGGTCGGGAAAAAGTCAGATGAGCCGGTTTCAGCCTATGGACAAATGTTTTTACCCGAATACCTTTTCAATCAGTTTGCCCGTGCTGAAATTATCAAAGATGGAAAAACAGAGCCGCTGGTCATGGAAACCCGCACACTGGCTGAATTTCCCAATTCCAAACTGAAATCTGATAAACCATGGCCTGCTGTTGTATTTGGCTTGTTTTTTTTGCTGATAACCGGAATTTCAGTTACTGATTTTCGCCGGAAAAAGAAAACAGACTGGCTCGACTACTGGTTGTTTGCTTTGAGTGGATTCGCCGGGCTGATTATCGGATGGTTCACGCTGTATTCAGAACACCCTGCCATGAGTCCAAACTATAATCTGCTGTGGGCTTTCCCGCTGAACCTGCCTTTTGCTTTAGCCTGGGCAGTTCAGAAATGGAGAAAATACCTCCGGTATTATTTGGTTGTGGCAGCAGTACTTTTAGTTCTTTCGTTTTTTGCCGGCCAGCAGTTTAACCCGGCTGTTTATTTCATTATCCTGATATTAATGGTGCGGATTGTTGTGAATCTGATTCCGGAGAAACTTTAAATTCCAAAATTACCGGAGCGATCATTAAATTGATAAATTTGGAAGGAATTTCCACATCGATGAACGGTTTGAAAAAGATAGGATTTTTATTTTTCTTCCTGCTGATTCTGGTAAGCAGTGTATTCGCATCGCGCAATGGCATAGGCCGTTGCGGCGATTATGATTTTGCAGCTTCAGCTGAATTGGTGAAGGCTCCGGAGTTTCAAAGTCCTGTTCAACCTGTTTACCTCGAAATTGAGGTTGGCAGTTTTACACAGACCATCACCGAAAGAAACCGCCTGGTGAAGGTTTTGCTTCAATCCAACCACATTGTTCCGGTAAATTATGATTTCAGGAGTATTTCTTTTATTCCGGCGGTCATCAATTTCAGTACTCCGGTTTCCATTTTTATAAAGGGGCACGCCCTTTTGATTTAGCCTTTTATCACATTAGTTTCCGTAAAAACATACCTGCCGACCAACAGGATCAGTTGATTTTGCTCAAATATGTCATTGGAGCACTTCATTTGATGTAAGAACTTGCTGTAAACTCAAATAAAAGCCATAGCTGTGATCACCCGGTCGCAGCTGTGGCTTTTTGGGGTGTACGACAAAATTCCCTTTTTGATTTTAATCAACTTTCAATATAACCAGGCCTTTTTTCATTCCGTCCAAAAACAGGCATCCGTCAGCTGACGGACGTATGGACGATTTACCGCGGACGGGTTTCGCATGGATCAAATGATATTCTTGTGGGGAAGGAGAAAAACATGTCAGAAGGTAAATAAGGTTGGGGATTAAAGAGTTGATTAAAGTTACTAAGGTTTTTTGAAAAATTTAACGTTGAGTCCACTCCGAAAAGTAGATTAATTATCCCGAAGGGATAAAATTTGAATAACCGCCGGTGAAACCGGTGGAAAAGGGATAAAATTTGAATTGCAACCCTGAAAGGGTTGAATTTCTATTGTTTTAATATTCAACCCTTTCAGGGTTGGAATTCTTCCGTGGGTTTCACCCACGGTTATTCACATTCAGTCCTTTCAGGACGAACTTTTAATATTCATTTTCTTGTACCCAAGGCGTTGCCATTGGGCTAGGATATACTGCCACTTCGTGGCGAAAGCAAAGCAATAATTTCCTATAAAATTTTATTAACAGATTTATTTGTATTGTTCAGTACTTCTAAATATCGATTAATAATTTCCGTATCCTTTCATTTATT
>JBBSBP010000029.1:0-52910 GCA_038251165.1 Bacteroidales bacterium | reverse complement strand
GGTGGAGGTAATACCGTAATTTTTAATCTTGCCGGTTCTTCCGACCAGATATTGTGGTTGTTAGATCCTTTTACCTCAAAAATATAATCGCCTGCTTTCAGGTTACTGAAATTAACGGTGTGATTTCCAAAACTATTTATCCATTGGTCATTATTGTTAACCAAACGGTATTGGAACTGATTTCGTTCAGGGGACTTATAACTGGTTGATGCGAAAGAAATTGAAAACTCATTATCCAAATGATTCAATGTTATATTTGAGACATCGCTAATATCCCGATCAATAATTGTATGATTTTCATATTTGTGTCCCGGCAAAATTAGTTCGTTGTGGATATGAAATGAAGTAATATTGGTCTGAGGCAAAATATTGTTTATGATAATTTCAGTTGGATTGAAATAGTTAAAACCACTGGTTCCGCCAAAATATATTTCTCCACTTGCAGTTTTAAAGACACAATCTTCAGAGAAACTTTGTCCCTGTAATCCATCGCTCTTCTGAAAATTCCGCCAATAATTAGCCTTAACATTAAAACTAGCTATTCCGTAATTTGTGCTAATCCAGAGATTTCCAATGTTGTCAGTTGTAAGAGCATCAATATAATCATTGGGTAGACCATCTTCTTTATAGTATGTTACGACAGTAAATTCCCCGTTACGGCCTTTTACCATGCGATTCAGGCCCGAAGGAGTTCCGATAAAATAGGTTGTGTCGTTAGTTTGACACCAGGATAAAATAATATCACTGGACAGTTGGGAACCTTTGCGAAATCTTGCCTTTGTAAGCTTATTCTTAACAACATCATAAAAATAAACGCCGGAATAAGTGCCAATCCATATATTATAATCCTTATCCTCTTTAATAAAGGTAATACGTTCGTTTAATAATTCGGAACCTTGTTCCGGAACAAAATTTTCCCATTTATTACTACCATCAGTATTGTCATTCCTTACCCAAAGCCCATGTTGTTGTGTGCCTACAAATAATTTATTTGATTCAGGAAAAACGCAAGTAATCTTAATTAAATTCGAAGGTGCATCCAAATCGTCCAAAAAGAAATATTCATTGTTGCGTTTAACTATTTTGTACAATCCCAAATCTGTTCCTATCCAAAGATTTCCTTTATTATCGTCAAAAATTGACCGAACAAGTCGCATACGATCTGATATTGGCGATGCTTTCTGACTGGTCACTTCAATGATTCTGCTAACCTCTGAAAAGTCTTTCCCATTTTTTGAATAATACAGACCGTTTCTTGTTCCCAGCCATAAAATACCCAAACGGTCTTTCAGAATAGATAAAATATGATAGTTTTTTAATTCATTTCCTCTCTCGCCTGTAAGAGATATCCCCTTAAACAAGGATTGTTTTTCTATTTGGCAAATACCTCCGCCATCTGTTCCAACCCAAATGGTTCCTTCCCTGTCTTCACAAATATTTAATATAACATCATAATCAATATTGTTTTCTCCTTTCCCGAAAGGTTTGATTTCTATTTTAGTAAACTTTTCAGTTTTGGGATCGAACCTGAATAATCCCATTCCCCAGGTTCCCAGCCAGATTGCTCCATCCGAATCACGCATTATTGAATAGCCATTGATTATCTGGTCTGTTTCTGAAGATAATTCTCCTGCCGGTTGAATTTTAAATTGTGTTAGTTTCTGATCTTTAATGGAGTATTTCAACAATTGTCCTTTCCAACCAGTGTACCATACTATTTGATTCTTTTGATCGATAACCAAATTAGTAACCTCCAAAACACTCTGCCCAATTTGGAGGTGGGTTATACTTTTATCTTTTTTATTATAAACATATATTCCCAAACCGGTTCCAATCCAAATATGTTCCTCGTCATCTTGCTTGATAGCTAAAACCTTGATATTGTCCAATAAATAATAAACAGAATCGTTTCGGGGATTATAAACTGTAATTCCTTTTGACCAGCTTCCTAACCACATTTCCCCATCAGAATCTTCCATGATGCTGGTTATCCGATCATCACTTAATCTGATTTCAGATGAATCAGAAGTGCTATAATTTACAGATATTCCAAGTTGTGGATTGTATTTATCTACTCCTCCGGATTTTGTGCCAACCCAAATATTACCTTTTTTATCCTCATATAAGCACTCAATGGAGGGGTTGAAAAGACTTTTTTGACTATTGCTTTTTGAAGTGAAGGTTGTAAAATTATAACCATCAAATTTGTTTAATCCACCTCTGGTAGCAAACCATAAAAAGCCTTTGGAATCCTGGATGATGCTGGTAACTTCATTTTGTGTAAGCCCATCTTCAATGGTATAATATTGCACATACTCTTTTGTACCGTATGACGGAAAAACAACAATGGAGAAAAGTATAACAAACAGGATATATCTAAAAGGCATTGCAATAAATTTCAGGTCTATCACAAATGTAATCATTTACAGATCACTTTTCAGAAACGTAAAATTTTCAAATGGAACCCCAAAGATCATTTATTATTCGTTGGCAACTGAAACGGGAATACATCTGAAGGGGTTCTTGCTCCGGCCATGATTTCCGATAACTCTTTTACCACTTCAGGATTCTGATCGGCAACATTTGTTTCTTCGCCCAGGTCGGTATTCAGATCATACAATTCAGTGGTTGTTTTATCGGCTTTAAAAACGTTGTAACGAACCAGTTTCCAATTGCCTTTCCGAACGGCCTGACGACCACCCTGCTCATGAAATTCCCAATACATGTAATCATGTTTCTTTTGTCCTTCCTTATTAAGTAAGGTCGGAAGGAATGAAATTCCATCCATATTTTCCGGAGTTTTTGCACCCACCAAATCAGCAAATGTTGGCATTATATCCCAAAATGCAGAAATCAGATCGGTTTTACTGCCAGCCTGAATTTTGCCCGGCCACCAGGCAATCATAGGTTCGCGGATTCCACCTTCGTATAAATCGCGTTTGTAGCCTTTCAGCGGTCCGTTGCTGTCGAAATAATCGGGATCTGCCCCACCTTCTAAATGCGGTCCGTTATCGGAACTAAAAATAACGATGGTATTCTTTTCAAGACCAAGTTCTTTGATTTTATTCAACACTTCACCCACCTGCTCATCGAGATGTGTAACCATAGCAGCAAAGGCCGCATGACTTTCGGGTTGAGTTCCGTATGCCCCGATGCGAAATGTTTCATCACCCGGTTCAGCTCCCTTGAAACTTTTCTCCGGAAGAAATTTTCCTTCATATTTTTGCTTGTATTTTTCAGGTAAAAGCAACTCAGCATGTGGAATAGTTGACGGATAATAAAGGAAGAATGATTTATCCTTGTTTTTTTCGATAAACTGAAGTGCCCGCTGGTGGATCATATCAGCGGCATATTCTCCAAATTTATCTCCACTGTTGCCTTCCAGAATTACTTTTTTATGATTGTCCCATAAATGATCGGGATAATAGTTGTGAGCTAAACTTTGGCAATTATAACCATAAAATTCATCAAACCCCTGTTTGTTTGGATCACCTTCTGATTCCACAAAACCAAGCCCCCATTTTCCAAAACCTCCGGTAACATAACCGGCCTGCTGAAGCATTTCGGCAATTGTAAATGTTGAATCAGGAATTGGCCACTGTCCTTCGGGACTTACACTTTTATTTCCCCGAATGGGTGTATGCCCGGTAGTCAGACCGGTCATCAGTGATGAACGCGATGGAGCGCACACAGCTGTGCCGGCATAATGCTGGGTAAAAACCATTCCTTCACGAGCCATCTGGTCTAGGTTAGGAGTTTGAAAATGCTTTTGTCCCAGAAAACTTAAATCACCGTAACCGAGGTCGTCAGCCAGAATGTAAACGATGTTTGGTTTTTGTGCAGTGGTAGTTTCTGTACCTTGCTGTTTTCCACCACCAGTGCATGCTGTAAGAGCAGAGGCAATAGCCAATGACGGAAGAATAATTTTAAATACTGACATCTTTGGGTAATTATTCGTTTAATATTGGTCTAACAGTCTATTTTGATAAACTTGCAACGGATGCAGGAAATATAACTATTTTCTGTTTAAATCGATGATGCCTTTTTCATAATCGCTGCGATTTACCCACCCGGTTTGGTATTTTTTGATCTCGTCTTTCATGTAACGTTCATAAAAATCCTCATCGATTTCCTGATTGAAACGGTAGTGATCAAACACATCGCCATTCCCCAGAACCCGGGGATCCTGTTGATTTTTCAAGTTGTCGAACAGCTTTTTCTTCAACTTTTCCTTAAGCTCGCGGTATGGTTCAGCCTTGGCCAGATTGACCATACAATCACGATCAACACTGATCTGAAAAAGCTCCTCCTGTGGATGCGGACCAAAGCAAAGCAGCCAGAACGACCAGTCAATACCGCTCCGACGCATATTAAGAATATTTGTTTTGGTTGGTGAGCCATCGGTATTGAGATAACCGGTTTCCGGATTTCCAGCCGGCCAAAGTTCAGGTTTAAAATTGTACATGTACAGGAACCCATCCTGAAGAATTGAGCGAATTGGGTAACCCTGATTTTTGGGTCTTCCGTAGTCGTGCCGTTCCTGCCCCAATAGTATATAGCTTCTATCCTTTTTAGGTGCAGCATCAAAAATATCTTTCAGGCTTCTGCCAGGAGATTCGGCCATACCTGAGGTTTGCCACCTGACCCCAGCCATTTCCAGAAAGGTCGGGGCAATGTCGATAAAACTGACATATGACGATTCTTTTCTTCCCGGTTTTTTGATCCCTTCCGGCCACATAATCGCCAAGGGCATATGGTTTGAATATTCGTATTCAAATCCTTTACTGCGGGGAAATGGCATTCCGTTATCAGCAGTTACAACAACAATTGTATTTTTCAATTCCCCTCTTGCATCCAACATCTTCAGCATCTTTTCAAGGTGACTATCAAAATATTCAATTTCAAAAGCATAGTCCAGCATATCATTTCGTACCGTATCGTTGTCAGGCCAAAATTGAGGAACTTTAGTAATCTGATTTGTGCTTTTACCTCCCAACTTTTTACCCGAACCATATTCATACCCTCGGTGAGGTTCGTGCCCGCCATACCAAAAGCACCAGGGTTTATCCTTCGGTTTTTCATTGATAAAATCTTCAAAATTAGCCGCATAGTCATCTTTACTTATTCCTGTGGTTGGCGGGTTAGTTTGCCTGGCCTGAAATGCTTTGCCATTTAATTCCCTGTCCTTCCCATCAATTTTACCCATGTCACCGGGCGCCCAGGGCTTACCTGTAAATCCAACAAAATAGCCGTTTCGACTCAGCGTTTCGCAATAAGTTCGGTATTTGTTTACGGGCCAGAAAGCAATGTGATTTCCCGCTTCTTCCAACTGCCATGAGTTACGCCCGGTGAGCAAACTGGCTCTCGATGGGGCACATTTCGCATTGGGAGTATAGGCATTGGTAAACAAGATTCCCTCATTCGCTACCCTGTCGAAGCCTGGTGTTTTCACCCAATCGCATCCATAAGCGCTAAAATGAGGATATGAAGCATCGTCGGCGATACAAAAAAGGATATTTGGCCGACTGGGTTCACCTGACTGGTTGTTGGATGAAACAGCTGCATGGGAAGGTAAAATTCCGGCCATTAAACTGATTGCCAATGTTGTTGATTTAAGGATTTTCATGTTACTGATTTTAAGCCCCCTCCAAACCTCCCCCAAAGGGTGAGGCTTAAAAAGGCAATGTCATCATTTTTGGTTTTATAATCATTCTCCCGTGTGTCAAAATTACTTTGTCATGTGCAATTCACAACACTGGTTTTACTTTTTCTTCAACTAACTCGTTAACGAAAATAAGCTGTTGCAGGAATTACTTGTTTACTGATTCCGGGGCCACTCCATTCCAGATTTAGCGATGGTCTTCCTTTCGAACCTCTCAGGTAACTAATCCTGAAAGGATGAAGACCTGCCTTCAACATAATGCTTTCGTTTTTTTCGGAACCGCCAAAGTACCCATAATCAGCATCGATAAGCATTGCATCATGAATATGCAGTACTGCCCGGCTATCAGTTGTCAGGGCAAAAGTATATTCGCCATCGGCAGGAATACGAAGGTAACCTTCAAAATAAATGGCCGAATTTTGGTCTGTTTTCCGAACATTAACTTCAGGAAGATCGGAAAAACCAGTTTCGTCCGGAATAAGTGATGCAACCTTTGGAACCCATGGAAAATCGCCATCGTAAGCTTTCCATTGAACTCCGGAAGTGATATTTTTTACCTGGACAGATGGAATCAGAGCCTGATCGTATGGCCGGACTGCCGTGTTGTTCGGGCGCCTCGATTGAAGAACTTTATCTTTCAATTGCTGCTGAAGTACATTCATTCCTGAATTTCCGGCCAGATTATTTCGTTCGCCCGGATCCTTTACGACATCGTAAATCTCAAATTCATCGTTCTCTGACTTAATATCGTAACGCACACCAACAAAATTATCGATCCGGATCATCTGCATCTGGTTACGTTTACGACCTTGATGCTGTGGCGAAAAATCAGCAAAATCAGGAGTTTTTCCATTGTTGAAGTATTCGACATAAATCAGGCTTTTTGATTGTTCTCCTTTTGCCATCAGCGACGGAACCAATGAAACCCCGTCGGAAACGGCAGGTGCAGGGAATCCGGCTAAATCGGTAAAAGTAGCCAGCCAATCGTAAGAGATGCTGGGCGATTCAATTACCCGGCCAGCCGGAATGTGTCCGGGCCAGGCCGCCAGTGTTGGCATGCGCACTCCGCCCTCCCAGCAGTCACGTTTAATCCCGTCGAATGGACCAAAACTGCTAAAAAATGTTGGAACAATGGGTTTGCCTTCCAGATACGATTCGACAGACGGTCCATTGTCGGAAGTAAAAACGATCATCGTATTCCGATCCAAATTCAAATCCTTAAGCAATTGTCTGATGTCCCCCACAGCATCGTCAATACGACGGTTTGAAGTGGCATATCGCTTAAATACATCGGGCCATGCAACTTCAGGAGAAGATGGGTTGTTATCGTCATCCCAGGTGGCATTGGCATAGTCAGGATATACCCACGAATCGATTTTTCCTGAAGCTGTATTAATCATTTGTCCGGACTGGCCTGTCCACTGGATTCCTCCGTTTAAACCACCACCTGAAGGATAGGCCTGAGTAGGCAGTTCCAAAACGGCATGTGGCGTATCGAAAGCCAGGTACATGAAAAATGGTTTTTTGGTTTCCTTGTTTTTGGTCTGCTCAACAATCCATTTTTTAGCCACAGCGGTCCAAAGATCAGCGGTGTAGCATTTGTCCAGCAAAGGAGTCTGCAACGTACGGTTTTTCCATACCTCTTTTGATCCCCGGTATAATCCTTCTTTTGGATAATGCTCATGGCCGTCGCCATGTTTTATATAGCCGTAATAGTAATCGAATCCCCGGTTCAGCGGATGTGCCGACCAGTTTGGAGCATCGTCATCTTTACCCTGAAGTCCCCATTTGCCAATTGCTGCCGTTGAATATCCGGCTGTTCTCATCACCGAACCAAGTGTATAATTTTCTTCCAGCGCCTTATCGAACTGATTATCCCTGACATTGGCATGCCCCTGACTTCTACCCAGGAGTACAGAAGCTCTTGAAGGCGCGCAAACGGGAGCAGCACAGTAATTCTGCGGCATTTGAACACCTTGTGCGGCCAGCATATCCAGATTCGGAGTTAATGTCCATGGATTATTTCGATCGTTTGCTTTTGCGCGTTGATTTTGAAAAAGTACACCAAGATCACCATAGCCCATATCGTCGGCAATGATAAAAATAATGTTGGGACGCCCTGATTGTTCAGGAGATTTTGCCTGCAAGGTCTGAGCTGGAAATATTGATGCAACTCCGGCAGCTGCCAGCAAATAGTTTATACCTTTTATTTTTTTCATTTTCACATCATTTTATTGTTTCAGAATTCTGCTCAATTTCATTATTACCAATAATTCCTAATTTCCGCTACTCCTTTTTAATGGGAAATAGCTATTATCCGTTCTTGAATTCGTCATGATGGAATCCATTTTTTGAATAATTTCAGGATTGTTATCTGCTAAATCAATCTTTTCAGCAGGATCAATTTCCAGATTATATAACTCAGTTTTACCATCAGGATCGTGTCTTACTGCTTTCCATTTTCCTTTTCTTACTGCCTGATCCGAGTATTTATTTTCGTGAAATTCCCAATAGAGCCAGGGATGGTTTTTCTGCACATTCGGATTACCGGTTAAAGTGGGCATCAGCGAAATACCTTCAGTAGGAACATCTGATACAGACACATTGGCAAGGTCAGCAAAAGTTGGCAGAATATCCCAAAATGCGGAAATGTGATCAGAAACCTGACCGGATTTGATTACACCCGGCCATCTAGCAATAAAAGGAACACGGATTCCTCCCTCGTACAAATCACGCTTTATTCCCCGCTGCGACCCATTGCTATTGAAATAGTACGGATCGTTTCCACCTTCCTGGTGTGGACCATTATCGCTGGTAAAAATGACCAAAGTATTGCTATCCAGTCCCTGTGCCTTTAATTCGTTCAAAACCCGCTGAACATCCTGATCGATCCGGGTAATCATAGTAGCAAAGGCCGCTTCCGGGTATGGCTGCGAATGGTAGGCCCCAAACGGGTCAGTGCCATTGCTCCCCTGTCCGTTCATGACAAATGGAGTTTCTTTAAAAGTCCCTTTAAAACGGTTGAAAATCGAATCTTCAGGAACCAGCATTTCAGCATGAGGGGTGACGTAGGCGAGGTAAAGAAAGAAAGGTGATTTATCCTTCTGCTGGAGAAAACGGATGGCATCGTCGGTAAAAATGTCATTGGAAAAATAAGCCCGTTTCTGTTCCAGATTTTTGGGCACCGTTACTTTTTCGCCATTTCGGTACAAATAATCAGGAAACTGATCGTGTGCATGAGCCTGATTTAGAAATCCGTAGCTATAATCAAAACCTTTTCTATTTGGCTCTCCGGTTGTTCCATTCATTCCCAGTCCCCATTTCCCAACAACAGTCGTTTGGTAACCGGCTTGTTTAAGCATTTCTGCCAGGGTAACATCTTCGGGTCGAAGTTCAAGTTCACCTCCAAAGCCATGGGGACCGGTTTCGTAATTTCCCCTGACCCTGCAATGACCCGGATCACGACCTGTCATGAGCGATGCACGGGAAGGAGCGCAAACCGGGCTACCGGCATAAAGTTGGGTAAACCGTATTCCTTCGCTTGCCATCCGGTCGATATTCGGTGTTTTTATAGTCTTTTGTCCGTAGCAACTTAAATCTCCATATCCAAGGTCGTCAGTTAAAATGAATATAATGTTTGGCTTTTGTGCTGAGGCTGTTTCCTGATTTTGCTGTTTTGCCCCACTGTTGCATGCGGTAAAAACAGATGCCAAAGCCAACGATGGAAGTACAATTTTAAAAACTGACATCTTTGAGGTTTTGTTGGTTTATATTGGTATTTAATGGCGATCCAGATAATCGTACAACAAAGATTGTGTTTTTATCCTGTAAATACAATTCAATATTTATTTCGTAACGTATTCCGGATTTAATTCTGTTGGAACAGGAGCATGGGTCTCTTTTCGCCATTTCTCCAGCAATCCGAGTAATTCGTTGGATTTCTGCGGATTCGACTTGGCCTGGTTATTTTTTTCGCCGATATCTTCTTTCAGGTTATACAATTCCAGCTCATTATTTTCAAAGTATTGTATCAGCTTCCAGTCGCCTAAACGAACTGAAGAACCGGGACGGGTGCGGAACAGGGTATCCTGGCATTCGGCATTGCCACCTTCCAGGTAAACCGGAAAATGCCAGAACAATGGACTTTCCTCAAGGATACCTTTGCCTGTCAATACCGGCAACAGACTTTGTCCATCCAGAATTTTGCCTGCCGGGATCTGAATACCTGCGACATCAAGAATGGTTGGAAAAAAATCGATGTTGGTAACCGGAACTTCAGATTTGGTTCCTGACTTAATTTTTCCCTGCCAGAAAGCGAACATGGGTTCGCGAATACCACCTTCGTACGGCGAACCTTTTCCGGCACGAAGCGGCCATTGTTTGGTCACTTTATACAATCCGCCATTATCGGAAATGAACAGGATAAATGTATTTTTAAGTTTCCCGGAACTCTCCAGGAGATGAATCAAACGGCCGATTTGGGAATCTACATTTTCAACCATGGTAGCGTATTCTGCATTGTTTTGTCCGTTCCATTCAGCTTTGCCTTTGTACTTGTCCAGCAGGCTTTTTACAGGCTGAATGGGTGTATGAACCGCATAAGGTGCATAATACAAAAAAAATGGTTTTTCCTGAACAGAGGTCACAAAACCGAGTGTTTTGTCCATGATCAGGTTGGTCAGGTAATATCCGGGAGATGGTGCATCCAGTGAGGCAACATTTTTATACGGCGGATAATAGCTTCCCGGATTTCCGGCATGACTACCCCCGATGTTAACATCAAATCCCCGCTGGAGCGGATCATCACTAATGTGCCATTTACCTGCATGGCAAGTTGTATAACCTGCCTTCTTCAGAATTTCAGGAAATACCGAAATATTTTCCGGCAGAATTACGGTATTAGGTGTTGGAATTAATTTGCGGTCTTTACTTTTTCCGCGGTCCGAATTATCAACTGTGTAAATCCCATGGCGCGGTGTCCATTCGCCGCTCAGCATACAGGCACGGCTCGGAGCGCAATTTGCAGCTGCAGCATATGCATTTGTAAATATCATTCCTTTACCCGCGAGCTTGTCGATATTGGGAGTTTCGTAATATTCAGAACCCATAAAGCCCACATCGCGCCAGCCCATATCGTCGATGTTGATCAGGATGATGTTAGGTTTATTTTCAAATTTGGCTCCAGTCCCTTGGGTTGAACAGGTGATAAACGAAAGCGCGGCAAGAACAACACTTCCTCCAATCATCTGAATTTTAATTGAATTCATATCTACTGAGTTACATAATAAAAAAGCGATTAGCTTCCGGAAATTCCGAAAGCTAATCTAAATAAAGGAACTAAACTAAATCTATCTGTATCCGTTGTTGGTTGGATCCGATTCAAGTAACGCCGGATTCAGATCAAACTCTTCAATAGGTATCGGGAAGAGAACGTGGTGAGGTTTAACATTTGTTTTGGCAACCACATAGCTCGGATTAAATTCTGCTTTTTGAATCGTTTCAACCAAAATACCCCATCGAACCAGGTCCAGGCGCCGATGATCTTCTGCCATTAGTTCCCATTTCCGTTCGTCCCGTGCTGCCTGCCTGAAGGTCTCTTTGTTTAGTCCTGAATAAGGTTTGTCAGGGTCGAATGCACGTTCACGAACTTTGTTGATATACTGATAAGCATTGGCCGGCCCGTTCAGTTCGTTTTCAGCTTCTGCAGCCATCAGGTAAATATCGGCCAAACGCCAAACAATTAAATTGTCTCCATGGTTTCCCCTAGGGGAATTGATCTGATCAAGAGCCCATAATTTAGTCACATATGGCCATTTTAATGGGAATCCCAAATAGCTGGTTGCAATGTTCCAGGGCCTTCTCAGATCATCCATCGGATAAGTTTTCACCATCTCTGGTGTAGGAATAGCCAGACCATAGCCCGTAAAGTCTTCATTGCGGGCAAGCAGAGCAGCCGACAAGGCATTCCGGTCACTTGTCTTTAAAGGTTCATCCCTGATTCGCGGAGTAAAAAAGTCAGTACGGCGTTGTGAAGCTATATCCTTGATGTAATCCCACTGGAAAATAATTTCATCATTGTATTCATCAGTCTTACTGAAAATATCACCATAATTGAGAGCAAGTTTATGCCACGAATTCGTAATTATTTCCATGCTTTTATCGCGCATACCCTGCCACTCGTTACGAACCATGTAAAACTTCGCCTGCAAAGTTGCTGCAGTCCATTTGGTTGCCCTTCCCCTTTCATTATCGGCATACTTATCGGGCAATAGCGTTTGTGCTTCCTTTAAGTCTTCAATCATATCAGTTTGGATCTGATCTTTGTCAAATCGACCTAATACCTGCACCTCATCAATTGTGAGCGCATCACGGTAATAAGGGACATTCCCCCATATGTTAGTCAGGTGGAAATAGGCAAGCGACCGAAGAAAAAGAGCCTCGCCGCGGGTTTGGTTATAACCCGCATCTGAAATTTTTTCATTATCCTCAATTTTATTCAGGATATTATTGCAATCCTGAATAACCCGATAAAGTTGTGTCCAGGTTCCTCTACTGGAGTTATTTCCTTCATTGATGGTAAAATCTGAATAGATTCCTCCTTCACCACCAATACGGTTCGGAGTGATTTCATCGGTGCCAAACAGGTAGAATTTGTCCAATCCTACAGTATTATATAATTCCTGGGAACTTATAAAGAATGTGGCATAGACACCGTTGACAGCAGATTTTGCCTCGGCGTCGGAATTAAAGAAATTGTTTGGGGAGAGAATGTCTCTTGGATCCTCTGCCAGGAACTTTCCACAACTGAAAAGCATCAGCAAGGAAAAAACAGTGAATGATATTTTAAATATTTTTGTTTTCATATCTTTTACTTTTAAAAATTGAACTTAGTTAAAAATCAGCCTTAATACCAAATGTGAGAGTCCGTGCATAAGGGTATTCTCCCTGTGTAAACCCAATTTGTGTACTGCTGCTGCCATAACGGCTGACTTCAGGGTCGAACAATTTGTTTTGAGACCAAAGTGCAAGATTAGTTCCTGAAAAATATACACTTAGCGATTTTAACCAATTTGTTTTTTGGATTATTTGCAAAGGTAAATCGTAGGAGATCCGAACATTTTTCAACCGAAGGTATGAACCATTGTCAATTTCTTTGCTGTTGTTCTTAATATTTGCCAGTGATTGAGATGTGCCTGGAACGGGGACATCTGAGTTGGGATTTGTACCTGGATCCCAGTAGTCCAACAATGATTTGTATGTATTCGATCCTTCTCTAAAAAAGAAGGCCTGTTGCGTTACGCTGTTAAACAATTCGTTTCCATAAGAACCGTTAAAGTAGACATCAAGCTTAAAGTTTTTGTAGGTAAACGAGTTCATCATACCCCCATAAAAGTCAGGTTCTGGTGAACCGAGTATTTCAAAATCATTTTCAGAGATAATTTTATCGTCGTCAGTATCCTTAAAATGTGGGCCTCCCACCAGCTGATTCTTTTGACCTGAAGCATCAATTTCATCCTTAGATTTCCAAACACCCAGATATTGAACGCCAACAAAAACAGGAATTGGCTGACCAACATAAAGTCTTCCACCTGTACCGCCCTGATTCGTTGGTCCGGCAACATTAATGTATTCAGAGGCTCCAATGTCCATGACCTTACTTCTGTTGCCAGCCAGGGTCAGCGTAGTTTCCCATGAGAAATTTTTTCTCTTGATATTCACTGTATTAATCAATAGCTCAAGTCCCTGGTTTTGAACTGCGCCAAGATTCTGAAGTTTGGTACTAAATCCGGTTTGTGTTGGGATTTCAACATCGAGCAAAAGATCTTTGGTCTTTTTATGATAGTAGTCAATTTCGACTGAAAGCCGGCCGCCCAGGTAAGCTGATTCCAATCCAACATCAAGTTGTTTGGTTGTTTCCCATCTCAATTCAGGGCTTGCCGGTCTGCCATTTCGAACACCTGGCTGTTCCACTCCGTTAAAAAACATACTTTCAGGATCGAGCAAAGCAAGTGTTCGGTAAGACCCAATGGCTTGACTACCTGACATGCCATAACTGGTCCTTAATTTCAGGTTATCAAATACATTCAGATCTTTCACCCAGGGTTCCTCGATTAAGCGCCATGCCAAAGCAGCGGATGGGAAAAATGCATATTCATTGTTCGATCCGGAAAACCTGGATGAACCATCAACACGTCCAACCAATGTCAGCAAATACCTTTCTTTATAACTGTAGTTAAGTCTACCCAACCACGATACCAGCTGATAGCCGTCGTATCCTGAAGAAACCACATTACGGGCAGGATCACCAAGCGAAAGATTATTGTATTTGACAACATCGTTGGTAAAACCTTCAGCTTCTGCATGAAAAGATTCCTGATTGTTTGTCTGCCAGGTAAAACCAGCCAATACATCGAATTTGTGATTCTCGTTAAATTTTTTGGCGTAGGTAACTGTGTTTTCATTCAAAATATCAGTACCCTTATTCCCGTTAATTATCGCATAACCACCGGATAAAGTGGCGTGCCGTTCGGGTAATATGCCTGGGTGATATCTGTTCCGTTTATAGTTATTGATTTTAGGACCAATGCTGCTTTTCAACGTTAAACCTTTTACCGGTTCGAATTGTACGTAGACATTCCCAAGAATATTGGAAACGTACTCATGGTCAACCCGAAGTTGGATATCGGCTTCAGCATTCCTCTGGTTTGCGGCAGTAACAGGATTTTTCGATGTAAAAGTTCCGTCTTCATTATACACTGCCTTTGCCGTTATTCCACCATCAATCCACATGGATGATATATTAACTTTATTATTTTCTGTCTTTAACTGAGTCACATTTAAACGGACACCCATTGAAAATTTATCGCTTAAGTGTATGTCAAGATTTGTCCGGAATATGAATTTTTCGATACCTGAATTTCGAACGATCCCATCCTGATTAAAATAATTTCCGGATACATAATAATTTATACTCTTATTATCTGACTGCCCGCTGATTGAAACATCAAGGTTATTGATTGGTGCAGGATGTGTAATCTGATCAATCCAATTAACATTGGGCACTTTGCTTAGATCGGCAAAAGGCAAGGCAGCATTTCGGTTTGTAGCATCCAGATTTGAAAGAAAGGCCAATTCCGGCCCATCTGCAAATTCAATGGTGCTTTTTAGCTGCTGAATCCCTGAGTAGGCATTTACTGAAATGACTGGTTTGCCCGGCAACTGGTTTAAGCCACTTTTGGTGGTAATAAGTATAACTCCATTAGCACCCCTGGTTCCGTAGATTGCGATGGATGTGGCATCCTTTAAAATATCAATTGACTCAATATCATTGGTATTTATATTATTGAGATTAAAGTCGGTTCCCACAATAAAACCGTCAATTACATAAAGCGGTTCATTGTTACCCTGAATTGAATTTCCTCCCCGGATACGGATGGTGCTTCCTGATCCTGGTTCTCCATTAATTTGAGTGACCTGAACACCAGATGCACGCCCCTGCAAAATCTGGTCAACACGTGATGAAGGAACATTTTGAAACTGCTCTCCTTTAACGGTAGCGACAGAGCCGGTCAGGTCCTTCTTCCTGGTAACGCCATATCCAATAGCAACCACTTCGTCAATGCCAATGGCTTCTATTGTCAGCGTTATGTTTATCACTTTTCTGTCAGTAACTATCACTTCCTGCGATTTCATTCCAACAAAAGAAAATACCACCGTTGAACCTGGAAGGACCTGAAGGCTGTATTTTCCTTCTATATCTGTGATTGTTCCTTTGGTTGTCCCCTTGATTAAAACAGTTACTCCCGGAATAGGTCCACCGGTCTCTTCAATTACCTTTCCGGTAATTACCATTTCAGCTTGTTGAAGATCAGTCGGCCTTAAAACGATCAGTTTATTCGCATTAATCTCATATTCCAGATGCCTGTTGGCAAAAAGGGCATCAAGTATATTTTCGATGCTTTTGTCCTTCAAGTCAATAGTCACCTTTTCATCCAGTTTTAAAAGGTTTTCAGAATAGAAAAACCGATAGGTACTTTGTTCTTCAATTTCCCGGAGAACTTGCCGCATCGATTGGTTTTTTACATCGATGGTGAATTTGGAGTTCTGCGAATAGACCATGGCATGGATCTGCAGAATACTTACCAGAATGAAGACAGCGGTTAGTTTCATAATTAACAGAATTTTTCTTAACTGTGGCCATCCAGCCTCAGGTAACTGATTTTTTTTCATAGTTTTGCAATGTTTAAGTTTGACAATACATACTTTCCGGTGTGCTGTTGTTGAAGGAGTAGGATGCTCGTAACATCCTGCTCTCTTTTTTTATTTATAGGCCTGATTATACCATAATGATACCTTTTTCTTCTCCAGTTTATATTTGATTGGCGATGACTGGCTGATTACTTCCAGCACCTGTTCCAGTGTCTCGTCTTTTAAAGTTCCTGTATAACTGTACGATTTTACCTTGTCATCCAATAATTGTATCGATACATCATATCTTCGGCCAAGTCTTACCGCCAATAATTCCAGTTTTTCATTCCGGATGATCCAATCATTATCTTTCCACGAGGTATAAACCGGGGTTTCCACATCAGAGGCCAGTTCAATTTTACGAATAGCCAGGGGAACATAAACAAAATCATCGGCTCCCCGATCTTTTAAGTCCAGATTCGAAGCAAGCGGTTTCTCAATCGATTTTTTGTAAATGGTCAGCTTCTGATTGGGTTTTAGCAAAACCTCCTTATTACCCGCATTATTGGTTTGTTTTATGGTAACAATACCTTCAACAAGGGTTGTTTCAATGACACCCTCATCTTCGTAGGCTTTCACATTGAATCGCGTTCCGGTTGCCCTGACTTCCACCCCCTGAGCATTAACCACAAATGGTTTTTCCTGATTGGAAGAAACATGAAAGTAGGCCTCCCCTTTCAAATTAATATACCGGTCGTTCTCATTAAAACTGGAGGCGTATTTGATTTTACTTCCGGCATTCAGCCATATTTCGGAACCATCGGGCAAGGTCACTTTCGACATATTGCCCATTGGCGCTTCATTGATGATAAAAGAGTCGGTCTGTTGTAATCCGGAATTATCCGTATACCTGAAAGTTAAATACGAGGAAACAAAAGCCAAAACAAATACGGCAGCAATACCTGCCCACCGCATCACCAGTTTACGCATTTGATTTTTTGGTTTTATACGGGGGGAAATCCGGTTCCAGTTCTTTTGAACATCAAAACTTATTTCTTTTTGGGTTAATGTGCTTAATTCCCACAGCGCGCAGGTTTTTGCAAGATATTCCTGATTAGCGGGAGATCTGCTGATCCAGGACCTGAGTTCCTTCTCACTTTCTTTACTCAATCTTCCATCCAGGTGATCAAGGATTAAATTGTCAATATCATTTAGTTTGTCCATTCCGGTTAAAGCTGTTTATAAATGAAAGACAGTCCGGATTGAAAATGGAGTACCTAAAAGACAAGAAAATTTTACTTTTTTGAAAAAAGAGAAAGTAAGACGAGTTTAACACCTTCAAATTCATGTCTTAAACTTTTTAATGCTCTTGCAATTTGGGTTTTCACTGTAAAAACAGACAAGTTCATCTGATCTGCAATTTCCTGGTACGAAAGTTCGTTAAACCGGCTCAGCTTAAAGATCTGCCGGCATTGAGGAGGAAGTTGTTCTATGGCATTTTTTAAATGCAGCTCCAGCGCTTCCATTTGTATCAGTTTTTCGAGCTGACCAGTGATTTCATCCTGATACGATGAACTAAACATAGGGTCAGCATATACCGACTTTTCAATCTTTTTCCGTTTGATATGGTTCAGCGCTTTATTTCTGACCATGATGAGCAGGTAAGCTTTTAAGGAGTTTTTTATTTCGATTTGGCGGCGGCGATCCCAAAGTTCAAGAAAGCTATCGTTAACAATGTCTTCGGCAACACATTGATCATTGACCATTCCACAGGCGAAACGACAAAGCATTTCAAAATAGGAAAAATAAACAAACCCGAATACTTTCCCGTCATCGGCTTTGATTCGTTCAAAAAGCAGGATGTCATTTTTTGGCCCGTCCATAGAATAGTTAATCGATGGAACAAATATAGAATTTTCAGCAGACAGTTAACGGATCTGACCAATGACATAACGATTCCTCTTTTTTTTCCTGAATAAATCCGATGAATACCGGATCAATTCATTCAACTTATTCTTCCGACTGATTCTTTGAGTTTCATTTCAGGTTTTAGCAGTACTTGCTGCACCTTAACTTCTTTTTCGTTGATCATTGAAAAAAGGAACTTTGCAGCTATTTTACTAATATCATTTACCGGCTGTGCAATGCATGAGAGAGGAGTTGCCAAATAATCAAGGTATGGGTGATCATCAAATGTCAATAAGGAAATATCTTCCGGAATCCGGATATTCATTTCCTTAAGCGCTTTCAAACATCCCATTGCAATAGTATTGCTTAAAGTAAATATGGCTGTTGGTTTTTCTTTTTGCTGAAATAACAGAATGGTTTCCAGATACCCGTTTTGCACCGTAAAATTATCGCCAACTATAGCGAAACAATGAATTCCTGCCTCTTTCATTGCCTCTTTAAATCCCTTTACCCTTAATCGGTTTGGTGTGGATTCCCGAACTCCCTGAATACAGGTAATCCTGGCATGTCCATTTCCGATAAGGGTCTTCGTAGCAGTATATGCACCATAATAATTATCGGTTGAAACGAATGGAATATCCAATTCTTCAAAATACCGGTCAATACAAATGATTGGCAGTCCCTGGTCATGTAACTGCTTGATATGTTCCCACCGGTTTCCGCAGGGAGCGATGATTAAACCTTCAATATTTCTGGACATCACCTGCTGTAATTCCAACTTTTCAATTTCCAGATTTTCATCACTGTCACTAATCATCGTTGTATACCCAAACTTTCGAACCTCCGCATTTATAGTACTTGCAAGATCGGCAAAAAAAGGATTATTTAAGGAAGGTACTATTAATGCTATGGTATTGCTCCTTCCCGATCTCAAATTTGCTGCGAACAGATTGGGCACATAGTTTAACTCCTTAGCAGTTTCCAGAATAATATCTTGTGATTTCTTGCCTATGCGATATTGTTCCGCTTTTCCATTCAGTACTCTTGAAACCGTAGTAATTGATAAATCGGTTTTTTTTGCAATATCATTAATGTTCACTTTACGAGTTGTCATAGCTGTTTGTACAAACGTTTATGCAAAAATAAACTAATAATTTATTAAAATCGAATATTATATTGGAAATATTCAAAAAATCGAATATTAAAACTTCATGAGAAATAATATTTAAATACTTTATATAGAATAATATACACTACTTTTTAAACAATTTGTATATAATATACCTATTCATGTTATATAACCTATGTTATAATTGCAAATAAATTGCACAAACGTTTGTGCCTGTATTTTTTCTTTTCTAAGTTTGTACAGAAAATTTTGTTCTGATTCTTTTTGATTGTAATTAAGCTTTTATTAAAAAGTGTAGGATTTGATTTCACAATACCGAGCAACCACCCTCTTGTGAAATCCATAAAACACAAATATTAAGATTGATAATAAGACTATTTATACGATCATGCAGAATGACATAGGTATTTAACTACTAATTAAATTTATCAACAATGAACAAAGATGGAACAATAAAAGGGAACAAACTCCTTTCACAGAAAGGTACGAGTACTTTGCGAAATGATCTAAAGATGCTGCACCTGACAGTACTCTTTTTGATCTTTAGTCTGATTCAGGTTACAGCAAGCAACTCTTACTCCCAGCAAGTTAAAACTGTGGCCGGAAAAGTCACAGAGGAAAGCGGTCAATCACTACCTGGAGTTACCGTGCTTATAAAAGGAACAACAAATGGAACAATAACCAATTCGGACGGGATTTTTACAATATCCTCCATTCCAAATAATGCTGTTTTAGTTTTCTCCTTTGTTGGAATGGAAACTCAGGAAATTTCTGTTGGAAACCAAACGCAATTGAATGTCGTATTGAAGGTCAGTTCAATTGGATTGGAAGAAGTGATTACGATCGGTTATGGTACAACAAAAAAAGTGAATTTAACCGGATCCGTTGCTACCGTGAAATCAGATGAACTTATTCAGGTACCTTCTGCAAATGTTTCTGAAGTGCTGACCGGGAAAGCTCCCGGATTATTTACCAAACAGGATCAGGGTGTGCCTGGCTCCGACTTTTCTACTTTGAGTATTCGTGGGTACGATAGTCCACTTATTCTTGTTGACGGGATCGAAACTTCCTGGACAAGAATGGATCCAAATGAAATTGAATCTGTCAGTGTTTTGAAGGATGCTGCTGCTGCCGTTTATGGTGCCAGAGCCGGGAACGGGGTTATCCTGATCACTACAAAAAGGGGTACATCCAATAAACCCAGTATTATATATACCAGTAGTTACACGCTTCAACAACCCACAACGGTTCCGGAATTTGTTTCATCTGCGAAATATGTGGAGTTGCTTCGTGAAGGTGAATTTAACTCAAATCTGCCTTATACATATACCGAAGACGATCTTCAGAAATTTAAAGATGGAACTGATCCGGATCATGTCAACGAGAATTGGTACAAGGCTGCTTTTAAAAGTTGGACGCCTATGCAATCACATAACCTGGCCGTTAGAGGTGGAAATGAAAAAATTAAATATTATATGACTGTTGGATACCTGGATCAGTCGAGTATTTATAAATCAGGTGACCTGAGTTTTAACAGATACAATGCCCGTTCCAATGTGGATGCCCAGATTACAGACAGACTATCTGTTTCCATCGATATGTCTTTTCGAAATGAGGAACGTCATGCCCCACAAACATCTTTGGATAATATCTGGATTAACCTGAAAACTGCTATACCGGTATGGTCGGCCACTTTACCTGATCCTAAAAAAGGAGGCGCTTATTCCGGCTTTTTGGAAAGAAGTCCGGTTGCCCAGACGATTAGTGACATGACAGGCTTTAACGATGACCTCCAGCGCTATTTTACGGGTAAAATAAGCGTAAAGTATAAAGTTCCCGGAATCGACGGATTGGAGGCAAATGCTGACCTTAATTATGCCATTAACAATAAATATAATAAAGTTCAGGATAAGCCATTCGATCTTTTCAGTTACGACTATGCTAATCAACTATATATACCTAAAGGAAGTAACGGCGCAAATTCCCTGGATGAGACTTCTTCTCAATACACTCAATTATACCCTCTGGTATCACTAAAATACGATAAGAAATTCGGGAACCATTCAGTTCAGGGATTACTGCTTGCTGAAGGAATTAATACGGATTATTTCTTCATGTCAGCCGGAAGGGTTAATTTATTGTCAGTTGAAGTTCCTTATCTTTTTGCCGGTTCGCCTGATAATCTCACCAATAACGGGGGCGCTGTAAAAACAGGACGTGTCAGTTATATTGGCCGTGCGAATTACACCTATAAAGAAAAATATCTTCTGGAAGGAACATTCAGGTATGATGCCAGCCATAAATTTCCATCCGATTCGAGATGGGGCTTTTTTCCAAGTGTATCTGCCGGATGGAGGGTTTCTGAAGAACCATTTATAAAAGACAATTTTACATGGGTTGACAACCTCAAAATCAGGACTTCATACAGCAAATCCGGAAACGACAATGTTGAGGCCTTTAAATATCTGACAGGATATGAAATTATTACTGATCCGACTAATGTTTATGTATTCGGCAGCGACGTTTACCGTTTGATTCGTTCTACAGGTTTACCAAATCCTGATATTACCTGGCTTGACATGACAAGTTATAATGCAGGTTTAGATGGAACTTTCCTGCGTGGTAAGTTTGGCTTTGAATTCGATTTTTTTTATCGCATTACTGATAATATTTTCGGACAACCAATTGATACATATCCATCTACATTTGGAGCAACACTTCCTCAGGTAAACCTGAATACAACTGATGACAGGGGATTTGAACTGACCCTGACCCACCGGAACAAAATAGGGAACGATTTCAGCTACAACGTGGCCGGCTCTGTAAGTCTGGCCCGTGAAAAGTATAAGAAATGGGCTGAAAGTCCATACAATGATCCGGATGAAATCAGAATATACCAGAAAACCGGCAAATATACCAATCGATGGATCGGATACTTATCGGATGGAATATTCATGAGCCAGGATGAAATTGACAGCCATACAGTGAATCAGGACCAGGCCGGGAATACAACCCTCCGTCCGGGCGACATAAAATATTTAGACTTAAACAATGACAACATCATTGATTGGCGTGACCAGGATGAAATAGGCTACGGAACGTTTCCGGATTTAACTTATAGTTTAAATCTTCAAGCGCAGTACAAAAGCTTCAGCCTTACCGCGCTTTTCCAGGGAGCATCCTTGTTTAATTCAATGATCTCTGATGTGTTAAGGGGCCCACTGCAAAACCTGGGTAACCCCTTCGAATTCCAATACGAGTACCGCTGGCAGCCGGATCCGGAAAATCCGGGAATGAACATAAACCCCAATGCTAAATTGCCTGCTGTCCTTGGCGATGGAACGGGAACGAATACCAATAATAACAAAGGATCTGACTTCTGGCTCAAGGATGCAACCTACCTGAGGTTAAAAAACCTCAATTTAAGTTATATGTTGCCTAAAAATTTGGTAAAAAGTATTGGATTGCAAAATGTTAATGTATATGTTGCCGGAAGTAATTTATTTACTCTGAGTAAGATGGGCATATACAAAAAGTCTGTCGATGCTGAATCAACAGGTTACCAAAAGTTTTATCCTCCGGTGAAAACCATATCATTAGGAATTAATGTCACATTGTAAAACTTTAAAAATCATGATCATGAAAAAAATAAAATACCTGATAATATTATTTTCCCTTGGAACAATGGGATGCCAGGAATTTCTGGATAAAGAACCACTGGATATCATTTCAGACGCAGTAGTATGGGACGATGCAAATTTGATTGACTCATACCTGGCAGATCTTTACTATAGAGTTGATTTTATCGAAATACGGGGCAATTATAATGAACAGACTTCGTTTGCCATGGTAGCATCTATGGGTGGTGAAGGAAGATCTTTTGGTGCACACCACCAATCCTATAAATCCTCTACAGAGGTAATTACTTCTGCTGGAATTTATTCGGAACTTGATTACTGGAATTACAAGAACATCAGGGATTGCAATTATTTTCTTGAAAAAATGGAGACATCGTCACTCGATCCGGCCATCGTTAGTCAACGGGTTGCAGAAGTACGATTCCTGAGGGCTTATATGTATTTCGAAATGGTTATCCGCTTTGGTGGTGTGCCAATTATTACCAAAGCTCAAAGTATAGATGCTTCGGCAGAAGAAATATATGTTCCACGAGACTCCGAAAAAGCGGTGTATGATTTCATCATCAGCGAAACCACAGAGCTTGCTCAAATTCTGCCTTCACAATATGAAGCCAGGGATAAAGGACGACCCAGTAAATGGGCAGCGTATGCTTTGCAAAGCAGGGCTGCTTTATATGCAGCCAGCATTGCAAAATACGGACATGTGCAGTTAAATGGACTTTTAGGATTCCCTTCTTCCGAGGTTGAAAAATATGCCAAAATATCATACGATGCATCAAAAGCAATCCTGAATGACGGAATACATTCCCTGTATGAACAGGATGCTGATCCTGCCAAAAATTTCGAAAATCTTTTTCTTGATGAGTCAGACAACAACAAAGAGGTAATTATGTCGGAAGTTTATGATTACAGCAAGAACAGGGCGCACGCGTTTACTTTGAGATCGATGACACATGATTTTAATGGTACCTGGGCTTCGATGTTGTATTTATACGATTTTATTGAGCGGTTTGAATTTGCCGACGGTACTCCGGGAACTTCCATTTCAAGAACAGAGTTAACAACCAAAGAATGGTCTTCCATTGAACTTTTTGGAAGTCGCGATGCACGATTCAAAGCCTCTGTTTTTTATCCTGAATGCCCATGGCAGGGAGGTACTGCGTATTTCCATTCAAGGACTATCAGGGATGGAAAAACATACACAAGCGGTACTGCTGAAGATGGCTGGCCTTATGCGTCTATTACAAGAAACAATAACCGAACCGGCCTGATGGTCAGAAAAAGATGTAATGAGAATATG
This sequence comes from Bacteroidales bacterium, assembly GCA_038251165.1. GTDB lineage: Bacteria > Bacteroidota > Bacteroidia > Bacteroidales > Prolixibacteraceae > Aquipluma. The sequence continues at coordinate 29,085 of JBBSBP010000029.1, read as the reverse complement.
AAAACTGAGCCAGTCATAAATGATGAAACCGATTATATCATTTTCAGGTTAGGCGAAATCTACCTGAACCTGGCAGAGGCCGCATTATACAGGGGATTTGATGCAGAAGCTCTTACTACGCTGAACCGAATCAGACAGCGGGCAAACATGCCTCCAAAAACTGTAATTACAGAGGCAATTCTTCAAAATGAAAGGTTGGTTGAACTGACCTGGGAAAACCACAGCTATTGGGATATCAGACGTTGGCGTATTGCTAAAAATGTTCTTGATGGTGTACGCATGAAAGGTCTTCAGTATACTTATAACTACAATACTAAAAAGTACAAGATAGCTCTGATTAATGCTGAAGGCGTAGCCAGAACCTTTCAGGATAGGAATTACTATTTACCGCTTGGAGTAAACCGGGTAGCTGAAAATCCAAACTTTGTGGAGAACCCGGATTATTAGCGAATGATCCAAAATGGTAATATCTCTTTGCATATTTTAATGCATTAACCATTTTGGCAATTAATGATTAAATTCAGTGAGGCTGTCTCAAAAGGCAAAAAAACTAATTAAACACAAAGACTCGAAGACACAAAGTGTTAATAATTAATGGTTTTTATTTGTGGCTTTGTGCCTTCGTGTTTATTATTTATTCTTTAGAGACAACCTCACCTGATAACTCACTTCCAGAATTTCTTGAAGTTATTATTATTATTTTCTGCTGGTTTTAAGCTTAATAGCTAATTTTTCTGACTTAAATTTTCCCGAAATGACAATACACGATGCAAAACTTTATATGTGGTTGTTTACGATAAGCCTCCTGTTCGGTCAGGTGGTATCAGGTCAAAACAATACTTTTCAGAATGAATTTCTGCCGCCATCGGCAGTCTCGGTTAAAGGATTTTTGGGGAATGAGATACAAAGTAGTGAAGAAGGTCGTTTACTCCTTTTACCCGAATGGAATGGCGGTCAGTTAATAAAAATGTTCAGTGAAGAATACAGGGCTAATAACAAAACCAATGACTGGTATGGCGAACATGCAGGGAAATGGCTTTATACAACTTCTCTTGCAGTAAATCGTTCCGGAAATGCCAAACTAAAAGAACTTTTATTTAAAACTGCTGATGAACTAATGTCTTTCCAGGACAAAGACGGTTATCTGGGCAGTTATTCCCCCAGTCAGCGTATTACAGCCAAAAATGATAAGTTTCATCCCACTTCATGGGATGTTTGGAACCTTACCTATATGTCCCTGGGATTCCTGGAACTTAATAAGTATTTCCCAAATGAAAAATATTTGGGAACAGCAAAAAAAATTGGTGAATTATTCTTGAGAACATTTGGCGAAGGCAAAGCGGATATTACCAATTACGGGACGCGTCACGGTTTGTCTGCTACAATTATTCTGGAATCAGTTGTTGAATTGTACAAGGCCACGAAAGACCAGCGATACATCGGTTTCGGAGAATATATTATAAAAAGGCTCAATCAAAAAGAGGGTTTAAGTCTCATCCCGCTGATGCTTGCAAACAAAGATCTGGAACTGGTAGGGGACGGCAAAATCTATCAAAATATCTGGAATTTGTATGCAGTTGCAAAATTCTATGAATTATCGCCCAATCCGGAGTATTTAACAGCTTTGGAAAATGCGTGGAAAAATATTTACGATTACCATTTGACTCCTGCCGGAGGTGCCTGGGGTGGAATAGGAAAGCATAAAGAGTGCTTCAATTCGAAAAACTTTTTTAGCCCTTATGGTTATGTTGAGACCTGCAGCATCATGTCCTGGATTCATTTCAACAAACAAATGCTTCGTCTGACAGGTAATGCCCGGTATGCCGATGCGGTTGAGAAAGTGGCCTATAATGCATTGCCAGGTGCAAAATATCCAAACGGAATTGATTGGAGTTATCATAGTTTTTCCAATGGTCGTCGTCATATAGCACATTTTAACGACTGCTGCCCCTCCAGTGGTGCGTTGGCATTGGAAGAACTGTCTTCGTTTGTCTATTCATTGAAAGAAAACGGAATTGCCTGTAATTTATTCACCGAAAACGAAGCGAATATTGAATTGGCTGCTTCGAATTCAATACGTATCACTCAGAAAACCGATTATCCGTTTAGCGGAAATATTCAGATCACCTTGAACCCGGAACATGCTGCCAGTTTTCCTCTTTTTATACGTATTCCTGAATGGTCAAAAACAGCCGTCATCAGGGTGAACGGAAAACCGGTTGAAGAGAATGGAATAACAGCAGGTACTTACTGCAAAATTGACCGGCTCTGGAAAGCCAATGATAGGGTGGAAATCCAGCTCCCCTACGAATTAAAAATTATTTTTAAATCGGAAATTGCCGATGCTCCCCAAGGGGGAAAAAGCATGTATAATGTCGATTGGTTTGCGCTCACCCAGGGACCGCTGGTTTATGCAACCGATGGTTTGATTTTCGGAACGGAGCGTGAAGAAGTTATCTCCTTACCTGAAGTCAATCCTGAGTCAGCATTTACTTCAGTAGTCGCAACCGATGGTTCTCCGGCACCAGCATTCGAATTAAAGATTGTCGGGAAAGCTCCTCTCCTCTTTGTCCCGTTTTATAGTTCCGGTGAGAGGAATGAAGGAACATGGCATCTAACCTGGGTGCAAAAGAAAATTAACTAATTTTTATTTATATTCCCTATGCGCGCATTTGAAATACATAATTTTATTCATAAAGCATTGATTATTGCTGTTTTATCAATGATGGGTACAATACTATATAGCGCAGAGTCTAAATTAGTGGAGGTGCCTGCAAGTACCGTAATTGACAAAATCAGAGGAGGATTATTGGGCCAGATTTTAGGAAATCTTAACGGATTGCCTCATGAGTTTAAATATGATAAAACGCCGGGGAATGTCAGAAACTACGTCCCTTCTCTTCCTCAAGGAGCTGTAACTGATGACGATACCGACTTTGAATGGGTCTATATTTGTGAAATGCAAAAGAATAGAAATCCTTTGTTATCATATAAAAATATTAGTGAGTTATGGTTGGAACGTATTAACAACAGGGTTTGGTGTTCCAATCGATATGCACGCTATTTAATGGATATTGGCATTGTGCCGCCAATGACCGGCAATGTGATACTGAATCCATGGGCTGAATTTAATATTTCAGGTCAATTCCTTTGTGAAACTTTTGGATTGCTTGCTCCGGCTATGCCTCAAACGGCGGCAAAAATAGGACTGAACTATACCAAAGTAGCAATAGCTAACGAACCTGCACAAACTACACAGCTATTTACAACTATGATTGCAACTGCTTTTGTTGAAAAAGATATTAATAAACTGATTGATGCAGGGGTGGCATCAATTGACCCGTCAAGTATCGTGTTTAAAGTAATTGCCGATATTAAACTATGGCACGCGCAATACCCCAACGATTGGCAAACGACCCGAAATCTCCTTCGCTCCAAATATATGAATGAGAATGGTGGCATTAGGGACAAGAATGGGTTTGAACTGAATACAGGTTCTATCATTGCCGCCTTGCTTTATGGTGCAGGCGATTTTCAGGAGACTTTAAAGTGTGCATTTAATTTCGGATGGGATGCCGATTGTAATGCGGCAACTGTTGGGACAATTCTCGGAACAGTTTATGGCTACCGGCAAATGATGAGCCAGGGTTGGCAGATAGTCGATCGTTATCAAAATACAACCCGCGACAATATGCCCATGGATGAAACGATCACAAGTTTTGCTGATCGGCTTATTGAGCTTTTCGAACAGATCAATGAGGACAATGGAGGAAAAAAAATCTATTCGAATAACCAATTAATCTACCTGATTCCGACAGAAAATCCGATTAATATCGAAAAAATGGTTTCAGTTGAAAATGAACGTTCCAGCTTAATTAAACAACTGGAAAGGGAGATTTCTGAAAATTTAACAAATGGGAACAGAGCTGATAATGCCCGCGCAGCCTATTATGCTGTCTGTTTGGACATGGGGCAGGAAATGAATGAAAAATACCCTGCCGAATGGAAACAGGCGGTCGAAAATCTGAGCGGTTACTGGAAGGTGATGAATAATATATTTTATGGGAATAGTTTTAAATCCTTAAATATTTTGCGGGATAAATTTTTGGTTTCCGGATTTATTAAACCGAAGAAAGAATATTCCGACAGGGAAATATATGAAGTTAAAGAAGTCTGGAAAGCTTCGAAATAAAATCATATTTTAATAAATACAATAAAGTTACTGATCAGGAGCCTTTACTTTTTCTGCCCTTTTATAGAGCAGATGGAAGGAAGCCCGGAACCTGGAGATTGACCTGGATACAGGATAAAATTGAAGAATAAGGTTTGTGAAATTTATTTTAACCCATGACAATGATATTCCTACGGAAAACCATATTGAAGTTTTTACCTGCATTGATGCTGGGTTTCGGTTTTACCTGCCAGGTAAATGCTGAAACAATTGTACTTGCATCAAACGGGTTTGCCGGATATTCCATTGTTTCTTCTGAAATTGGTTCTTCAACCGAAAAGTTTGCAAATCAGGAGTTAAAAAAATATCTGGACCAGCTAAGCAGCTCGGATTTTCTTTTTTCAGACAATCTTACCGATCATTCCATTGTTGCCGGTACAGTAAATTCACTTCAGAAAATTGCTCCTGAACTTAACATCCATCCGCTTGAAGAAGAAGAATACGGAATTTTAAAACGTGGACAAAACCTTTATTTGGCAGGTGGTAGCGACGCGGCTGTTTTATTCGTCGTTTACGATTTTTTAGCTGATCTTGGATGTCGGTGGATTGCCCCCGATTTTGATTTTTATGAAGGCCAAAGTATGTCAATCCCTGTAAATAAGGAACTGAAATTCAATTATTCAACCGATATTTTTCGTAAACCTGCCCTGAAATACCGGAAACTTTATATTGAAGAAGGAAAATCGCATAATACAGAAAATCTGAAGAAACTGATTGACTGGATGCCTAAAGCACGTTTCAATATACTTGTTGCTCCTCTGGATTATCAGGGCGGAGGAAAAGTAAAATGGGATAACTGGCGCGATCAGTTGACTCCGGAACTGGAAAAACGTGGGATTACAATTGAAGTTGGCGGGCATGGTTATCAGAATTTTCTGAATGCTGACATGGAGAATGGTAAGTTGTATAAAACCAATCCTGAGTGGTTCGGGCTCGACAAAAACGGAATTCGCCCGGCTGATCCACACATCGTTTTCTGCACATCGAATCCCGAAGCTGTGGCTTATTTACAGGGCAAATTACTTGCATATTTAAAGTATCACCCCGAAATTGATATTTTTGATTTTTGGCCCCCCGACAGCGAAACATGGTGCGAATGCCCTGATTGCCTGGCATTGGGATCAGCCTCAGACCGGCACGCTTTGCTTGTTTCGCAAACAGCACGGTTCCTGCACAAAGAACTTCCTAAAGTGAAGCTGGAATGCCTCGCATACAGCCGCTACGTGGAACCTCCTAAACATGAAATTTTCGACAACAATATATTACTGGACTTCTGTCCGATCAACCAAAGTTTTGAATACCCGATTTACAGCGACAATTCCGAAAATAACAAAGCATATAAAGAAAGCCTTCTTTCATGGTTTAAAATATTTGATGGTGACATCAGCATATATTCGTATTACCGGAAATACGCATGGCGCAGCCTGCCGGTTGTTATTCCGCATTACATGCAGAACGACCTGCGGTTTTACCGCGATTGCGGTGCCAAAGGAATTTCCGTTTATTCCGAGCCTGGCGACTGGTATACTTATGGTTTGAACCATTTTATACTTGCCAACCTGGCCTGGAATCCTGATGCTGATGTCGACAGGCTGATTGCTGAATATTGCACAAAATTATACGGCCCCGCTGCAGAACTTGCTATTGAAATTTATAATGAATTGGAAAAGGTTGTTCGTTTTGGGTGCAAAATACCTTACACCAGGCTGAAAGATGCACGTCAATACAATGAATATATTGCAAGCCTGGAAACCTGTCTCAAAAAAGTTGAAACGGTGGCGAATCAGAATATAGCCGATGAAGTTTTGTTCAGGCATTTGCATCGACTTGAGTTGATGCTGCAATATGCCACAGAAAGTGCAACATTAATGAAATTTACAGCAGAAGAAAATAAAGTTGAGGCAGACCATGCCGCTAACAACATAAAAAAATTAATGAGCGAAAATGCGACAATGGGAGTATTCATTGTACGTTGACGAAAAATATATTCAAAATAAATGAATTGCTATACCAACCATAGAAATGAATGCAGGATGATGATTTTTGTAAGACAGGCAGTATCATTGTTCATTGTTGTGTTATTGTCGTTTGGCTGTGGCAAAAACAACATAACTCCGGAAGAGGAAAAATCTTCGGATGAAACAAATGAAACGCTAAGCTATCCGGGAGTTCCGGTTTCTGATGTTTACGAGGTAACTGTTACTACCAGTGAAGGTGAAAAAAAGCTGGTAGTATTTCAAAATACCTGTCCTGAATACAAGTTGGGCGAGATGAATATGATTGAAAACGACCAGTATCCGCTCGGCATTTTTGCAGGAAGAAGTATCAGCTGGGGGCATTTTTCGTTTTCGGGTATCGCTGAGGTAGAAGTAAAAGTAATAAATTCAGTCAAAGTTCAGCCTACGGGGGAGGTTAGAATTTTGCCTTCACGGTATGGAGTTTCCCCAACAGCGACAGGGAATACCATTCGTTTTTCGCTCAACAAACCCGGGCAATTTTCGGTGGAAATAGGGAAAGACGGCTATAAAAACGGATTGATCATTTTTGCTGACCCGGCAGAAACCGACATACCGGATCAGGCATCGAGCCAATACCGGGTGTTAAATAATGCATCAAAAAATAATATTAACACAATTCCAACTTCCTTTTCAGGCATTTATTTTAAGTCGGGTGTCCACAATATCGGGGTTTATCACGTTCCGGTAAATATTAAGTACATTTATTTTGAAGACGGTTCGTGGGTGTATGGTTCACTCATTATGGACGGAAATCCCAACGTGAAAATATTCGGAAGGGGCGTGCTTTCTTCCGGCAAACTGAATTACCGCGAGTCTCATTGTATTGAAGCAATCAATCAAAGTAACAATATACAAATCGAAGGGATCGTGGTCGCCGATCCAAAGTATTTCGCAGTTCGGCTGATCGGAGAAAATAATACCGTAAAATGGACCAAAGTAATTGGCGGTTGGGTTTATAATTGCGACGGAATTGCTGCTTATGCCGGGTCCACTGTATCGAACTGTTTTATATGGGCGAATGACGATGCAATAAAAATTTACCGTGATAACATTACCTGGTCCGACTGTGTGGTGTGGCAACTAAACAACGGGGGCATCATCCAGATGGCCTGGGGCGGTTCCAATGCAACCAATGTAAAACTGAGCCGGATCGATGTGTTACGCGCCGAATGGAATAAACCTGGGTTTAACCGTGGCTTGCTCAATTGTGTCGGGAACAAGTATCAGGAAGCCGGAAAAACCGGACTACAAAAGGACTGGCTCATCGAGGATATGGTGACAGAAAACCCGATCTCCGTGATTTTTAATGTGGCTCCGGACAGTTTCAGTCCCAACCACATTCACAATTTGACCTTAAAAGACTGGAAGGTCAGCATGACGATGAATACGATTTATCAGAATATGATCAATGGTAACGACCCCAACGAATATTTCGACGGGTTTGTGTTTGACAATTTCGTATTTAACGCGACAAAACTGACGCAGCAAAACTGGATACAGATTACCGGTCTGCATACGGAAAAGCTAAAAGTACCTGAATTCAAATAATTGATGTATGCTGAAGCAAAAAATTGAAATAGCAAAAAATCAGAAATACATGTCTGCCGCAAAAGTTGGGTGTATTTTCATGTCAATTCTCCTTATCAGTCTGTCTGTTTCCTGCGGTTGTAATGACCATACTACCGATGATATAGATGAAAGAAAACCTTCAACCTATTACATTGATTCGAAAAACGGAAATGACTTGAATGACGGACGTTCAGAGAAACTGGCATGGCGCTCGTTATCCAAAATAGAAACGATAAAATTGTATGCTGGCGATACCATCCGTTTTAAACGGGGTTCAAATTTTACAGGGCCTTTACTAATAAGGGATTCAGGAAATTTACAGAGCTTCATCACTTTAACCGACTATGGTGACAGCCAGTTGCCTGCTCCAGCATTTACCAATCCGGTATTCAATCCGGAGAAAAATAACTTTGGAAACTGCATCCGGCTGATAGGCAGTTTTATTCTTCTTGAAAATATATATTGCCACCATACAGTTGCCCAATTGCCTTCAACTACCGGAAGTTTTACAACAATGTGGGAACTGGGCGCCATTTATATTGACAAATCCGCAGAAAATTGTATAGTCCGGAATAATGAGCTTTTCGATTGTGGCGTAGGCATAAAGAGTTACGGACAATATGCACGCATTGAAAATAATTTCATTCACGACTGCAACCGGGTGCTGAAAGAATGGGGCTGGGGGCCAATCGGCATATGGCTGGGGGCCGATTACCAGGAAGTTTGCGACAACAGGATTTTTAATTATCGCGCTGTCGATTCGCGCATTACCTGGGGCCCTGACAGTTATGGTGGCGGGGCCGATGGCGGTGCTATTGAAATCGACGACGCACGGGTTCCAAAGTCGAATATCTCCATTCACCACAACTACAGCCGCGACTGTCAGGGTTTTCTGGAAGTGACATGGACCGATGTTCAGCAAAATCCGCCGTACACCAATTTTGAAATATACCACAATGTGAGCGATGATTATCAGCAATTCGTTGCTTTGTGGCGCGGGGCAAACTTCAAGATTGAAAACAATACAATTATCCGCCGAAAAAGAAATGTGAACGATTGGGGCGTTTTCAATATCACCCAGAAAAACGCGAAAAACCTGATTCAAAATAATATTATAGTGGTCGAAAACGATATTGTCATTTTTAATGTAGGTAATAAAGGGACTGCCCAGCCCGCTAATATCATCCAAAACAATCTCTATTTTGCGGCATCTGCTACTTTAGATATAGGGAAAGAGGGACCGGGGATATCTCCTGTATACGGTGACCCGAATTTTGAGAACTACACTTCAGGCAATAAAGCCGAAGATTTTAACCTAAAAGCTGGAAGTCCCGCTATTAACAAAGGAATGGGTTTGGGTTATACCCTTGATTTCATCGGAACAGCTATTCCACAATCATCAGTTCCTGACATTGGAGCCTATGAATATAAAGCACCATAGATTTCGCCTTTTTAAAAAATGAATACTTTAAAATCAATCGTATGAAAAATGAAATATTCGGGCAACCCATTTCAAGGCTATCATCAGGATTATTCGTCTTGAGTGCCCTTGGAATTACGGTTGTTGCATCTGGCGGCAATTCGTCCAAGATTAAAAAAGAAAAGGAAACGCCCAATATTATCCTTATCGTTGCGGACGATTTTGGCTATGGCGATTTGAGTTGTTACGGGGCCACGAAGGTAAGAACACCAGAGGTTGACAAACTGTCCTCAGAGGGGGTACGTTTTACCGATGCGTATGTATCTTCATCGTTGTGCTCCCCTTCCCGTTATAGCCTACTGACCGGACGTTATTCATGGCGTACTTCCCTTAAATCTGGAGTACTAAGATCCTTTGCTCCTCCACTTATAGAGAAAGACCGCACAACACTGGCTACCATGCTTAAGAAAAAAGGTTATTATACCGCCTGTGTAGGCAAGTGGCATCTGGGTTTTAACTGGGCATTGAAAGACAATGCACCTTCTGACGCGGACTCGTCCGTTTTCGAATCATGGGGAACAGAACCACAAGAATACATTGATTTTTCTAAACCGGTAAAAGGTGGTCCATTTGCAAGAGGATTTGATTATTTCTTCGGAATTTCAGGGGCTAACAACATGATGCCTTTCGTCTATTTAGAAAATGATAAAGTACTGGAAGTCCCTTCTATTCCTAATAATTTCGGAACAAAAACACTAAGGGCTCCCAATTGGGATTTGAAGTTCTTAGACCAAAATTTTACGAAAAAGGCAATTGAGGTTATCGATAATCACTTCGGTAAAATGGCTGATAAACCATTATTCCTGTACTTTCCAACAAGTGCGATTCATCGGCCATGTTTGCCTACATTTACGAAAGGCAAGAGTCAGGCAGGGATGCGGGGAGACATGGTTCTGGAGTTTGATTATATGGTAGGTGAATTGGTCAAGGCCCTCCAAAAACACGGAGCTCTTGATAATACTTTGATCATTATAACCTCGGATAACGGACCTCAGCCAGGTGATCCATATGATTTGGTTGAAAAATTCAAAAAAAAGACAATGGGTGCCGAATATGACTATTACCAATCTTATTTTGAAAATTACAAGCCTGAATATCTTGGCAACGGGGGTCAAAATACAGGTTGGCTGGTCTACGGTCATAATCCTACGGCCGGCTTATTCGGATTTAAGGCTGACGCCTGGGAAGGTGGCCTTCGTGTTCCTTTTATTGCTTACTGGCCAAAAAAGATCAAGGCTGGTATGGTAAATTCCAATGTCATTTGCTTAGTCGATCTATTGGCAACTATTGCGGACATTGTGGACGAAAAACTTAAGGAAAATGAAGGGGAAGACAGCTACAGTTTTCTTCCAAACTTATTGAACAACAACGCCCCACAGGTTAGAAAATCCCTGACTATAACTTCAGGAAGGTCTGGAGCAATGGTTGTCAGAAAAGGTGCTTGGAAGTATATTGAAGGCGCTGATCCCCGGGATTTGGATCCTACCCAACCTTACACCCCGAATACTTATGAAAATGCCGATAGTTATTTAAAATCACAATTATATAACTTGAAGGAAGAAATCTATGAAAAAAGCAACCTAATTGACAAGAAGCCTGAAAAGGTTGCAGAACTTACCCGAATCATCGAAATGGTCAAAACAAACACGAAAAGTGAAGCAAAATAATAGATTTTACCAGATTATTGAAAACCATTAAAGCCAAATAAATGAAGACTGAACTATCCCAAATGAACAGTCCATTGATATCATACTGCTTGTATGCTTTAAGTACTCTTGGATTTACGGTCGTCTTTTCGGCCTGTAACCATGAAACCCAAATTGGAGGAGAAAGAGGAAAACCTAATATTGTTCTTATCCTTGCCGATGATCTGGGATATGGAGACCTAAGCTGCTACGGAGCTACAAAAATTTCAACTCCGGCCATTGATCAACTGGCCAACGAGGGGATGAAATTCACTAACGCCTGTGTTTCATCCTCGCTTTGTTCTCCTTCGAGGTACAGCATCATGACCGGTCGTTACCCGTGGCGTACACGTTTAGAATACGGTGTATTGAAGAATTATGAAAAATCTTTAATAGAGCCGGAACGCACCACAATTGCATCCTTACTCAAACGGAACGGTTATTATACGGCCTGCATCGGAAAGTGGCATCTGGGGCTGGAGTGGGCGCTTAACGCCAATGCCCCTGAAAATCCGGAAGAAATGGTTTTAAATTCAACAAAAGATAACATGCAGGAATACATTGATTTTTCGAAACGCGTAAAAGGTGGACCTGTGGAACGTGGATTCGATTATTTTTTCGGAATGTCGGGTTCAAATAACATGCAGCCTTGGGTTTATATCGAAAATGACATCGTATTGCAAGCGCCGTCTGAATACCAAAAACCGTATGATTTTATTGCGGAGAATGTAACAAGAGCTTTCAATTGGGACATGAAAACTGTAAACCAGGTAATTACGCATAAGGCAGCTGATGTGATTAATAAACATTTTGCCGACAATAAGGAACAACCACTTTTTCTCTATTTCCCTACAAGTGCTATTCACCGGCCCTGTTTGCCAACATTCACCAAAGGTAAAAGTCAGGCCGGGCTGCGAGGCGACATTGTAGTTGAACTGGACTGGACCGTCAATGAGATTATTAAAACGCTAAAAGCGAATAATGCCTACGAAAATACCTTGTTGATTTTTACTTCTGACAATGGCCCCCGCCCAGGTGATCCTGCGGTATGGATTGATCGGTATAAAAAAGAAGACTATGAAGAATTTCAGGAATATTTTGATGATTACAAGCCCGAATATATCAATGAAAAGGGAAATGTTATCTGGAAAAATGGATGGCTCACATACGGACACAAAGCTTCGGGTGATTTTAAGGGCTTCAAGCAGGATCCTTCGGAAGGAGGGCTTCGGGTACCTTTCATAGTACATTGGCCGGGCAAAGTTAAACCATCCACCATGAACAACAATTTGATCTGCACTGGCGACTTTCTTGCGACCTTTTCAGACTTACTTGGCGAACAACTAAGCGAAAATGAAGGCGAAGACAGTTACAGTTTCCTTCCCAATATTTTTGACAGCAATGCCCCTCAGGTCAGAAAGACTGCGATACTGGCAAGTGGCAGTAGCGGAGCTCTCATTGCGATCAAAGATGGATGGAAATATATTGAATCTGCACAGCCCGGCAGATGGCCTGAAACCTACTATCCCAACGCTCCCGGCGACAAAGCGCCCCGATTGTATAACCTGAACAATGATATTTCAGAAGAAAAAAACCTGAATGAAACGATGCCAGAAAAAGCCGCTGAAATGGTCGGTATTATTGATCAGGTTCGGGTGAACATGAAAAGTGAAGCAAACAAAAATCCAACAAAATGAAATCTGCAAAACCGTTTTTAAAATTATCTTTTAGCATTTTGCTGCTGTTTATATTGAGTTCCGGTCGAAGAGAATCATCCTTCATGATGATTTTATTACCCGATACTCAAAATTATGCTGCCGCTTATCCCGAAATTTTTAATTCGCAAACGGCCTGGATTGCAGAGAATGCAAGGAAAATTTCTTTTGTACTTCATCAGGGCGATATAACCAACAACAATACCGAACTACAATGGAAAATAGCTGTAGGGGCATTCAGCATGATCGATAGGAAGGTTCCGTACACGTTTGTTTTGGGAAATCATGACATTGGCGATAACGGAAAGGCCAATGTAAGAAACACCGATCTGTTTAACCATTTTCTCCCCTATGAAAAATACAGTCGCATGTCTTCTTTCGGGGGCGCTCTTGAATCCGGGAAGATGGATAATACCTGGCATACTTTCCGCGCAGGAGGGTTAAACTGGATTATTCTTTCGCTCGAATTCGGCCCTAGAAACAAAGTGCTTGACTGGGCTGCGGGTATCATTAAAGCGCATCCGAAACACAAAATAATTATAAATACCCACGCCTATATGTATTCCGACGATACCCGAATGGGCGAGGGGAAAGGCCATAAATGGCTTCCGAAGGATTACGGGCTTGGTAAAGATACCGGTTCAGAAGCGGTAAACGAAGGGGAGCAAATGTGGGATAAGCTGGTGAAAAACTACCCAAATATTTTACTCGTGTTCAGCGGACATGTGCTGAACGACGGAACTGGCCTGTTGGTGAGCGAAGGAGTTCATGGAAACAAAGTTTATCAAATGTTGGCAAACTACCAAAGTGGAGTTGAAGGATCTGAAAAAGGGGGAAATGGATTTCTTCGGATGATTTCTGTTGACACCAAAGCTTCAACAATATCGGTAAAGACCTATTCGCCTTACCTAGACGAATACAAAACTGATCCCAGCCAGAAATTTATCTTTAAAAATGTAAAATTCTAAATCAACATGAAAAAGTATATTCCTGTTTTAATTGCCGCAGCCATTCAGGCCAATACTTTTGGGAATTCAGTAAATGCGCAAAATTCCGAGAGGCCCAATGTTATAATAGTATTGTCCGACGACCAGGGATATGGTGACTTTTCATGTCACGGGAACCCGGTACTTAAAACGCCTGCTTTAGATAAAATGTATCATGAAAGTGTGAGATTCAGTAATTTTCATGTTGCACCACTTTGTACCCCAACACGCGGACAGTTAATGACCGGCCTCGATGCCATGCATAATGGTGCTGCAACAGTGCTGACAGGAAGAAATCTGATGCGAAGGGACATTATCACAATGCCGGAAATTTTCAGTAAAAACGGATATGCCACAGGCATTTTCGGGAAATGGCATTTGGGTAATAACTATCCTGACAGGCCTATGGACCGTGGTTTTCAAAAGTGTATCTGGCACAAGGGATGGGGACTTCTTTCAGAAATTGAATACGATAACGATTATTACGAAACTCGATATTTGGATAGTCTGGAGACCAGGCAATCGGGTGAATATTGCACCAATCTTTGGTTTAGCAAGGCTATTGAATGGATGGATAAAATGGCCGGTAAGAAACAGCCGTTTTTCACTTATCTGGCGCTGAATGCCCCGCATGGGCCATATTATTCGCCGGTACAGGATTACAATTTTTACCGCAACCAGGTCAACGACAGTACCACCGCATCATTTCTTGGAATGATACGCAACATCGACCGGAACATGGCCCGGCTCGACGATTGGCTGAAAAAATCGGGCTTGAAAGATAATACGCTGATTGTGTTCATGAATGACAATGGCGGAACCGGCGGCGTTGACCTGTATAACGCCGGCATGCGCGATAAAAAAGGAAGTAATTATGACGGAGGCCACCGGGCGGCATGTTTTATCAGTTGGCACAACGGTCATTTGGGCTATCCACGCACAATTTCAAGCGCTTCCGAAATACAGGATTTACTGCCAACCTTTATCGATTTGTTTGGGTTTCAGGTGCAGGAAAATTATCAGTTCGATGGCGAAAGCCTGGTTCCTCTGCTGAAGGAAAATAAATCCCCGGGCAACCGTATGTTTGTTGTTCAATATGGCGGAGATGTACAACCTGAAAAATATTTCAGTTGTGTTGTTTGGAATTCATGGCGGTTGATCGGTGAAAAAGAATTGTATGATGTGACATCGGACCCCGGTCAAAAAGACAATATTGCAGGGGAAAATCCTGAAATACTGGGGAAAATGAAAGCATTTTACGAGAAATGGTGGCAGGGGGTTGAGCCTGGCATCAACGAATTTGTACCGGTCGTCGTGGGTTCAGAAAAGGAAAATCCGGTAATTATCAATTCAGATAACTGGGAAGACGGAGCAGTCAATACGCAATGGAAAGTTGCTTTGGCCGGTGGAGCTCCCCGGGGAGGAATCAGTCATATCCATGTTGTTCAGGAAGGCAAATACACTGTGGAATTAAGCCGTTGGCCATTTCATTTACACAGGGATTTAACAACGACAGGAATTCCAACTTCAGTCGGAGGTACAAAAATACGAACTGGCAAGGCCGTTCCCATTGAATTTGGTTGTATCTCGATTAATAAAAGCAATCCGGTCATTGCCGGACGAATAACCGATGATCCCACGAAAATCACATTTGAAATGAATCTTCCTCAAGGCGACAATACCATTCAGGCATGGTTTAAAGATACAGACAGAAAGGATCTTTGCGGAGCCTATTATGTGAGAATAGAAAAAACTGTTAAATAGTAAAATTCGGTATTTGAATAAACAACATAAAAAAACCATAATATCCGGTAATTTAATTCAGGAAAATTAAACGATCACATCATGAATAATAAACTATTCTTATATAGTATGGCATTAGCCTTTACAGGAATAATTCCATCCACACAGGCAAAAGGTAGCAGAGCTGTTAGGAACAAAAAACCAAATGTTGTTTTTATCCTGGCTGATGATCTGGGTTGGCGTGATGTGGGCTGTTTTGGGAGCCGGATATATGATACCCCGCACATTGATCAGCTGGCCAGAGAAGGAGTCCGCTTCACCAATGCTTATGCGGCTTGCCATGTTTGTTCCCCAACACGGGCCAGCATCCTCACCGGGAAATATCCTGCCCGTCTTGGGTTGACCGACTGGCTGCCGGGACGGAAAGATTTTTCATTTCAAAAACTGAAAAATGTTCACTCAGAACAGCATTTACCTTACAGCAGGAATAATACGTTCCCTGCAGTTATGAAGGCAAATGGCTATAAAACAGCTATAATAGGAAAGTGGCATTTGGGTGAGGATTCAGCCTCCTGTGAACGCCAGGGATTCGATTTGCACATTCCTTCGGGATGGCTCAAAGGATGGCCTGCCCAAGGATATTTTTCTTCTTACCAGATGCCTGGTCTGAAAGATGGACCGGAAGGGGAATACCTGACCGACCGGATGACCGATGAAGCCATAAACTTCATAACCGGGAATAAAGACAAACCTTTCCTGCTCTATCTTTCCCATTTTGCCGTACACGACCCCATCCAGGGGCGTCCGGACCTGGTGAAAAAATATGAACAGAAACTAAACCAAATGCATCCTGCGGAAATAGCACCCTATATTCTGGAAGGGAATCCCGACACAACCGATCCACTTTCCACCGAAGAATTAAATAAATTATTGCATGAAAAATCTTATGAGGGCTTTAGTGTTTTACCAAACCGGATAGTTAAAATAAAACAGCGACAGGATAACGTTCAATTTGCCGCGATGGTGGAAAGCCTTGATGAAAGCGTAGGACGTGTACTTGGTAAATTGAAGGAGCTGGGTCTGGAAGATAATACAATTGTCATATTCTTTTCGGATAACGGAGGAATGTCTGCTGCCAACTTCGGGAATCCGACCAGAAAAATACAAGCATCAAATTTGGATAAAGCCTTTTCAACATCCAACCTGCCGCTGAGAGGTGGTAAAGGATGGTTGTACGAAGGAGGAATCCGCGAACCATTAATTATAAGATGGCCACATCAAATTAAAAGTGGTACAGTGTGTAACGTTCCTGTAATCAGTACTGATTTTCTTCCTACGATACTGGAAATGACAGGCTTGTCACTTCAACCGAATCAGAATGACATTGACGGGTTGAGTATTGTGCCTTTGTTGAAAGAGCAGAAAGAAGCTCAAAAAGAAATTACTGAAAGAGCGATATACTGGCATTTTCCTCACTACAGCAACCATGGTATGCAAAGCCCGGGAGGTGCCATACGGTACGGAGATTACAAGCTGATTGAATATTTTGAAAACAATACCGTACAATTATTCAACCTGAAGACCGATCAGGAGGAACAGAAAGACTTATCACGATCGGAGCCGGAAAAAGTTCATGAAATGAGGACTATGTTACACCATTGGAGAAAGAAGGTAAATGCGCAGATGATGTCAGAAAATTTGATTTTCAAATAATAAATATAATCATGGAAAAAATATTGGTAATCGGAAGTTCAAATACAGATTTAATAGCGACTGTTAAAGTATTTCCGGCAGCAGGAGAAACCATTACAGGAAAATCATTTCTTCAGGCGATGGGAGGTAAAGGAGCAAATCAGGCTGTGGCGGCACACAAATTAGGAGGGAAGGTTAAGTTTATCACCTGTCTGGGGAAAGATGCAAACGGACAAAATACATTGAATTATTATAAAGAGGAAGGATTGGATGTTTCTTCGTCACTGATAGCAGATGTCCCATCGGGAACCGCCATTATCCTGGTTGATGAAAAAGGAGAAAATTGCATCGTAATTACTCCCGGGGCAAATAATATGCTTTCTTCAGAATATATCCTTCAGGTAGAAGAGGAAATTTCCGCCTCCGATCTTGTGGTTTTGCAAATGGAGATTCCTTATGAGACGGTTAAAACAGTTTGTGAACTTGCCCACAGAATGAAAAAAAGAGTGATGCTGAATGTAGCTCCGGCACGTCAGCTGGATGCAGATCTGATAAAAAAAATAGATATTCTTGTTGTCAATGAAACTGAAGCTGAAACAATTTCGGGAGAAAAAATTGAAGCTATCGGAATTGAGGCAATAGTTGATGCCTTGCTGGCCATGGGGGCGGATACTGTTGTTTTAACCCTGGGAAAGAAGGGCTGTTTGTTTAAAAATAATGAAATAGCACATTTTATTCCGGCTTTCAGTGTCAAAACGTTGGACAGCACTGCTGCCGGCGATACATTTTGCGGGGCATTGGCTGCTGAAATAAGCAGAGGCCGGGATTGGGAAGAAGCACTGAAGTTTGCTACTGCGGCTTCGGCCATCTGTGTTACCCGGATGGGTGCACAGCCTTCCATTCCGACAGAAAAGGAAGTACGTGAATTTTTAATCAGTTATATAGAACCTGTCATAAATTGAACCGATCAATAAATATGGATAAGTTTATTTTTAACTAATTTGATACTAATTGCTTATGAAAAATCTAATTGTATTATTTGTCCTGCTGATTGCAGGTTGCAATACTTCCCCGAAAACTGAAGTGGACAGCAATGAAGGTAAAAGTATTACCATTTCAAAGGAAGTACTAAAAGACAAAATCAAAGGAGCCTGGGCTGCCCAGACAATAGGGGTCACTTTTGGGGTTCCTGTTGAGTTTAAGTACAATACAACCATGGTTCAGGACAACCAGAAACTTGCATGGAACGATTCATCCATGATGGTGGAGTACCGGGAGCGACCGGGAACATATGATGATATTTACATGGATCTTTCATTCATGAAGGTGATCGAAGATGAAGGAATAGATGCTCCTGCACAATCATTTGCCGAATCGTTTGCCAGGGCCGATTATAAATTGTGGTTTGCCAATCAAACTGCCCGATACAATATTTTAAACGGATTAACGCCGCCTGAATCGGGGCATTGGTTAAATAATCCCTGTGCCGATGATATTGATTTTCAGATTGAAGCAGACTTTGCCGGATTGATGTCTCCCGGAATGATCAATTCTGCGGTTCAGATTTGTGATAAAGTCGGTCATATTATGAATTACGGTGATGGTTACTATGGAGGGGTGTTTGTTGCAGGCCTGTATTCGAATGCATTAATCTCCAGTCGTATCGAGGATATTGAGCCAATAATAAAAAAGGCTTTATCGGTGATTCCTGCTGAAAGTAAATTTGCACAATGTATCAGCGATGTGCTCAAATGGCATAATGAGGAACCCACAGACTGGAAATCAACATGGTTTAAAGCCAGTCGCAAATGGGGAGTAGACATCGGCTCGCCGCTTGGTGTTTTTCAGCCCTTCGACATCGATGCCAAAATAAATGCAGCATGGGTGGTCATAGGATTGCTTTATGGTGATGGCGATTTTACCCGCACGTTTGAAATTGCCACCCGTTGCGGAGATGATGCAGACTGCAATCCCGCAACTGCAGGAGGTGTTCTGGCCGCTATTTTAGGTTTTAAGAACATCCCCGAATTCTGGACGCAAGGTCTGGACAAAGTAGAAAATTTTCCTTTTAAGGGAACCTCCATTTCTTTACTAGATGCATATGATATGTCGTACCGTCATGCTGAAATGATGATTGCCAGAAACAGGGGGGAAATAAAGGAGAATGAAGTAGTTATTCAATTACAGATCCCAAAAACGATTCCACTGGAAGTGGCTTTCGAAGGGCATTATCCGATTGGAAAAGTTATTCCTCAAACAAAAAATAATGAGATTACATTTGAATTCGAAGGAATTGGTTTTGCGCTGGCTGCTCCTGCTGACGGAAAGGATTATGGAGAAAAAAATTACGTGTTTGAGACTGAAATGTATATCGACGGAGTTTTGGCAGAAAAGGCAAAACTTCCAACAGCAATTAATCAACGAAGATTTACTCCATTCTGGAAATATCAATTGCCAATGGGAAAGCATCAGGTTGTAATCAAAATTCTGAATCCGGTTGATTACGCCAGGGTAGCATACAACTATGCTGTTATTTATGGAGACAAACCCTTCGAAGTGAAATTTTAATTTGCCGGAAGTATTCCGGAGCCATCTTGTGAAGTATTCATTGAAAAATTTTAGAGAATGAATAACAAATTATTAACATTATCATCAGCAGTTATTTTACTGGCGACAGGCTCAATTCAATGCCGTCAAAAGGAGCAAAAACCATTGAATGTTGTTTTCTTTTTGGTTGATGACCTGGGTTGGAGAGATGTTGGGTGTTATGGAAGCAGTTTTTATGAAACACCAAATATCGATCGTTTTGCAACTGAAGGTGTGCGCTTTACAAGCGCCTATGCTGCCTGTCATGTATGTTCCCCATCACGTGCAAGTATTATGTCAGGTAAATACCCGGCTTCAATTAACCTGACCGATTGGTTGCCCGGTCGTTTGGATTTTCCGTTTCAGAAATTGAAAAATGTGGAAATCAATCAGCACCTTCCTTACGGGGAAAGTACCTTGCCTAAAGAGCTTCAGGCCAATGGTTATAAAACTGCCATATTCGGAAAGTGGCATTTAGGCGAAGACTCAGCGTCTACTGTCCGACAGGGTTTTGATATTCATGTACCTGACTGGAACAAAGGCTGGCCCAATAAAGGTTATTTTTCGCCCTATGGTTTGAAAGGATTGGAAGGAGGACCGGATGGTGAATACCTGACCGACAGGCTGACCAACGAAGCGTTAAAATATATGGAAGAAAACAAGGAACATACGTTTTTTCTTTATCTGTCGCATTTTGCAGTCCACGATCCAATTCAGGGCCGTCCGGATTTAGTTGAAAAGTATAGGAAGAAATTGGAAAATATGGATACGCTCAAAGGTCCTGCATATATTTTGGAAGGAAATCCGGATGCAAAAAATCCTTTGTCACGGATAGAAATGGACCAATTATTACAACAGGAATCGCATAAAGGATATCGCATATTCGATGATCAAACTGTGAAAATCAAACAACGTCAGGATAATATACAGTTTGCAGCCATGGTGGAGAGTATGGATGAGAGCTTAGGTCGGGTCCTTGATAAATTAAAAGAGCTGGGAATAGACGATCATACCCTGGTTATTTTCTACTCGGATAATGGAGGTATGTCGGCAGCAAACTTTTATGAACCAGATCGTCAAATCGATGAAGACGAGCTGGATAAGGCATTCTCGACATCCAATTCACCTCTGAGAGCAGGAAAAGGGTGGCTTTATGAAGGCGGAATCCGCGTACCCTTGATTGTTAAATGGCCGGGAAAAGGCTTGCAGGGTGTGGTTTGCGATGTACCTGTTACCGGTCCCGATTTCTTTCCGACAATTCTGGAAGTGCTTGGCATACCTGAACCATCCGGGTTTAATACCGATGGTGTGAGCCTGGTTCCTTTGTTAAAAGGAGAAACCGGACTTGACCGGGATGCCATTTTCTGGCATTTTCCACACTACAGCAATCATGGCATGCAAAGTCCCGGAGGGGCCGTGCGATGTGGTGATTACAAATTGTTGGAATACTTTGAAAATAATACCATTCAGCTTTTTAACCTTAAGGATGACTTTGAAGAGCAGCACGATCTTTCGCTGTCAAATCCTGAAAAAGCAAAAGAGTTGCAAGGTTTGCTTCACAACTGGAGAAAGCGCATCCACGCCAGGATGATGGAGCAGAATCCCGAATATCAATCAAACAGATAGGAAATTAAATACTAACTAAAACTAAAAAATCATGTTTATTGTAAACAATTACCCTTTGGCAATTCTTTTTTGTGTCATTACAATGTTCTGTTGGGGATCGTGGGGTAATACCCAAAAACTTGCGGGAAAAACCTGGAGATACGAATTATTTTATTGGGATTATGTCCTTGGAGTCCTGTTGGTTTCCTTAATCTTTGCTTTTACCCTTGGAAGTATGGGTGAGAACGGCAGGGGATTCCTGCCTGATCTTGCTCAGGCAGATTGGAAGAATATTGGAAGTGCGTTTCTTGGCGGTATTATTTTTAACGCGGCGAACATCCTGTTATCTACTGCTATAGCTATTGCTGGAATGTCAGTTGCGTTTCCTGTAGGTATCGGTCTGGCTTTGGTTCTGGGTGTAATAATCAATTACATGGGCTCCCAGAAAGGAGACCCGTTCTTCCTGTTTTTAGGCGTTGGTCTGATTGCCATTGCCATTGTTATCAATGCCCTTGCATATCGGAAAGCTTCTTCCGAAAATAAAAAGGTAACCACCAAAGGAATTCTTGTTTCTGTTCTTGCCGGATTACTGATGTCTTTCTTCTATCGGTTTGTGGCTGCATCCATGGATCTGGATAATTTCGTAAATCCTGCACAGGGAATGATGACTCCTTATACGGCAGTGGTTATTTTTTCGCTGGGTGTATTTATTAGTAATTTCCTTTTCAACACTGTTTTAATGAAAAGACCAATCAGTGGTGAACCAACAAATTACAAAGCATACTTCAGAGGGAAACTCTCAATCCATTGGGTTGGCATTTTAGGAGGAATTATTTGGGGTATAGGAAACTCTCTCAACCTGATTGCCGCCGGTAAGGCCGGCGCTGCCATTTCCTATGGATTAGGACAGGGAGCAACTCTTATCGCTGCATTATGGGGGGTATTTATATGGAAAGAATTTAGAAACTCACCGAAGGGAACCAATGGTATGCTAGTGGTTATGTTCGTCCTTTTTGTGTTGGGTCTTATTTCCATTATTTATGCAGGTCAATAATAGATTTTCTACAATTAAAAGGATTCGGGTTAGGTTTATATCAGCCAATATAGGATTCGAAGATCGGAAAGATTACGTTGGAAAATTAGCTTTATCGTTTAATATCAGAATGTTGCCCCTTTGTTATTTCCAAACAAAGGGGTTTTTTATTCTTGTCATTTAACTTTTTATGAAAAATAAAACTAATTTTATTAATCTGAATCGATTATATTTGGACAAACAAAACCGGCAATCAACCTGAATTCCCCGGGGATTCTTTGAGAAACCGGTTGTATCCGGCAAAAACTAATTATTTAATTTATCTGATCCATATGAACCGTAAAATTTACAATCTGTTTTTATTTGTTGTCCTGTTGTTGGTGGGTTACTCTGCTACGGCCCGGGATTGGCCCGACTGGAGGGGAATTCATCGTGATGGGAAATGGGATGAAACCGGGGTGCTGAAAAAATTCAGGGGTGATACCATCCCGCTGAAATGGAGTGTCCCCTGTGGTACGGGTTATAGCGGGCCGACTGTTTCGGGTGGAAAAGTATACATCACAGACCGGATTAATACGTCCGGCGAGCAGGAGAGGGTACTTTGCCTGGATGAAGAAACCGGCGCCGTTGTATGGTCATATGCTTACGCGTGCCGGTACGAAAATGTGGGCTACCCTGCCGGCCCAAGAGCTTCGGTGGTTATCCGCGAAGGTAAAGCCTACTCACTGGGCACCATGGGACACTTGTTTTGTTTCAACGCGGGTACCGGAGAAGTACTCTGGAAATCGGACCTGAACAGGGAGTACCAGATCAATATGCCCATCTGGGGGATAGCTGCCACTCCTTTGATTACGGGCAGTAAAATTATTCTCCAGATTGGAGGGAGTCAAGGTGCCGCGATACTGGCACTGGACAAGGATACCGGCCGGGAACTCTGGCGCGCTTTGGATGATGGTTCTTCCTATTCAGCCCCTATCCTCATCAGTCAGGCCGGGAAACAGGTTGTTGTAGTCTGGACAGCGGATAACCTTGCCGGTCTGGATCCCGAAACCGGACGTGTTTACTGGGAAATTCCCTTTCCCGTGAAAATGGCCATGGCTATTTCTACCCCGGTATTCACCGGTAACCACATTTTTGTCAGCAGCTTTTACAGCGGGTCCATGCTGGTCAGGCTGAACCGGCAGGAATTAACGGCTGAAAAAGTGTGGCAGCGGGTAGGTGAAAGCGAACGGAATACCGATGCACTTCATTGTGTCATCAATACTCCGGTAATAAAGGAAGGCTATATCTACGGGGTTGACAGTTACGGGGAATTACGCTGCCTCGAACTAAATACCGGCGACCGGGTCTGGGAGGACCTTACTGCAGTAAAGAAAAACCGGTGGGCCAACATCCATTTCATTCAGCATGAAAATCAAACATGGATGTTCAATGAACATGGAGAACTGCTGATTACCGAACTTTCGCCCCTGGGTTTAAAAGTGATCAGCCGGGCCAGCCTCATTGAACCAACGACAGTTCAGCTTAACCGCAGTGGCGCCGGTGTAACATGGAGCCACCCCGCTTTCGCCAACCGGCACGTATTTATCCGGAATGACAGGCGACTGGTGTGTGCCGACCTAGGAGAATAACCGGTGGCTCACATGCTGTTGCAGAAATAAACCACGACTAATTTAAATGAACATCAATATCTTTTTGAACTCCAACAATGCCCTCTGATGGTGTAACATTCAACTTTTGAGAACAAATTGATTTGCTTTTGAATCTAATACTTCATTTGGGTTCATGTTGTAGATTTTGAGCTTTATAATAGACAATTTTACAGGCTCTCCTACAATCAAGTGGCACAAGTTCGACCGAAATGCCTGGCACAACTTGAACCGAAATGGGTGGCACACCAATTTCAATTTGCAATTTTCCTGTGATATTTGTTTTGTATTGCCAGTCAATAATTGGATTACCATGATCTAATACAGCATTTTGTATCATATCATCAATACTCAATGCTGTCTGTGTTGAAATCTCTCTTCTAACTACATTATCCTGAATTTTATTCTGGAGTGATTCAACACTTAATCCGTAAAATGCCTTTGCAATATCCCTCTCCCTGAATGCCTCCGGAATGTCAGTATCGGTGTGAAATAATACTGAATCCATAATATCTTTTACCTTGTTCAGATACTGAGCTTCGTATTGTTTGTAGTCAATTACATCACTATACCTTTCAATGACTGCCAGACGGAGTTTAATAAACATGGTCAAATCCGTTTTGTAGCGGTTGATTGTTTTTTCAGCTACCTCCTTGTAAAACTGAATGGAAGAAAGAGCCAATTTCAATCCTTTTGCAAAAGCCGCCAACTTGTCGTAAAACAAAACGCGAATAGCCACATCTTTCAGTAAAACCTGATAGGCTTCAGCATCCCGTTTGTTGGTGATGGTTTTGAAAATATCCCACAACTCGGAATGTTTTTGGGGCAATTTTTTTATTTCATCGGTAATGTTGGTCAATGTTCCAACCAAATCTTCATTGTCGACTGATGATATTCTTTTCATACGATTTTGAATTTCCATGTTCATCCATCATCTTTTTCCAAAAAATATTCTCCTTATCCGTTGATTTTGCATATGCACTGTCTTCACCCTCACGTTCATCCATCGAAGAAATTAATACTTCACTGCTCACAATGCCTATTTCATCTAAAAACTCCTTGTATCGGATGGCATTAATCTTTCTATCACAAACTAACTGTGCTTTGAATGGTGTTCCCTGCCAGTTGTCTCGAAAATGCAGACTGATGTTCCATGCGATCGCATATATTTTTTGTTCCGCGCCATTGAGTTGGTCGGCTCGTGAAAATTTCTTTTTCAAATCTGCTTTCTGATAATCAGTTAAAGGTTCTGATATCATTTCAAAAAAGGTATCCAATGGTTTTTCATTTACCTCCTGAATAGCCAATCTTCCTTCATACAACAACGGAACTACAGCTTTATCTTTAACCGCCTGATCAACGGTATAAGAATCAATCATTCCACCAAATTTCTCAGAAGTACTCTTGTCTTTCTTGAAAAGCGGTGTACCTGTAAATGCAATAAAACAGGCGTTGGGCAAAGCCTTTTGCATTTCAATATTAAAAGTGCCATGCTGTGTACGGTGCCCTTCATCAACCAGAACAATAATATCGTGGCTATCTAATGGCGTGCTCATTTTCTTCATGGCAGCCGAAAATTTATTGATAATGGTGGTTACCACTGAATCGCTTTTACTTTCCAACAATTCCACCAATCGTTGGCCTGTGGAGGCATTCTCAACAAACATCCCACATTTGCGAAATGTGCCCGTAATCTGATTATCTAAATCTGTTCTATCGGTTACCAAAACAATTTTGGGATTGCGTATCGTTTTTTCCATGGCGATGGCTTGTGCTAACGGTTCTTTCATATCCGGTCGCTTGCACTCAATCACGCACAAGGGAATTCCATTGACGAACAAAACCAGGTCGGGACGGTAATGCTCTTTACTGGTACTCCGCATTACGCTGTATTCTTCGGTCACATGAAACACATTGTTCTCCGGATTTTTCCAATCAATGTATTGCAGGGTAAAACTTTTTTTATCTCCATCGATACTTTGTTCCAGCGATTTACCCAAAGTAATCAGATTATAAGCGGTTTCACATGCTACGATATAACCCTCATTCATCGGTAAATCTTTCAACACCCGAATACCGTTTTCAATGTTTGCATCGCTCAGGTATGTTGTTTTGGTAGAACTGATTCTCTTTTCAGAATTGATCTCCTTCAGCTGTTTACGCAGTATATCTTCCAAAATTACATTGGTAGTTTTGTTGCCCCTTAGTTGCATCGCCTCTTCAGGTGAAAGATATTTGTAGCCTAATTTTATTAACAACTGCAATGCAGGAATTTGGCTAATGTGGTCTTCTTTGAAACTTGGTGTGTTCATTTTTGCAATTCTATTTATCCAAACAGCATTTCTTGTATTTTTTACCGCTGCCACAAGGGCAAGGGTCGTTCCTACCAACTGTTGGCTCTGTATTTACAATTGGTAGGGTTGGCAACCAGCGTTCATACTCTTTTGCCTTTTTCTCCTGAAGGTTTTCTTCCTCAAACTGATCAATCTGTTGTTTTACACTTTCAGGAATAGTCCATGATTCCAGGTAGTCGTTGAAAATAGGTTCAACCGAGTTGTCGGTATAATAATTATATGTGTCTGAAAACAACTTGACCAGAACCGGATCGGTAGCCTTTAGTTGGGGCCAGTCAAAAACAAACTTCATTTGCCATGCTGACCCTCTAAGGTAAAGCAAGGAATCAGTTTCAAGCACACTAATATTCTCATCCATCAACTTGTAATAATGATCGTTGATCAGTCCTTGTTCATGTAAGAACAGATAAACATATTTCAAGCCATACACCATGCCGAAAATTTCGATTTCATTCGAGAGGAAAATCAGATCGTATTGGTTTTCGATATGTTTCGATAGGACTGGATAGGAAATGTAAAAAAAGGCTTCATCATTCTCTTCCTGACCAAATAATTCTATCTTTTTCAGAATAGTCCAAAACCTGTCCGAAATCATGAACGACATTCCAAACTTCTCTTTCATAAATTTACAAAATTGAACCGATAACGTAAGCAATAAATCGTTACTTCCCGTTTCAATTTTTGATTGGATGGCCAATTTATCAAGCGGTTCTTTCAGGTTTTTCAACGCTATTTCAAAAATTTCTTCATCCGGATGTGACTTTGCCACTTGAAGTTTAATGGCAAACTCGTCGAACCCAATTGCGCCACCTTCTTTGACGTTCACGTAAAGCTTTTCAAGTTCATGCAAATAAATCGTGGCATTAAACGCAGCCTGTGGATAATAAATAAATTCGTTGGTTTCGGTTAATGATTCCAGAAGCGACTTTGAATATTCAAAGGCAAGCGTATGTTGTCCGTGATAGATGAGTTGAACGATTACATCGCTGGAAACAGAGAAGCGGTCGGGTACAGGAATACATTTTATTATTTCCACCCGTTCTTTGATGGTTTCAATATCGCCCCGGTAAAAAAGGTGGGTGACGATATCTTTTTCAATTCTTCGGCATTGCGATTCATATTTATCGGGGAAAATTTTCCGGTAGATGTTTACAAAATTCAACACATCGTCAACCCGACCTTCATCAAAAAGCTGCTCATTAACTTCTTCGAATATTTCAATCCAATCAATCTCCAAATCAGGAAAGTTATTGATCAAATGGGTTAAAAACTGAAGTATTTCCAAGTCGGTTAAGTCCTGATAATAATCGTAAATTTCGTCAATCGGTCTCTCGTACCAGTTAATTTGGCTGATGTAATCTTTTTTGAATGATGGTGTGTTCATTTTTTAATTTTTATTGTGGCAATTATCGCAATTGCCGATTATTCGTTATAAAATTTGTCATCTGTCCATTTTGCCGGATTATTGATGATGTAATCTGCAATTCGTTGATACGATTGTTCATCACGAATGATGTGTTCGTGAAAATTGCGTTGCCACAATTTCCCCATCATTTCGTTGGGACGATTTAATTTGAATTGTTCCAAACATTCGTTTGCCACCAACGATTTATATGCACCAACAATGTCGCCAACCGTGGTAGGGGCAACCCTCGCGGTTGCCCTTGTTCGCACAATTGACCCCGTTGCGTTATTATCATTTTGGGCAGGGATGTCGTCGTTATATTGGGTAGGGGTGAACCCTGCCCCTACCATCGGCGGTGCATCGTTTAATAAAATAATCGCATGCATGTGGTTGGGCATTATTTGAAAAACGTCCAATTCAAAATTCGAAAATCGTTCGGTCAATTTTTCCCATTGATTGTGTGCGACAATTCCAAAATTATTTAATTCCATTTGGGCAGGTGCAGGGGTAAACCCTGCCCCGACGGCGATTTTTCCAAACATACATTTCCTATCCTTTACACAAATGGTAATAAAATACAATCCTGCCTTCGAATAATCATATCCTTTCAGGCGGATGCTGCGGCGATGGTGAATGTTTGGATTGTATGGCATAATCTTTTTCTTTTTTTATTGTTATGGACAGCACTTGCGGCTGCCCATTAGAGGGCAGGGGCAAGCCCTGCCCCGTACGGATCAAATAATTAATCTTTTCTTCCCCGTCAACAGCACCTGCATCAAGCCTTTTTTCTGTTCTTTCAGTTTATCCAGTTTGGATTTCAATAATTGTATTTCGGTGTCGGTAGCTTGCAGTACTTGGGCAATGGCGGTTTGTTCTTCAAATTTCGGAACTGTAATTTTCAAATCAAAAAAGTCAATGGGAGTTACATTTAATAATCCGTGAGCCCGGCCACCTTCATGTGCAATTTTGGTAAGACCACGATCCAGTAAATTTGCTTCAAAGAACTGTTCGAAGAAGTTCCCGGAAGTTTTATTATTGTCTTTGATTGTGAAACAGATATAAAGTGTGGTTACAACGGCTTTGTCAAAATCGTTTAATCTTTTTGTTGCTCCCCAAGGATAACCATTTGAATAGCTTTTGTTATAGCAAAATTCTCCTTTCTCAACAAGAAAGTAATTGTCTAAGATTTCGCTTGCTATTGACTTATTGAAAAAATCGGTTTGCTTAACAAAACCTCTTTTTGCTGAAATTGTAATCACATTGGTATTAACTTCTGCGTTTTTTCGTGTTACCCTTTCAAATACATCATTCATTTTCACTTCCATCCACTCCCC
>JBBSBP010000028.1:0-53993 GCA_038251165.1 Bacteroidales bacterium | reverse complement strand
GGCACAGCATTAATCACCTATACCACAGGCGGAGCTGTCGTACTTTGTACTAACTCAGTAACACAAACAGTGACCGTAAATGCCAGTCCAACCATTACCGGAACTACTCCTGCTTCCCGTTGCGGAACTGGAACCGTAACTCTGGGAGCAACAGCTTCCGCCGGTACAATCAACTGGTACGCCGCGGCAACTGGTGGAACTTCATTAGGAACAGGCACATCATTTATTACTCCGGTTATTTCAACAACTACCACCTATTATGCAGATGCCACTTCCGGCGGATGTACAACATCTATCCGGACAGCAGTATCAGCAACTGTAAATGCGTTACCGGTTGTTTCTGCACCCGTTTCAATATCCGCTGGCAGTACGGTAAGCTTATCACCAAATACAGGAGGAACCTGGACCAGCAGTAATCAGTTGGTAGCAACGGTATCTGCTTCAGGCCTGGTAACCGGAGTTGCAGCAGGTACGGTAACATTCACATTTACCAATACAACCACCGGTTGCAGTGCTCATACCACATCAATGGCAGTTACAACGGCAGGGAATAAACCTTGTATTTATTTAAGCAATACCGGCTTTGAACAATTTTCAGGTGCCACTCCTCCCACAGGATATTACTGGTTTCCCCAGGCAAACATTCCTTTCTGGAATACTACCGCAACTGATGGCAAAATCGAAATCTGGCACAGTGGCTATGGTTCTGTACCTGCACATTCAGGAAACTATTTTGCAGAGATCAATGCCACGCAAAATGCTACCCTTTATCAGACCTTTACGGCTACTGCACTTCAAACCGTTATGGCTTCATTCTGGCACAGAGGCCGGTATGCCGGCGTTGATAAAATGAAAGTATGGATTGGCCCTGATCCTCTTGGCCCATTCACTGATTTAGGAACATATTCGGACAATAATTCCGCCTGGAACCTGTATTCGACAGCGTCTTATACGATTCCAACTACAGGAACTTACCGGATAAAATTTGAATCCATATCTTCAAACAATGGAACCGGCCCACTTGACGGTGGAAATTTTCTGGATGACATTAACGTAACTTGTCCATCGTCCATTTGCGGAATAAAATACAACGACCTCAATGGTGACGGCCAGAAACAGGCCACTGAACCGGTACTTCCAAACTGGGAAATCACTTTAACCGGTCCATTGTCTATGACTGTAACTACTGGTGCGGACGGCAGCTATTGCTTCAATAACCTGCCTGCAGGATCATACACCGTTCAGGAAACACAACAAAGCGGATGGGTGCAAACAGCGCCGGCTGCTCCGGGTAACTATTCAGTAAACATTATTGAAGGTCAAAATGTGATTGGTAAAGATTTTGGAAACCGGCAATTAACCAACCCATCCTGTACTGATTTTGAAGATGGAACCAATGCTGGCTGGCAGTTAACCAATTCACTTTCTTCCATCATCACTGACGGAACAAATCATTACATTCAGACAACTGACCAATCGGGGGCATCTTCTTTATTTAATAATAGCAAGCCTTTAACCGGAGACTGGACTGATCTCCTGGCAAATGGTTGCGGATCATTGTGCTTCGATGTGAACTTTTTATACGCTGGAAATCCTTATGGTGGCGTAAATCCGCCTTCGACTGTAACTTCTTATATTTCCATTTCAGGAAATGGTTTTTCCGCCGCATTTATAATTACCAATCCAATACTGGCAGGTTCCGGCTGGCATTCGTACTGTGCCCCATTGGCTAATCTTAATCTGGATGGCACGCTGCCTTCCAATGCCGATGGTTATTGGGTGATGGGTACAGGTTCTAATTCAGACTGGAATTCTCTTTTAAGCAATGTAACTCAGATTCGGTTGCCGGTTGATCCTTCCAGCTACCAGGGCGAAAAATTTGGCTATGATAATATTTGCCTTAAAAATACAGGCGATTGCGCTGTGCCTTGTTGTGACAAGGTAACGGTTGTTCCCGTATTGGATGCGAATGGTAAAGCAACCTGCAGCGCCAAAATCACTGCCACCTGCGAAGTCAGATCGATTGAGGTAACCGTTGCTAATGGTACACTCAGCTCGGTGAACTGGAACTGTCCAACTGCAATTCCAACTGGTTATATCGGTCTGTCTGCATATACTTTCGTACCGGGAAGCTGCATTCCTGAGTTAACGACCAGTGTGAATGCAATCACTTCAGGAATCGTAACGATTACTTATGACATTACATTTTCTTCCGGAGAAAAATGCCGGAAAACAATAGAAGTGAATTGTGGGGCTACTTGTTGCGACCAGGTAAAAGTTGAACGTGTTTTAGACGCTGCCGGCAAAGCCAGTTGCAGTGCCAAAATAACGACCAACTGCGAAGTTAAATCGATAGCCGTTACCGTTACCAATGGAACACTCAGTTCGGTGAACTGGAATTGTACGACCGCAATCCCAACAGGATATACCGGCTTATCAACTTACACCTTTGCACCGGGAAGCTGTATTCCTGAAATGACAATCGGTGTGGATGCCATCGCTTCAGGAACTGTAACGATTACCTGGGACATTACATTCGCGAACGGAGAAAAATGCCAGAAAAAGGTAGATCTGGATTGCAGTGTACCTTTGTGCTGCGACAAAGTGAAGGTGGAGCCGGTTGTTGATGCGACCGGGATGGCAAGTTGCTGTGCCAAAATCACTGCTGACTGTGAAGTCAAATCGATTTCAGTGATTGTTTCCAACGGAACTCTTAGCTCAGCGAGCTGGAATTGTCCGACAACTATTCCAACCGGATATGTTGGTCAGACGGCCTATACTTTTGCACCGGGAAACTGCACTCCGGTCATGACAACCTGCGTCGATGCGATCAAATCGGGAATGGTGACAATCACTTACGACATAGTTTTTGCCAACGGAGAAAAATGCCAAAAATCAGTACGACTCGATTGCGCAGTCGCTTCTGAATGTGTTACACCTCCAACAGGCATGGTTTTATGGTTACCCGGAGATGAAAACTCGTTTGATATTTCAGGGTTAAACAATCATGGAACACTTTCTGGTGCAGCAACTTATTCAACCGGTAAAGTGGCCGCTGCATTCAGAGCGGGAAAATACCTGGACTACATTTCGGTTCCCGATAATTCGTCCCTGAACTTCGGGACCGGCAATTTCTCCGTTGATGCATGGATAAGAACTACTGACAATATTCATTTTATTTCGATTGCCGATAAAAGTGTATCGGTGGGAAACAACATGATCGGGTACAGACTGTTTGTAATTCAGGGGAAATTGTCCTTTCAGATGGGTGACGGTTCGGCACCTCTGAGTCAATGGGTACCGACGGTTCCGATTGCCGACGGAGCCTGGCATTTTGTGGCTGTAACCATTGACCGTAAAGCTACTGACGGTGGTAAATTATACATCGACGGTTCGCTGGCATTAGCTTTCGACCCGACAAGCAAGCCAGGTTCTATTTCAAACACGATCCCGATGACTCTCCTTGGAAACAATATGGTGAATTTAACTGCATCAGACCATTATACTTTTTATCTCGATGAAGTTGAGCTTTTTAACCGCACGATCACCGGTGCCGAAATTGCTTCCATTTACAACGCAGGAAGTGCCGGGAAGTGCAAATTGGGTTCCATTTGCGGAACGAAATTTAACGATCTGAACGGCAACGGCCGCAGAGATAAAGATGAGCCGGGAATTCCGGAGTGGAAAATAATGATTGGTGGCATAGCTGATTTAACCACCTATACCGACCAGGATGGAAACTATTGTTTCTACAACCTGGAACCGGGCGAGTATAAAATTGGCGAAGAAGTGCGGGCTGGCTGGCAACAAATAATTCCTGCCGCGCCGGGAACATACACGATTAATCTTCCTGCCGGACAAAACCTTACCGGCCTCGACTTTGGAAACCGATTAATTCCCCAAACAGGTTCAATCTGCGGATCGAAATTTAACGATCTGAACGGTAACGGCAAAAGAGATGAGGGTGAACCGGGAATTGGGGACTGGACCATTCTTCTGGGTGGTGGAGCCACTGAACTAAAAGTAACAACGGATAAAAACGGGGACTTTTGTTTTGACAACCTGAAACCGGGCGAATACAAGCTTGGTGAAGAAAACCGGGTGGGCTGGTTCCAGATGAAACCGTCCGGAGGTTCTTACAACCTAATACTCGCAGCCGGACAAAAGCTGGAAGGATATGAGTTCGGGAACATGTTGGATTCGAAGCCTGCCTCTGTCTGCGGAATAAAATTCAATGACCTGAACGGCAACGGAACTCAGGAATTGAATGAACCCGGATTACCAAACTGGACGATCAGTTTGACCGGATCAGCAACCATGACCGCTGTGACCGATCGGAAAGGCAACTATTGCTTTACCGGATTGAAGCCAGGCACTTATACCGTTTCGGAAGTGAACCAACCTCTATGGAACCAAACATCACCACATCCAACAGGTAATTATACGGTTACACTAACAGCAAGTCAATATCTCGAAAACCTGAATTTTGGAAATCAACACGAACAGGAGTGTATAACGCCTCCAATTCTGATGTTAGGCTGGTGGCCGGGCGACAACAATGCAAACGATATCACTTTAAATGGCAACTATGGAACACTTGTAAACGGGGCAACTTTCGCACCGGGAAAGGTTGATAAAGCCTTTAGCCTGATGGGTTCAACCGACTATGTAAACATACCCGATCGCCCGCAGTTAAACCCTGGCAACGGTGATTTTACGATCGATGCATGGATTCAAACCTCAGAGGCAACAGGTACCTTCGCCATCCTCGACAAAAGAGGATATGATGCCAACCAGAATGTTTCAGGCTATGGACTGTTTGTAGTCGATGGACATTTGCAATTGAAACTTTCAGATTCTGCCGGAAATGGTCTTGCTGCTGCCTTATACAACGATAACACCACGATGATTGCCGACGGGCAATGGCATTTCGTTGCGGCTACTGTAGAGCAGGGAAGTAATCATAGGGTAAAATTATTCATTGATGGCATCTTTGTTAATGAGTCTTCCTGGGGTTTGTCGAACCTGAACTATAGTAATACTGTTGCTCTTCGCATTGGGGAGGCTTACTTTAGTAACTATTCAAATAACTCACCGGCAGATCACTATCATAATTTCCAGGGATTGATTGATGAAGTTGAGTTTATGTATGGGGCACGTTCAGAAGCAGAATTAGCCGGAATTTATAACGCCGGAAGCGCCGGAAAATGCAAGCCTGCCATTCAGCTTGGCTCCATTTGCGGAAGCAAGTTTAATGATCTGAACGGTAATGGTATTAAAGATTCCAGAGGCGATGGGGAACCGGGATTAGCAAACTGGACCATCAAACTGACTGGTGCTGCAACCCTTACTACTACCACAGATGCCAACGGGAATTTCTGTTTCAACAACCTGGCTCCAGGACAATACACGATTGCTGAAGTCAATCAGACCGGATGGATACAAACAGCGCCGCTGAACCCGAATACTTTCATTGTAACGCTCGAACCTGGTGTACACATCGAGGTTCTCAATTTTGGGAATAAAATCGATCCGACCTTCGGTTGTGTCACACCACCATCAGGAATGGTTTTATGGTTGCCCGGTGATGGCCACACAAGGGATATTTCAGGATTAAATAATCATGGGACACTTGAGGGTGGTGCAAGTTATTTGAGTGGAAAAGTAGATCAGGCATTCAGTTTCAGTAATCATTACGATGAAATCAGTATTCCAAATAGCGCTTCAATTAATTTTGGTGAAAGTAATTTCTCTATTGATGCCTGGGTTAAAACCACTGATAATATCAATGAAGTTGGAATTGTGATGAAAACAGTCTTTGCCTCAGCCTATACAAATACGGGATCGGTTCTTTACAGTTGGCAAATTGGCTATGGCCTTCGTATCCATCAAGGAAAATTATCCTTTATAATGGGTGATAATTCATCTTTACCGTTCATGAATTTTGACGCACCAACAACCGCTGGCCTGATCACAGATGGGAAATGGCACTTTGTTGCCGTGACCATTGACCGGAAGAATAGTTCTGGCGGAAAATTATACCTGGATGGTAATTTGGTTCTGACTTTTGATCCAACAAGCAGGTCCGGTTCGCTTACATACAGCAACGATTTAAGAATTGGGTACCATCATCCCAATACATTCAACAATCAAATTGATGAAGTTGAACTGTTCAATCGCGCCCTCACCGGTGCCGAAATCGCGTCCATTTATAACGCCGGAAGTTCAGGAAAGTGTAAATTGGGTTCAATATGCGGAATGAAGTTTAACGACCTGAACGGCAATGGAAAAAAAGATGAAGGCGAGCCGGGAATATCCGGTTGGCTGATTAACCTCAGCGGAACTGCAAATTTGAGTATCCGAACCGAAAAAGATGGCAGCTATTGTTTCACCAATCTGAATCCGGGCGATTACCAGATCGGCGAAGAAGTACGCGATGGCTGGACACAAGTCACACCAATCAACCAAGGGAAGTACTCAGTAAATCTTGCGGCAGGGAAAAACATCAACGGGCTCAATTTCGGAAACAAACTCCAGAATTCGACCAGTTGTGTTGAACCACCTTCGGGAATGGTGGCCTGGTGGGCCTTTGATGAAATATCCGGCACTACAGCGACTGATTTTGCAGGATACAACAATAGTGGCACACTCAACAAAGGTCCGCTACCGGTGCCCGCTAAAGTTCTGAAAGGTCTGCAATTCGATGGGATTGATGATTATGTGAAGGTGCCGAACCAACCTGAAATTGAATTTGGTACGGGTGATTTCTCTTTCGATGCATGGATTCAGACGAATCAGGCCTCAGGAATAAAAAGCCTGATTGATAAACGGGATTTGACCGGATATGCCTTTTATTTGGACAATGGTAAACTTTGCCTGCAAATGCGCGATGGTTCAGGTACGAATACGAATTATGTCTCACCACTTTTTGTAGCCGACGACAAATGGCATCATATTGCAGTTACTGTTTCAAGAACCAATAAAAATGGGATTCACTTCTACCTGGATGGTGTGGAAACGCAATTTGGAGATCCAACATTACGGTCCGGGTCACTTAATAATAGCGCTCCTTTAGTGATTGGTTGTGACGCGTACTATAATTCAGGACCATATTTTAAAGGAATTCTGGATGAGATCGAATTGTTCAACCGGGTGATTACGAAAGCAGAAATCAATTCCATATTTAATGCCGGAAGTTCAGGAAAATGCAAGTTGGGTTCCATTTGTGGTACCAAATACAATGACCTGAATGGCGATGGCCGGAGAGACGATCGTGAATCGGGAATTCCGGAATGGCAGATCATGTTGGATGGTACGGCCAGGTTAACCGCGATAACCGATAAAGATGGTAATTATTGTTTCACCAACCTGTTACCGGGTGACTACAAGATTCTGGAAGAATTGCGGCCTGAATGGCAGCAAAAAGCGCCGGCTGAAGGTTACTATGGTGTAAATCTCTCTTCAGGTCAAAATATAAAGGGGAAGGATTTTGGAAACATGCTCAACGCTCAACTTGGTTCCATCTGCGGAGTGAAATACAATGACCTCAACGGCAATGGTATCCGCGACAAGGAGGAACCCGGAATTCCGGACTGGACCATCCTGATTGGTGGCACGGCAGATTTCACTGTACAGACCGACAAAAACGGAGAATTTTGTTTAACCAACCTGAAACCGGGTATCTACAAGATTGGGGAGCAATTGCGGGATGGCTGGATTCAAACAGCGCCTTCATCGCATTACTTCACCATTGAACTTAGAGAGAGACAGCATGTCACAAATCTGGAATTTGGAAACACACTCGATCCCAAGACAGGTTCCATCTGCGGAATGAAGTTTAATGATCTGAACGGCAATGGAACAATGGATAATGGGGAACAGGGAATACCTGACTGGACCATCAGCCTGAGCGGTCCTACCAATTTGACTATACAAACCGATAAAAGCGGTAACTATTGTTTCACCAGACTTCCTGCAGGGATATACACCATCGGAGAGGGCAGTAGGGTCAGCTGGTATCAAACTGCGCCAGCATCTGGCACGTACTCAATTACACTTAAACCCGGCGAAAGTATCGTCCGGATGAATTTTGGAAACAGAATCGATCCATGTTACATTGATAAGAAATCCTGGACGCCACTTGGTTCAGGTTTGAATAATTGGACTGAGACTCTTGCAGTGCTAAACGGGAAACTCTTTGCAGGAGGAGCGTTTACCAGTGCTGGTGGCGTACCCGCAAACAGGATTGCAAGATGGGATGGTACAAATTGGTCGGCGCTGGGTACCGGAATTAATGTTGGTTGGGTAGCATCTATGGCAGTAAAGGGTTCAACTCTTTATGCAGGCGGAGAATTCCTGAGTGCAGGAGGCATGCCTTCAACATACGCCATTGCAAAATGGGATGAAACTGGTTCTACATGGTCATCATTAGGTACAGGCACGAATAGTTGGGTATATGCCCTTACGGTGATTGACCAGCAAGTTTATGCTAAAGGGATTTTTACTGCAGCAGGAGGTTCATCCGCAAATAATATTGCCAGATGGAACGGTACAAATTGGTTACCACTGGGGAGTGGAATAAACAACAGTGGATTTGAAAGTTCTTTAACAAGTATTGGATCAACACTTTATGCCGGAGGATATTTCAACTCTGCTGGTGGAGTAAGTGCAAATAGTGTTGCGAAATGGGATGAAGCGAACAACAGCTGGTCACCATTAGGTTCCGGAGTAAATGGCGGAGTACGTACCCTTATCGGGATGGGTGGTGAACTATATGCAGCCGGAGGATTTACCAGTGCAGGCGGAGTTAGTGCAAATCGCATTGCCAAATGGAATGGTTCAACCTGGGCTCCATTAGGTTCAGGCACCAACGGTCCGGTTTTCGCTCTTGCGGTGATTGGATCGGATCTCTATGTTGGCGGAGATTTCACTACAGCAGGAGGTATTACTGTAAATGGGATAGCAAAATGGGATGGGACAAACTGGTCATCACTGGGAACTGGAATGGGGGGCCCTCCCGGAAATAACAGCTATGTAAATGCCCTTGCAGTAATTGGATCAGATTTATATGCTGCCGGGTATTTTAACTCTGCCGATGGTGTAAGTGTCCATAATATTGCGAAGTATTCGTGCGGAGTTCCTACTTCTGTTGGTGAGGTTACAATCCAGCAACCCTACAATCTGGAGCAGAACTACCCCAATCCGTTCATTTCCACCTCAACAATTGGTTATTCCGTTCCACAAACAAGTCAGGTGAAAATCAGCGTGCATGACCTGTATGGAAAGGAAATCAAAGTTTTGGTGAATGAAGAAAAGGATCCGGGTCGCCATGAAATTGTTTTCGACCGTAAAGATTTCGCAAGCGGCATTTATATCTATACGCTCAAAACGGAAGGATTTACCCAAAGTAAAAAGATGATAATCCTGAAGTAATCCTGAAAATAATAAAAAGACCGTCTCAAAACACAAACTGAGACGGTCTTTTTTTTGGTTTACAATTAAATGAAGCTACCCGATACTATTTTTGAATAAATTGTACTACCAGCTAAACCTGTTAAAAATATACGTTAAAACAATGCGTTCGCCCGGTATTATTCATCAATGAAAGCTGGACTTTTCACCTTTGGACTCAACCGGTAATTCACAGCAATAACTGCTAATCCATGGTTTTTCAATCGCTCCGGAATCGATTTTTCGCCTCCGGTTAAACCACCACCATGAAACCAAACAATTGTGGTAAAACTGTCAAGATTATCAGGAAAATAAATATCCAGTTTACATCTTTCTTTCATGTATTCGTCCAGATTTTCTCCTGAACGGTATGAAATGTTGAATTCAGTTTTATAAGTAGTTACATCTTTTTGGGATTGAGCAGAAACTACAAAAACAGTTAAAAGGAAAAGAATAAGAAAAGGAAAAATGCGGTTCATAGATGTTTGTTTAGAGCTGGATTAAAATTAAATATTTTGACCATAATGTATTCGGGTAGTGAGCGGGTGACTTGAAGTCACACGCTCACTACCCCGTAAATATAAATCCAATTTTATTGAAAATAAATATTCTATTATTTTTTTCAATAAATTGCACCAGCCAACTAAAACCAAAAAATCATTTTGCTTATGAAAATCATTAAATTTTTATTTACACGAGAAACCCTGATGCTATGTCTTATCGTAGGATTTCAGTTTTGTTTAATTATTTCCAGTCGGGCTCAGGGCCAGGTCTGTTCGCAGTGGGGCGAAAAGCATACCAGGAATATGGTGTCGGATGAAACAGGTTTGCCCTCAACATTTAATGTTGAAACCGGGGAGAATGTAAAATGGTCGGTTTCTATTGGAAGTCACGGTTATGCGACCCCGGTAATAGCTAAAGGCAAGGTGTTGATTGGTGCGAACAATGCCGGCCAACGCGACCCCCGCCATGAGGGAGACCGTGGCGTTTTGCTCTGTCTGAACGAATCGGACGGCAGTTTGTGCTGGCAATTGGTTGTTCCGCGAATTGAAGGTGACAGGCATAACGACTGGCCCATGATTGGAATTTGTTCGCCGCCAACAGTTGAAGGCAATCGGGTTTATGTGCTTACCAACCGCTCAGAGGTACTTTGCCTCGATCTGAATGGACAGACCGATGGTAACGACGGGACTTTTCAGGGCGAGGGATGGTACATGGCACCTCCTGGTGAATTTGCTTATGAAGTAAACTTAAAAGACGCGGATATTATCTGGTCGTACGATTTAAAACTGGAATTGGGCATGAGCCCGCACGATTCACCGCACGCTTCCATTTTGCTTGACGGCGACTTTCTTTACCTGAACACTTGTAATGGCGTCGATTACAGGCATCTTGAAACCACCGCGTTAAACGCACCCAGCCTGATTGCACTGGATAAAAAAACCGGCCGGCTGGTTGCCCGGGATAATGAACATTTTGGCCCCCGGATTTTTCACTCGTCCTGGTCTTCGCCGGCAATGGGAGAAGTTAACGGACAAAAACAGGTTTTTTTCGCCGGCCCCGATGGAATTATTTATGCATTCGAAGCCCTTTCCCAGAAGGCATCAAGGGAACATGTCCAATCATTCAGCAAAGTCTG
The DNA here is from genome assembly GCA_038251165.1 of Bacteroidales bacterium. GTDB lineage: Bacteria > Bacteroidota > Bacteroidia > Bacteroidales > Prolixibacteraceae > Aquipluma. The sequence continues at coordinate 42,904 of JBBSBP010000028.1, read as the reverse complement.
GCAATTCGATTGTGATCCGACAGCGCCTAAAAAAAATATTCATGAATACCTGAATAACAAGGTTGAAGGCCCGAGTAATTCTTCGGGGATGCCTGTATTTTATAAAAACCGCATTTACGTTACAGTGGGCGGCGATATTTGGTGGGGAAAAAAGAAAGCATGGCTTAAATGCATTGATGCCACAAAAAAGGGAGATATCACTGCTACCGGGGAAATCTGGTCACAGGCACTTGAACAACACTCCGTTTCAACGCCCGCCATTTCGAATGGACTGGTTTATGTTACCGACTGCGGTAAAAACCTGCATTGCCTTGATGTTGAAAACGGTAATCCGTATTGGACCCATAAGCTTGGAATGGACTCATGGAGTTCTGCTTTAGTTGCCGACAAAAAGGTTTATGTTGGTTCGCGCGGAAGCGATTTTTGGATTCTTGAAGAAGGTAAAAAATTAAACGTGCTGGAATCCATCCAGCTCGATAGCCCAATTCATTCAACTCCTGTTGCTTCAAACGGGGTAATTTACATTTCAACGATGAACAGGCTTTACGCCCTAAAAAAATGAGAAGTATTAACCAGGCTGGAAACACAGTCTTAATTCCGGATAATCTTCAGTAACAGATCAAAGGCCGGTTCAGCCATACCGCCGTGGTTAAATCCATCCAATTCATAAAGTGTAGTTTGCGGGTGTCCCGCGATATTCATCATTCTCCACATGTAGGCATTTTCTTCATAACGTCCCAGCATTTCCAATTCACGGTCGCCGGTAATTAAATACAATGGAGGGGCATCGGCCCGGACATGAAAAAGCGGGGCAAATTCATCAATCAAAGGCTGGGTCTCCGGAATCCCGCGCTCTTTGCGAATGGCAAAATGGGTGATCATTTGTCCGCTGAAGGGCACCAGTTTTTGAACTAAATTGGCATCAATTCCATAAGCCGCCAGGTAATGTTTATCGAGACCGATCATGCAGGTAAGATAACCACCGGCAGAATGGCCTGAAACCACAATCTTCTTCGGATCACCTCCGTATTTGCTTATATTTTTGAAGACCCATGCTACTGAGGCAGCTGCATCGTCGATAAACGCAGGACTTTTCACCTTTGGACTCAAGCGGTAATTCACTGCAACAACTGCCAGCTTAAGATTCTTTAACCGCTCCGGAATGGATTTTTCGCCACCTGTTAAACCACCGCCATGAAACCAGACCACCGTAGTGAATCGGTCCACAATAAACTATTTTCTATTCAAATTCCTGAATAATAGTACCCGACAATCGCAGAAGTGTGGTGTGCGTGTCAATAAAATTATATACCGCTTCAAGTTCCCTGATTGCCGCGTTTAAATAAAGGATTTGTACATCCCTGAAGTTAAACGAATTGATTGCGCCACTTTCAAACTTCTCCCCTGAAATCTGAAGATTCAATTCTGCAGCTGCCAGGTTTTCTCCGGCTACATTGAGCAACTCTTTCCGAACCTGGTAATACTCGTAAATATTTGCCAGGCTGTTGCTCAGTTCGTGGGTCATTTGCTTAATTTCAACCTGGCCTACTTCTTCGTCGATCTGTGCAATTTGCATCGCCCGTATACGATTTCCACCACTAAACAAGTTATAACTCAAGGTGAAATTTCCGTAGAAATTGGTTGAATTATTCCAGCTTTCACCCCTTACCTGGTAATCAGAACGGTTTTTATTTAAGCTTGCGCCGCCAGCAAATGAAATGTTCGGCGAAAAATCGCTTTTAGCCAGTGCGACGGCATTTTCGAGCAAAGTCTGATTGATGTATTGGTTTTTCAGGCTTTTATTGTTAGCCACCATTTGTGATTCCAGATCAGATAAATTGTATTCCTTTGTAATGGCTTCAAAAGCTCCTGTCAGATTATACTCTGAACCAATTTCAACTGCCATTAAAAAATTAAGGTCGCGTACGGCATTTTTATAGGCCACCTGTTGTATGAGCCATGAAGCTTTATCTGACAAAAAAGCATTTTGCGCCTGTAAAACATCGTAGGTCACAGATGTTCCAAAGTCTTTCCGTTGTTTTGCCTGCTTATAACGATCATCAGAAAGTGACATCACTTTTTGAAAGACATCCAATTTTTCCTTTTCTAACAAAACGGAATAATAAGCCAATACCACTGATTGAATAGTCCCTTCAACCATAATGGCTGTATTCTGGTGAGAAAGTTCTTCCAGTTGTTCGAATTTAGTCTTGTTGATACGGACAGAATACCCGTCAAAAAGTGTCCAGCTCACAGTTGCCCCGGCAGAGAAATTATTCTGAACAAAATTTTCATTTTCATTCAGATTGGCAGAATTCCGGTTGTCGGCTGTTAATCCAATGTATGGATATCGCCCAACCGTTCCCCAGTTATTTCTGATTTCTGCTATCTTTTCGTTTTGCCTTACCATTTGCATGTTGTAATTATTTTCCAGGGCAATACCGATAGCATCGGTAAGACTTAAAGGCTGCTGTGCCCCAACCGAGAAAAAGACGAATGCGAGGATAAAAAATAGATTTAGTCTTTTCATTTCAATTCCTTTTGGGGTATTTCAGTTACTGTTTCATCAATTTTTCGTTGCTTGTGCATCCAGGCGATTTCCACTTCCTCACGGGAGAAAGATCTGTCGTGCCACATTTGCCTGAATCCTCTTCTGAAATCATTTAAAATTAAAATCAGTGCCGGGAAGAAAAGCAGAATAAACAAGGTGCCAAAAGCAACTCCATAAACCAATGAAATAGCCATTGGAATTAAAAATTGCGCCTGAAAGCTCCGTTCAAGTACCAGTGGAAATAGACCAAATGAAGTTGTTAAGGTTGTTAAAATAATTGGCCTTAACCGGGATTTTCCGGCTCTAATAATCGCATCTTTAACTTTATGCCCCTCCTCAATCAATAGGTTGAATTTGGCCAGGAACACCACAGCGTCATTTACAATGACACCGGTAAGGGCAACGATTCCCCAAAGACTCAGAATCGACAAAGGTTTGCCATGTATACCATGCCCCCAGATAGCCCCCAGAATTGAAATTGGGATCATGATTAAAATAATGAATGGCTGCTCAAACGATTTAAAATTAATCATCAGGATAAAGATAATCGCAAGGAATGCCAGGGGAAATAAATACATCAGGTCTGCCATGTTCCGGTTACTTTCCTTTTGCTGACCCTGAAATTCGACCCGAATTCCCGGGAACATCACCTGAAGCTCAGGGATAATTTCGGTATTCACCTGGTCAACAATTTCGGTTACCGATGCATCAGGGTCAACCAGATCGGCATTCACCCGTATTTCACGTTTACCGTTAAATCGTTGAATATTAACAGGCCCTCGTCTCATATCATAATCAACCAGTTCAGAGAGTGGATAATCGCCCTGTGGCGTTTTTATTTTCATTTTTTCCATCTGCCCAATGCGCTCGCGTCCCTCACTTGGATAGCGAACATAAACACGCAATTCATCCCGGCCTTCCTGCAATCGTTGAGCCTGACCACCATAAAAGCCCTGACGAACCTGAGTGGCAATGGTTGATTCATCCAATCCGAGCATATATGCTTTTGGTTTTAACTTCAGAAGAATTTCCTGCTTACCCATAGCATTGGTATTAACCACATCCTTTAACTGGGGCATTTCTTTCAGTTTCCCGATTAGAAAATCGCGGCCAAGATCAAGTTCTTTTGTATTTCGTGAAAGTAGCCCAATAGATACCGGTTCTCCGAAACGGCTTCGGGCACCAATCGTGTATTTTTCTGCTTCAGGTAAAGGGCCGATTTTCTTTCTGATCCGTTGAATAATCTCATAAGAGCTTATTCCGGTTTCTTCTGAATTCCGGGGCGAAACATCTACATTTCCGGTATGCGCGCCATTTTCGCCGTGGTCAAAAGCCTGACCCAATTCAAGGGTGCAATTTTCAATAATATCTATTGTATCGTTATAATCTGCTTTCAACTCTTCATTTACGACCCAAACCACACTGTCGAATCTTTCCAGATAAGCCATGGTCTGTTTTTCACCTGAACCGGGAGTAAATGCAATATTGATATTAAAGGAATCGAATTCCATACGTGGGAAGAAGGTGGTTTTGATAAATTGACCGCCAATTAAACCCAGTGTAATGATCATCATGGCAGCAGGTACGGCAATCACGATGTACCTCCACTCAAGTATCAGTTTTAAAACCCTGTCGTACGCATAATCCCGTAACCAGGTAAAAAACCGTTCGGTATATTTTTTAAGCCCCTTGGCCTTGGCCCTTAAAACTTTTGCATTTAATACCCTTTCATTACCCAAATGTGCCGGTAAAACGAAGAAAGATTCAAAAAGCGAGAAAGTCAGACTCAAAATCACAATCATTGCCATTTCGAACATCATTTCCATTCCTCCGGTAATAAATATCAAGGGAAGAAAAGCTGCAATGGTGGTTGCTACCGAAGTGATAATTGCCGGAATAACCTCAACGGTTCCGTCAATAGCCGCTCGCATGGGGCTTTTACCCATTTCAAAATGCTGAAAAATATTTTCTCCAATTACGATACCATCATCTACCAGAATTCCAACGACCAGGATCATCCCGAAAAGCGACATCATGTTTATGGTTATGCCAATCAGGTTGGCAACAATAAACATGGCTAAAAACGAGGCTGGAATTCCCCATGCTACCCAAAACGAAAGACGAATGCTTAACATCAACGCCAGAGAAAGTAAAACCATAGCCAAACCCTGACCGCCATTAATCAATAACAAATCCAGACGGCTATATAAAATTTCGAGGTATGATCGCGAAACCATTAAATGTACGCTCGGATTCCGATGATTAAACTCCTTAACGTAATTCAGGATAAAATTATCGATCTTTTTCAGGTCTTCTGAAATCAGCTTTTCAACCCGGATGTTAATCAATGGTTTGCCATATTCAAGTTCTTTGCTTGGAGTATCTGAAAATTTCTTTTTTACCAAAGCAATATCCCTTATCCGGATGACACTGCCATCAGGATTCGCGCGAAGAATTATTTCCCCGATTTTGTTCGGGTCAGAACTTCTCGACCGCAACCGAATCATTAATTCTTCTTCCTCCGACCTGATCTGACCACCCGAAACATCAGTATTGTTCTTTGAAATCGCATTCTGTAATTCGCTAAAAGTAATTCCGTAACGTAATAAATCGTCTTCGCTTGCTTCAACCGAAATCTCCAGTGGGGGAAAACCTGAAATGGAAACCTGGCTCATAAACCCGGATGAAAGGAAATCTTCCTCAACGATTTGGGCATACGATTTGAGAGTCAGTAAATCCACATCGCCCGTAATGTGCAGCCGCATGGCTGGCGACCGGGTGCGCGACTTGGCAACAATGGGACGCTCGGCAGCCGTTGGAAAAGCTGAAATTCCGTCGACGGCATTCTTGACTTCAATTAAGGTTTCATCGATATCCTGTCCGGGTTCAATTTCAATGCTGACCGAGGTACTGTTTTCTGAGGAGGTGGAGTTTATTTCGTAAATGCCCGGGATTCCACGAATAGCTTCCTCAATGCGGCTGGTCACCCCTTCTTCCATTTCGACGGGAGAGGCTCCCGGATAAGCCACACGCACATATAAAAACCGGGATTCCATTTCCGGAAAAAAAGACATCTTCATGTTGTACATACTCAGACCACCAATGATGATCAGGAAAACAACAATCAGGTTGGCAAAGAATGGAAACTTTACAAATAATTCGACTGCTTTTTTCATCGGTTATCCCCTCTTTTTATCCGGTTCTGCCTCATCTTCTCCTACAATTCCAACCGGACTATTTTCCTGAACATTAATCAGAGGTTCAACCACGAGTTTTAAACCTTCCTCCAATCCGTCAAAAATCAGGGTTGTTTCATTCCATTTCAAAATGTTTAATACCTTTTTTTTCAATTTTCCATCGATTACAACAAATACTTCGTTCGAATTAAATAAGGCACTGCGTGGAATTTCCATCGCCCGAACAATTCGCTGTCCCGGAAATTCAACTAATTTATATTCTCCAGTCAGTAAATTCATTTTCTCAGGATTTTCAACCTGAACAAAAATACTTCGCGACTGGGAAGTAGGATCGACGAAAAATGATTTGCGAACCACCCTTCCAGGGGAAACAGAAAAATTATCCTTTGAAGATACATGTACTTTATCTCCGATTTTAATCCAGACACTTTGTGAATTTTCGACCGGAACCTCAATTTCCAGCTGATCGGTACGTATCATTTTAGCGATTTGGCTACCTGCATTGACATAGGCTCCCACTTCAAAATTGACCATTGTAAAAGTTCCGTTAAAAGGAGCATAAAAAGTATATCGGCTGAGGCGCTTTTCATCCTGCCTGATAGTGTAATAATCGCTTAAAATGTTCCGGCTGGCTAAAAATATTTTGAGCTTTTCACTATTCGATTGTGGTAATTCAGGTAAATCCTTATTCAAATCAACCGAATTGAAGAATGACATGAACTGCTTGTATTCATCAGGATAATCAACTTTAATATCGGGAAGCATATTCGTGAACGAATTGAGAAACCTGCTTTTACCCGCTTTGAGTGCCAGTTCAACTTCGTCTTTATAGATGCTGGCAATCAGTTGACCTTTTTTAAATGAAGCTCCTTTTTTTAACGAAACGTTCCCGGCTTCTATTTTCCCTGATGCTTCAGAAACCAGGAATACCTCGCTGCTCGAAATAACTCTTCCATCGCGTGAAAGAGGAGAAATAATGTCAGTATACTTTACCGTTTCTGCTTTTACAAATCGTTTGGTGTCGGATGCCGGTCTTCGGGGAGGTTCGGGCTTTAAGGATATAAACAGCTCTGACAGTGCAAAGGATCCGCCTAAAAGTAAAACCAATGAAACAACGATAAATGTAATTTTTCTCCAACTCATAGATCAAGCTTTTGTTTTTGTTTACTCTTGTTTACTTTTATAAACGTTCAGATCGTTTTCAATATAAGAATTCCGGCTTTGCCAAAATCCGGCTAATCTTTTGATAAATAAATATTTATAACTATAATAACCGATTCAGATCTGGCATCTAGCGCAATTCAATCAACGCTAAATTCTATTAAGTTTAAAACAATAGTGTTATTATCAACGAATTACAAATATCCGATAATTATTTAAAAGTAAGGTTTAAAAGTTCTTAATATTTGTAAATCCATCGCTCTTCACACAAAATATCAGCTATCCGGTCTTTCTTAAATGACCTGATCGCTGATATTTTGATGTGAGCAGCTGACTTAAAATCACCTGTTCACCCATTGAAAAGCATGAATACTATGCTGATTTAGCTTCCGTAACGCAACCTTCCTTGTATTCGGCAAGGATATTTTTCACCATCTGGGGTGATACACGACCGTATACCTTTTCTCCAACCATAACCACAGGTGCAAGTCCGCAGGCACCCACACAGCGCAGACAGTTAATCGAAAACCTGTTGTCGGGGGAAGACTGGCCAACTTCAATGCGTAACTGTCGTTTAAATTCAGCCAGTACCTGCTCCGAACCACGCACGTAACAAGCTGTTCCCATGCAAATGGAAATCGGATATTCACCCATCGGGATCATGGTGAAAAACGAATAGAAGGTAACCACTCCGTAAACTTTGGCAACTGAAATATTCAGTTCACGGGCAATCACTTCCTGCACTTCCGCGGGTAAATAACCAAGTTTCCCCTGAACCTGATGCAATACGTTAATCAATTCACTACCCTCGTTTCTGAAATCCGAACAGACTTCCTGAATTACATGGATGGTGTTTTCCGAAAGTTTTATTTTTGGCATATCGTTATGTTTTGAACTGTTACGTATTATGTAATTTATTGATATTTAAGTCATTAAATAGTCATTAGTGGTCATTGGAGTTGGTGTTGCCAGAATTTCCAATAGTGTTGATGTAATTATTCAATTTTACACCTAATGAATTGTATCGTTCGATCATTGAATCACTAAATCATGAACCTCATCGGCAAGATCCATCAATATTTGATAAACCTGTAAATCTTCTAACTTCATTTTTAGCGGTTTTACTGTTAATGACTATTGAATGACCTTTTTAATGACAATTAAATGACTATGAATGACTACCAATAACCTTTAATAATGACCTTTTTAATGACAATTTAATGACTATGAATGACAATTGAATGACAACCAATGACCTCTTTCAATGCCCCTTCCTTAGCTGCGGTCAAAATACTTCGTGTGCAGCAATTGATGCGACTTTTCGCTCAAAGGAGCACCTAAGAATTCCTCGTAAAGTTTGGTGATGTATGGATTTTCGTGCGACTTCCGGAGGATTTTATTCTGATCTTCGGAATAAATGGCACTTTGTCTTTTTTTCAGAATTTTGGCATCGCCATGGTGATACGGCTGACCTCCGCCACCAATGCATCCGCCCGGACACGACATAATTTCAATGGCATGATATTCACTGGTCCCTGCCTGAATTTCTTCGAGCAGTTTACGTGCATTTCCTAATCCATGCGCAATACCGATGTTGATCGGAGTTCCGTTGAAATCGATGGTTGCTCTGCGCAAACCGTCCATACCGCGCAGCTCTTCAAAATCGAGCCGCGGCAAAGGTTTGCCCGTGAACACTTCGTAGGCTGTCCGGACTGCTGCTTCAATAACTCCGCCGGTGGTAGCAAAAATAACTGCTGCTCCAGTCGATTCACCCAAAGGCTGATCAAAATCTTCGTTTGGAAGTGACTTAAATTCGATGTTTCCCAGATTAATCAGATGAGCCAGTTCGCGGGTAGTTAAAGCAAAATCAACATCCGGATTTCCATTCACCGAAAATTCAGGACGACTGCTTTCGTATTTTTTGGCCAGGCAGGGCATGATGGAAACCACAACCAGATTTTCACGCTTCACCTTGATTTTATCGGCAAAATAAGTTTTGGCAATCGAGCCGAACATTTGCTGCGGTGACCGTGCAGTCGATGGAATATCCTTTAATTCCGGAAAAGAATGTTCAAAGAATTTTACCCAGGCCGGACAGCAGGAAGTCAGGATCGGCAGTTTAACATTCTTATCACCTGCCATATAGGCTGACAAACGATTCAGCAATTCAGTTCCTTCTTCCATGATGGTGAGGTCGGCTGCAAAATCGGTATCAAAAACATAGTCGAAACCCAGGCGTCGCAGGGCAGCAACCATCTTACCGGTGACGAGCGTACCGGCCGGCAGACCGAATTCTTCGCCCAAAGCTGCACGAACGGCAGGAGCTGTCTGTACGACAACCGTTTTGGTCGGATCAGAAAGTGCACGAATAACAGCCCCGGTCTGGTCAACTTCGGTAAGGGCGCCTGTTGGGCAAACAGCCACACACTGGCCGCAATACGTACACACCGAATGGTCGAGGTTCATTTCGAAAGCAGGTGCAACTACGGCCTGGAAACCGCGGTTGATCGCCGATAGAACACCAACAGTCTGCACATCGTTGCACATGGTTTCGCAGCGGCGGCACATAATGCATTTATCAATATCGCGGATGATTGCCGGAGAGGTATCTTCCCGGTACATCGATTGTTCGCCCTGGTAATGAATATGCCGGACTCCCAGGTGATGCGCCATGTCCTGCAATTCACAGTGACCCGATTTGGCACAAATGAGGCAGTCAGCCGGATGATCCGATAAAATAAGTTCAACCACGGTACGTCGGGCATTTACAACCCGGATGGTATGTGTACTAATTTCCATTCCTTCGGTTGCTTCAGTGCAGCATGCAGGCGCCAGGTTTTTACGGCCTTTTACTTCGACCACACAGACACGGCAACCTCCCGGTTTGTTTTCAATGTTCATGTCATCCAGCTTCATGTAACAAAGCGTCGGAATATCAATTCCGATGCTGGATGCAGCTTTCAGTACGGTAGTTCCCTTTCGTACAACTACCGGTTTATGATCTATTATGAGGTTTATCATTTCCATAGTTTTCCCAATTTAACCGATTAAAACAGCATCAAATTTACACTTCCCGAGACATACACCACACTTGATGCACAACGACTGGTCGATGTAATGCGGGGCACGTTTTTCTCCTGAAATCGCTCCAACCGGGCAATTTCGGAAACACAGCGTACAACCTGTACATTTGTCAACATCAACGGTATAATGCATTAATGCTTTGCACTGTCCGGCCGGACAGGAAGCCGAAGTGACATGTGCCAGGTATTCGTCGTAAAAATGATCGAGCGTGGAGAGTACCGGGTTTGGCGATGTCTGTCCCAGGCCACACAATGAGGTATCTTTGATTACAGAACTCAACATTCGCAGCCGGTCAAGGTCTTCCGGCTTACCATTTCCGTCAGTGATTTTTTCAAGTATTTCGTGAAGCCGTTTGTTACCAATCCGACAGGGTGTGCACTTTCCGCACGATTCGTCGAGTGTAAATTCAAGGTAAAACCTGGCGATGGCCACCATACAATTCGAATCATCCAATACAATCATACCCCCCGACCCCATCATCGAACCTGCCGCCAACAGGTTGTCGTAATCAATTGGTGTATCGAGGAACGATCTGGTGAGACAACCTCCTGAAGGTCCTCCGGTTTGAACAGCTTTGAATTCGCGCCCGTCCTTAATTCCACCGCCAATGTCGTAAATAATTTCACGAAGGGTAATTCCCATCGGGACTTCAATCAAACCAACATTATTGATATTCCCGGCAAGGGCAAATACTTTGGTACCTTTCGAATTGGCAGTGCCGATTGACGAAAACCATTCGGTACCTTTGTTAATGATCACCGGGATATTGGCAAAAGTTTCCACGTTGTTCACATTGGTTGGCTTGCCGTTGTATCCATTTTCGGCCGGAAAAGGAGGTTTGACAGTCGGTTCCCCGCGTTTTCCTTCCATGGAATGGATAAGGGCAGTTTCTTCTCCGCAGACAAATGCCCCGGCCCCGTATCGAATTTCGACATCAAAATTAAATCCTGTTCCCAGTATATCAGTACCAAGCAATCCATATTCACGGGCCTGACTGATCGCAATTTTCAGCCGTTCGATAGCTAGGGGATATTCGGCGCGAATGTACACCAGTCCCTGATCAGCGCCGATGCAATATCCGCAAATGGCCATTGCTTCAAGCACCGAATGCGGATCGCCCTCGAGAATGGAACGATCCATGAATGCACCCGGATCTCCTTCGTCGGCATTGCAAACCACATACTTCTGGTCGTTGACAGATTTCCTGGTCAGTTCCCATTTCAGCCCGGTCGGAAAACCGCCGCCTCCACGACCCCTCAATCCGGAATCTTTAATCATTCGAATAACTGAATCCGGCGTTTTTTCGGTCAGGCAGCTTCCAAGTGCAGCATAGCCATCGCGGCCAATGTATTCTTCAATATTTTCCGGATTGATAAAACCACAGTTGCGAAGGGCAATGCGAATTTGTTTTTTGTAAAAATCCATATCTTTCGAATCGCCAACCGGTACCTGAGTTTTCGGATCTTTGTATAGTAATCGTTCAACCTTTCGACCTTTGATGATGTGTTCATCTACAATTTCTGCCACATCTTCAGGAGTGACCTGGGTATAAAAAGTATTATCAGGTAAAATTTTCACAATGGGTCCTTTTTCGCAAAACCCAAAACACCCGGTTAATACCACTTGAATTTCATCGGCCAGACCGTATTCATTGAGCAGGTTTTTGAAATTCGTCTTGATGAGTTCGCTTTGTGAAACCTTGCAACCGGTACCCCCGCAAACAAGAATATGCATATTAAATTCGGCCATAATTGTCCGTTTGATTGATTTAATTATCAATTGATAAATAGGTCACCGGAATAATTCCATCAACCATTTCGTTGAGTTTGATGTGTTTCTCAATAATTTCCTGAGCTTTTGTTTTGTTCACAAAACCATACACCACAGGCTGTTGCCCGGGAACAATCAACTCTATGGTTGGCTCAGCATAGCAATAGCCCATGCAGCCGGTTTGGGTAACAACTGCATCAATGCCCTGATGATCGAGTTCTTCGATAAAATAATTCAGGATTTCTTTGGCTCCTGAAGCTATGCCACAGGTAGACATTGATACTTTAACCTGTACGATATTTTCCTGATCGTCTCCTTTTTCCCGCAGTTTTATTTTCAACTGAACATCGGATTTAAGCTTCTTCAGGTCAGCCAGGTTTTTTATTTTATTCATAGTTTAGTTGATTTTGGAGGGTATATATGACTTAAATCATTATTCGCTAAAGGTCAATACTTTAAACCAGATAATCTCTAAGATTTGTCATCCTTTACTAATTTCAATCAGTTCTAAATTTTCCTGAATCATTTCCCTCAGAAAAATCCGGACATCCGGATGAGTAAGTGGCACATCTTCAAGTTCTTGTTTGACTATACTGGAATCAAGCTCAAACTCTCCGGCTGGAGTTTGATGTTTAAAGACATAGTTTGTTTCTCCGGACGAGCAAATCAGAATAACCAAAGTGCCCACCAGATCGCCGGTTACCGGTCGGTCGGGATGGTCCATTCCAAACACTACAGTCACCTGTGTTCCTTTCCCCAACTCCGATTCAATTCGGAAGGAGCCACCGGTCATTTCAGCATTTTGCTTCAAAAGCGACAAGCCAGGTCCAACCTTACGGTATTCTCACTTTTCGTCCGTCCAATCCCGTCAAAGCTTTACGGATTTCATCAAAAGTGGGTTTCTCCATGTTAAAAAGAGTATAGGTTTTCCCCAGATCATCCGGATAATGGCTATCCGAAAATTTTACCAGAGTGGTTTGAGAATTAATCCTGAATTTATCGCGAACAACTTTTTCGCTTACCCCTTTTGAAATCTGCAGCGCATCAATTTTCAATTCAGGAGGAATAAACCCCAACTGGTGTTTGGTGCTGTTGTGATCAGTTATCCCGATGATATCAAGTCCGCGGTTACGGGCCAGCGATACAATCCGGGAAGGACTCATTTCCAGATCGCCACAGGGTGACAGAGCTGTGTGGATATGAAGATCAGTTCTGAATTCTCTCATGGCTACCGGTTGAGGATTTGATAGAACTTTCCTGTTATTTCGAATGACGGCAGGCTGGTCCCCAATAAGGGAATATTTTCATCTTCGGAATGCCTGACCGTATTTAAAATGGTTAAAGTTAAGCTTTCATGCATCAGGCTCTTCAGGATCATGGTCATTCCGAAGCAGAAATTGATCAGTAGTATCATTTTCAATACTTAACAGGTAATTGTTGATATTGACATTGGCTCCAAGACCAAGTTTATGCCTGAGCCGGTATCTGGCCACATCAATCGTATTGGTCGATTTCCTCATTAATTCAGCCATATCTTTGGTACTCATATCATGCTTTAAAAATCCACACAACCTGCGGTCATTAATGCTTAAATCAGGATGTTTTAAATGTAGTTTTTTAAAGAACAGTTCATTGGAATTATTAAACCAGGAATCAAACTCCTTCCAGCTTTCTACTGAATGGGCAGAGATCTCTTTCCACTTACTCAATTCATGATTTCGTTTAAGGATTGGATTTTCAACCTCCAAATCCTTAATAATTTCACTCACCTGCGCCAGTTGCAGATTTCTCGCACTCAACAGTCTTTCCTGTTCTGTAATTTCAGCAAGCTTCAGATGGTATTCAATTTCAAGCGATTCTGACTTTAAAGTGATACGATTCAGGCTGTCTTTTTGCACCTGAAAAAGAGTCAGAAATTCGAAAGCCTCCAAAGCGAGCGCTGCCACAATGGCGAGCAGAACAAGAATTATACTGATCTGGAGGTAATAGTGCCCGGCATGGTTACCGGTAAAATAGCCGGGTAGAATGAAAATTATATTTGAAGTTAACAGGGATGCCAAACCAACGAAAATGAGTTTTTTTGAAAAATTCAGATCTTTATAGAGAAAGATCAGTGCTGCTAATCCCAGTACAGAACCAACAATATCAAAAATTGCTACCATTCGTCCAAAAAGGACGACACTCATAAAAAATGTGGTTATGGCAAGGCTGGCAAAAACCAATTGTCCAATGAAAAATATACTGGCAATCTGATATATACCAGGGTATTTTGTTTTCAACTCAAAGTATTCGCGGACAAAAAGAAGTACAAATATCTGAACCGGGAAAACCATCCAATTCATAAATAATTCGAACCTTGGCAGGTTGCCGGTAATTAATTCCGACAGGTTATAAATAAACAACCACTGTAAACAAACGCTCAGTAAAAAGAGTGAAAAATACAACTGGTACTTTTGTTTAAAAACGCCACTCAGGATAAACAGCACAATAAAAAAAACAAAAAGAATTCCAATAAAGAAAATCTGAATGGTATTTTCTCTCATCCAAATCCGGAGGAAAACCTGGAATGAAGATACCTTTATGGTATTGAGATGTAACTGAATCCCTTCAAGGGGTTTTATTTTTGCAAATATGAATGAAGTTTTGTCAGCCTCAAAGTAAGCGGTTGAATTGCCCAGACCTGCAACTTTTCGTTCCTGCAACGTACTGCCAATTCCTCCTGAATAACCAGGTTGAATGGAATCCGACTCCATATAGATATCAATCCGGTCGACCAAGTCGTTGAGTTGCAACAGATATTGTACGTTATTGGACTCACCTTCATTGCTAAGTTTAACCCAGTAAGTTTTCCCGGATTCCGAATCCGAATCCGGATTAGCTTTGAAAACGTTTTCTTTAAACCCGCGGACATCCTGAATGGTAAGAAGGCCGGAATCATCTGTAAAAAAGGATGTTCTGAACGAAATTCCTTCTGTTTCCATTTCATAACAATCACTCTCCACATAATTTGTAACCGCAACAAATGGGTTTATGTAGATAGGAAAGTTAAGAATGACGAACAAATTAAATAATGCCCACATAAGTCTGCTTCATCGAAGAAAAACAAATTTATGTTTTTTTCATTCTTATGTGATGAGGTATCGCTATTTAGACTTATTTTAAATAGACATCGTAAGTACAAAAAAATAACACATCTAACAAATTGATCTTATGACAAATATCATATCTAAAAATAAATTAATTACGACCAGACCCTATACATTCGAAAAAAATAAATACGGCAAAAATGCATTCTTAAGGCTGAATGAATAAAATATTGCCGGTTAATTTCCTGTTAAACAAAACCAGGATGAGCCGGTCCAAACAAATGCCGAGCTTAATTGAGCCGGAACAGAAACAACATCTCCGGAAGGGTCATTATCAAATTTGACAATTTTTGTGGCAGAGTTGTTCAAAATATGAATCTCTCTCCCTGTTTGAACCCCTGATGTTGGTAAAGTGATTGTTACATCTGCCGCATTGTAATTATTTAAGATATAATAATCATCAGCAGCCAGTGTATAAGCCGCCAGGTTAATCGTTTTCCATTTCTTCTGAGTTTCAAGGATTACCGTCACCCATGCTGTTCCATTGTAGATATACAGATTATTTGATGAGGTATTAAAGAATAACTCACCATTACTTCCTGTAAGTGGATTCGTTGCACCAGTTTTAGCCTTCCCGGCCAGATTGTCAACATATATTTTTACCGCATTCTGGGTTGGAAACAATTCATCGCTTGTTCCCAGAGCTGTCTGATTTGATTTATTGGCAGTATTTTCCTTTAAACCTAAAGCTGTAACCGTTGCGGTTGAAACCGGTTTACCGGCATCCGTTGTATTATCCACATTGGATAAACCAACAGCATCTTTATCAAGTATCTGAAATGTTTTATCGCCCCTGAAATACTGAGTTACCAAACCCGGAGCAATCATTGGTTCTTTCGTTGTCAGTCCCGGTACGGTCGGCAAATCGGCAGTTCCACCTAAATCGCCGTCAAGTTTAAGCTTTCCCTTCAGGGTTATTGTTGCATCAAGAGTTCCGGCACCAACAGCCAGATCGACATAGGTTTTCACAGCCTTTTGGGTTGGAAATAATATGTCGCTTGTTCCGAGTGTGGCTTCAACCGACTTATTGGCAGCATCTTCCTTCAAAGTTAAAGCTGTCAGTATTGCTGCAGACACTGGTTTACCGGCATCGGAAGTATTGTCCACATTGGTTAAACCAACGGCCACTTTATCAAGTATCTGAAATGTTTTATCGCCCCTGAGATACTGAGTTTCTAAACCCGGAACAATCAATGGTTCTTTGGTTATCAAACCCGGAACAGTTGGCAGATCCGCAGTTCCACCCAAATCACCGGCAAGTTTAAGTTTTCCTTTTATAGTTGTTGATGCATCAGCAGTTCCACCAGCAAGCAATAAATCCACATAATTTTTGGTTGCAGCATCCTGTAAACTGGTCGGTTCTGCCAGATTTGTAATTTTCTGGTTCCCGGCATTCGTATTTATTTCAAGGATTTCGGAAAGTGTCTGATCATCCGTATCGATCAGAACATCAGCCCAGGCAGTTCCATTGTAGACATACAGGTGCTTATCGGTAGTATTAAAATAAGTATTGCCAGCTAATGCCGAAACAGGTTGGGTTGCACTTACAGGTGTATCTCCCATAATCGATGAAAGGTCAACAGTAGTGGCATCGTTTGTTAAGCTCAGGGTCGATCCGTTCAGCGAAAGATCTTGTACATCCGTATTGGTATCGACTGTCGACCAGACTGTACCATTGTAGTTGTACAGCTTGTTTTCAGTTATATTATAAAATAAATCGCCAACCGAGTTCCCGGTCACAGGGTTTATTGCCCCGTTATAAACTGTACGAATCTGGCCATCGGTACCCTGTTTGAGAATATTCCAGGCGATACCATCAAAAACGTAAAACCGGTGATCAGTAGTATTAATAAAGGTATCTCCTTCTTTCGAAAGGGCCATTTCAGGATTTACCCGACCACTGGGAGTACTGCCCAGAATGGGCAATAAATCTATATTATTTCCATTTTCAATACCGAGTTGAGTACCGGTCAGGTTGATTTTTTGGCTGTCTTTATCAGCATTAATCTGAACCCATTTATCAATTTTATAGATGTACAGTAAATTCGTTATTGAATCCAAAGCCAGCTGATTATCAATACCTGCCAAAACAGGGACTCCTTTGAACCGTTTAACAGCATTTGACAATAAACTCAAATCAACGGTGACCGTACGGCTACCTTCCTTGATATTCAAGGTTTTCCCTGATTCAAGAATCATTCCGGTAATCGAATTTTCCATGGTTGCCAGATCCCTCCATGCAGTACCATTCCAGTAAAAGAATGAATTAACGTCGGAATCGTAAACCAGAAGTCCGGTTGATGTCAGATCTTCCGCCGGGAAAATGAGATTACGTTGTGCAGTGGTCATTCTCGGAATTAACAACCCTTTGGTTTGAGAGACCATTTCCAGAATTGATTTAGGATTAGCTGGCTTATCGCCCTTGCCTATACTCACGCCACCATCGTTCTGCCCGAATGAACTCAAGCCAAAAACGATTAATGAACAAAGTAATAAAACGGGTATTTTTTTCATTCTATATTGATTTAAATATTACATGATTGGATTTGGTAATGGGATAATTATTTTTTCAGCAACTCCAAGGTTGTGATTTACCTTGTGGTTGGCTTTCAGCAACTGTTCAACCGTACAATTGTACAGCTGAGAAATTCTGAAAACGGTTTCCCCCGGAGAAGCAATATGAATTCCCTGAATACCAACATATACACAATCCGGACTGGTTCTGCTATCCGGTGTATTCGAATTCAGTTCCTGAAATTCGCCAAGCTTGTTATTAAAAGTTTTGGCAATGCTTTCTGAAGATTCACCTTTAAGCCGCCGGTAGGCATAAACTACATTAAAGGGTAATCCCCTTTTACTTGCATAAACCTCAGCGCGACGATCGGATGCATTGCTTTCGCGGACACTGTTCGAGAAATAATCGCCTACAGCCACTGTGAAATAAACTTTATTCGTTGATCCCTGAAATTTACTTTTCAGGTACTCTACAATCCCAAGTGCCCTTTGATAGGAAAGATTTCCATTCGCTTTTTCAGCACCACTGCGGTCGGTATAGCTCCATATCACAATATTCGAGTAATCCTTTTCCCTGATTTTTACTGCAATCGAGTCAAGTACGGAATAATGAATGGATTTAAAAACAGCACCATTTAAGTCGTAATAAAGATTTCCAAGAAATACATCTCCGGTCTTCGAATCCTGGATAACTGGTTCAATTGCTCCTGAGACCTCTTTGGTCAGAACATTTCGGATCATTAATGACGGGGCTTCTTCCTTAACTTCTTCCTTAATTTTTTCTTTAACTTTTTCTTCCGCTTTTTCAGGAGCTTTTTGCCTGGCTTCTTCCGGTTCTTTTTTTACAATTACAGGATTTACTTCAGATTTTTCAACCTTCGGATTTAAAACAAAATCCAAATCATAATCTGACAAATAATAGTTTGCAAACTGAGCATTGACACCTACGGCTTCAATTGGATTGGTCTGGATGATTCTAAGGCTCAAATCATCACCGGCAGTATTAAATACCCATAAATTCTGGAGGGTTCCGTTTTTCAGCGAAAATGAATAATTATCAAAACCACCCAGGCCTTCATGAGCTTCCGATGAAAATATAAGCTGATTTTCAGATACGGAAGGAAACAGATCATCAAACGGGGTGTTCACCTTTATTCCCATATTTACAGGAAATCCCCATTTGTTGTTTTTAAGTTCACAGTAATAGATATCCCATCCTCCTATTCCTCCGGGCATATCAGAGCAAAAGTAAAGCCGTTGTGCCGTTTGATCGTAAAATGGCATAGCACAGGCATAATTAGTTGAATTGTGGGGAAAATCGGGGAAAACACCGCTTTGAACAACGATTTGTTCCGGCTCACCTCTCCGGCCTACAACGGTGGAAAAGTAATTGTAATTATTATCGATTACATTCAAGGTGGCAATCCGGTCCGTTCCTTTCATACTTAATTTCAAAATCTCAGGAAAAACGGCCCTGTTATTTGCACCAATCATTGCATATTTAATTCCTGCAAGTTCACCCTTACGATTATTAATCATCGCATTTTCTGATAAAGATCCTTCGGTATCAGCTGAAAACCGGGTATAGGAATAGTAGATATGATTCTCAAAATAATTGAGTCCATATTGAGGTAAAAAGTCAACTTCCATATTATTAACCATTACCATGGTGTCCTTCATTTGGAGATATGACGCCCGGGTTGCAGCAATATTTTTCATGTGCTTTATCCAGGGAGAAGATTTAGGTCCAACCTGAAAACAGGCATTAGACAATACCTGATCACCTTTTCCCGACTTCATAAGTGCGAAGGCATAATTGACCAGGTCCTGATCATTGATTCCTTTTTTAGAAGCAATTATCCGCTGATAATAATAACATGACTCCTTATATAGACCAAACATTAAGGCTGTTTGACCACAAATACGATAATCTTCAGTTCCTGTAAGCTTATCGTTCTTCTTTGAGGTAATAATTTCAATAATCGGCCCATAATCCTTCCTGTCAAAATACTTCTTTACCTGCGATTCGACTGAAAAAGTCAATATCGGGCTGAATACAAGGATAAAGATTATCATGAAAAGTTTCATCTGCTTCTGGGTGTTAATTAAGTTCTTCATAATTTCATTTATATAAGTATGAACTCAACATTCCTGTTATGTTATGGCGTTCTGAACGATCGAATCCTTGAAGTGCTCTTTTCGGAATAATACTCCAAACCAGGCGGAGGCCATGTGAACTATACTGATTGGCTCCTTTACCTATACCCCATTCAAAAGTGTATCCTAACTTAAAAGACTCCTTTACAATTACATCAGCTGAGAAGGTTTGAGCCTGTCCAAAACGATGACTGGTTCCCAACCATAATTTTCCAGCCAACAGAAAATTTAATGCTAAATCGACAATAGGAGCTGCATCCGTATCACTAATCTGGCCGTTATTACTTTTATACAGTTTTACCGGGTAATATTTCACCACCATATCAGGACGGAATAGAATTGCTTCGTTTATCCGGTAGATAAATCCAGCCGTAAAATCAAAACCAGGCAACAACCCGCCAGCGGAATAATTATTTTTATTAATCAGTGTGTTAGAGCTCAAACCAACAAAGTAGACGGGAGTAAAATAGAATATTCCCAAAGCAGCATTTAAATTGGTCGAATTTAATTCCAGGTCCCCTGCATTTATATCGGTATAGGTAGTAAGCCTGGCCATATCGTATGAAAGATTCTGAAATCCTAAACTATAGCCGAAAGCAAGATTATTGGATGAACTTACACGGAGATTATGGGATATACTTCCTGTAAAGGACACTTTTTCCCGTAATCCGATTGATTCTGTAATGGCTGTAAAACCAATTCCCAATCCGGATAAACTAACGGGAACATAGACATTGGCAGCATAAGTTTTGGGTGAACCGTCCATTTTATTATTCCATTGCAGGCGATTCATCAGATTAACTGATATATAATCCTTAAATGAATTGTAGGCCGGATTCATAAATTCCTGTTTCATAACACCTTGTGTATGCATAAAAGCATCCTGGGCAAATCCAGGCATGCAATAGAGAAATATGAAAAGCAATAAAATACTTGCTTTGTTTTTATTTTTCATGTTTAATTTCAATGAAGTTTCGGATAAAGGATCGTTTGTTCTCTTTCTCCAGAGTAAGTTCGTAGAAGTAAGTTCCATCGGGATAATTCCGTGCATCAAACTCACTTCCATAATGGTCCCCTTTAAATATCAGGCCACCCAATCGATTATATACGTTTAATTTAACATTGGAAAAATCACTTTGATCAGGGATTACAAATCTGGTTTGATTGCCACTTCCAACATAGATGAAGTTAACCAGCTCAGTGCCAAACACCTGGCTAAAAGCGTATAAGCCATAAGATTTTTGTTCAGAACCCAGAACAAAAAATGCATTGATTGTGCTTTTTGGTAAATTTCCGTTACTGGCTATTGTGGAGCCAACCAAATCCAGGTAAGACATATAGAATATTTCGAGCATTGAAGCTTTATCTTCCAAGGTTGAATTTAAAAGTGAAAGTCCGGGATAAAACTTGTTTCTATCTTCCGAATCTGATTCAACTCTCCAGCCAATCAAACTTTCAACCATTCGCCTCGGAGTCGGATTTAAGCTGATACACTCTTCGGCAGCAGCGTTATCGAATGAAACGCGAATTAAATCTGCTTTCTCTGCTTTTTCAATTAAAAAAGGATGGAAACCGGCTGCATCACCTACAGGAAACTGATAACTTTTACCAGCTGCAATTTTACGGGTAATAAAACCCGATACATATCCATTGCTGATTGGTGTATTACTGAATTCAACAGAATCCGGAACCGCATTATCGATCAGTAACAGGCTGTTCTCTTTCACATCAATAATACCTGAATTTAATTCAAGTTTATTCGTAATCACTAAATTACCATTGAGAGAAACCGTTGCACCCTGCATATCCAAACTCAGCTTTCCGATGCGTAACTCTTCACCCTGGATGAACAATTCATAGTTTTTTGCTCCGGTAAAGCCAATCTCAGTGGTTCCAAAATCACCGGAAGGCAAAAGAATTTCACTTTCATTGGGGCTGTTAAAAAATAATCTGCCTTCATTTTTAAAAAGAACGGAATCGCTGATATAAAGGCTACCCGAAAAGGTTAAATCTACCCCCTTTTCGATATTAAAAGAAGTTCCGATCGCAATCGAATTTCCTTCCTCCAGGATCTGGACACCTTTCCCGAATAAATTATTCCCACAAAAAAATATGGTTAAAAAATACAATAATACTTTTGTTT
Source organism: Bacteroidales bacterium (assembly GCA_038251165.1). Classification (GTDB taxonomy): domain Bacteria; phylum Bacteroidota; class Bacteroidia; order Bacteroidales; family Prolixibacteraceae; genus Aquipluma. Next base: position 21,181 of record JBBSBP010000028.1, on the reverse strand, counting down.
TCATTTCCAGAGTTAAATAATTTTCAGTCCCATTCAAGTTCAAAAGTTTGAGTTTTTTGTCCTTTTTTTACTCTCTTCATAAATATCCGACCCGTTTAAGAACAATAACACCCAACTTTATGATTTGAAATCCAACGCCACTTCCCAAGTCAAATTATATCTGGGAAACGAACCTTTCCAGGACAATTTTAACTTGGGATCCTTTCCAAGATCAAAATTGAAAAGAATAATCAGGATAATCTAACTTTATAGCCTTACATAATCTGTACTGGTCGGTTCAGCCAAAATTTATAAAATAATTAAAAGCTGAATATCTATCACTTAGAGAAAGCACAATTGTATGAGTATAAAATGAGTTATTAATTTTAAAATTTTCACGCTCAAAATTTTGAACTTGGAATGAAATAACAACCCATTTCTACAACTTAGATGATTATTCGTATTGAAATAATAGTTAACCAAATCCGATATTTTTAGCTGATTCATGAACCTCTCATCTGTTAATTAATTCCCCAAACAGCGATAAGGTTACCCTCCCTTTAAAGAAAATTGCATTTAAAAATCAATTTAAAACAATTCTAAATAAATCACTTCCGGTTAAAACGATACAAATCCGGAAATACTTCTGGCATAAATACCTCATATGCATGGAACTTTATATTTGATGTACATAAGAAAAAATGAGGCGACAGGAATCATCTTTCATTCCATCCTTTTCATGAAAAAAATCGGAAGAGGTTATCTTTTTATCGAAAAAAGAGAGGATTCACCCGGATAATTAGCGTGCAATAAATATTCCTTCCATTTTCATAGCATATTCCCGAATGGTTTTCGTATTTTAAGTTCGAAATTCATACACCATGATTTACGAAGAAAAATCTTTTAACCAGGAATTCATAGATGATCCTGAATTACATCAGAAAATTATTGATGCGCTGCCCATTCCGATTTTTTACCGCGATTTGAAAGGGATTTACAAAGCCTGCAATATGGCGCAGGAGAAACTGCTTGGATTGCCTAAATCACAAATCATCGGAAAATCTGTTTTTGACATTCAACCCTTTGAGATTGCTGAAATTTACGCTCAACGCGATCAGGAGTTATTCGACAGCCCGGGGGATCAGAGTTATGAAGCTAAATTCCGCGATGCATCGGGGCTTTTACACGATGTGGTTTTCAATAAAGCCGTTATCCGGAATAACAAGGGAGAAATTATGGGCATTGTAGGTTCTATCTTTGACATCACCGAGCGCAAAAAAGCCGAACGGAAACTCGAAAAAGCCCGCGAGGCAACGGTTATAGCATCGGCGATGATGCACAAAATCAGGGCAGGAATCATTATCGTTGACAGTGAACTGAAAGTAATCGATTCGAACGAAGGTTTTGCAAAACTGTTCGGATCCGAAATCGAAGAACTATTTGAGACTATTCCGGGACTTCACGGAGCTGACCTGAAAGAACTGGTACCGGATGTAATCTATAAGATGTTTTCCTCAGCCCTTAGTTCAGGAGAAAATATGCTGGAACGTGATTTAAAGATACAGAATAAATTGTTGCATGTGTCGGTCATAACCATATACAAACACAGGGTTGTGGGTGCATTGTTGCGCGACATGTCGGCACCGTCGCTCGTTCGTGAAGAAATTATAAGCCGCGCACAACGGGTGAACAGGCAAAATCTGGAAACAGTGCAAAAAATTGCTTTCCTGCTGGGCGACAATGCTTCCATGACTGAGGAGCTTCTGAATTCGATTATCGAATCGTACAAATACGGAGAAGAAGAGTAGAAAAAGCCTCCCCCAACCCCTCCGAAAGAGGGGCAAAAGAACCGGCACCCGGATTATTCCTATATTAAAATCAGGAAAATGTAATTCATCAGGATAACTTGAAACTTTGAACCTGAAACTTGAAACTTATTAAGATGGCCGATTATCACATAGAAGTAGATGTTCATCAGCTCAAACGACATGGACAGGTTGTTTGTGGTGATGTTTTTCATTCGCGGCAAATCAAGGCTGAAGGACGAACCATTCTGGTGCTTTCGGATGGAATCGGGCACGGCGTGAAAGCCAATGTTCTGGCTACCCTTACTGCATCAATGGCTCTCAATTACACTTCATTCCATACCAAACCTGAGGTTGCGGCCAATATTTTCATGCGGGCTCTTCCCAAAAGCCTCGACGGAAAAGAAAGTTATGCCACCTTTACAATCATCGAAATTGAAGAAGCCGGGCAGGTTCGTATTATTAACTACGATAATCCCCGAACAATCATTTTCCGAAGAGGACAGATTTTTCAACCCAAAGAAATCCAGATTCCGATCAGAGGCGAAGAAAATGCAGGTAAGATTTTGCGGATCAGGGAGTTTGCTCCTATGCTGGAGGACCGGATTATTTTCATGACCGATGGAGTAGATCAGGCAGGGCTGGGAAGTAAACGGTTCCCTTCGGGTTGGGGACTCGACAACATTACCCGGTTTGCCGAAAATCAGATCACACGTGAATACGAGATTTCGGCAACCAAACTCGCCCGGAAAATTCTGAATCAGGCTTCGATGAACGATTCTTTTAAAATACGTGATGATGCCAGCTGCGGAGTGGTTTATTTCAGGCAACCCCGGGAATTTATGCTGATTACCGGCCCGCCATTCTATAAAATTAAAGATTCTGATTTTGTACAGCGGATAAAGGAATTTCCGGGTAAGAAAATCATTTGCGGGGGAACAACAGCCGAAATTATTGCCCGGGAAATGGATCTCGACATTAATATTCAGCACCGTATATTGGTAAATACTTTACCTCCGGCAGCTAAAATGGAAGGATTTGAGATTGTGACAGAGGGTATATTAACCCTGGGGCGGGTTGAAGAGATTCTGGAGAATTATACCAGTGACATGCGTTTAGGCGACAGTCCTCCGGAAGAAGTTGTGAAATTACTTACACAGCATGACATTATCAATATTATCGTTGGAACCCGAATCAACTGGGCCCATCAGGACCCCGACCAACCGGTGGAACTTGAAATCCGGAAATTTGTGGTGAAGCGTATTGTAAAGTTGCTCGAAACCCGTTTCTTTAAAAAGGTTACTGTGGAACTGGTGTAATTTTATACGAATAGTAACGTTCTTTCCCATCCTGTTTTACAGAAAGATGTAAATCTTAAGCGGTTTAATCCATGAGGCCGGTGTACCTCAGGAAAACATTACAGTAGCCGATCCGAGCCGTTTTATTACCGCCAACATTTTCGATAAGTGTCATGGAGCATTTCCAAAAGTGCATTTCGTTGATCACAATGGAGGTGATGGACGCGAAAAAGCAGCTTTTACTGAAAATGGGTTTCTCTATTCATACGATTTCGACCGAATTACAAAAAAATTGGCCACCTGCTTTGTTGAGGCTGATTAATTATACCATCGGATATTTTTTGAATATTTCTTCTGATTTCATCAGGATGTCAACATATTGAGCACGCTGGTAGGTATAAGGGTCTTTCAAGGTCTTCCGGGATAAGTTTCCACGGAAATCGTCGAGTTTTTTGTATCCTTTTTTATCCATCCAGGTCTGGATTTCAGCCAGCATGGAGGCAATAACAGCAGGCTGATTTTTATAGATTGCTGAAACTGTCTGTACCACATCTGCACCGGCAAGCAATAAGCGGATCACATCTTCTGAGGTATAAATACCACGGCTGGCACAAATATCTCCCTCGATATTACCATGCAGCAAGCCGGCATAACGCAACGACAACTGATGGTCGTGAGATTGCGTCAGCTCCCACGGATAATGGAAAACTTCATTTTCAATGTCAATTTCAGGCTGGAAAAAACGGTTGAAAAGTACAAATCCGTCAACACCGGCTTCATCAAGTTTTTTGATGAAATTCAATGTATTGGTATAGAATGGACTTAACTTAACACTAACCGGTATTTTGACTGCCTTTTTCACACTCTTCACAATCTGATACTGTTTATCTTCAATGGAAGAACCTTCAACTTCGAAATATCCGGGATTGGCATACAAGTTCAGTTCAAGGCCATCAATGCCTGTATCTTCCAGCGATTTGGCATATTCAACCCAGGTCGGCTCATATATAGCGTTTAAACTGGCGAATACAGGTACTGAAGAGTTCTGCTTCAGTTTTTTAAGGTTATACAAATGTTCCTTCGGGCCGGCATGTTCAATGTCGGGGAACAGACGTGTCATTTCCGCATTCCGTTCGGCATATTCATTCAATTCCTCATCAAACTGAAGACTTTCCAACTGAATCTGTTCTTCAAAGAGTGACTTGTATACTATTGCAGCTATTCCTGCTGCTTCAAGCTCTTTAATTACTTCAGGTTTGGTAACAAGGTTGCTGGCGCCCAGAATGATTGGGTTTTTCAATTTGACGCCCATGTAGGTTGTTGATAGATCTGCCATACTATTTGGTTTTAGTGTTTTTGTTTTATCAGTTAAACTCAATCCTGACCTTTTTTGTTCAACAATTTAGTGAAAAAAACAAACCCCTGAGATATTCTCAGGGGTTTATCTTATTTAATATAACCGGAATTTCGCAATCAATCTAAAAACTCAGATCAATCCTCCATCCAATCAGAATCTTACATCAAACTATATGCGATTGTTAAACCAACCATAACGATGGAAACCATACTCATCAATTTAATCAGGATATTTAATGATGGGCCTGAAGTATCTTTGAAAGGATCGCCAACTGTATCACCAGTTATCGCTGCCTTGTGACAATCAGAACCTTTTCCACCATAATTACCTTCTTCGATGTATTTTTTTGCATTGTCCCATGCGCCACCCGAATTGGCCATAAAAATGGCCAGGATAAATCCGGTAGAGATACCACCAAGAAGTAATCCGATTACTCCTGAAACACCAAAAATAATACCGGTGATAATCGGAATAAAAATCGCTAAAAATGAAGGAAGCATCATCTCTCTCTGGGCACCTTTAGTAGAAATTTCCACACAACGCGCATAGTCAGGTTCAGCTTTTCCTTCGAGAATACCTTTGATTTCGCGGAACTGACGACGAACTTCTTCAACCATGCTTTGAGCCGCACGACCAACAGCATTCATGGTCAATCCGGAGAATAAAAATGCAGCCATTGAACCCAGGAATGCTCCCACCAAAACCCGTGGATTCATGATATCGAGATGTAAATACTGCATCATCTGTGGGATAGATGCTTTGTGTACATCCAGATTTTCAAAATGGTTATTTGTGGCAAACTGAGCAAAATCAGCCACCTTTTCAGGAATACGTGCCAGGGCAATTTTCACTTCTTCAATATAAGAAGCCATCAAAGCCAAAGCGGTTAAAGCAGCCGAACCAATGGCAAAACCTTTTCCGGTTGCAGCAGTAGTATTTCCAAGAGTATCTAAAGCGTCGGTACGTTGGCGTACTTCAGCGCCTAAACCGCTCATTTCAGCGTTTCCGCCGGCATTGTCTGCGATTGGACCATACGCGTCAGTTGCCAGTGTAATTCCTAAGGTTGACAACATTCCCACAGCAGCAATTGCAATACCATAAAGGCCAAAACTTATATTATCAAAATTAAAACCCGAGGCAAACAGAAAAGCCAGAATAATTGAAGTGCCCACAATCAGAACAGGAAAAGCGGTAGAAATCATACCTGTACCAATACCTGAAATAATTACAGTTGCATGGCCTGTTTTGGTCGATTCGGCAATGTTTCTTGTTGGTTTATATCCTGAAGAAGTGTAATATTCGGTGATTTTACCGATTCCAATTCCACCAGCCAAACCAGTCATCATAGATCCCCAAATGCCTAAAAAGTTTGGTATTTCAAGAAATCTCAGGATGAAATATGAAAAAATTGCAATTAGTACAGAACTTACATTAACTCCACGACCCAATGCAGCTAACAATTCTTTTTGTGAAGCGCCTTCTTTGGCTTTTACCAAAAAGATTCCAAGTATAGAAAGGATAATTCCAACAGCAGCAATGATCATAGGAGCAATAACCGCATTGAATTGAATTTGTAATGCTTCTTCTGTGCTCACAACGATTCCGATTGTAGCCAGATTTGTAGCAACAAAAGCAGTTGCACCAAGAGCAGCTGTAGAAAGAATTGAACCACAATAAGATTCATATAAGTCGGCACCCATTCCGGCCACATCACCAACATTATCGCCAACGTTGTCTGCAATGGTTGCAGGATTACGCGGATCATCTTCCGGAATTCCGGCTTCCACTTTCCCAACCAGGTCGGCGCCTACATCGGCAGCTTTGGTGAAAATACCTCCTCCTACACGTGCAAACAAGGCCTGGGTTGAAGCCCCCATTCCAAAAGTAAGCGTAGTAGTCGTGATAATAATCAATTTCATGGATGGATCACTTGCAATTGTTTTTGCAGTTTCGGTATCCAGCCAACTAATTGCAGATTGTAAAAAATAAAACCAAATTGAGATATCCAGTAATCCCAATCCTACCACGACCAAACCCATAACTGCTCCGGAACGAAAAGCGACTCTAAGACCAGCGTTGAGCGAACGTTGAGCTGCATTGGCAGTTCGGGCTGATGCATAGGTTGCTGTTCTCATTCCAAAGAAACCAGCTAATCCGGAGAAAAAACCACCGGTTAAGAAGGCGAATGGAACCCAGGGATTTTGAACTTCCAAAACATAAGCCATGATGGCAAATATCAGGGTAACAGCAGCAAAAACGATACTAACGACTTTGTACTGTTGTTTAAGATAAGCCATTGCACCATCGCGAACGTGCTTGGCAATTTTTTTCATCGTGTCAGTTCCTTCGCTTTCCTTCATCATTTGCTTGAAGAAAAACCAGGCAAAAGAAAGGGCAAGAATGGAACTGGCAGGTACTAACCAGAAAATAGAATTCATAAATTTCACATTTTATGCAACCAGGTTGCTGTTAGGTAATTGATTTTTTACGGTGAATTGGAAACCCCGAAATTAACAATTAAAGATTTGATTGATCAATAAGCCCTAATGTTATATGACAGTATGCCGCCAACTCTTCACTGAGAAACAAAAGTAAAAATTCGTACTAATTTTTATCAATTAATACTACTGAAGTAACAAATTATAAACAAACTCTTAATATTGATGTTAATTTGATATTTTTTCTAAGATTAGAACATGGTAAACATATGAAGTCCGGGCAATTTGCTCCTGACGAACTAAATCAACCGATTTCGTTTTCGGTTTGAAACATTTAAAACAACCAGTGAAATACCAATTAGCAACATGCCTGAAACGGAAACTACATCCGGTAATTCGTCCGGAAGAATAATCCAGCTCAGGATTGCACCTGCAACAGGAATCAGAAATTTCCAGATATTGAGTTCCGAGACTTTGACAGTTGGCCTTCGCAGCAAGGTATTCCATATCGAAATAGCCGCCGCAGAAAGGAAGCTGAGCCAGGTCAGTGCAATAAAATACTCAGGAGGAAAAACCTGCTGAGGCATACCTTCAAGAGGGAAAGATACAACAAGAAGTATAGCACCTCCGATAAAGAGTGAAGCTGAAGTTAAAACAAGGGGAGAAATACTGTGTATTTTACGGGCAATCACCACGTTGGTAATTCCTGATACCAGATTATTGAGAATAAGAAGAATAACGCCTGTCATCGCGATTTCGGCACCCGAAGGAAGTTTTTTTCGGCCAAGGGTGATGATCGCAACGCCCAAAATTCCAAGTACAATACTGCCCGATTTTGACCAGTCCATCCGGTCACCTTTAACATAAAAATGGGCCACCAGTGAAATAAACAATGGCGATGAACCCACTATCATAGCCGAGATGGAGGCAGGCAACAAACTGATGCCCGTATAAAAAAGCGAATACTGAAGAACAACCTGCAAAAAAGCAATCAAACAAACGTATCCGAAATTTTCCTTTACTTCCTTCAGGAACCGTTTATAATTATGAATGACCGGGAGAAGTATCAGCCCAGAAATTACAAACCGTATTCCGGCAAATTGTAACGGAGTGTGGTATTTCAATCCGATCTTTACGCCTACGAAAGCTGAAGACCACAGCAAACAGGCAATAACGGCCAGAAAAGTAGTTTGGTATATATGTTTTTTCATTTTGGTCGGGCAAAGCCACAAAGGTGTTGATTAAAATGAAGACGGCAAATTATATCTATTTTCTCTGTAGAATATAATCCACACCGATTTAAAAGGAAAAAGGTGACTCGCAGGCCACCTTTTTCTTATTGTATGTTTTTTATTCATTTAAATCCATTTCATGTAACGGAAATCCTGACGATGCGGTAATTCCGGATTTTTCGGATATATGCGGATAGCATATCCGAATGCACCGGCATTCATCAGGTGCAGGTTTAACTTGTAAGTAATCACTGAGTCTTCAATGCCTTCGATCTCAAATTGCAGGCATTCAACCAGATTTGGCAATCCTTCCTTTCCATTTTCGGTAATCACCATTTCAACGCCCACATCTTCAGGCTCTAAACCTTTAATATCAATCACTACCCTGGCAGGATATGCTTCCCCGATTTGTAAAACATTGGTAATGCCATCGGTAATCTGAACATTTATAACTTCGATCTGATCCCAAACTAAAGAAACCCCTGATTTCCACTGGGCAATTTCTTTTGCCAGCTTATAATCTGAAGCAATCAGACGGGCAGAGCGTTCAGCCTGTGGTTTGTAAAACCGATCCTTATAGTCGCGAATCATGCGGGCAGTAGTGAAATTCGGAGCAACCTGCGCAAATGTATTTTTAATGTATGAAACCCATCTTTCCGGGACTCCTTTCAGGTTGCGCTCATAGAAAGCAGGTAATATTTCTTCTTCAAAAATATTGTAAATTGTTTCGGCATCCAGTTCATCCTGAAGGTCATTCACATCATAGGCATTTTCCTGTGAAAGCGCCCATCCTGCATCTTTTTTATACCCTTCCACCCACCAGCCGTCGAGCACTGAAAAGTGGATGGTTCCGTTCATAACGCCTTTTTCACCGCTGGTTCCGGAGGCTTCCAATGGCCTGGTTGGTGTATTCATCCAAATATCGACCCCTTGCAACATCATTTTTGCAAGGTTCATATCGTAATTCTGAATGAATAATATTTTCCCGACGAACTCCGGCCGTTTGGAAATTTCGACAATGTATCTGATCAGATCCTGACCTGCTTTATCGGCAGGATGTGCTTTACCTGCAAAAAGAAACTGAACCGGACGCGCAGGATCATTCACCAGTTTAGCCAGGCGATCGAGGTTCCTGAATAACAGGTGAGCTCTTTTATAGGTAGCAAAACGGCGCGCAAAACCAATCGTTAATGCATATGGATTCAGTTTGCCTAAAACTTCAGAAATCAGTTTCGGATTTTCATTGCGTTTGATCCAGTTACTGGTAAACCGCTGTTTGATGTAACCAATCGTTTTTAGACGAAGTGTCTGTTTCATGTTCCAGATTTCTTCGTCAGGAATTTTGTAGATTTTATCCCAGGCATCAAAATCAAGCTGATCTTCAGGAAAATCCTTTCCGAAATATTTCTGATGCATCTCTTTCCATTCCCTGGCAGCCCAGGTTGAATAATGTACCCCATTGGTTACATACCCAACTTCAAGTTCTTCAGGAAGAAATCCTTTATAAAGCGGACTAAGCACTTCTTTTGAAACATCACCGTGCAACATGCTTACTCCGTTAATTCCCTGCGACATGTTGCAGGCCAGGTAACTCATGTTGAAATGATCCTCGTAATTCTCAGCTTTTCCCAGATTCAGAAACTCATCCCATTCAATACCAACCTTCACGGGGTATTTATCCATGTAGTGTCTGAACATATCCTGGTGAAAAGAATCATGACCGGCCGGAACCGGGGTATGGGTGGTAAAAAGGGTTGAAGCACGTACAACTTCTTTGGCTTCGGAATAAAGCAGACCTTTTTCGGCTACAAAATCAGCCATTCGTTCCAACCCGATCATGGCAGCATGTCCTTCGTTGCAATGATAGATATTCATTTCGAAGCCAAGTTTTCTCAGGGCACGTATACCCCCAAGTCCTAAAACCATTTCCTGTTTCAACCGGTTTTCGTTATCACCTCCATACAAATGGTGCGTAACAAAACGATCTTCATCCGAATTAGCCTCGAAATCAGTATCAAGCAAAAACAATTTTACAGAACCTACACTGACCTGCCACACACGCGCAGTAACTGTCCGTCCGGGATATTCAACCTGAACGCTAATCCAGTTTCCTTCGCTGTCGTATGCAGGAAGAACAGGAATTTTCGAAAACTGCTGGGCATCGTAATTCGAAAGCTGCTCACCGTTAATCGAAATATTCTGACGGAAATAGCCATAACGGTACAATAAACCAACAGCAACCAGGTTTACCTTCGAATCGCTTGCCTCTTTCAGGTAATCGCCCGCCAAAATACCAAGGCCTCCCGAGAAGATTTTAAGACTGTCATGCAATCCGTATTCCATGCTGAAATAGGCGATTGAAGGACCTTTTAGTTCTTTGCGATCTTCCAGATATTTGTGCAGCGAGGTTGAAACCTGATTCATTCTAAGGATAAATTCTTCATCCTTTCCAAGTTCAATAAACCGCTGATAACTTACTCTTTCAAGTAATGTAATCGGATTATGCTCGCACTCTTCCCATATTTCTGCATCTATTGTCTGAAATAATTCACGGGCATCGTTATTCCAAACCCACCATAAATTTCTGCTTATCTCTTTTAACGGAGTTAATTTCTCCGGAATATTTGTTTCAACAAATAACTTTTTCCAAATTGGTTGTTCCACGATTGAATGTTTTATAAATCTAACACCTGTTCCTATTATCTTCCTTATCTATCTTATTCACTATCAAATCCTCTCAAAATAAAAGGTTACAAAAGAAGTCAAAAAAACACGTATCCCGAAATACTTAATGTAAAATGGACGTTAAATCTTTGGTTTACCTAAATTTTATTTTTTGCTTTTTTTGCTATTCCACGACTACTTTTTTGCTTTAGAGAGCGCAGAGCCACCATTTTTGTTTGTACTGATTTCAGCTCTGCTTCATTTCTTTTCAATTGAAAATCTTTTTCTGCCAGCAAACGGTTCAACCTGGCTATTTCTGTTTCAAGCCTGCCTTCAGGAACTAAAGCGTTGAGCCTTATTTCAAAGTCACCCAGAATATTCATGTAATTCAGAAAAGCTTCATACGGACTTTCATAAGGATTAAAATATTTATGCACTTCGCCATCGAAGAAATATTTGGTACACATGTAATAAAAATGATCGCTTGACTGTAAAATATTCCAATCTTTCAGCAAAGCATCATCAGTCACTTTGTTCATGCTTCCGGCCAGTTCATATAATTTACTGAAAGCTTCATTCTGAAGTTCATTTCCCAGCCAGGCCGAAAGATCACGTTCTTCGCCGGCACATGAAATGGAATGCGGAACGCTCACTGTTGAAACCGGCTGAAAATTTGCCGCAATTTCAGAAGGTGTTGCAAACGTGAGTTCTGAATGTTCAAAAACGGCATCAGGCAATTGTTTCAGGAATTCAAATATTCCTGTCGCCTCTGGCTGATGCTCTCCAAAAACCTCATAATCAACAAACAAATTAACAAAATCTTCGTTTTCAGCAGTGTTTATCCAGTTCACAAATTTTTCGGGAGTTAACGGATATTCATTCCAATCCGTATTCGAGAAACGAAAAGCTATATCGTCGCTAAGCCTGTAGTTGCGCATCAAAACCTTTAGTTTCGGATTAATCGCATTGGTGTACAGGAAATTTGGTGATCGCCGGCCCAGAATATGACGGGCACCTTCAGTAAGCATGGCATCAAAACCCATTCCGGCAACCAATGCACCTATATCGTCCGAATAAATGAGACCGGTATTTCTGAAAACAGCAGGTTTCTGCCCAAAATATTTTTCAATCAGCAGGTCGTGTTTTTGAACCTGCTTCTTAAACAGTTCTTTATTATTCAGCGAAACCAGTGAATGGGAATAGGTTTCAGATAAAAATTCAACATGACCGGTATCAGCCAGCATTTTGAATGATTCGATCACTTCCGGAGCATACAATTCAAATTGTTCGAGTGCAAGACCTGAAATGGAATAAGCGACATTAAATTTACCCTTGTGTTTAACAATCAGTTCAAGCATGAGTTTATTGGCCGGCAGGTAACATCGATCGGCAACTTTGCGCATAATGGATTCGTTGGAATAATCATCGTAATAATAATGATCATTGCCAATATCAAAGAACCGATACCTGCGGTAACGAAACGGTTGATGAACCTGGAAACAGAAACAGATGGATTTCATATCACTTACTTTTCATTTAGTGCATTCTCCATGACTTCGAGATAAATATCACGAACCCCGGATGCAGAATTTTTCCACTGAAGATTGTTCACTTCCTCTTTGCCGAATTTACTGACCATGCTGCGCAGGGCAGGATAATGAATCAGACCGTAAATGGCATCGGCCATGGCAAATGTATCCCAGTGATCAACTTTGATGGCATATTTCAGAATTTCGGATACGCCCGACTGACGCGAAATAATTACAGGTACATCCGACTGCATGGCTTCGAGCGGAACAATTCCAAAAGGTTCTGAAACTGAAGGCATCACAAACACATCACTCATCCGGAACAGATCCAACACATCGTCGCCGTTCAGAAAACCGGTAAAATGAAACCGGTCTGGAATTTTCAATTCTGCTGCCCGCTTCACCATGGCATTCATCATATCGCCGCTGCCGGCCATTACAAAACGAACATTATTTGTTTTCTTCAGGACCAGATGGGCCGCCTCAACAAAATATTCCGGTCCTTTTTGCATGGTAATACGGCCGAGAAAAGTCACAATTTTTTCTTTAACACCTTTTTTAAGCCTGATTTTTTCTTCCTGGCTTACCGGTTCAACTGCATTGTATACAGTAGAAACTTTTTCAGGATCGATGAAATACTTTTCAATAATGAGATTACGGGTCATGTTACTTACTGCAATAATATGATCGGCAGCATCCATTCCTTCCTTTTCCATGGCATATACCCTGGGGTTCACATTTCCTCCGCTTCGGTCGAAATCAGTGGCGTGTATATGTACAATCAGTGGTTTCCCGGATATTTGTTTGGCCGCAATTCCGGCAGGAAAAGTAAGCCAGTCATGGGCATGAATCACGTCAAACTCATTGTCCCGGGCAATTAACGCTGCTACCAGAGCATAATTACTGACCTCCTGAAACAGATTCTGATTGTATTTACCCGAAAAACTCAGTTTCCCATCGGAAGTGGTTTCAACCAGTTGTATTTTTTCAGATGTAACTTTCGTGGTAAGTTTCCAGAATTCTTCCGGATCAACATAAGGTACAATGCCCGATTCAACTTCGTAATATTCAACTTTCGACTCCAGGTCTGCAAATTGAATATGTTTCCGGATCACAGGAACATTGTTGGCGCCAAGCAGCGCCATACCTGCCTGTTCCTCATCGCCATACGCCCTGGGAACCACGAAAATAACCTGAACGTCACCTAAAGCGGCTAACCCTTTGGTTAACCCGTGACAGGCCGTGCCCAGTCCTCCTGATATATGTGGAGGGAATTCCCACCCAAACATCAATACATTCATAATTTCAAATCAAAAGAGAATTGTAATTTCTCACTTTATGATCCGTTATTCAAAATTCAGTGATCAAATAACCTGAAAATCTGACAGGATGAACCCATCTGAATTCAGGCACAATACATTACATGTCTTATTCCCTAATCCTGAACACCAGCCAGGGCCTGTTCAAAATACAACTTCTCCTGCGAAAAATTCAGATCAGGAAACCTTTGGTTGAAATGATTAATTTCCTCCAGGCTCAGGCGAAGAAATTTTTCAAATTCAACCGATTTGGGATTTGCGGGACGGTGTTCCACTGCCCTGTTGATTCTTTTAACATTTTCGATCACGCTGAAAGTCTCTTTCGAAAACAGGATGTTGCTAAAACGATCAAAAATATAATCGACAGCTACCGGACTTAAATGCAGCATATCCCCGGCATAGAACCTGTAATCGCGTAATTCATCCATCATCAGTTCATACGATGGGAAGTAGCGGCTCGCCTGACGTCCGAAACCGGTGATCAGGCGATCGATGGCCAGCAGCAAAGTTGCCTTACTCACCTGATTTTCAATTGCACCATCTTTCCAGTGCCGAATCGGGCTCACTGTAAAGATGATTTTCAGGTCTGGATTAAATTCCCAGAGTTTTTCCAGCAATTCACGGTATGATTCCGTAATCTCATAGACTCCTAAACGAAAACGCTTAAATTCAGAAGCAGAAACCTTGTGGCAATTGGATACAATCTGACCCGTTTTTTTTAATTCATATACCCAGGCCGTTCCAAAAGTGATCACCAGAAAGTCGGCTTTCTTCAGGAATTCATTCGAATGAATGATGCGGCTGTTGATTTTTTCAAGAACAACGGTCCGGTCAACATCCGAAAAACGGCTGTGGTGAAAATAACTGTTCCAGATTCCCTGGTCATTGAACAGATCGTCTTCTGAAAAAACCCGTTTTTCGAGTAATATTTTCAGGCTATTGGCAATGGATTCGGGATTGTATACTATACCGAAAGGATTTAAATCTACCTTAAATTTCAGATCGTGTAATTTTTGCCCGATGTTCTCCGAAAAACAGGATCCAAAAAACATCATGTGCTTCGAATAATCCATTTTCCATGGAAACTCCGGAATTTGTATTTCAGTAAAAAACGACATATCAGTTTATTCGACCATTTAATAATTCCACAATTGGATAAAAATATCATCCACACAAGGCATTTTCTGTCCGGACTCCACGCTAACGATTCAAGTCATTCGTTATTTCACCTTTTTAAATTCCAGCTTTTCCAAAACAAGTGCCGTCCGGGCAGGCAAATACAGCCGTAAATAGTGCTGACTGGTTATTCCCCCTTCAGGAACAGAATAGTAAGTCATTGCCATGTCGATACGATTTTGACCGCCAAAACGCTCTTCATCCGTATTCAATACCATTTTATATTTCGATGCAGCCAGAGGGATTCCGTAACCGGCAAACGATTCATTCGGATGGAAATTAAAAACGAACAAATATTTACCTCTGGAATAGACCAGAATATTGTTACCCCGGTGATCGTATAATAAGTTCACTTCGGGAATGTCAATCAGTTTCGATTTATTAACCAGTGAAATCATCTCCCGGTCGAAATCGGATAACCACTGATAACGCAAATCAGGGTTATCGGCCAGGCTCCATAACCTTCGGGCGTGTGCATACGACCAGTTGTTGCCTTCGCGGGGAAAATCAATCCACTCGGGATGTCCAAATTCATTTCCCATAAAATTCAGATAGGCGCCACCGGAACAAGTCAAAGTAGCCAGGCGGATCATTTTATGAAGTGCAATTCCACGTTCGACCACCAGATTGGGCTGATCTTTCCGCATGTTGTAATACATTTCCTTATCAACCAGCCGGAATATAATGGTTTTGTCGCCGACTAAAGCCTGATCGTGCGATTCGGCATAGCTGACCACCTTTTCGTCCATACGTTTTGATGTCAGTTCATGAAAAATGGTTCCGACATCCCAGTCTTCATCCGACTTTTCCTTGATCGTTTTAATCCAAAAATCCGGAACGCCCATGGCCATGCGGTAATCAAATCCGATTCCTCCGGCCTTTAGAGGAGTAGCCAGTCCCGGTAATCCGCTCATTTCTTCAGCGATCGAAAGCGCATTCGGATTTAATTCATGGATCAACTGGTTGGCCATAATAAAATAGGTAAAGGCTTCCTGGTCAAGACCGTCATTAAAATAATCGTTGTAGCAGGTAAATGCTTTTCCCAGGCCGTGATCGAAATAAAGCATACTGGTAACACCATCGAAACGGAATCCATCCAGTTTAAATTCTTCGAGCCAGTAACGGATATTGGAAAGCAGGAAATGAATGACCTCGGTTTTGCCGTAATTGAAACAATATGAATCCCAGGCCGGATGTACACCTTTCGGCCCGTCATGAAAAAACTGCCAGCGTGTCCCGTCGTATTTACCCAAACCTTCCAGTTCATTCTTCACAGCATGCGAATGAACCAGATCGATGATTACCGAAATGCCCATGCCGTGCGCTTCATCGACCAGCTCTTTAAATTCTTCCGGAGTACCAAAGCGTGATGAAGGAGCAAAAAATCCGGATACATGGTATCCGAAGCTTCCGTAATAGGGATGTTCCGGAATGGCCATCAACTGAATGGTATTGTACCCGGCTTTCTGAATCCGCGGTAAAATATCGGTACGAAATTCGTTATAGGTATGTACCCTTTCGTTCTCGCCGGCCATGCCAACGTGAGCTTCATAAATGAGAGGAGCTTCGGCTGACCGATGGTAAGCCGCATGTTTCCAGCGGTAAGGTTTTTCCGGAGCCCAAACCTGTGCATTGTATATTTTGGTATGATCGTCCTGAACCATGCGGTTCACCCACGCTGGAATACGTTTTCCCTGACCGCCTTCCCAGAAAATTGAAAACGCATATAAATCACCGTGATTCATCTTTTCAGGAGGAAGTTTGATTTCCCAGTTGCCGGAACCAACAGACTTAAATTGATATTCAGGCAATTCCTGCCAATCGTTGAATTGTCCGATCAGAAAAATTGCCGTGGCATTCGGTGCCCAGTCGCGAATAATCCACTGATTCTTTTCGCGATGCAATCCGTACCATTTGTGACCCTGGGCAAAATCCGACAAACTTATGCCGCGGAGAATTTCGCTTTCCTTTGCCTGGGCAGTCTTTAAGCGTGAAATGATGGTTGAAGTAAAAGGCTCAAGCCAGCTATCGTTTTTAATAATATTTGGTAGTTTCATGACGTTTTCAATTTGCTTAAAGATAAGAAAAACATACATCGAATACATCAGTCAACTGAAATTTGATCATGAATTCCGGCTCTTACATCTCATCAAAATAACTACATAATATATCGGTTACATTCCCGCAGCAGATCAACCCGGCTAACTGGATAGCCTTCAAACAGCTACATACCAGAACCAAGTTCAGGATGACTTTGTCTTTGACTTTTGATACAGACTTATTTCTTTTTTGTTGATTCCTGAATAAATGCCTGATCCAGCTCATCCGAATCGCCATACTGTTTACGCAATTCGGTTAAACGTTTCAGCAAATCTTTCCGGACATCTGCATATGCCGGATCGTCGTAAATGCTTTTCATTTCGTGCGGATCTTTTTCGAGATCATACATTTCCCATTCATCTACATCGTAGTAAAAATGAATAAGTTTGTAGCGATCAGTCCGGACTCCGTAATGCCGTTTGACCATATGTACTGCCGGATATTCGTAATAATGATAGTAGATTGCGTCGCGCCATTCACCGGGCTCTCCATTCACAACTTTCCGGAAAGACATTCCCTGCATATCCTCAGGAGCTTTTACGCCTGCATAATCTAAAAACGTAGGAGCAAAATCCAGATTTTGTACCAGTTGATTAATGACTGCACCAGGTTTAATTTCTTTCGGGTACCTCATAAGGAGTGGTGTACGTAAAGATTCCTCGTACATAAATCGTTTATCAAACCAGCCATGTTCACCTAAATAAAATCCCTGATCGGATGTGTAAATAACAACTGTATTGTCAGTTAACCCATTTTTATCCAAATATTCGAGCAACTCTCCCACTCCATCATCCACCGATTTGATGACTCTCAGGTAATCATGCATATAACGCTGATATTTCCAATAATCCAAATCTTTCCCAGTTGGTTTTTTCTTCAGGAATTCTTCGTTTTTCGGATTGTATGCTGCGCGCCAGGCTTCTCGCTGATAGTCGTCCATCCGTTTAATATCTCCCATTAAATTCGTAGGTTCACCGGTATAAGGATCATTCTCAAATTTAAGGTCGTGTCCCCACATCATATTTTTCACAATGCTCATTTCCTGCGTGTGCGCCGCTGTGCCTCGTCCGGAATAATCGTCGTAGAAATTATCAGGTAAAGGGAATTCGCGGTCGTCATACAAAGTCAGGTATTTTTCTTCCGGAAGCCAGTTTCGGTGAGGTGCTTTCTGATGATACAACAAACAGAATGGCTTCGTTTTATCACGGGTTTTATCCAACCAATTCAATGCAAATTCAGTGGTGAGCGTAGTCACATAACCCGGGAACCGCTTCTTAACACCGTTTTCAATAAAATCGGGATTGTAATAATTCCCTTGTCCCGGAAGTACATTCGAGTAATCAAAACCCTGAGGCAAACCTTCGAGATGAATTTTCCCAATCAAGGCAGTCTGGTAACCATTTTGTTGAAGTATTTTGGCAAAATTTTCCTGATCCCAGTTAAATGGTTTGATGTTATCAACTTTTCCGTTCTTGTTCCCAAATTTTCCGGTAAGCATAGTCGCACGGCTCGGTGCACAAAGTGAGTTGGTCACAAATCCTTTCATAAAAATCGCCCCTTCTTTGGCAATCCGATCAATATTCGGAGTTTCATTCAATCCATGCCCATAGGCACTTATGGCTTGAAAAGCATGGTCATCACTCATGATAAAAATAATGTTCGGACGGGACTCCTTGGGTGCCTGCTCACTGCAAGCAGGAAAGAAACCAGCAGAACAAAGTCCAAGCACTGTTAATAAATTCGTTTTGTTCATCTTAATTAATTTATAGTTGGTTTAATTATTTTGCTGCAATACGGCCAGGTTCTCTTCTATTTTGACCTTGAATTTTCTGGATATCATCTCCCAAATCCTGACGGGCTTCATCAGCCAGTTTTTTCAATTCGGCAACAACTTCCGGATAAAACTCCTTAACATCATACCTTTCACCCGGATCGCGCCGGAGATCATACAGACCTTCTTCAAACTGAAAGTTTTCGTTAGTACTTCCGGGGAAACCGTCTGCACCGGGTTTAAAACCGATATAAGTCCGGCCCGGATGAGCGAAGACCAATTTCCAGGTCCCTTTCCGAACGGCTTCCAAACTGTTCTTCCGGTAATAATAAAGAAAGGTTTCACGTGGATTTGCATTTACGTCACCCAACATCAGAGGTAATATATTTACTCCATCAATTTTTTTCTCCGGAAGTGGTGAGCTGGTGATTGCTGCAAGTGTCGGAAGGATGTCGATCGTCGAAGCCAGTTTATTGCAAATGGTACCACCAGCAATATGGCCCGGCCACCACATCAGGCAAGGTTCGCGCTGACCTCCTTCGAAGCTGTTGCCCTTTCCTTCACGCAAACCACCAGTTGATCCGGCATGATTCCCAAAATTTAACCAGGGGCCATTATCTGAAGTAAATATAACCAGCGTATTTTTATCAAGGCCATTTTTCTTAAGGGTTTTCATGATTTCGCCTACCGACCAGTCGATTTCCATTACCACATCGCCAAACAATCCCTGCTCACTTTTTCCTTTAAATTTCGATGAAACTGCAAGTGGAATGTGTGTCATGGAATGAGCCATATAAATAAAGAATGGATTTTTTTTATTTTCATTAATAAACCTGACAGCTTTTTCAGTATACATGGTGGTTAGTTCCGATTGATCATCTAGTGTCTTTATTTCCCTGATTTTGTTATTGTTCTCAATTAGCGGAAGTTGAGGATACCTGGCTTTGTTTGATCCGGGAGCTGCAGGTTTTCCATCAAAATTGACTGGCCACATATCATTTGAGTAAGGAAGACCGAGATACTCATCGAATCCTTGCTGTAAAGGCAAAAACTGATGTTGGTAACCCAAATGCCATTTCCCGATTGCGCAGCTTTTATAATTTCGTTTTTTTAAAACCTCTGCAATGGTTTCCTCTGAAGGATTCAAACCGATTTTCGCATCGGGCATTAAGGCTCCTGAAATACCAACCCGGTTTGGATAACAGCCAGTCATGATTCCTGCCCGTGATGCACTGCATACCGCCTGGGCCGCCATAAAAGTTGTAAACCGAATCCCTTGGGCAGCCATCCGGTCGAGATTGGGTGTTTTGTACTGCGAAGCACCGTAACAGCTTAAATCGCCATATCCCAGGTCATCGATAAAGATGAGGACTATGTTGGGATTTTGTGGCTTTTGCGCCGGAGTACTGCATGCAATAAAAGGTGAAACAGCAAGTCCTGCAAACAAAGAATTTTTAAAATATTTATTCATGGTCAGCTTGGTTTGGTTCTGTTACTGACCTCAAATTTATAAAAAAAGATGCTGTATCAGTCATAAAACCGAAACAGCCTCCAAAAATACTCGATTTCATATCGTATAAACTAGTCAATCAGTTCAAATCCGCAATAGGGAACCAACACTTTATGAACACTAATAAATCTGGGTGTTTGTCTGTTTTCGAAAATTGAAGCGAAAATGGATGACTATTTACAAGAAAAGCAATAACATATATTGTCCTGACTTTTAAGAACTGTATTTATTTTTCATCTAAAAGCATTAACTTCGTGTTGTAATTAGTACCAAAAGAAATAACTTATGGCTATAATTTCAATGTTTTACGGAATTATCATTTCTATGTATTATCTGGATAATAAGCAACATAATTTACCTCATATACATGTAAAATATCAAGATGAGGAGGCTGTAATTTCAATATTAGACGGAAAATTGCTTGAAGGTACCCTAAAACTTAATAAAATGAAACTTGTTCAGGCATGGATTGAAATTCACAATGAAGAACTTATAGCAGATTGGGATTTAGCCATAAGAGGTGAAACGATTTTTAAGATTGATCCTTTAAAATAGCAAACAAATGAATCCAAGAGTTATCGAAGTAAAACCAGAAAAGGACTTTTCGTTGTTGCTCACCTTTAGTAACGGTGAGAAAAAAAGATTTGATGTAAAGCCATATTTAGGAATCGGTATTTTTAAGGAATTGAAGGATTTAAGTTTGTTTAATTCAGTAAAACCATTTTTAGGGAGCATCCAATGGGCAAATGGTTTGGATCTTTGCCCTGATACCTTATATTTGGAAAGCAAATAATAAAATACAAAAGGCTGTTTCTGGAAATATCGAAACAGCCTTTTGTTTATGGATAAATCGTCAGTTTAGTCAATCATCTCAAATCCGCAATAAGGAACCAACACTTTTGGAATCCGGATTCCTTCCGCAGTCTGGTTGTTTTCGAGCAGGGCAGCCAGAATGCGCGGTAAAGCCAAAGCACTTCCATTGAGGGTATGCGCGATAACCGGT
>JBBSBP010000027.1:0-55525 GCA_038251165.1 Bacteroidales bacterium | reverse complement strand
GTCATGGTAATTTCCATGAATTTGTCGGTTACCCCTTTGTACAACAGGTCGACATAGGTAAATCCGCCGTACCAGGGCGATTTGGCCGGATAAGTTTTGCGGAACAGGTAGTAAGTTCCCTGTTGTCCGTTTTCCTGACCGGCCGAAGCTGTAATGTCGGCAAATCCTCCATCAGTCTTCTTCAGAACCACTGCCAGCGTATCCGAAGAAATCACATTCAGTTCCTGCTGAATTTCAAGGCTCAGGCCGCTTCCATGTTGGTATGAATCGGGCATTTCTGCCGGCACATGCCCACCTGCAAAACCGGAAGGATAAGAGTTTTCGTCGTAAATCCAGACTTTCATATCCAATTCCTTACCTTTCTGAACAGTATAATCAAACAGGTGAAACCAGTCATCTGAAAGATATTCGGTGAGTAAACCCGGGCGCGGATGTACAAATACTCCACCAATGCCGGCCTGTTTAAATTGTTTCATCTGAAAATCAATTCCTTCTTCGGAAATCTGTTCGTTCCAGTCCCAAAGCGGAGCGCTCCGGTATTCTGAAGGCGGATCGGCAAACAGTGTTTTCAGTTCGTCAATGGTCTGTATGCCTTCCGGAGTTGGTTTTTTGCTGCAACCAAAAACGAGGGCTATGAAGAGGATGATCCCGATGATTGCAATCAGATTGGTTTTTTTCATGGTTTTAGGTATTTAGTTGATTCGATATTAGCTATTTCCATAACGCTGCTGCATACTTCCACTTTTTTTTCTTCGATCTTAAGTTTATTTCAGACTTCGATCTTTAAACTATCCTTTTCGTCGATGACTACCTCCTTCATCTTTTTACTGCCAAGTCCGTCGATCGTGAAATTATTCAGGATTAAAGAGCCATGGAGAACTGTTAATAAAGCCGATTTACCCTCAATCAGGCAGGTTCCCCATGCAGATCCGTTACTCCAGAAATACTTACCCGGGCGAGAGGTAAACGACATACTTTGTCTTACTCCTGAATATTGAAATCCTGACAGGGCGATTACCGATGCCCAACTGGCCATGGCACGTGCATAATGATGCCCGCATTCAGGTTCGTCAAAAGGATTTCGTTTCAGCCCGTCAAACCGGTCGCGAATACTTTTAATACATTTGAGTCCGTTCTCTGTTTGATTTTCGTATATCATCCCAACAGCGGCCGTATATTCAAAACCTGTCATCGCTTCAGAAAAATAAGGGAAAGGTACCTTAAGCCGTCCATTGGGCCAGCTGGCCATAATCAGTCCGCTTTCGTTGCCCATAACATACGAACGCATGTTATTGAAAAACGGTGAGAAATCCTGAATATAGTTGTACTTCATAATGCTTTTGAGCGTGGTTTTAATGTTTTGTTCATTGGCCAGGTAACCCAAACCACAAATATGTGCCATATACTGACCCACCAATTGGTCGACCAGGCAGCCTTCTCCCAACTGAAAATCAGGATCTGACAGATTTTCGGAACCCATTCCGGCCCTTAAGCCTTTTGCAACAGCATTAGACGAGACAGGTGGTACGATTTTCTGAATGTAATATTCACCGTTAAAAAGGTTTTGATCGGTCCACTTGCTGCCTTCCAGGAAAAGATCCGTACATTTTTTTTCAAAATCCTTGTCCTTCATGAATTTGGCCATTTCCTGACCGGCCCGTAACGCACCAAGATACCAAAACTCCATTTGCGGGTTGGGTCCGTAATATTCCACATCCATCGTATTGTGCTGACAACCTTCCATTACCCCATCCTGATCGCCATCCCAGCCTCCCTTGATCCAGGCAAAAGCCAGTGCTTTTTTAATGTTTTGCCAGTTGTTTTTCAAAAATTCATTGTCGCCCGACAATTGCCAGTCGCGGTATATTTTCATGATGCATCCCATTTGACCATCAGCCGCGGCAATCTTCGACGAAGCAGCCTTCGACAGCGGCAATGAAGCCCGGAAACTCATCAATCCGGTTGAATCCAAAGCATAGTTGAACTCCACGTCGCGCATGGTGCGGGCCAGCTGGCCAAAAAGAAATGGTGTTGCCACTTCATAATTCCAGACGTGAGTACATGAACCCTGGCAGGAGCCGAACTCATCCATCACACCTTCCCAGCCCATCATGTGCCCGCTTTTTATCCTGAAAACTGTTTGCGACCGAAGTGTGCTCAGGTTAAATAAAGCCGCTTCTTTTACTTCAGCGGGTAATGTCGCCGATAAAAAAGCATCTAAAAACTGTTTTGTTTTTTGTTCCAATGCAGGAATCTGCGGAACAATTTTTTGCGCAGCATCCCAGGCATCGGTATAGTTGGCGCTGTAATAATTTCCGACTGCTTCTTTTGACCAGGCATAACGGTTGGGAAAATCCCAGGTAATGTAAAACCGGAATACCTGTGTACTGTTTGGTGCAACCAACTTCTTTACAGCCAGGGAAGCCATCGGATTGTTGTCGTAAAGAGTGGCTTTATCGGTCAGTTCTCCATCAGCACTGAAATCGTCCCAAAAATCAAGAGTTGCACGCTCCCAGTGATTGGGTTCTGATGACCGGCGGTAGCTTACTCCTGTTATTTCTGAAGTTGTTAATGCGATGGATCCATAGGCAGCATCTGTTTTGTCAATGCTGTCGGAATACATGTAAATTCCACGCATCTCCTTACTTTCCTTGTATATATTCAGATTGTTTTTTGCTCCGTATGGAATATAATCGCCTTTCCAGTCGCGTCGGCTTTTGCTTCCGTTCTGGCCAACAAAATTGCGCATCGTCCCACAAACCGAGACCGACAGTGGTTTACCCGTTGTATTGGTAACTTCATAAGTCAGCACGGCAACCGGCAATCCGCTGGCATCGGCATCACCCGGCACCAAAGGATTAAACCCTATAATTCTCACTTTTACCGGCATCGTTTTATCCGACAAACTGACGATTCCAACCGGGTAAGCCGCATCGAAACCGGCATTCGCAAATCTAGGGAAACCGTGCTGATTGACCGGACGTCCTTCGTAATGGAGGTATTCTGTCGGGTGTACCGGCCCTATCAGGGCACGGGTAATCGCCTTTTCGCCTTCCGGTTTGACGAATATGGAAAAGAACGGGGCATTATTGCCCTGGGTGACCGTACTGTATCCAATGGCTGGTTTATTCATTATTTCCCAGTCCCGCAATTCACCCCGTCCCCCCAGAGAGACTGTTCCTGTACCGATTCCTCCCAGAGGGAGGGCAATGTTGAGCAGGTGATCCTGGTCATAGTGCTTCAGAACAGGCCATTCAACAGCTTTCTTTTGAGCGAAAAGAGAGAGAGCCAGAAGACAGGTAAATATTGAGAAGAAAATCTTTTTCATTATTTAGGTTTTATTGGTTAAAACAGATTAGATTAGATTAGATTAGATTACAACCCTGGCCGAACCGGGCAAGCCAGAATTCATTTTTCAGCAAATCTTCACCACATCAATCCCCAGTATCTGACCCAGTTTCTGAATTTTATTGGCTATGTGTCCTACCCCAATGGCACAATGATGCGCCGGGCCTTGTTTCGACCATTCATTCATAAACTTCTTCGCACCCACCGAAAAGCGGTAACGACTGTTGGTGTTTCCGATTTCGAGTATCGGTCCTGCCACTGATTCACCTTCTGCCACCAGCAGGAAAATGCCGTCTTTGCCTTCCACCACCGATAATAACGTTACCGGTCCATGTTTCACTGTCATTTGAATGGACAGGCCTTTCCCGGGTTTCCCATGGAAAACGGGCAGCGGAACCAGACTGACACTTCCTTCGGCAATGGCAAAATGAGCAGGGCCGTCATGACCAAGCATCACCACATCATCCTTAAAATCCATCAGGTAAAATTCCGAGAATGAACCTCCGGCGCCAAATTCGGCCATGATTTTCATGGCTTGCGCATTCTTCACCTCGCATTCACCTGCCACCGGAATGTTTTTACCTGTCAGCAGTGTATTCCCGGCAATGACCGAAGTTACAATATTTTCATATTCATTGCCCGATTCACCTTCGTAATAATATGCCATAGAGCCCAGGTCGCGGTTTTTTACCAGGGTGTCAAGTGCCAGCGAGGTGCGTGCAGAACGCTCAATTTCAGCAGATTCACACTCCGGAGCAACATCAAAAGCAGAATGAAACTCCTGGATTTTAGCCTGAACTTCATCATCAGTCACTTCGTCGCGGTACTTTTTCAGTTCACACATTTCGAGTAATTCGATGTGGGTACCAAATACAGCCGACTGTTTGGTAAGATCGGTGTAAACATCGAGCATTCCGCCATAATAGTGACCTAAAACTCCGAGACGGTTGTTTCGCATAGCAGCAGCCACACGGGCAGCCTCGGTCCAGGCTTCGATCCCGGTCCAGGCTTCTTCATCCTGAAGGTATCCGGTTACAAAATCGTATTGAATTCCGGAGCGGTTAAACACGCTGGCAATTTCGGGAACCGAGCAGGCCTGGCAGTGTTCGAGCCACAGGCCCGTCATTTTACCCCGGTCGCCCAGCTTGTTGAAAGCTTCGTAATCCAGTTGAGCAACAGGCTGAAGGTTCAGTATAATTACCGGAACTTTCAGCTTTTGGGCTACCGGCAATACGGTTGACGAAAGTGCATAGGTCGAAACATAGAGGAACACGATTTCCACATCCTGAGATTTCAGAAAGTCGGCAGCTTCGCGCGCTTTCACCGGATTGTCAACCATTCCGGCATCGGCCACCTCAACGCCGAAACTTTCTATACGGTTTTTTATTTGTTCCTGATAAGCTTTCAGATTGTCCAGCAATCCGTCGAATTGCGCCCAGTACGTATCGAGGCCGATTCCAAATAATCCTACTTTAGTCATATAACGATTTTTAAAATTTATTTCAATCAACTAATTCTTTGTGGCGCATACAGCATTTGTGTTTCAATACCGATTGGTGGATGCGCCTTGTTCCCTGCTATTCCATTCAACCCCGGGTTCCGCTTCGCTGCGGTGCAAAAATAGAGGCTGTCTCAAAAGTCATAGACCGAGTCATCCTGAACTTGTTTCAGGATTCCATCGCACTGAATATCAGACCCCGATCCGTCATCTGACGGACGGGGTGACAGGTTCATCGATTAATTTGACTTTTGAGACAGCCTCTTCTCCTGAACCAGTATCCCTACCGGTCCTATCAAACCGGATTTTAATAATTCCGAATCCTTTTGATAGAAATTCCTTGTTGTAAAAGTGAATCTTCCTGAAGTCCGGGCTTGTTTTTTCAGCAACCATTCGGGCCACTGACCATTTTTGATACCATCATCAGGAAACTTCTCATCACCAATCAACCGGTTCGGCCAAAGATTGGCGACTTCGATGTCGATTCGGTTTTCTCCCGGAAGAATAGCATCCGTAATTTTTACCTGGTATGGGGCTGTCCAGACAACACCCATGTCTTTCCCGTTTATGTAGATTCGTGCCAGATGATGTATTTCGCCCAGATCGAGAAAAAAATCTGTTTTTTTATCCGTGACAATATTCTCCGGAACGCTGATAATTTTGTGATAAGTCGCTATTCCTGAATAATATTTAATGCCATCTTTTACATTCTTTGTCCAGTCTTCCAACTGATTGAAAACGATATTTTTCGGGCCTCCCCATTTCGGATCAAATGAAACATTCCATGGACCTTTAAGCTCCGTTAAAAGTTTCTGTTCCGGGAAGTTTTTCACTCCTTCCTGTTTGGATGCTTGTATTTTTCCATTTCGGTTAAAAACTATAAAAAAGCTTTGAAAAGGTTCAAACTGAAGGGCTATTTGCATCCGGTCATCCTTTGGCGCATATTCAGGAAGCGGGCGGGTTTCGCCGGTCATAGGATCCCACAACTCCGGAGTACCGGAATGAACACGGAAAGTACAGCGTGAAGTTACCTTTGAGCTGGTTTTATTGGAAACGAAATAGAACTCTCCGAATTCGAGCATTTGATGTGCGTATCGGATGGCTTCCGAAGATTCAAAATCTTCCTGTATTCCCATCTTGCGGAGCAGTGAAGCAGTTGCCTTATAATTCGGGTACAATTCAGGCAAAATGATATGTGAAAGTGCACCTCCCCAGAAGATTTTGCCTTTCCCTAAAGCTTGTTCAGAAACATGCACCGGTGGAAACGTTTCGTGCCACATCGACTTTGCTTTTGCTGAAACCATCTGATCACATTCCGGATAATTCACCAGACCCGGCGATTTACGCGGTGGATTTCCAACAATTGTGGCACCGGCTTTCACAAGCGATTCAATTTTACCAAGCAATTCCGGGGTCATGGTTTCGATTGCCGGTAGAACCATCAAACGGTAGGTTGCTCCGGAAGGGAAAATGATCTTATTGTCACGTACACTTGCAGTGAGTAATTCTGAAGGTGAGCATCCATCGAAATTATAGCCTTTGCGATCGGGAAGGACCTCATCACCGTTTAATGCGGAGGCAGGAGCCCGAAACACATGCGGCGCTCCTTCGGGTGTCAGATAAAGAATGTCAGCCACCGGGGCGCCTTGCTGCAGAATATACTGACAACGGGTAATGTAACGATGATAACCTTCGGCCATCGGCCACCAGGTCTGGCTCCGGTCCCAATGAACGCCATACGGTCCCATGGTCATACCTGGTTTCAAACTATCATCGAGGTACTGATGCTGAAAAGTATGGTAAACGAATCGGTTGATTCCGGCAGCAAAAGCCCAGTCACCCTGATTTTTCATCGATCCGGGATATTGTTTCCAATCCTCTTTATGGGCAGTAAAAGCCTCAGCTGCAACCACCTTTTTGCCTTCAATATGCGCAATTGAAGCCGCCTGAATGCAGCTAAACGATGAATTGAAACCATAATCCTTGCTCCAGAATTCGCACATTGGAACATCGGCAACGGCACCCAATTCCATGTCAGCGGTTGGATTCATGTCGTAGGGTTCAATTGAAAGTCCCAGATTAAATTTCCGTCCGTACTTTTTAAGGTGTTGTGCATGGTTTTCAATCACCAGTTCCTGCGAAGTATGACGCAAATCCCATAGAAAACGTTCACTTTTCTCAAGACTTTCAACCACCAATCCTGAATAAACCGGATAATAGGGAAGCGGATCGTAACCTCTTCGTTTTTGAAATTCTTCCCTGAAATGCAGGGTCCAGTTCTGTGCGCCCATTTCCCAGCTATCCATGTGGAGCATTTTCAAGCCTCCCTGCAAATGCTTATCCGGAATTCCGATTTTCCGAATCAGTTTTCCGGTAAAATTTTCCAGGTGGGAATTTATGGCTGCGGTATCCATTTTATCGGCTTCAAAACCAAGACCGGGTAAAGGTGCCGGTCGGGTAAGCGCGCCATTGTTCCGGCTTCCCAGCCGAAGAATCGTCCAGTTTCCTGCGGGAACCTTCCAGTTTAAGTTACCATCAGGCATTAAGAAACGGGAGACATCCAGTATTCTGTCTTTGGAAATAACCGCTTCGTCGGGTAGTTTTTTAAAGTTGGCAAACGAGGGCAGAAATTGCTTTACGCCAATTTTTGAGGTGTACGGTTCCCTGTAATAAAGCGCTTTTTCATTAATATCCTCAATTTTAGATTCAGTGGAGGGTGTTGGAAATGCCAGAACTGCTACATCTTCATAATAATCGTTCCAGCGTTTTTTAAGTTCAGGCGTAAAATTCCCTTCACCAAAGTACGGTTTCATGGGTTTCGGTTTCGGGAGCACAAGGAGCCCATTTTCGCCGTCTGAAACCTGAATGCTGCTGGTAACCAGATGCTTCATCGATTCGGAACCTGACACCCATGGGCCTCCACTACCTGACCATCCCGGGCCAACACCCAATGTTATGGCAATCCCCAGCCGCTCAGCTTCACGAACTGCATGCTTAAATAAATCCTGCCACTGTTCACTCAAAAAATCAACCGGGCCGCGTGGAATTCCTACATTGACCTCCAAAAAAACCAGATTGCCGATACCAACTGCCTTCATCGATTCCAGGTCTTTGGTCATGGCTTCTTTCGACATGTTGCCGTCCATAAAATACCAGTAAACGCCCGGACGGACCGAATCCGGAGGATTCAGAAAGCCTTCCCTTAGTTTATTGATAGCCTGTTTATTTTCTTTAGGATAATTGAAACAGACAGCGGGAAGAATGCCAATAACAAGGAGAACAGGGATTAATATTTTCATTCGTTGCATAGCCTTTTGAAATATTATTTTTACTGAAACCATTTCATAATTTCATGGGCAATCAGTTCATGGCCCATTTCATTGGGATGATTCACCTGCGCCATATATTTGCCAAGTTGTTCTTTATCAGGATACAGAAACTCGAATGCCTGGTAACTATCAACCAATCCAATTTGATTTTCTGCAGCAATCCGTCGGATCTGACCGGCATGTTTTTGCAGCTCGTTTTCCGGGTCAGCATAATTCACGCTCTGATCAGGAGAGGGGGTCAGTAAGATTATTTTTATAGTTGGCTGGATTTGCCAAACCCGTTCCTACCGATTGCCCATGAACAAAAAGTGAAAAAAGAAAAAGCTGTAAAAAAAGAATTTTTCTCATAACGAATTTTTTTAGCGCTAATTTGACACTTTCAACTTTTCACTCTTATTTGCTGATGGTGCAAGTTATTAATATATTAGCTGACTGAATATTTCAATACTGACCGAATTACTTTGATTTCTGACAGAACAAGCCTATTATGCAACATACCCGAAATTCTGAAATCCGTTACCTGACCAGACCTGAAAAGGAAGATTTCTGGAATCTGAAGGTGAATACGATCGGTTTCGAATCGATTCCTGACCATGCCAATTATCCGACAAGCGGTCACCCTCAGGAATACAGTTTCAATTTTGAACGGGGACGGATACTTCCGGAATTTCAGCTGGTTTACATTACACATGGCAAGGGACAGTTTGCCTCTTCGCACAGTCCATTGCGCGAAGTACCCGCAGGTTCAGCATTTTTTTTGTTCCCGGGTGAATGGCACAGCTATCAGCCGGATGAAACAACAGGATGGAAATGCCATTGGGTAGGATTCAACGGACCTTTTGCCGGCCATTTGCTTGAAAATAAATCCTTATCCATCGACAGTCCGGTAATTAACATCGGATTTGATGAGGAAATTGTAAGTCTTTACAAAAAGATACTGGATGTGAGCAATGGTGAACGCCCCGGTTATCAGCAGCTTTTATCCGGAATGGTGATTCACCTGCTGGCTTATCTGATTTACCGTGAAAATGATAAAAACCGGAAAGACAAGGAGGTGCTGAATAAGATTGACAAAGCCCGGTTAATGATCCGCGAACGAATCACGAATCCGCTTTCCCCGGAAGAGCTTGCTGCATCGCTGAATATGAGTTATACCTGGTTTCGGCGGATGTTCAGGCAATACACCGGGCTGGCGCCTGCGCAATACATTAGTCAGCTGAGAATTCAAAAAGCAAAGGAATTGTTATCAGTTTCAAATAAAACCATCAAGGAGATCGCCATCGAACTTGGATTTGAATCCATCGATTATTTTTCGACTTCGTTTAAACGGCAAATTCAAATGACTCCCGGTGAATTTCGAAACCTGTGCAGAAGGATTTAGAGAAAATCCTGAATATTCGCCAGCACCTTCTCCGAAAGTCTGGACTGCGCTTCGAGCGTAAAGCCTGAAGATCTGTCGGAAACAATCACATTCGGGTATTTCGAAAACTCTTCCTGAAACTCTCCCAATGCCGGCAGATCAAAAATGGCAAACGAAGTCGGATCATTCGATATCCAGCGAACAAAAACATCTTTATCGAAAGTCAGACCGATGGATGTATTCACCAGGATGGAATTCGGTTTTTTACTCCTGAATTCCTGCTCACCCAACACGATCGAGAGAACCGTGATTTGTTCCAATACCGGCTTGGTGAGTCCGCAGGAATCGATGAGGGTTATTTTTTGAAATGTCATTTTGTTTGTTTTTTATTTTCCAGCCAACTCCGGATCGCGGCCACGCAAAGCGCTCCATTTTTCGTCGATGGCTATTTGTGAAACCGGACGTAAACCGGCCAAACCTAGAGCAGCCCATACCGTTTCCCGTTTCAGGTCATATTTTTGTTTGCCAATACTTTTGGGGTAGCAGGCCCAAAACAGGCAATCGTATTTTCCGGCTTTGGCTACCTGCTGAATCAGTTCCTCCATTTCTGCCTGTGACGAAGCGAAAACCTGGACAAAACCGTATTGCCCGGATTTTGTTTCATCAGGAAGTGCATCAAAATCAGCTCCCTGCAGAATCGAAAGATATTCTTCAGGAGCATTCACGATCAGACTGTGCTTCGAGGTTCCGAATTTTAATTTTCTGAAAACTGCTTCTTTATCCATAGGACTGTCACTTTTGAATTGATCTGAAAATGCCGTCGAAGACCGGATGTTTTACTTTTCTTTCGGTATTGACTGCACTTGTCTTAGTATGTTTTATAGGCAGCATTCATTACATTCAGCGTTTGCCTGAGCCAAACCCGGTACCGGGAATCAGGACTCCAGGTATTTCCGGCGGAAGCAAAATCGCAGAAATGAATCTGCCGCGGTTGTCTGGATTCCCCTTCCAGGTCAGTACCCAAAATCAACGGAGCAGTGAACGACATCCAGATATTGTCAGGTTTTTCAGACGAAGGACGAAGTTCGACGAGATTATTTTTATGCTGTACCACGGCTGCTTCATCAACAAATCCATCGTTAAAACGCGAGTCGCGTGCCAGCAATACCGGTCCGCGCAGTAAGGCCTGAAAACCGTTCAGGCTGATCAGCCGGCAGCTCAGATCAAGTTTCAACACAATCCGGTCATCTTTCTTCCACTCCCGGGTGATTTTGTAATAACTGCCCGGATTGATGTCCTCAACCGGAGTCCCGTTCACTGTAATGGAAGTCTGTTTGCTCCATTCAGGAATACGCAGTGCTAGGGTAAAAACTTCAGTTTTTTCAGGCTGAAGTTTGATTTCGATCCGATCAGATTCAGGATAAGCAGTTGACTGAACAAGGGTAACTTTGTTTTTTGGATTGAGTTGTACCGAGGCTGAAGATTGAGTGTAAAGATTCACCACAATCTCATTTCCGGAAGTCATCAAAGCCAGTTTTGGAATCAGCGTAAAAGCCCTCGGGCCATTGGCATTGCAGCAGTTGATGTGCATGCCGCACTGTTCTTCTCCTTCGTGGCGTAACCCTTCGAGCGGACTGTATTTGGCTATCTGTGAACCATCAAATTTCATGGAAGCCATCAGCGCGTTGTATACCGATTTTTCGATCTGGTCGGCATACATCGGCTTGCCTGTAAGCCGGAGCAGGTTGTTGCAGAGTTTAATCCAGGTGAACGTCACGCAGGTTTCCATGGTATGGTAGGTTGGTTCGGTTTGCCGCTGGCTTCCGTGGTAAAAACATTCAAATGCAGTGCCCGATCCGGCCAGGTTAATTTCTGTGTCTATAATATTCTGAACAGCCAGTTCTGCCGATTTCAGGTAGCCTGGTTCGCCGGTAATCCTGTAAAGTTCGAGTAACCCTTCGTAGCACGACATCATTTCGTATGCTTTTTGTCCGTTGTCCCACGACCACCAGGAATCGGGTTTCGGGAAACGATCAGCAACTGCATCACCGGCAATTGCTTTGCTGATCAGTTTTGGACCGTCGGCAGTTTCCCATTGGGCCACAATGTATTTCGCAAAATCGAGGTAGCGTTTTTCCCCGGTGTGCCTGTACAGTAAAACCATTGGTTCCAGAATGGAGCTGCTGGGCATTCCCCGGTAATTACCGGTTTTTACAATATCGGCCTTGCCCGGACCAACCTGTGTGAGCAAATGATCGGCGAGTTTTTTTGCAGCTTCCAACGATTTTTGATCTGCTGAAATGTCGTAATAAGCCAACAATCCGAGCAGGGTGTATTTCCGGCCCCAAATATCCCAGTGCTGAAGCTGTGCATCTGCCGAATAATTACCAATATAACCATCAGTCGATTGAGTAGCCAGCAAACCTGAAACTGCCTCCTGAATGATTTTCAGAACTTCCGGATCGTGATTGTATTCGTAAGCCGCAATCGCCGAAAGAATCCATTTTCCCCAGAATTCGGTTTGCCACAGCCGGGTTTCGTTACGACTTTCAAATGGTTCGATCAGGTGCGGAACATCCTGCTTTTTGATCTGCTGATTGATGCACAAATCGATTTTTTCGCCTAAATAACCCTGAATACGGATATTGGCAGGAACCCAGGATTCAAGCAAATCGGGTTTCATCGGTTTTACAGGAGAAAGTTTGGGTTGTGCCATCAGGAACAACGGAAAAATTAAGGCGATGATAAAGGTTAGGAAAAGGTTTTTCATTGCTAAATATACATTAAAAGTTTTTTTTGCATATTTTATATTCCTGAATTGCTTCATCAACCAGCGACTGGTCAGATTCTGAAATACCGGTTTTCCACATCGCAGAAGTTTTTTCATCGGGTTGGTTTAGGTTTCGTCCACTATTGTCTTTTTAAATTTTCTTCCACATTATTCAATTCACAGGATTCCGTTGCCCTGCACCCTTTGCTATCACAGGTCGTCCTTTCAGAATTCAAATTCAACAATCGAATAATTGCGGCACAAAGGGGCAACGCCCCGAAATGTAATAGCATAGGACGCCGAGAATCGGAGTCCTATGACATGGATAAATACAATTATCGAAATTAAACAATTCCGATTTGAATTTTATACTTTAGGCAATGACCATGGAGCACGGTAAGTTACTTGGTCATTGCATTGGCAACTTCTCCTGATTAAGAAATGCTTCCACCTTTTGTTTTATCTTTAATGCCTCCTGAAAATAGGTTGCTGCTTCTTCAAGACTTGGTTTACCATGTGGCATTAAGCCATTCCTTTGCTATTGGCTTCATATAGAATTATTCCCTGATTAGTGATTTCCTTTGAAAACATACTCTCTAGTTCGATAAATTTCATTGGATAGTAAAACCTTTATTTTACAACCTTATTTAGGTATCAGGTATATTTACGCCCGATTTGCCGATCAGGCTTTATTTGATGCTATTGGAAATGATAAACTAAACCGCCTATATAATGGACAGAAGGTAGGCCCAACAGTTGAGAATGCTTACGGGAACAGCATAACCTTTGACGTTGGTACCAGGATTGGAGTAAAAATAACAGATAGATTAGCTATAGTTGTCTCTGCCGGGATTTCTCCAGTGAAATTTTCCACTACCAAAACCATGTTTGGAAAATTTGTTTCCTGATCGTTCAGGAATTCCTGTTTGCTACCAAATATTTTTAGTTTTGGAATCATTTTCGATTGAACATCAAAAATCAAAGTTGTTTTTTTAACTTTGTGACAAACAGATTATCATGAACACAACTACAATAAGGCAAAGGCTAAGCGAGTATATCAAAGTGGCAGATGATAAAAAAATAAAGGCTATTTACACCATCATTGAAAATGATATCAATGAAATGAACAATTGGTGGAATGATGAGCGTTTTATAGTTGAACTGGAAAATCGTTCGTCTGATCTGAGAAGCGGGAAAGACAAAGGAATCTCTTGGGAAGAGTTGAAAAAAGAATTTAAAAGATCAACTCCAAATGGGCTGTAAAGCAGTTTTTTCATCATTCGCAGCAAAAGAGATTCAGGATTCATTTGATTGGTACGATAACCGTGCTAAAGATTTAGGTGATAGGTTTATCAATTCCATAGATTTAATCATTGAATTGATTCTGCTAAATCCAGAGATATTCCCCATTAAAAAAGGGTCTTACAGAGAAGCAACTCTGAAAAAATTTCCATATTTGATCATTTACGAGTATATAGAGGAAAAGGAAACTGTCTATATTTTGCATGTTTTCCATACAAAACGCCATCCTAAAATAAAACACAAACGAGTTTAGAATCTTTTTTTTACTCACGGGGTGACTTGGAGTCACCCCGTGAGTAGGAAGAATAGCTATACTTTAGGCAATGACCATGGAGCACGGTATTCTGCTTTGGTCATGGCATTGGCTTCCGGATCGTTGAGGAATAACTGTTTTTCACCATCCCAGTTCAGTTTTCGTCCCAGCCGGTATGCAATGTTTCCCATTTGCGCGAAACGTGCAATGTGAGCGCCGGTTTCGATATCGCAATTGGGTTTGTTGCGGGTATTGATGCAATCGATAAAATTAGCCACATGCAAATCCAAACCTTTGCCTGTTCCTTTCTGGATAGGTACATCAGCAAAACCTTCTTTGGCGCTGGTGCTTTTGTTTTCGGCCATGACTTCCCAGCCACCACGATCAACAACCAGTGTTCCGTATTCGCCAATATAAGCTACTCCGTGAGGACGACGCTTATACTGAGCGCCGTAAATTCCGATGGTATGATCCCACAAAATTCCAAAATCGCCAAAGTCATACACGGCCATCATGGTATCAGGGGTTTCCATGGCATCAGTTGGGAATGCATATTTCCCTCCGGAAGAACTGATTGACTTCGGGACATACTGATTCATTCCAAACAGGGCATAATCAAGCAGGTGAACACCCCAATCGGTCATAACACCTCCTGCATAATCCCAGTACCACCGCCAGGTAGCATGGAACCGATTTTTATTAAAAGCACGTTCGGGCCTTGGGCCAAGCCACATGTCATAATCAACACCGGAAGGAGGCGCTGCATCGGCAAGCGCCGGAATCGATTTCTTCCAGCCTACATATGACCACGCACGAACCGAGCGGATGCGACCGAGATTTCCGGCATGCAGGTAATTGACCGCATCGAGCCAGTGCGGGTCACTTCGTTGCCATTGGCCCACCTGCACGACTTTGTTATATCGTTTGGTGGCTTTCACCATCAGGTTACATTCTTCGATGGTGTAACCCAATGGTTTTTCACAATAGATATCCTTGCCAGCTTCGGCAGCATAAATCATTGGAATTGCATGCCAGTGATCGGGAGTACCAATAATCACAGCATCAATATCATTTTGTTCAAGCAACTTTCTGAAATCGCTGTAAAGTACAGGCTTTTTACCCGTCAGTTTCTCGACTTCCGCTGCCCGTTGGTTCAACACATTTTGATCAACGTCACACATGGCGGCACAAACAACATTGGGCTGTCTCAGAAAAGCCTTCAAATCTTCAAATCCCTGGTTGTTACAACCAATCAGTCCAACGACAACCCTATCGTTGGCACCAACACAGCCTGCATTCATCAGGGTCGGAAAAATACTCATGGCAGCTGCCACTGTGGCTGTTTGTTTGATAAAAGTTCTGCGGTCATTTGTCATATTTCTATTCATTTAGTTGGTTTTTTCAGTAAACTATTCAAATCGGGAAATGTAAAGTCCCGAAATATCGATAGATTTTCTACTTTTAGCGATCCTTAAAATTTGCCCTAAAGGTATCAAACCAAGGCAAAAGTAAAAAGACAAAAGACAGTATTTGTCAATATTTTGTCAGATTGCACTCGATTGCACATTTACAGCAAATTTTATTCGGATCAATAGAAAATAATAACTAACTGTTTCCTTTAAAAACACCCGAATATGAGACCTTATATTTTAGCCGAAAACAACTGGAAAACTGTTAAAGAAGAACATTACCAACTGGTTGTATTACCCTGGGGAGCCACCGAAGCGCACAATTATCATTTGCCGTATGCGACCGATAATATAGAAGCTGATGCCATCGCCGGTGAGTCAGCCCGGATTGCCTGGGAAAAAGGAGGAAAAGTGATTGTTTTGCCTGCTATTCCTTTTGGTGTGAATACCGGCCAGTTTGATGTCAAGCTCGATATCAACCTGAATCCGTCCACGCAATTTGCCATTCTGAACGATATCCTGGAAACCCTCAACAGGCAGGGGATATCTAAATTCGTCATACTAAACAGCCATGGGGGCAACAATTTCAGGCAAATACTGCGTGAACTGGGACTTAAATTTCCAAAGATGTTCCTTGCTGAAGTGAACTGGTATAAGGTAAAAGGTGCCAATAGGATTTTTGAAGATTTGGGTGAACATGCCGGCGAAGTGGAAACCAGCCTGATGTTGTACCTGAAGCCTGAATGGATCCTGCCGCTATCGGAAGCCGGTGACGGCGCTGCAAAAAAATTCATATTTAGCGCCATGCACGAAGGTTGGGGGTGGGCAGAACGCCGCTGGACTTCTGTAACCGCAGATACCGGAATTGGAAACCCGGCCAAAGCAACTGTCGAAAAGGGTGAACGTTTTTTTAAACTCCTGACCGAAAAAATCGGCGATTTCTTTTTTGAGGTGGCAACAACTGACCGGGAAGATTTTTACATCTGATTATTCTTTCTTCTCAGCCATTCACGATGAATTGATGAGCCGACATCACAAATACAAACCGGCTATTCATGTTACACTTAGCTCGGTTTAAATCATTTTTAGTCAGACCTTTATACAAACGCACCAAATTTCAAACTTAACTATATAAAAACACATGTCAGTAAATGCCAAAACCCAGCCTGCCCCGGCTATTTCCCCGGGCGAACGGGTAACTTCAGTTGATTTCTTTCGTGGCATCACCATGTTTCTTTACAGGCAAGATCCCCACAAGCTGAAATTCTAAGAACGTTCTGTCGAATTTGAATCATTCTGAAAAGAGATTTCAGCAAAGTGTTGTATATTTAACTGCTAACTTTCTAATTCCTTACCGATGCTGTCCAACGAAGAACTATACCCCCAGCCTCAGTCGTTACCTCACCGCCATGCGAAACGAAAAACCCGATCGTATTCCAATACGCCCGTTTGTCGCTGAATTTACTGCGAAATATTCCGGAATGACATGCCAGGACGTGGCACACGATTATAACCGGGCATTTATTGCGGCACGAAAATGTGCGGCTGACTTCAACTGGGATGCAGTGGTCGCGAACATGGTTTACGTCTGGACCGGGCATTGATGTCCCGACTGATAACGGATTTCAATACCGTGAGCCGGAGGAAGAAAAGTCGTTTATGAAAGCTGATGAGTATGATGAACTTATAGACGATCCGACTGCTTTTCTTTACAACAAATGGCTTCCACGGGTTTCGGCTGATATCAGTCCAATGGGAACGGCAACCAGCTATCGCAATAACCTGGCGCTGGTAAAAGGCGGAATGGCCATGCTCAACTATTTCAATGCTTTCGGTCCTCAGGTTGACTTGTTGCGCGCTGAAAGCGGAACCGTTTCGGCCATTGCCGGTATTTTCAAGGCTCCTTTCGATATTCTGGGTGACAAACTGCGCGGTTACATGGGTCTAACCATGGACATGATGATCCAGCCCGATAAAAGCATTGTTTATCATGTAGACAGTGGCGATATTTTCAAAACGCATCACGCCATCGGGCATAAATTCTGCCTCAGCGGGGGAATTACGAATACGCTGCTTTCGTATGGAACACCAGACCAAATTCGCACCCGCTGTAAAAAAGTGATCGACGAAGTGGCACGTGATGGCGGTTACATCATGGATGCCAGTGCCATTATCCAGAATGATGCCACGATTGAAAATATGCGTATTCTGACTGATTTCACCTGCGAATACGGTGTTTATTCCGCTGGTTCCTCTGTTTTACTGGAAGTTGAGGCCCAAAATGTTCCTGCAGCCGGAACTATTTTTACTCCTGATTACGGCATGGGAAATCGTATCAATCCTGCAAACAAGGCCGGATTATGCATTCCATGGGAAGAAAAGC
The DNA here is from genome assembly GCA_038251165.1 of Bacteroidales bacterium. Taxonomy (GTDB): domain Bacteria; phylum Bacteroidota; class Bacteroidia; order Bacteroidales; family Prolixibacteraceae; genus Aquipluma. Next base: position 37,873 of record JBBSBP010000027.1, on the reverse strand, counting down.
GCAGGGAAATTCCATGGTATGCTGGCTTATTTTGCAGGCTTTAAAAATCACATCGGGTTTTATCCTGCAGGTTCAGGAATTGAAAACTTTAAGCACGAGCTTTCAGCTTATAAAACCTCAAAAGGAACCGTTCAGTTTCCACCCGACCAGCCGCTTCCGCTTGATTTAATTACTGAAATGGTGAAATTCAGGGTTGCCGAAAATCTGGAAAAGACAAAAGCAAAAGGGAAGAAAAAATAATTTTATTTCCCAAGCATCGGGAATAATTTCCGGATTTCGTCATCTGACGGGTGACGGCCATATTCACAAATCATAAAGCATTCAGCCATTTCAGCTTTCTCAGCGAGTGATTTGCCATACCATTTTTCGAGTGATTTTCGCACATCGTCCCGTATGGGACTTTTCCTGAAATTTGCCAACCAGTCCAACCGTTCCGCTTCGCCTTTCGGCACCTCATCCAACTTCCCGGCCGTCCAGGGCAACCACTCGAAGAACTGCGATACATGAGCCGACATCGCGTATACTTTTTGTTTGTACACACTCGTAATGTCCACAGCTATATCAGGTTCAAAAGGATCAGGTTTTTGAAAATTGTCCTGAGTGTACAGGAATACCGGGTTCTTTTTTAAGGGTGGCGTATCGGGGGCGATATTCGGCACGATGACCATGTAGGCGGCATCCTGCAACAAAATACCGGCATTGCGGTGGTCAGGATGGTAATCGTTTGTTCGCGGCCCAATCACAACATCGGCATTCCATTCACGAATAAGCCTGATCACCTCCAATCTGATCGGTAAAGTTGGTAACAATTCTCCATCATGATGATCGAGAACCACATATTTTACACCAAACCGCCTGCCTGCTTCCTGAGCTTCAGCCATGCGGCGTTTTGCCAGGGCGCCGCCCCCCATTTCCTGATGTCCGGCATCTCCGTTTGTCAGTGAAACAAAAAGGACTTTGTGCCCCATTTGGGCAAACTTAATGGCAGTACCGCCAGCATCCAGGTCGTCATCGTCAGGATGTGCACCAAAAACCACGACATGAATCGGGTTAGCCTGAGAAAATACATCACAGAAAATGAATGTCAGGCCTATGAAAATCAGAAACATTCTCATAAATAAAATCTTTTAGTTAAAAAATTTAGTTCCATAAATGTATGAAAATACTCAATTTTAATCTTTCACAGCCAGTTTTTTTCCTGAACAAATGCCTGACTGCAAATTTTATGGCCTATGGGTTTACTTTGCAGGTTATAAAAATCGCATCGGATTTAATCCTGCAGGAGCAGGAATTGTCAACTTCAAACGCGAACTTTCAGCTTATAAATCCTCAAAATGAACCGTTCAGTTTCCACCCGACCAGCCGCTTCCGCTTGATTTAATTGCTGCAATGGTGAAAATCAGGGTTGCCGAAAATCCGGGAAAGACAAAAGCAAAAGGGAAGAAAAAGTAAATACTGTACCTTATATCTTACTAATAATGAAATCTTTGTAAATGTGTTTTCTATAAAATCAAAAATATATTCATACTGAATACTATTCGTGTTTTATTCCACCGGTAAACCTGCAAATTTCACCCTCATTGGTGATTCCTTCAAGAATCAAATTGTAATCGTTCGCCTGATCCGCAGAATAGAATTTCACATGCATAATACCAGTACTGTCGGTTGATAAAGCAGGATTCCAGTATATGGTGGTACGTAAATCAGGCTTCACATCATCACGAATGCTTTGAACTTCATATTTTGGAACATAAAACTGCTCCGGTTTCTGGATTCCTAAGGGCATGATGGTTGTCATACTAACCGGAGTTACATGTTCAGAAACAACTCCTCTTTTTAAGGATATCGCTATTACACCATTTCCCCCCCGGGAACCAAAAATAGCCGCACTCGCACCTTTGAAAACCTCAATGTTTTCAACATCATTAGAAGTTAAATACGAAAGTTCATCAGGATCTTCAGTCGGGATGCCGTCAATAATGATCAATGGGGCCTGGGAGCTTCCCCTTATCGTAATTTGGGTACCTGATACCTGCACTCCCGCTACCATGGAAAGTACATTTAATATACTGCGGCTGTGCATTTTGGCAAGATTTTCAGCTGTGATTTGCGAATCGCCCATACCCGAAAAATACTGATCCTGAGTATCACTGGTTTTTTTTGCTGCATTAACTGTAATTTCATCCAGGTAAATAAGTCTCATGCCTCCTTCACCGTAATACTTCATTTTCGTTTGATCAAAATATTCTGCAGGAGCGGCCAATTGCCTGGCTTGAGGAGATGTAAAAAAACTGTTTGGTGCAGGAAATAAATCGGTATCCGGAATTATTTCAACATCGATGATACTTTTCTGTTTCTTTGCTTTTAGAACGAATGAAGTACTGTCCTGAAAATGAATTCCATCAATGAAATATTGGCCAAGGCTGTCTGTCCGGCCCATCCTGAAAATAGTATTGGCAAGAGCAAATACGTCACATTTTTGGGATGGTTTTCCAAAAATATTTGTGACTTTTCCGGAAAGAGTCTGACCGGCTTCAAAATAAAATGACGGTTGTTTCAAATTGCCTTTAACCAAGTCAGAAGTCAGGTATCGACGCCACCCCTGGGTCATCATTAAAAGATCCAGCTTTTCCCGGCTCGAAATATTATCGTCAGCAAAATAACTTGCAGGTTTCTCAATATGTCCTTTGATATCAGATGAAAGCAGCAGGTAGCTGATAATATTATCGCATAGTGTATCTGATTTGACAAACCTGTTGTCGGTCACACTCAGGGAAAAATTGCCCAAAACAGTTTTAGCTTTTCCCGATTGAACCTTGAAACTTAAATCAATAAGCTCGCGTTTTCCATACCGGTCTTTAACTGTTTTCATGGTAATGGTTGGCGTCGACTGGTCTTTTTCGAAGAACAATCTTTCACAAAGCGTATTTCCCAGCGTATCAATGATCGAAAACACGTAAATTCCAGGTTGAAAATTAGCCTCCGAAATCTGACCGGTTAAATTCTCGATTGGCCTCACAGCAAAGGGCTTTCCATTTGAATGAATCAACATGAAAATGGGGCCCGGTTTATTTTTCAACTGGTTTTTTATTTCAAAAACAATCTTATTCCTTAAAAAAGCCAAATGAATTGAAATCCCTTCATGTTGAGTATTTGGCAGATCAAAGCGCTTTTCAACTCCTTTATCCGATTTTACGATCGCAAAATAGCTTTCTCCGGGCAAGGTATACAGGATGAATTTTCCTGTGCCATTGTTCTGAGTCTTAAATTCAGTACACTCAACACCTTTTTTCGAATATATTATCCCGGCCACTTCCAATGATAATCCATCCGTTCCAATTGCTTTAAAAGCAATAACCTGTAAGCTGCTATCCAGAAAAACACCACTTTCAGGAAAAAATTGAACATCAAAATCCGTACTGAATTCCGGCAGGTAAATTTTCGTTTTATAATTTAATGCTTCCTCATTAATCGACACATCCAGAAAATACGGAGTGCGATCATCCGGATCGAAAGGGAGATTGAAATTGACGATTCCATCTGAATTACTTGTCTGCAAAATTCTTTTTTTGCCTGAACCCCACCATTTCCCCTGAATCTGAACTTTTTTTCCTGAGAGCGGATCAAGGTTAGCATCCGTAAACTTAAGGTTAACAGGAACTTGACCATTGGCCGGAGTTCCATAATTAGAACGACAGGTAATGCGATCGTCGATTCGATTTCCGATATAGATGTTTTTTCTGAAGAAGAAGTCGGATGAGTTGTTTTGCATCCAGTAGGTATAGCCGCGTAAATTATAGTCACCTGAAGGCAAATCTGGCTTAAGTATGATGTATCCGGCAAACCCGGTTGAATCTTTTGATACTTTGACCCGGTAAACCACCGAATCCATCCGGTTAATCAATTCAACATAGAGGTACTTGCTTAGTGATACAGATTGAAGAGTTGCCGCATTTACCAGGTATCCCTTGAACCAGATGTTTTCGCCTGCACTGTAATACGGCTTATCTGTCTGGAGATAAACTTTTTCTTCCAGCTTACCTGACAGATAGCGATTAAAACGTATAATGATTTTCTCCTGAAAATTAAGCATCTGCAGATTGGTGGAAAAGGAAGCCAATGTAATCAGCAGAATAAATCCTGTAATAGCCTTAAAAAGTTTCTTTTTCATTCTGATGATTGGAATCTTAAGAGTGGGAACGCCTATTTCGACCAATTCCGGATAAAAAGGTTTAAGTTGAAATCCATGATAAACCGATGCTTAATCCTATTTTATAGCTTTATAGGTAAATTTAATTTGCTTTTATTACACATTTCTATTTCTCGCGATTAAAAATCGCGGCATAAAAAAAATCAAAAATATATTGAAGAACATCTTGCATTTTAATTTTTCGTGATTTATCTTTGACCAACCGTTCAGTCATAAATTAAAACCGGAATTCATGTCACCCCGCACATCCACACAATATGAAGCCATTCGTCAGGGAAAACGAAAACTGATCCTGGATTCCGCGCTCGAACTCTTTGCCGAGAATGGATTTCATGCCACTTCCATGAGTTTGATCGCCAAAAAGGCCGGCATATCCAAAGGACTTAGCTACAATTATTTTGAAAGCAAAAATGACATTCTGGAGGAAATCATTGATCAGGGATTTCATGAAATACACGATCTGATTGATCCAACCAAGGACGGAGTTTTAACTGAAGAAGAATTTATAACCTTCCTCGAAGTCAGTTTCGATTTGGTCAAAAACAATCGTCAGCACTGGAAACTGTATTTTGCACTGATGCTTCAACCAGTCGTTTCCGAGAATTTTGCCACCAAATATGCAGCCGCCGGAGAACCTGTTTTCCGGATGATGTATGAATTTGTTGTCAGCAAAGGAAGTACCGATCCGGAAGGCGATTTAATGATCATCAGCGCTATGATCGAAGGTGCATTTCTATACGTAGTTGTTGCACCTGAAATATTCCCCATCGATCAGATGAAGGTAAAAACCATTGACGGGATCTTCCGGATCATTCAATCAGGATATAAAAAACCAGCATAATATGAAGACTAAGTTAACAGCCATCTTATTGGTCCTCCTTTCATTTTCTGCCTTTTCGCAGGGAACTGACATCAAGGAAATCATACGGCAATCGGATGAGAAATTCCGGGGTACATCAAGCGAAGGTAGTTTTTCAATGACCATTCAACGACCAACCTGGTCGCGCACCATTTCGATGAAAAGCTGGTCGCTCGGGACTGAATATTCACTTATATACGTAACCGCTCCTGCCAAGGAAAAAGGTCAGGTATTCCTGAAACGTAAAAACGAAATGTGGAACTGGGTACCGTCTATCGAACGAATGATCAAAATTCCACCTTCCATGATGATGCAATCGTGGATGGGCTCCGATTTCACCAACGACGACCTGGTGCGCGAATCTTCCATAGTGAAAGATTACACGCATAAATTACTGGGTGAAGAAACTATTGATAACTACGTTTGTTACAAAGTGGAACTGATCCCGTTGGAAGATGCACCTGTGGTTTGGGGCAAAGTGCTGATGTGGGTCAGCAAAAAAGACTATTTGTGGCTGAAAGCTGAGTTTTACGACGAAGATGACATTCTTGTAAGCACTGAAATCCTGAGCGATGTTAAAAAGATGGACGACCGCGTAATTCCAACCCGGATGGAAATGATTCCGGCAGATAAGGAAGGGAATAAAACCATCATGATTTTCGATAACACCAAATTTGATGTTCCGTTGAAAGAAGATTTTTTCTCGATTCAGAATATGAAAAGATTGAAATAAAAGAAGCCCCTCCCCAACCCTCCCCAAAGGGAAGGGAGAACAGCCCCTCTATATCTCCCCAAGGGGAGACTTGGCAAAATGTTGGTTTTAAATATTAAACTTATAGAATAAATACTATGTCAAACGATAAATCTGCTCAAATCGGTCCCGAAAGCCCCCTCTCCCGGAGGGGGTTTGGGGGAGGCTTGTCCTCAACTCCTCTCCTTTGGAGGGGCGGGGGGAGGCTTTTTATTCTCGCGTGGCGGAACATCTGGCGGAACAAGCGCCGGACAATGATTACAGTGGCTTCTATCTTTTTCGGAGTATTGCTCAGTTCTTTCATGACTTCGATGCAGGAAGGAACTTACTCGAAAATGATCGACAATGTGGTTGGTTTTTATTCCGGATACATCCAGATTCATCATCCGGAATTCTGGGAAAACAAAACCATTGATTACACCTTTACCTCAACCGATTCGCTGGAAAATGTATTGAAAAATAATCCATCAATTACCTCTTTCGTTCCACGGCTCGAGTCGTTTACCCTGATGTCGTTTAAAACCAATACCAAAGGCGCTGCACTAATTGGTATCGATCCTGAGAAAGAAAACCAGATGACTCACCTTGCACATTGGATTGAAAAAGGAACCTACCTGGAACCGGGTGATAAAGGTATAATACTTGCGGTCAACCTGGCGAAAAATTTAGGTGTAGATGTTGGCGACACGCTGGTTTTGATCAGTCAGGGATACCACGGAATCAGCGCGGCTGCTCTTTTTCCCGTGCGGGGTATACTGAAATTTCCGGCACCGGCCATGAACAGTTTGGGTGGATACATTGACATTCATGCAGCACAGGACTTTTTTTCAGTACCAAACAAATACACTTCTCTGGTTTTGATGGTTGACGATTACGGCAAGGTTAACCAGATAAAACACAAGCTAAAATCTGAATTGGGTAACCAATATGAAATCATGAGTTGGGACGAGATGGATCCGCTTACTAAAAACATGATTGATGCCGACCGTTCAGGAGCATATATTACAAAAGGAATTCTATATACGCTGGTAGGTTTTGGGATCTTCGGCACAGTAATCATGATGATGGCCGAACGCCGCAAAGAAATGGGAATTATGATTGCCATCGGAATGCAAAAAAGCAGTCTCAGCAAAATTCTGTTTTATGAAACTACCCTGTTAGGCCTGGTGGGTGTTTTTGCCGGATTTGCCATCAGCTTTCCTCTCATCCTTTACCTGGTTTATAATCCAATCCCACTTTCCGGTGAGACAGCGAAAGCTTACGAACAATTTGGGTTCGAACCGGCCATGTATTTTTCAGTTCAATGGTTTGTGTTTGCACGTCAGGTGCTCATCATTTTCATTATAACAATGACGGTTTATATCTATCCATTGGTTAAAACCTACAAGTTGAAACTTATTAACGCCCTCCATTCATAACCCTCAAAAAACCCGAATCATGATATTAGCAGTCGCATGGAGAAATATTTGGAGAAGCAAAACCCGTAGTTTAGTCATTATAGTTGCTATTTGTCTGGGACTTGCTTCCGGCATCTTTTATATGGCCTTTTACAAGGGAATGGTTGATCAGCGGATTAACACGGCCATTAAAACTGAGGCATCACACCTTCAGATCCACCATAAAGAATACCTGACCAATCCGGATAAAAGGTTCGTTATCGGGCATGCCGACTCCATCACTAAAATCATCAAATCTATAGCAGGAGTTCAGGCCACCAGTAGCCGCATCCTGATCAATACCATGATCCAGTCACCAACAACAGGTTCCGGAGTAAAAGTTACCGGCATTGTTCCTGAAGATGAAAAACTGGTTACCAACCTGTATTCCAAACTTATTGAAGGTTCGTACTTCGAAGACGGAAAGAGAAATCCAATCATCATTGGGAAGAAACTGGCCGATAAGCTGAAGGTCAGACTCAAATCGAAAGTGGTGATTACCCTGCAGGATATGGAAGGCAATATGACCGGCGCTTCCTTCAGGATTGAAGGAATTTTTGAAACATCGAACACGGTTTTCGATGAAATGAGTGTTTTTGTACGAAATTCCGACATCAGAAGAGTAATGGTGATGAATGAAAATTCAGCTCACGAAATAGCCGTTTTACTGGAGAATAATGAACAACTCGATATGGTTGATACTGAATTGCAAAGCAAATTTCCGGGACTGGATGTAAAAACATGGCGTGAAATTATGCCTGACGTTAGTTTGGTGGAGGGCAGTTTTGGATTAACGATGTACATTTTTATAGGAATTATCCTGCTGGCACTGCTTTTCGGAATTATCAACACCATGCTGATGGCCGTGTTGGAACGAACCAAAGAACTGGGAATGCTGATGGCTATCGGAATGAATAAGTTTCGGGTTTTCAACATGATCCTGCTCGAAACAGTCATGCTGTCGCTCTTCGGAGGAGTTTGCGGTATTTTGCTGGGATGGGCGCTAAATCTCTATTTTGGAGTTTATGGAATTGATTTGGGAACCTGGTCAACCGCCTATAAATCGATGGGTTTCGATACACTTGTTTATACCAAACTTTCGCTGTCAATAACTTTTGATATTGCATGGATGGTAATTGTTACCGGAATATTGGCTGCTATCTATCCGGCCATAAAAGCACTGAAACTAAAACCGGCAGATGCAATCCGGATTGATATGTAACAAAAGAGTTCCAGGTTTCAGGTTTCAAGTTGAAGCGTTGATCAAAATGGTCGTTTAATAAAAAAAAGAGCTGAATACTGAGTCCATCCGAAAAGTCAAAAATCGGAGAACGTCATTGCGAACGAAGTGAAGCAATCTACTGATAACAAACAGATTGCTTCTTCCGCTTCGCTCCTTCGCAATGACGAAACAAGTTTTCGGAGTGGACTCAACACTAAATTACTAATATTCAATATTCCTGGGAACCACCTGAAATTTGGAACCTGGAACCTGGAACTTGAAACCTGAAACTAAAATTATATCCATTGTCTATCAACTAATATTTTGTCTCATGAAAGTCATCGAAGTAAGCGGTCTGAAAAAAATATACAACAGTACAGAGGTAAAAGTTAATGCGCTCAATGGTATTGATTTGACCATTGAACAGGGTGAATTCACTGCAATTGTCGGTCCTTCCGGTTCAGGAAAAACCACTTTTCTAAACATGCTGGGCGGCCTGGATTCACCAACAGAAGGTGAAATCTCCATCGGCGGCACCGACATTCAACACCTTTCGTCATCGGAGCTGATCGATTTCAGGCTTCATAATATCGGCTTTGTATTTCAGGCTTACAACCTGATACCGGTACTTACCGCCATCGAGAATGTTGAATTCATCATGCAAATGCAGGGTGTTGAAAAAAAGGAAAGGATCAAACGGGCAAAAGAACTACTGAATCAGGTTGGGCTTGGCGAGCGAATCAACAGCCGTCCATCAAAGCTGTCCGGCGGACAGCAGCAGCGTGTTGCAGTGGCCCGTGCATTGGCTTCGAAACCCAAATTTGTACTGGCCGACGAACCAACCGCCAACCTCGATAGTAAATCGACTGAAAACCTGTTGGAAATTATGGAAGAACTCAATAGAAAGGAAAATATCACGTTTATCTTCAGTACGCATGATCAGCGGGTAGTCAATAAGGCACGCCGGGTGATTACGCTCGAAGACGGGAAGATCATCAGCGACGAGAAGAAATAAAAAGCAGAGGGCAGAGAGGAAAACGGAAACGGGAGACACGGAGACAGGAGAACAAGCCCCCAGAGGGGCAAAATATTTTTAGCAAACAGAGGCACCACCCAAAGTAACCGTCCGCAGAAAAATATTCAAAAAAGCTCAAATCCTCTTGCGGACGGAATAGAATATCAAAAAATTAACTTTATCAGAAATCCGATGCACTATTTATTCAACATACTTATCCTAAGTTCTTTATGGTTTGGTTCTACGACAAAATCATCAGAAGAGAAGGATTGGCCTGCAGAACTAAACACAGCCAAAGATGCTGCCTATCTGAACGAATTGGAACAGAACGTTATTCTGGAACTGAACAAAGTCAGGAGCAATCCGAAGCAATACGCGGAAGACTACCTGGAACAACTCCGGACAGATTTTAACGGTAAATTATTTACTTATCAGGGGCAAGATCCGGTCAAATCCAGGGAAGGTATTCATCCGCTGAATGAATGCATCCAAATTCTGAAAAGAACCGCTCCCCTGCCCCTTCTGAATCCATCGGAAGGGTTGACCAAAGCTGCTTCCGAACTGGTAACCGATCAGCAAAAACATGGTGGAATTGGTCATATTACCCGAAATGGTTCCACTCCACAGAAACGAATTGAGAAATACGGTGAATGGGATATTTGTACGGCTGAAGACATCACCTACGGGAGTATTGAAGCCCGTCAGATTGTGATTTTTCTGCTGATTGACGACGGCGTGCCTGACCGCGGACACCGCAAAAATATACTGAATGCCTGTTCCCGGTTTGCCGGTGTATCCTATGGAGGACATCCCAGTTATGAATCGATGTGCGTCATTGATTATGCCGGAGATTATAAAACCAGATAATCCAATTTGAAAATGATAAAATTTGAAAATTTGAAAATGCAACAATTCGTTGATCAAGATTTCGGACATTAGATGAAAGATATCAAAATAGTTATGAAGCGTTTTCAGTCCTTAAGTCCTTCAATTACAGTATGAAAACAACAATTATTATTCGAAAATTTAGCTCCGGAATTATACTGGTGTTTCTTCTGTTTTTCCTACCCAAACGGGCATTTGTTCAGGAAAGCAGGATCAGCTTCAACGGTTATGTGAAGGAATTGTATATGTTTTATTCGCCTGAATATCCGATTCCGGGAACTGATCTGAATTATTTATCAACCAACATTATTCACAACCGGCTTAATTTCAAATGGTACACCAGCAAAAAGATCACCACTGTAATTGAAATGCGCAACCGGCTGATGTTTGGCAATCTGGTCAAAGACTTTCCGGATTATCAGACCACAGTTAATGTCGATAACGGGCTGGTCAATTTATCGTGGATTCCGGCACAAAGTAACAGCTGGTTCCTGCATTCCATGATTGACAGGGCCTATCTGGATTATTCATCGGGTAAATGGCAAATACGGGCCGGAAGACAGCGGGTGAACTGGGGCGTAAACCTGGTCTGGAATCCAAACGATATTTTCAATACCTTTTCGTACTTCGATTTTGATTACGAGGAACGACCCGGAACCGATGCCCTTCGGGTTCAGTATTATACCGGAGTGACCTCTTCGGCCGAGTTGGTATACAAACCAGGACACGACAGCATTCAATCAGCAGTTGCCGGAATGTACCGGTTCTCCAAATGGAATTACGATTTTCAGTTTCTGGGTGGACAGGCCGGAAACGACTGGGTGCTTGGAGGCGGCTGGTCGGGCGATATTAAGGGCGCTGGATTCCGTGGTGAACTGACGCATTTCGAACCACGAAACGACTTTTCGGCACGTGCCACCGTTGCTTCCGTTTCAGCCGACTACACCTTCCCGAACAGTTGGTATATCCACACGAGTTTGCTATACAACAGCAACGGCAAAACCGGGAAAGCCGGTGGTATGGATGTGCTTTTCAATCCTGATATGTCGGCCAAACAATTATCGTTTGCACGCTATTCGCTTTTCGGACAGGTTTCAAAACCAATCACTCCCCTGCTCTCCGGTACTTTTTCAGGAATTATTAATCCTTCGGATGGCTCATTTTATGCAGGCCCGGCATTCACTTATTCATTACTGGATAATCTGGAACTCATGTTAACAGGGCAGTTGTTTTTTGGCAAAGCCGGAACCGAATTCGGTGATATCGGGCAGATTGCCTTTGGACGGTTGAAGTGGAGCTTTTAGAAGTGTCAGTTGTGCCGTATTGCATTCTAACTTTAAAAACATATTTTTACCTCAGTATCTCTTTACTGCCTTATTCGACCGCGATCTGGATCTGGATCAAACCAACTGGAATGAGGCCATCGAAATAATTGCCAATCAGAAAACCCGTAAAGTAGATGTCGGGAAATTCCATTCTCACGGTCAGAATTATTATTATCTCAATATTCTTGGACTTGGCTTTGTCGCCGATGTCACCAAAATTGCCCATAAATTGAAAGTATTCGGCAATATTTCCTATACCCTTGGGGTATAGTACCGCACTATTTTTTTGTCGGCCGAGCGTATGTCGTTTGAAATTGAAACCTTCCAGGTGAAAAGAATCAAAATAGAAAGTTCAAAGCCAAAAGTACTTTCGCCGGATGGTGAACTGATTGGGATCACACCAGTTGAAATTGAATGCCTTCCGCAGGCCATTGAAGTTTATTGGAAATGAAAGTCCTGATCTCAATATACATCTGGATTGCCGGAACACTTTATTTTCTGTGTTTTTTGCTTTTTGCGCTGGCCTGCACATTTCTTTTTCCTGAACGAATTTACGACCCGTGGCTGAAAAAAATGCTGCGTTTTCTATTTGTTCTGATTGGAACTCGGGTCGAGGTGGAAGGACTTCAAAACGTCAACCCAGGCACAACTTATTTGTTTATGGCCAATCATGTCAGCCTGTTTGACCCTCCCATTCTTTTTGGTTTTACTCCCGGAACAGTAAGAGGCGTAGAGGCACATGGTCATCACAAATGGCCGCTTTATGGCTGGGTATCGCGCCGGCTTGGAAACGTGCCTATTGAGCGTGAAAATATCCACAACTCGGTAGCCAGTTTGCGCAAAACATTACTCCACCTCAACAGTGACCGTTCCATGATTATTCTTCCGGAAGGACACCGGACACTGGACGGCAAAATACAACCATTCAAGAGATTACCCTTCATGCAGGCCAAACAGATCGACATGAGCATTGTCCCGATTGGACTTTCAGGAATGTATCAGCTCAAGCGAAAAGGTAATTGGATTATCAGACCATCCAAAATAAAAATCCGTTTTGGAAAGGAAATCACCAAAGACCAGATCGATGCTTTTTCAATCCTGGAATTGCGTGATTATGTGCAGACCGAAATTATTAAACTGATTGAAAAGCCATAAGTCAGTTCATTATTGTTTTAGTGCCGCCCTGGTAAAAATATACTCCGGAATCTTTTGATCAAACGGGAATCAGGAGGGAAAATTTTATCCTGACAATACTGAAAAGATATATTAAAACCGTTTCACATAGCGGTGGCAATAAGGTGTTCCGTTTTCTTTTTCATAGTATTGCTGGTGATAGTCTTCTGCTTTCCAGAATTTAGTGGCAGGCACCACCTGGGTAGTCACCTGATATCCTTTTATTTTTAACCGGTCAATCAGATTCTCTGTCGTTTTTTTCTGGTCCGTATTCAGGTAAAAAACAGCTGATCGGTACTGGTCGCCAACATCGGGACCCTGTCGGTTTACTTCAGTCGGATCGTGAATTTCAAAAAACAGTTTGGCGACATCCCCGTAGCTCGTTTTCTTTGGGTCAAACACAATCCGCACAGCTTCGGCATAACCGGTCCTGCGACTGCAAACTTCCTGGTAAGTAGGTTTTTCTCCGTGCCCTCCGATGTAACCTACCTCGGTTGAGATTACTCCCGGAGCCTGATGCATGTAATATTCGACACCCCAGAAACAGCCACCGGCAAAGATTGCCGTATCTGAAGCCGCCTGGAGTGAACCCAACGGAATAAAATTCAGCGAAATCGAATTGACACAATGCCGGATATTCTTGGGAGTCAGACCTTCACCGGTAAAAACATGCCCCAGATGTGCACCGCAACTGGCACAAACAATTTCGGTCCGCATGCCATCGGCATCCGGAATACGTTTAACCGCTCCCGGAATTTCATCATCAAAACTGGGCCATCCGCATTCCGACTTAAATTTATCGTTCGATTGGTATAACGGTGCATCACAACGTTTACAAACATAGGTTCCTGCTACCGAAAAGTTATTGTATTTTCCGGTAAACGGCCGTTCCGTATGTTTATTTACGATTACTGCTGTTTCATCAGGAGTAAGCGGATTGAATTTTTGATTCTGAACCGTTCTTCCCGTTTTTGTCTGATTGGGCACCTTTTGAGAACAAGCCTGAAGGCCAGACAAAAGGATTGAAATCATGAATAGAAAAGTTTTCATTTGAAGTAGTTTTGATTGATTATAAATCCGGCGATTACTAAAACCAGGGCAATTAATTTTGTCTTCATTGTGATCTGTTTTAAAAGTTTATACCGACAAAGTTCGGGGAACAGTATCACAGAAGTATCACAGGAATTTCACGTTTGTATCATCTTTTTATGCGACGGCAACAACAGGCAGCTTAAAGGAAAAAGTGGTTCCTTTTCCGGGCTGGCTGTATACCTTGATTTCGGTATGATGCAGGTCGATGATCTTTTTCACAATAGCCAGGCCAAGGCCGGTACTTTTGCTGTATTTCCTGCCTTTATAATACCGTTCGAAAATGTATGGAATTTCATCCTGACTTATTCCTTCGCCTGAATCCGCAATTTTGATTTCAATTTTACCCCCGGATTCGGGATGGATTTCAATGTTGATGTAATCACCTTCGCGGCAAAAACGGATGGCATTATCAATCAGGTTTTGCAAAACGCGGTCGATCAGCAGGATGTCGGCTTCCACCATGGTATTGTCTTTGGGAACAAAGGCATTGATGCTGATTCCTTTTTTTTTTGAAATAATCCGGTACTTATTGGCAATATCCGAAATGAGTTCAGCAATGGGAAACGGTTCAGGTTTCAGTTTCACCTGGTTAGTCTGAAGTTTGGAAAGTTCGAACAAATCGCCCACGAGTGTTTTAAGCTTTTCGCAGCTCGAATAAATAATTTCAAGGTATTTAAGCTGCTCTTCCGGTGCAATATGATCTTTCTTCAAAATCAGCGTTTCGGCGTACCCCTGGATGGAAGCTACCGGGGTGCGCAAATCGTGTGAAACATTGCTGATCAGTTCCTTCCTGAATTCGTCGGTTTCTTTCAACTCATGGATGTTATGGGATATGGTTTCGGCCATTTCATTAAATACCAGTCCGATCTGATCCAGTTCGTCCTCATCATTCAGCGGGATTCTGGCATGGAAATTCCCTGACTGAAATTCACGCATTCCGAGAACAATCACATTCAGCTTCCGGGTTATATACCAAATAAAGAATAAGCCTACAAAAGCCGAAACCACGAGAATAATAATGATGGAGCGGATGGAAAGACCAAGAATATAGCTGCCAATGACCATCTGTGCGGCCGAAACGTATTCCTGACTGGCCAGAACAATGTAGAGGTAACCCGTCAGGTTATTCTGGTCGATAACCTGAGCTGCCGAAAAAGTTTTCTTTTCACCGGGATTGCGCGGATCGTCGCCGAAAATGAGGTTATGCCGGGTGTCATTAAAAAAACTTTGAATGGGTCCCAGTGAGACTCTTTCAAGTTTCACCACTTTTTCAGGAGCCACATAGCTTAATATTTTTCCTTCCGGATCGAGCAGGTAAACTTCCAGGCTGGGGTTGATCACCATCATGGAATGCATAATGTCGGCAACAGCTTCCTTGTTCACCGTTCCATCCTGAAACCTGGGTTTGATTAAATCAACCGTATTGCGTGCCAGCTCCCAGTTGAGTTTCTGGTTTACTTCGACTGAATACTTACTTGCCGAACGAACAGAAATGTATAAGGTAATTCCTCCGAAAATGACCAGAATCAGGATAAAGATGGCCGATATTTTCCAGTAAAGACGGCTGAATAGCATGGTGGTTTTTTGTTCCATGGTGTTTGTTTGATTGAAAAAATGCAAATAAGGGTTCATCAGGGCCCGTTTTTTATTCGGCCCTGAACTTGTATCCTACTCCCCAGGTAGTATGTATAAACTCAGGAACGTTCGGATTGCTTTCGATTTTTGACCGTAACCGGTTAATGTGCGAATTCACGGTATGTTCATACCCTTCGAACTGATAACCCCAGATCTGCTCCAGAAGCTGAACACGGGTGTAAGTCCTTCCGGGATTGGAAGCGAACAATACCAGCAGGTCAAATTCTTTTGGCGAAAGCTCGATACGTTTTCCATACACCTCAACAATCCGAAGTGTGATATTCAGGTAGATTCCATCGTAGCGGATCTCGCGGTTTTCGTCCATCGAAACGCTTTGCTGAGTGATTTCAGAACGGCGCAGTATGGCTTTTACCCGTGCCATCAATTCACGGATGCTGAATGGTTTGGTAATGTAATCATCGGCTCCGAATTCGAGACCTATGACTTTATCAATTTCTTCCGATTTGGAAGTAACAATCAAAATGGGAGTTTGAATTTTCTCCAAACGCAGTTTTTTGCAAACCTCAAATCCATCGAGACCGGGCAGCCTGATATCTAAAATGATAATCTTATACGGATTGTTTAAGGCCTTCAGCAGACCATCCTTGCCGTCGTAGGCTTTGTCAACTTCAAATTCCATATCGGAAAGATGAATTGAAACCAGGTTGGATATATCCTGATCATCCTCAATAATTAAAGCTCTATCCATGTTTGTGAATTCTAATCTTTCAAAAGTAAACACTGAATATCACAGAAAGATCACAAATTCTTAAACTATTTACAGATGAGGCACTAATTTCATGATGCAGTTCAGAAATATCCTGGCGAATGACCTTAGCACAACCGCTTTGGAAAAACTAAAAGCCAGATTGGGAGATGAAAGCAGTAAAATCAAATGGATTATTGATGATTTAACTCATATCGTTTAAAGCAGTATTTCTTCGGCGAAAGAACCCATTTTGTCGTACACCCAAAAATTCCCAATGTGTATAGAATTTCAGGACCACAAACTAAACGACATTGAATTACAAATTGGAATAATAAGGTTTGTTTTTCTTGGTTTTCCTTTGCTACTAAGGTTGCCCGGTGGAAATAAGGTTTTATAAATCAAAATTATAAAAACCTTATTTTCTGTTATTTAACCTAGTAGCGTTGACAATGAAGGATGCGAAACCCGTCCGCGGTAAATCGTCCATACGAGAAATTGCCTGTTTTCGGACGGAATGAAAAAAGGCCTGGTTATATTGAAAGTTGATTAAAATCAAAAAGGGAATTTTGTCGTACACCCCCATTTTGATTTCCCTGTCACTTTCTGTTTTTATATCTTAAATTTACAGCACAAAATCAGAGACATTATTCCCATGATTCGTCCAAAGAAAGAAAATCATAAAGAAAAACCGAGGTTACACCCTCGGAACAAGAACCGTGAGCGATACGATTTCAAAGAACTTATTGCTATTTATCCTGATTTGGAAAAGTTTGTAAAACTGAATATCAACAACGAGGAATCGATTGATTTTGCGGATCAGGAAGCCGTGAAGACTTTAAATAATGCGCTTTTACTGCATCAATACGGCATTGTTGGCTGGGATATTCCTGATGATTATTTATGCCCTCCCATACCGGTGAGAGCTGACTACATTCATCACATCGCCGATTTTTTATGCCGGAATAATTACGGAAAAATTCCGGCGGGTTCAAAGATAAAATGTCTGGACATTGGCGTGGGTGCAAGCTGCATTTATCCGATCATTGGAAATAAAGAATATGGCTGGTCGTTTATTGGTGCCGATATCGATCCTGTATCCATCGAATCGGCGAACAGGATCATTGCATCAAATCCTTCGTTGGAAGGAAAGATCGAATGTATTTTGCAGAAAAATCCAAAAGACTTTTTTTACGGTATTATCCGGAAAGATGAATCGATTGATTTATCGGTCTGTAATCCGCCTTTTTATGCCTCTGCAAAGGAAGCGCTGGCAGGAACAATCCGGAAACAACCGAATCTGACCCTGAATTCCGAAGCGAAGAACAATGAACTATGGTGCGACGGCGGTGAAGATAAATTTGTCAGGAACATGGTTCTGCAAAGTAAAAAGTTTGCTGAAAATTGTTTTTGTTTCTCTACCCTGGTTTCGAAAGATTCGAACTTAAGGAGTGTTTGCAATCTGCTGGAGCAAGTCGGGGCTTCCGGGGTTGAAACCATCACGATGGGGCAGGGAAATAAAACAAGCCGGATTGTTGCCTGGACATTTCTAAGCGCCGAAGAACAAAATAAGTGGAAAAATACACGATGGAAATAGCGTTGAACCTTATTCCGCGATTTCGTTTATCAGACGAATGATGCCATTTCATTTCATTCGAAACAAAATATACCGATGAATTTTTTGCTTAAACTATTGTTACTTCATTATTTCCTGATCATCCGAACATTCTAATGGGGAATGAAAAAGTTTTGGTTTCAGGCCTGAAAAATTAGAACCTCACCGGATTGCCGGGTATTAAAGACTTTGTACATTTCGAACCATACAATACTCGAAAATCCAAGAGTCACACAAACCAATGCTTCATACAGACTGATTTTTTCGAACTGAAATAAACTCAGGAGGAAAGGCACGTTTAATATCAGGATTAGAAAAGAAGCTGCACCACCAACGACCCATTTTGACGGTTTTGTTGGCGACACGCTAAATTTAAATAAACGATACTTCTTCCTTTGAAAATCTTTATATTTGTTGAAAGAATTTAAGACATGAATATTCAGACAAGAAAACTGGTTTTAATTGAGGAATTCCTTAGCATTAGTGACGAAAATCTAATCACTAAGATTGAATCTTTTATCAAGCAAGAAAAGAAAGCTTCTCACGAAATGAGCTTAAAACCCATGTCGATGAGCGAATTTCATGAAATGATTGACCAAGCGAAACGAGATAGCGATGCTGGTCGGGTTATCTCTCACCAAGAGCTAAAAAAGAAGGTCAAAACATGGAAATAAGGATTGAATGGTCGAAATTTTCTGAAAGGCAACTCAAAGACATATTTGATTACTACTCATTGGAGGTAAGTCCAAGAATCGCAAGAAAAATAATCGACAGAATAATTGGTAGAGTTTCAATCCTGGAAATCACTCCATTCGCTGGCACAAAAGAAGAACTTCTGGCCGTATATCCCGAAGATTACAGATATCTTATTGAGAGCAATTACAAGATAATATACTTGAAAAAGGAAAACCTGATCACAATTGCATCTGTCTTTGATTGCAGGCAAAACCCATTCAATATCAGAAAGTTATAACCAGTCATAGGTTCCTTCCAAATCAATTCTCATTTTCTTTTTTAAACTAAGCTTTTTCCGGATTTAAAAACCTCATACAATTAAAACCAAATGAGTCACCCAATCAATTGGCAACCATCAACTTTATTTTGTAAAGCATAAGAAATGGCACATCAGTCTGACACATAAAATACTATCAAGTGACAAAAAAAATAAAAAGTGTAGTACAGCAACTACTCGAAAAACTGGGCAAAACAGAAAATCCACACAATTAGGAAAATAAAAATATGTATCATGAAATTAAAACGAGCAACTAAATTGGCGATTATTTGAGTATTTCTTCTATTAATTGCAGCTATATCATCGATTCTTTGTAAATTTGGAATACAAGATTATTATTGGGACATGTATATAAGTTTTTTTAATGTAATAGGTTATAGCTTATTACTTCCATTTTTTATAACACTTTATAAAAGTCAGAAATAATTATGGAACAGAATAATATAAATGACATTCTTGGAATTGAAGGTTCCCAAAGTCAAAGTTAGGATACTTCAGACACCAATATATCGTTATCCCGCTTTAAGAACAATATCTTCTATTTATCTTGTATTAGCAGTGATAATAGGTTTTGGAGCAATAATAGCTACTTATTGCCATAACATCTGCACACCTTATAATAGCTCTACATATAACTTCAGCTTAAAATACTTACTTTCTGTGAGTTAAACACCTTATACAATTCGAACCAAATGATACTCGAAGCTCCGGCAACAATGCAAACCAATGCTTCTGGCAAACTGATTTTTCCGAATTGAAATAGTTTAAGCAGGAATGGCACATTCAGAATCATTATCAGGAAGATACTTGCACCGCCAACCACCCATTTTACGGTTTTGTTTGAGGTTGCAAGAATCTGGAAAATATTTCGTGTCCAGGAACGGTTCGATAAGATGACCGCAATATTGGCAGCAATCAGGGTAGTAAAAGCCAGGGCGCGGTCTTCCTGTTCGGAGTAGCCCATTTTCAGCCCGATGAAATAAACGGCAAATACGATAACCAGAATTCCGATTCCCTGTGAACAGCTCAGCCAGATCTTTTTAGCCCCGAAAAACGGTTCGTTGATGTCTTTGGGCGGACGGTTCATCACGTTTTTCTCTTCCTGTTCGGCCTCAAAAATGATGGAACATGCAGGGTCAATAATCAATTCGAGGAAAACAATATGTACCGGCCAGAGTAACAAAGGCCAGTCAGCAACAAAAACCGGAATTAAGGATAATCCGGCAATGGGAACATGAATGGCAAAGATGTAGCCAAGCGCCTTTTGCAGGTTGTCAAAAATGCGGCGACCCATTTTAACAGCGCCTACAATGGAAGCAAAATTATCGTCCATCAATACCAGCGAAGAAGCTTCGCGGGCCACGTCGGTTCCTTTTTCACCCATTGCAATACCAATGTTGGCGGCTTTCAGGGCAGGTGCATCATTCACCCCGTCACCGGTCATGGCAACAATTTCACGGTTTTGTTTCAGCGCATTCACAATCTTTAGTTTCTGTTCCGGAACCACCCGGGCAAACACGTTCACATCCATGATCCGTTCAGCCAATTCATCTTCGCTCATCTCCTGAAGTTCAGTCCCGCTGATCGATACCTCATGATTTTTCAGTCCGATTTCGCGGGCAATATTCATGGCTGTAACCGGATAATCACCGGTAATCATGATCACACGGATTCCTGCCTGGTAACATTCCCGCACCGCCTCCGGAACAGTTTCCCGGATCGGGTCCGACAAGGCAATCAAGCCAATGAATTCAAAGTCGAAGTCGTGCTGTATTTCAGGCAAATTCTCAGCTCCGATCAGCGCTTTTGCCACACCCAAAACCCGCAGTCCGGCCGAAGCCATTTCGGTAACTGCCGATGAATATTTTGCAATGTCGGCAGCTGAAAGATGGCACAATTCAAAAATGGCCTCCGGAGCTCCTTTGGTAGCAATAGTTTGCCGGTGCTTTTCCGGATTGGTGAAAACCCGCGACATGGCCAGTAAATCTTTCGACAGCGGATATTCCTTTACCATCTTCCAGTCGGTATGAATGTGCTCTGTATCCTGCAAATAGGCATCGCCCATGTTGGTGATGGCTCTTTCCATCGGGTCGAATGGATTGATCTGGCTCGATAAAATTCCATATTCGATAATTTCATGAAATTCCTCCGGAAACCCTATCGTTTTGCTTACTGTATGAAAACTTTTCCCGTTAAAAAGTCGGGTTACGGTCATTTTATTCTGGGTCAGTGTGCCAGTCTTGTCGGTACACAATACCGTTGCAGAACCTAATGTTTCAACAGCTGAAGGCTTCCGCGTCAATACATTTTTTTTCGACATCCGCCAGGCACCCAGAGCCATAAAAACGGTCAGTACAACCGGAAATTCTTCAGGCAACATAGCCATTGCCAGGGTAATCCCGGCAAGGAAACCCTTCAGCAAATCGCCCCGGGTATAAGTATATACCAGGATAACCAGTACACAAAGCGAGATTCCAATGATTGCCAGCTTTTTGACCAGCGAACTCATCTCTGTTTTTAGCTTGGTAGGTTCTTCCTTCACCGATTCCAGCGCTTTCCCGATTTTCCCGATTTCAGTATTCTGACCAATGGCGCTCACTTTTACGATACCGTTACCCTGCACAATCATTGATCCGGAATACACAAAAGGCAGATCGTCTCCTCCCGGTTGAATATTTTTGTCCTTTCCATTCCATTCCGATTTACTCACCGGAACCGACTCGCCGGTCAGCAGCGATTCGTCAGCCGATAAGTTGACCGAATACAAAACTGTTGCATCAGCGGGAACACGATCGCCTTCTTGCAGAATAACAAGATCATCGGTAACCACATCACGCCCGGCGATTCGTTTTTCCACACCTTCACGTATCACTAAAGCACGCGGACTAGCCAGGTCTTTCAGGGCATCCAGCGCTTTTTCAGTTTTCTTTTCCTGGTAAAATTCGATTCCCATGATCACGAATACAAAACCAAGCAACATCAGTCCTTCCTGAATATCACCTAATATCAGGTACAATGATCCACAGGCCACCAGGAGTAAGAACATGGGTTCTTTAACAACCCCCCAGGCGAGGGCAAAGAAGTTTTTCGGTTTCGACGAAGGCAGTTCATTGAATCCCCCGGTACGTAACTTTTCAGCGACCTGCTTTTGTTTTAATCCCTGGTATTTTTCTGATTTTAAATCGATACTCATAGGTGTAATTTTAGGATATTAATTAGATTATACTAACTAATAAGGTAAATTTTTTATTGCTTTTTCAAAGCCTTTTCCAATAAATTTTCGAGTTCTCTAATTTCGGTTTCCTTCAGATTTCTGCCGATTATTTCAGCCATCCTCTTATGGGCAAAGTCGTGCATCTCGTTGATCAGCTTACCTTTCTCTGTCAGATGCAGATGTGCACTGCGACGGTCTTCATCGGATTTTATACGGTAGATATAATCTTTTTCTATCAGCTTGTCAATGGCGACTTTAACTGTTGGCTTTGTTAAATTCATTTCACCAGCCAATTCAGTCATGTTCGGATTATGAAGTTGGCTGATGGTTTCCAGGTAGTTCATTTGGGTCAGGGTCAGTTCATTAAAATTGAACTGTTCTTTCGATGCTTCTTCCATCTGCCCGATAACGCGTGATAGCTTTGCGATTATTTTAACCAGTTTTTCCATGGGGTAAATATAGTTAGTATTTTCTAACTGTATTTATTATTTTGAAAATTTGTGATTGTCATTGATTTGGATCTTCTCCTGTTCCTTCAACATCATCCTTTTCAGCATATTTTTTAACCCATGCTTTATATTCATCAGGTGACATCTTAGCTAAATTGTAACGATCTGTATATACTTGCATATCTATTGTTTAGGTCATATTTTAAATTTTGATTTAGTCAGGAACGCTTTCAGAAAGTTTTCATTTTCATCACATAGACAATTTTTCAACAAGTAAATTGAATGAAAGTTTATTCGATTTTAAATGTTGGTCATTAGATGCTGCGAATTGATTGAAAAGAATCAGCAGACTTTCCAAAATTCGTATCTTCGCAACAGTATGAAAACCTTTCAGGAAATATTGCTAAATACGGAATTTACCCGTGAAGAACTGGTAAGACTTTTAAGCGCTGAAGGAGGAGATCGTCAGCAACTTTTTCTTCAGGCCCAGGCGCAAAGGATGCAGCTAGTCGGGAATCGGGTTTATTTTCGGGGACTGGTTGAATTCTCGAACCATTGTGCCAAAGATTGCCTGTATTGCGGAATCCGAAAAAGTAATAAAAAGGTGAATCGCTATGAAGCCACAGACGACGAAATTCTGGAAGCAAGCCGTTTTGCCTGGGAGAACCGATTCGGTTCAGTGGTACTCCAGTCAGGTGAAATCTCTTCACCGGCATTCATCAGGCGAGTGGATATACTAATCCGGAAGATAAAGGAATTATCGGACAACGAACTGGGAATTACGATTTCGTGCGGCGAACAATCTATCGAAACTTACCGGCAATGGCGCGAAAGTGGGGCACACCGCTATTTGCTTCGTATCGAAAGTTCCAATCCCAACTTGTACCGGCAAATTCATCCTGAAAATGATTTCCATAGCTATGAACGCCGTCTTCAGGCATTAAAAGATTTGAAGGCCTCTGGTTACCAGGTCGGAACAGGTGTTATGATCGGATTGCCTTTTCAGACTTTGGAAGATCTGGCTGATGATCTGCTCTTTTTAAAGCAGATCGATGTTGATATGGTTGGTATGGGTCCATACCTTGAACACGAAGACACTCCACTCTACGAATTCAGGAACAGATTAAAAACCAAACCGGAACGTTTCGACCTGGCTCTGAAAATGGTAGCCACCTTGCGTTTGTTAATGCCCGATATCAACATCGCCGCAGCCACAGCATTACAGGCCATTGATCCTGCGGGCCGCGAAAAGGCATTGGCTGTAGGCGCCAACATCCTGATGCCAAACCTGACACCCTGCAATTACCGGAAAGAGTACCAGCTTTATGAAGACAAACCTTGCCTGGATGAAGATGCAACCTTATGCAGAAACTGTCTGGAAGCCCGGATCAGACTGGCCGGCTGTGAAATTGGGTATGACGAATGGGGCGATTCAAAACATTACATCAAACGCATTTAAATTTTGTTTTTTACTCCTTCCAATTTATTCGGGCTTCCATACCGGCATTGTAAATTAGTTTTTCTATTTTTAGTGTCTTTAAAATTCACTTAGCATAAATCAACTATGAACCCAACAAGAAGAAATTTTCTTAAATCGGCATCCGTACTTACCGCCGGTGCAATTTTCATCCCAAATCTTATGAGCTGTTCACCATCCGGTCGTTTGAATATCGCGGTTATTGGTGTTGGTGGACAGGGCAAGTCGAACTGGAGTAAACTGATCAACCAGAAAGATCCCAAATGGAACGAGAATATTGTTGCTCTCTGTGATGTTGATGATAACCGGGCAGCTGATGCGTATAAAACAATGCCAAATGCAAAGCGCTTTAAGGACTACCGGGTCATGTTTGATCAGATGCACAAGGAGATTGATGCCGTAATGATCTGTACTCCCGATCATACGCATTTCCCGGCAGCCATGGCGGCGATGGAATTGGGCAAGCATGTCATTGTGGAAAAACCGCTGGCTCACAATATCTGGCAACTGCGTACGCTCCAGAAAGCCGCAAAAAAATATGGTGTAATTACACAAATGGCCAACCAGGGACATGCCACCAATGGTATCCGGCTGATAAAAGAATGGTATGAAGCAGGTTTACTGGGCAATGTTACCGAAGTGATTGCATGGTTCGACGGACCGACTTTTGGTCCCGGAAAATATTTTGTCAAACCGGATAGTTTTCCACCGGCAGAGCAGCCAATTCCCGAATATTTTGACTGGGATTTGTGGCTCGGACCTGCAGCCAGCCGTCCATACAATGGAGTGTATGCACCTAAAACCTGGCGCAGCTGGTTCGATTTTGGAAATGGCGAACTGGGCGACTGGTGCTGCCACACACTCGATGCTCCCTTCTGGTCGCTTGATCTGGGCATGCCGGATGTGGTTGAGGCAGAATTTAAAACACCTGTACCTGATCCTGGTTTTGTTTCCGATCAGGCCATTATTCGCTGGGATTTCCCAACACGAGGCAACAAAACTCCGGTAACCATGCGTTGGCATGAAGGAGGTCTTAAACCTGAAAACCGGCCGGAATGGAATCTGGAAAAATTGCCCGGAAGCGGAATGATCATGGTTGGTGACAAACAATGCCTGATGACGGGTGGAAGGCCGAACCAACCCAGGTTATTAATGCCTGACGAAGAGTGGAAGGCTTTCCAGAATAACCTGCCGGCTCAGACTATTCCAAGGGTATTTGAAGAAAATCCACAACGTGAATGGGTTGAAGCGATTAAAAACGGAACCGTATGCGGGTCGAATTTCGATTATGCCACAAAACTGGTAGAGATGTCGCTTACCGGTGTATTGGCCCAGCGGTTTAATACCCGCATTGAGTATGATGCTGCAAATATGAAAGTAACCAATCATCCCGAACTGGATGCATACATCAAAGAACCTATGCGTGAAGGATTTTCATACGGAGAAGATCTTTAGCCAAAATTAATTCAACCAAAAAGTCAATTGACTTTTCATAAAAAAAGACCTGCCGGATTTAAGTTCCGGGCAGGTCTTTTTAAATACCTCACACAATCCGTTTTCCATGTAATTCGGATACCCCGGTGAACTCAGCAATCTGAGCGCGATTCTCCGGATTCACTTTTCCGGCAGCAATCAGCTTAATACTTCGTTCCGGAAGTTCCTGCATTCCCTTAATGACCAACCGGCCATGCCAGGCGGTATCCCTTCCTCCTGAAGTTAACACGCGGGTAATGCCATCCATCGAGTTTAATTCCTGGAATGATTTAAAAACATCGAATGAATAATCGATGGCCTTGTGAAAAGTAATTTCAAGTGGCAAAGCCCTGCGAACCAACCGTTCAACATTGACTGCATCGATAAAATGCTGGTTGGTCAGAAGTCCAAAAACAACTCCGGCAATTCCGACCTCTTTTAAAAAGTCAATCTCAAGTTCCATTTGCCGTATCTCGTCTTCGGAATAAACAAAATCACCCCCACGTGGACGCACCATGGCCATAACCGGAATTGACAAATGCTGAAGGCATTGTCTGGTTATTTCTTCGGATGGACTCAATCCATCCTGATCAAGTGCAGAACACAATTCGATTCGGTGAGCTCCTTGCTGTTCCGCTGCAAGTGCCTCCTCCAGCGATTCAACACATGCCTCGAAAATCAGATGATTATTCATTGAATTTATGTTAAAAAAGTGTTCGTTTGGAAGGATTGTGTAAAATCTCGTGAGCCAGCAACCATTGTTTCCGCCAGATTCCTCCGGCATAACCGGAGAGTTTATTGCCGGCGCCAATCACCCGGTGGCAGGGAATCAGTATCGCGATTGGATTTCGCCCGTTCGCTGTTCCTACCGCCCTGACAGCTTTTGGATCTCCGAGTCTGAACGCTAATTCCTGGTAAGTTATGGTTTCACCGTAAGGAATCTGCAGTAATTCAGTCCATACCCGTTCTTGGAATTCAGTTCCCTCAGGTCTTAGAGGAACATCAAAAACTGCTTTTTTTCCGGAGAAATAATTCGCGAGTTGTGCATTGCATCTATCCAGCACCTCACAAGCGTTTTGGTCCAGGGTATCTTTTTCTGAAAAGGATATCTCATGGATCGACTGGCCATCCGATTTTAAAATCAGGAAGCCAATGGGACTTTGAAATGATGTCATATATTCCACGACTCAAAAATAGGAAGTGGCTGTCCCAAAAGACATTGACCAAGTCATCCTGAACTTGTTTCAGGATCCCATCGCACTGAATATCAGACCCCGATCCGTCATCTGACGGACGGGGTGACAGGTTCATCGATTAATTTGTCTTTTGAGACAGCCTATTTAATTTAATATCTTTCCCGGGGGGTATAATGTGTATGCAATAACTGATGAGACTTTTCTCCCAGCGGTTTGATCAGAAAATCCTTGTAAATCTTGATGATTTCCGGATTTTGATGCGATTTCCGGATAGGCATTCCGGCATCTTCAGCATAAATGGCTTCAGCACGTTTGCGGCGAATTTCCGGACTCGTTGGAATTGGCTGACCGCCACCTCCCAAACAACCGCCGGGACAAGCCATAATCTCGATAAAATGATAATCTGCCTGGCCGGAAAGGATAGATTCCATTAATTTTTTGGCATTCACAAGGCCATGGGCAACAGCACATTTGAGTTCAATTCCATCCAGGAAACTCCATTGTTTTAAAGGATTTTCAATTTTCACGGTAGCCTCCCTCACCCCTTCCATTCCGCGCACCGGAATAATATCCAGGTTTTCGAATGGAACTTCACGACCGGTAACCAGTTCGTATACCGTGCGCAATGCAGCTTCCATAACTCCGCCTGTAGCGCCAAAAATAACACCTGCCCCAGTCGATTCACCCATTAACCGGTCGAAATGCACATCTTCCAGCTTCATAAAATCGATTCCTGCCTGTTTGATCATGATGGCCAGTTCGCGGGTGGTCAACACATAATCCACATCACGGTAGCCACTGTCGTGCATTTCGGGCCTGGCAGCTTCAAACTTTTTGGCGGTACAGGGCATAATCGAAACCGAAACAATATTTTCAGGATTAAGATTCCTGGCTTTGGCATAATATGTTTTAGCCAGTGCACCGAACATTTGTTGCGGTGACTTACAGGTTGAAAGATGATCAAGAAAATCGGGAAAGATATGTTCGATATACTTAATCCAGCCTGGTGAACAAGATGTAGCCATTGGAAGTTTCACCTCCGTATCATGATCAACCAAAACACGTTTCAGCCGGGTAAGCAATTCAGTACCTTCTTCCATGATCGTCAGATCGGCCGTAAAATCAGTATCCATCACCGCATCGAAACCCAATCGTTTTAAAGCTGCCACCATTTTCCCGGTAACCCGTGTGCCCGTTTCGTAACCAAGTTCTTCGCCCAGTCCGATCCGCACTGCAGGCGCTGTCTGTACAATCACATGTTTGGTTTTATCCGATATGGCATCCCAGACTTTTTCGATGTAATTTTTTTCGACCAGCGCTCCGGTCGGACAATGATTGATGCATTGACCGCAGGTGGAGCAAACCACATCATTGATCGGTTTCTCAAAAAAGGTCGTAATTTTCATCCGATCGCCTTTGTAGGCAACCGTCAATGCATTAATTCCCTGCAATTCGGCACAGGTCCGAACACAGCGCTGACAGCGGATACATTTGCTGTCGTCTTTGACGATCGAAGGCGAATATTTATCGATCGTATAATTTTTAAATGGAACCAAACGGATAAAATCCTGTTTTAAAATTTTATATTCGGAAGCCAGCTCCTGAAGTTCACAATTCCCGTTTTTATAACAACTGGTGCAGTCGGCATTATGCTCCGACAACAAAAGTTCGATGATATGCTTTCGGGATTTATGGACATTCAGGGAATTGGTATAGACTTCCATCTCTTCCTCACAGGGGGTGGCACAGGCAGCTGCCAAACGTTTTTGTCCGGCAATCTCAACCACACAAACCCGGCAGTTTCCGGCAATGCAGAGGTCTTTATGATAACACAGGGTAGGAATGATAACTCCTGCCTGACGGGCTGCATCCAGAATCGTTGTTCCCCGTTCTACTTCAACAAAAATTCCGTTGATACTTACTTTGATTTTTTTTGTCATGATCAAATTAATTTTGCAGAGTTAGTATATCATTTCTTCCCTGAAATTTTCAACAATCGAGGAAAATGAATTGGCTACTGACTGACCCAGGCCACATTTGGCAGTTAACTTCATGGTTTCGGTCAGACTCAGTAATTTATCGAGGTATTTGGCATTTTTCTCACCACGCTTAACGGCTTTGATTCCTTTGAGCAATTGCTGGCAACCAACACGGCATGGTGTACACTGTCCACAGGATTCCTCCCGGAAAAATTCCAGGTAATTGTCGAGTACATTGAACATGGAACGCGAACTATTGAACAGCATCATGGATCCACCGGTTGGCAAAGAAATCCCGGTGAGTTTCCCCTGGAATCCTATGGCGGTTTCGCTGAACCTCTTGCGTGGAACCAAAAAACCGGATGCACCACCCACCTGAACAGCTTTGGTATCGCCATCCCCAAACTCGTCGACAAAATCGGAGAGGCTCATCCCAAGTTCAAGTTCGTATATTCCAGGTTTTGGAGTATCTCCTGAAACAGAAAACAGTTTGGAACCACGCGAATACTGAACACCCAAATCGTAGAAGCGCTTGGCTCCATATCTAAAAATGGTGTACGTATGAGCAAGTGTTTCCACATTGTTAATTACAGTTGGTTTGTCCATGTAACCCAGATCAGAAGGAAAAGGAGGTTTATTCCTTGGTTCACCGCGTCTGCCTTCCATCGACTCAATCAGGGCTGTTTCTTCACCGCAGATGTAAGCCCCACTGCCCATAAATATCCGGATGGTAAAATCCAGGTTGATTTCTTTGCAGTAATATTCGAACTCACTGATGGCTTTATTCAGTTCAGGCTGCAAAAAGAAGTATTCTCCACGCAGGTAGATATAACCTTCCCTGGCTCCAATAACATACCCGCAAACAGCCATTGCGGTAAGCACTTTAAACGGCACCATCGACAAGATTTCCCTGTCTTTAAAAGTTCCTGGTTCGCCTTCATCGGCATTGCAGATAACATATTTTGTCGCGTCAACAGCTTCGGCAGTAAGTTTCCATTTCAGACCTGTAGGAAAACCGGCTCCACCCCTGCCCTTCAACTCCGAGCTGATCAGCTCATTAATCAATTCCTTGGGAGTCCTGCTGATGCTTTTACTTAACACTTCTTCCCAATCGTTTTCATTTTTAAAAATGAAATCGGCTCGTTTTAACTGGTAACTGATAGTCATAAATGCCTCCTTCTTTTTATTTTTTCAGGTAAGTACTTAAAATTTCACGCACACTTTCAGGAGTCAGATCGGTATAAACCTCGTTATTCACCAACATGGCCGGCGCTTTGTGGCAAAATCCGAGACAATTGGTCTGGAGTAAGGAAAACGTTCCGTCAGGAGTAGTTCCCCCGACATCAATTTTGAGCATATCTTCAATCGCCATCAAAATCTGATTTTTACCTTTCATCGAACAGGTAATGGTTTTGCAGATCCGAATAATGTATTTGCCCATTTTTTTGTATTCCAGAAACGAATAAAACGTTGCTGTACCATAAACTTCCGATGCCGGCAGATCAAGTTCGCGGGCAATTTCAAGCATTGAATATTCTGACAGGTATTTTTCCTGCTCAACAACTCCCTGAAGAATAGGAAGCAAATTGTATCTGTTTCGGCCATGTTGGTCTGCCAGATTTTTGATAAGATCAGAAACAGGATTCATAGGTAATTGGGGTTTTTAGATGGTGAATTTCCGTATTTCATTCAGGATACAAATTCCTATTTCGAAACTAAATACGTGCGGAAATATATTGTTATGAATGATAAAAACTTAAAAAAAAACAGATTGAACATTTCATATGAGAAGCGCCGCAGAAGCAGCAGGATCATTTCGTCAGTACTAAAGATTCCAAAACGGGAAGAGGTCGTTGGAACCTTTCATTTGCGCTAAAGTTAAATAAGTAAGAAGAGATAAACTATGGGTTTAGAGCAGGAAAATACAGCAAACACCTGTTATGCGACACATTTTGTCCAATAAAAAAAAATTGGACTGCCCCGGTAAATAGTTTGATGATTTCTTTTCGTACATCAACTATTTTCATTTAAAAAATTGCGCGCTGCAAATGAGTTTTTTTGTACCCTGATCAGATTGTTAATTCAGAACAGGCAGCTCAGTAACACACTGAATGATTATTCATTAACGCAGTTCATCATCATAAACAACCATCTGATTATAATTTAAGTGAAGCGTATTAAAGCCAGTTTCCACGTGAGCAAAAGGAATTGGTAATCAGAAAAAAAGAATAAAATCAGATTAAGACCTGTATATATTTTTTTGCATTCCAATTCGGGAAAGGTATTTGATTATATTTAGAATCCTGTTTTTTTTGATAACATTAAACCGATTGAATTATGACTTCACCAGGGGCAATGACCAGATTAACTGCAATAATTGTGGATGATGAACTTCATGGAAGGGAAAATCTCAGGAAAATCATTGAAACTTATTGTCCGGAAATTGAAATTCTTGGATTGGCTGACTCTGTCGTCCATGCAATGGAACTTGTAAGTGTTCATCAACCAGATACTGTATTTCTCGATATAAATATGCCGGTGCTCGACGGGTTTGATTTCCTTGAAGAATACGAAGATCGAAATTTTATGGTTGTCTTTGTCAGCGCTCATGAGGAATTTGGGATTAATGCCGTGAAAGCAGGAGCTGTAGATTATATACTTAAGCCAATAAATATTAAAGAGCTTAAACTAACTGTCAAAAAACTTTTATCAATTCACCATAAAACGATAAAAACCGAACCTGCCTGTGATATTGATAAAATGATTATTCCTGCCTCACATGGATTTAATGTACTTTTTATTGATGATATAATTCGTCTTGAAGCGGATGGATGTTATACTACCTTAATCATTAAAGACATGAAGAATAGAATAGTTTCCCGCACATTAAAAGATTTCGAGAACACGCTGCCGAAAGAAACATTTTTGAGAATTCACAAATCGCACCTTATTAATCTGAAGCACATTAAAGTCTATTCGAACATCAGTGGAAACTATGTTACCATGATCGACGGAAGCAAAATTGAAATATCACGCAGGAAAGTTCCGGATTTTACTCAAAAGATAAAGGCAGCACTCAAGACAGTTTGATCATGTCCATAAAATTCAGAATACTTGCTATCCTCGTCTTCTTCCCATATGCCTCTCTTTTTGCGCAGACACCTTCCTATTATCATTATACGACAACCGACGGACTGGCTTCCTCAACGGATTATCAGATTATTCAGGATCGGGATGGTTTTATCTGGTTCGCAACAATAAACGGAGTAAGCAAGTTTGACGGGAAACGTTTTACAACTTTCAGAACAATTGACGGCCTTAATTCAAATTCAATAATTTCCATTGCGGAAGGAAATGAGGGTGAACTGTATTTTGGCAATTATGAAAAAGGTATCAATATCCTGAAAAACGGAAAGATTGAAAACTATTTCAGTAAGATTAAAGGTAAACAATTTACAATATCCTATTTATTATTTATCTCCTCAGAAAAAGATCAGCAAAAATTATACGCCTATAACAGAGCGGCGAATATCAATGTAATACATGAAAGAATACCGGCCGGCCGGCCTAACTATAGTATCTCCATGCCTCTCCCAAATCTTCTTAAAATAGAAAAGTTATCGGATGGCAAAATTATCGTTTTGACTACAAACGGGCTATTTAATTTAAAAGATGATGCACTTACCAAATTGCACATTAACGGCTTACCTGATACTGCTGTATATTGTTTGACTGAAAGTGGTGACGGCGGTTACTATATCGGTACAAAAGGGATGATCTACCTGGTAAAAAACAACACTGTACACAAAAGATATAAAACCAATTCATACGCCTTTAACAATGATGTAATGGCCATCTTAAAGGATAAAAACAATAACCTTTGGTTCTCGGTCATGAACCGGGGTTTCTTTTTTATTCAGGCAGGTTCGGATAATATCGTTGATATTGGAAGTAAAATGGGATTGCAGAATACCCTTGTAAATAATTATCTTGAAGATAATGAGGGGAATATATGGATCAGTACGTACGGGAAAGGTGTCTATTGCCTGAATAATCTTTATCTGAAAAGTTATAATGAAATTGATGGAATGAGCAATAACAGTGTTTATTCCATTTCGAAAGAAAAATCGGGTAAATTAATGATTGGTACTTTTAATGGAGTGAACATCCTTGAAAACGGAAGGTTCGACCAAATCAAAAGCAATTCTGAAAAAACGTTGACGGAATATATCCATAAAATAAAAAATATTAATGGTGATTTTTATATCTGCGGCTCGTTTGGCGGAAATGAAATAAAAAAAATTTCATACAAGGGAATGGAACTGAATATGTTCGACAGGCAGTCATTCTGCAAGACCGTAAACGGGCTCAATCTGTTCGGAACTAGTGGAAATTTCATCATTGCTCTCAAAGAATTAAATGCTAAAATAGAGAGATCGTCCCTGTTCTTTATTTTTGGAGACAGCGCTAAAATAAACCGTGTAAACGAAATTTTTGAAGACACACAAAGAAACCTCTGGATAGGAACGAGTATGGGTTTATGTAAATTATCCAACCCGACTGATAAACAGGGAAAAACAGGATGGCAGAAATCTTTCTTTCCTGGCAATCCGGTTCTGAACTCAAGGATAAATTCAATCTTTCAGGACAAAAAAAATACGGTTTGGTTCGCGGGTGAAAAAGGGATTGCCAGTTATAACCTGATTAATGACTCGGTAAAAACCTATACAAATATTGCTGACTACGATTTATCATCCTCAACTTCAATCATTTCAGACAATAAGAACCGAATCTGGGTTGGAAACATGAAAGGACTTTATTTGATCGATGGCAGTTCAGTCAAATATCTGAACAGCCAGACAGGTCTTCCATCGGATGAAGTTCTTTCGCTATATTACGACAGTAAAATAAATATGCTTTATGTCGGCACGAGTAACGGAATTTCTTTCCTCAATATAAATATGTTCGACGGTTATCATCCTTCTGCACCAAGTGTTACACTTAACAACATTATGGCTGGTGATTCGGTGTACAAAAGCTTTGCTAATTTAGTGTTTAAGCCTGAACAACACGATATTACCATCAACTTTAAAGCTGTTAACTTTTCCTCTCCGGGTTCTGTAAAATATAAATACCGGTTAAACGATGAGTGGTTGTCAACAGATTATGATTTCCTGAATTTTATAAGCTTGGAAAATGGAACCTATAAGCTTCAGATAATGGCTAAAGCTCAAAATACCGACTGGTGCAAACCTTATTTACTTACTTTTAGCATTCTGCCGGCATTTGTCGAAACCATTTGGTTTAAGTTACTTCTTTTATCCCTCTTTCTAATAGCTGCTCACTTCACTGCTAAATGGCGCCTATGGGTAAATAACAAAAAGAACATGCAAGAATTAGAGATTTCGGAACGCATCAACGAACTAAAGCACAAGGCATTATCAGCGATGATGAATCCTCATTTTATTTCCAATGCGCTTAATTCAGTTCAATACCTGGTCAACAGCCGACAATATGAAGAGGCAAACAATTACATTGCCATGATGGCCAAGTTGATGAGGAAAAATTTGGACACCGCGGGAAGCGGATTCATACTTTTATCAGAAGAAATTTCCCGGCTAAAACTTTATCTTGATCTCGAAAAGTTAAGGTTTCAGGAAAGTTTTGCTTACGAGATAATTACCGGAACAGACGTTGACCCCGGTTCAGTCATGATCCCAAATATGATCATCCAGCCGTTTGTCGAAAATTCCTTATGGCACGGGATTATCAATTCAGGCCATAAAGGTCTTCTGACTGTTTCATTTACTTTTGAAGATGTGGATATTGATTCGGTTATTTCCAGATCATTGATTATCAGGGTTACAGATAATGGAATCGGAATTCAGGAAGCAAAGAAGCATAAGAAAGATGATCACATTTCAAAAGGGATACAAATAATTGAAGAACGACTCCGGTTGCTGAGCGCAAAGATGCAACTTCCGCAGCCCATAATGTTTGAGGACCTGAACAGCCGCAACAACAACTCCCACGGTACAGAAGTAATTATTTCCCTCCCCCCGCAACTCTACAGAATTTCAATCGGGGAATACGATTTTCAGGGTTCAATTACCGTTAAATGACCAATACCTACCGTTCGTTTATTCATAACTACCGCAGGCTTGTTTGGTATTGCAGTGCCAAAGCTTTGTATTTAGATTAGAACAATATTTTGACAAATCACCTTGAAATCTTATAACTCATGGGATTTTTTACGAAAAAACCGCCAAAGTCTGCGCCTCTTATAATTATTAAGAAGGAAACCGATGAATCCAATGTAAAGGAATACAACTCCATTGAAGAAGCGATTGCAGATCTGGAAAACGATCCGAACGTCTCCAAAGATAAAATAGAAACCTTGCGATCGGCTCTGAAAAAGCTGAAAAATAAAAGTTCAATTCAGATCAGAAATGGCGAAATAATTAAATAAAACCTGGTTGTTATGAATAGACTATATAGAATGGGAAATGCAGAAATTTTCAAAAACCTTCAAAAACATATCAAGATGAATAACCTGAAATTAATCGTGCTTATTTTTGTTCTTTCTTTCCTTAGTTCATCCTATTTATTCGCTCAGGATGGAGTTCTGGACCTTACATTTAACACAACAGGAATAGCAACAACTTCGTTCGGTTCAGGTTACGATTTTGGGAAAAGCGTCGCCATCCAATCCGATGGGAAAATTGTTGTTGCAGGATCAACTTCCAGTGGAACTAAAACTGATTTTGCAGTAGTTCGTTACAACAGCAACGGAATCCTTGATACCGGATTTGGCACTGGTGGCAAAGTGACCACTGCAATCGGGACACACAACGATGCCGGATACAGTGTGGGTATCCAATCTGACGGAAAAATCGTTGTTTCGGGAGTTAGTTCCAACGGGAACAACAATGATATTGCGGTTGTGCGATATAACACTGATGGGACGCTTGATGCAACGTTTGGCACAGGTGGAAAAGTGATAACTGTGATCAACGCAACTTATGATGATACCAGCTATGGCATAGCCATCCAATCCGATGGGAAAATTGTTGTTGCAGGATATACAAGAATTGGTAGTAATTATGAATTTGCTGTAGTCCGCTATAACAGTATTGGTACATTGGACAACACATTTGATTCGGACGGAATTGCAACGACCAATTTTGGTTTAGTGCAAGCTTCTGCAAACAGCGTTGCTCTCCAATCAGATGGTAAAATTGTTCTCGCTGGATATGCCGGTATTAACAAGGATTTTGCAGTAGCTCGATTCAACAGCAATGGCAGTTTAGACAATTCCTTTGATGGTGATGGAAAAGTTACCACTTCTATTGGTTCAGCAAGCGATGTAGCCAACAGTGTTGCTATTCAAGCTGATGGAAAAATAATTGCCGCAGGATATGCCCGTATTGGAAATACAGATGATTTTGCACTAGTCCGCTACAATACCGATGGATCATTGGACACAGGTTTTAATTCGGTTGGGAAACTAACAACCGCGATTGGCACTGGCACTGATTGGACCTATGATATTGCCATTCAGTCAGATGGTAAAATCCTTGTGGCTGGTTTTGCTTCGATGGGGTTAAATAACATTGCCGTCGTTCGTTATAATACCAATGGATCATTGGATACTACTTTCGATACTGACGGAAAAGTAACAACATCCACCGGAACAAGTGGTTGTGATGGAATTAGTTTAGCCATTCAGTCTGATGGAAAAATCGTTGTTGCCGGAGATTCATTTGTTGGGAGTAACGATGCTGATTTTGCAGTGGTTCGTTATGCAAATTCATTACCTCAATACACTGTGATCACAAGCAGTAACCCGGCCATTGGAGGTACAACAAGTGGAGATGGTACATTCAATTCAGGAAGTAGCGTAACAGTTACTGCCACTGCCAACAATGGATATACTTTTACCAATTGGTCGGAAAACGGAACAGTAGTTTCATCAAGTTCGGCATATACATTTTCAATTACCGGTAACAGAACCCTGGTTGCCAATTTTACTTTAAATACAGTTCAGGGCAATTCATGCATTACATGGGATTTATTGGCCTCAACGGCAGTAACTTCAACATCTGGAAACATATCGGGACAACCTGAAATAATTTCAGGAGGATCTGCTCCGGCTATGTCAGTTTTCTCACCTTATATTGCCAATGGCCAAAAACTAGGCGTAATGGGCGGTTGGTTGCCTGGGAATATAGATAACAGTCGTTACATCGAATTCAAAGTTGCTCCAATATCCGGAAATAGTTTAAATGTTACCAATGTTTCATTCAATTATGGTGATAATCCTCAAGCTGCCAATTTCAACATCCTGAAATCTCAGGTATTTTATTCTGTTGATGGAACTAACTGGACTCAACTAGGGAGTACATTAAGTTATTTAAATACATCCTTATCATCATTTACAGCGAACATTAGTGGCGGGGTCCAGGTTCCAAACGGTCAGTCCTTTTCGATGAGAATCTATCCTTATTCCCCTTCCGGCAGTATTGCCGGGACGGTTTCTTTTGCAATTCATAATACGGTTGTGATATGTGGGACAACTGCTTCTGATCCTGCTTTAGCCACAGTTAAGCCTGGTGGTCCCGATCAGGTTTGTCAATCAGCCAACCCTTCCGCAATCACATTAAGTGGTGCAAGTGTGGGTGGTTCAGCCACATCTGGGGCGTGGTCAATTACCTCGGGAGGAGGCACATTGAGTACTACTGCACAAACAGCT
The DNA here is from genome assembly GCA_038251165.1 of Bacteroidales bacterium. Taxonomy (GTDB): domain Bacteria; phylum Bacteroidota; class Bacteroidia; order Bacteroidales; family Prolixibacteraceae; genus Aquipluma. The sequence continues at coordinate 397 of JBBSBP010000027.1, read as the reverse complement.
ACGCCTGCAGCTGTTACCTATACGCCAGCGGCAAACTATTCAGGAACAGTTAGTTTAAAATTGACCACCAATAGCACACCGCCAATAAGTGCAACAAGAACAATCACAATTAATGCGCTACCACCAGCCCCGGCTGCAATTACCGGAACATTTAGCGTATGTGTTGGTTCAACCACCCAATTGGCAGATGCAACAAGTGGAGGAATCTGGACAAGCGGTTCTCCAGGTGTGGCGATAGTAAATGCTTCAACAGGTTTGGTAACCGGAGTATCGGCAGGCACAGCATTAATCACCTATACCACAGGCGGAGCTGTCGTACTTTGTACTAACTCAGTAACACAAACAGTGACCGTAAATGCCAGTCCAACCATTACCGGAACTACTCCTGCTTCCCGTT